>NZ_JBTCHQ010000005.1:0-308584 GCF_054254355.1 Ancylomarina sp. YFZ004
TTGCAGGCGACTTCCAAATCGATGTGACTGATGTTGATGGAACAGGTGGCGATACGGATCATGCTATTGTAAACTTGATTGACAATGATCCAGCAGCCAACACAATAAGTGAGAATGTACTTGCCGACGCACTTGTTCATATCACAGCTTTTGCCACAGATGAAGATGGCGATAATATTACCTATGAATTAGTAGATAACGCAGCAGGTCGTTTTAAGATCGATGCAAATACTGGTGTTGTGACTGTCGCCGATGCAAGTCTAATCGACTTTGAGATCAATGAGTCACATATCATTAAAATTAAAGCTAAGAGTTCAGATAACTCAACGGTAGAAGAGAACTTCACAATTCTAGTTACCGATGAGGATGGCGATACGGATCATCCTATTACAGATTTGATCGATAATGAGGAGCGTGAGAATGTTATCAGCGAGAATGCTATAAACGATGCGCCTGTTCATATTACAGCGCATGCTACCGACCTTGATGATGATGCCATTACTTACCATTTAATTGATGATGATAATGGTCGATTCAAAATAGAAGAGTTGTCAGGAGAAGTGACTGTGAAGGATGAAAGTCAGATTGATTTCGAGAGCAATGCTAGTCACAGTATTCGTATTGAGGCCAGAAGTGCTGATGGTTCTAAAATCGCTGGTGATTTTCCAATTTTTGTGACTGACGTTGATGATACAGGAGGCGATACAGATCATGCAATTACAAACTTAATAGATATTGACCCTGCTGATAATATCATCAGTGAATTTGAGACAAATGATTCTCCAGTTCATATTACTGCTTTGGCGACTGATGCCGATGGGGATGTAATTAGTTATCATTTATTGGACGATGCTGGCGGTCGATTTAAGATTGAAGAATCATCTGGTATTGTCACTATTGCTAATGAAACTTTGATTGATTTTGAGATGGATGAATCTCACCTAATTCGTATCGAAGCTATTAGTGCTGACGGTTCTAAAATTGCGGGTGATTTTACGATATTAATTACAGATGTTAATGAAATATTACAAGCTAATGATGATTCTTCGCAAGTTAATGAAGATGATATTCTGAATGGTGAAAATCTGTTGACTAACGATTATAAGGTTCCAGGCACAAATTTGACAATTAATACAAACCCAGTCGTTGATGTAACTAATGGAAACTTAGTAATTCATAATGATGGAACATACACTTATACTCCAAATCTGGAATTTAGTGGAATAGATTCTTTTGTCTATGGTGTTTGTGATGATGGATCGCCACAGCAATGTGATCAGGCTGCAGTTAATATTACAATTATAGCGGTTAACGATGGACCTCTAGCCATGGACGATGAAGCCCATGTGAATGAGGATGAAATATTGGATGGAGCAAGTGTTTTAGATAATGATTCGGATGTTGATAGTGATTCCTTTGAGATAAATACATCTCCAATTGAAGATGTTGAACACGGTATTTTGACTATAAATACGAATGGAACCTATACTTATATTCCTGATGCAGATTATAATGGTACAGATAAGTTTACTTATGAAATTTGTGATAATGAAAATTTAGCTGCTTGTGGACAAGCTACAGTGACAATTTCTGTTTTACCAGTGAATGATGCTCCGAGGGTATTCGACTTTGAAATGGAAGTAAAAGAGGCTTCATTGAACAATCCGATTAACTTGGAAAGTCCTTTTGATCCAGATGGCGATGAACTTTCTGTAAAAATTCTGGCAACGGTTGATTTTGGGGAAATTGTTCTTTTAAATGGTCAAATACTTAATGATAATGATATCATTTCAATTGATGATCTTCTTAGTATGGAATTTAATACTGGAGAAAGATTCATTGGAGAATTGACTATGCTATATGAGGTGAGCGATGAAGATGGTTTGTCTACACAAGGGAAAGTTAAAATTGTTGTTGTTCCGATCGATGTGTTTATACCCAATGCGATTACACCCAATAACGATAATTTAAATGATAAATTTAAGATTGTCGGTTTGGAAAGGTTTCCAGATAATAGTTTGGAGATCTTCAATAGATGGGGAAATATCGTTTATGAAAAACGTGATTACGATAATAAATGGGAGGGGTATGGAAATGTTTCTGGACAAATTTCTAATGATAGACTTCCACCAGGAACCTACTTTTACGTATTCAAATTTGGTGTCAATAAAAAGCCATTATCTGGTTACGTTTATATGACATATTAATAAGATTTAGAAATGCCACCTAATCATTTAGGTGGCATTTTTTATAAACTTAGTTTTAGCTGTAATTTAATTTCTGATTTTGTGTCTCCTGAGATTTCTGAGTTTCCAGAACCAATATTTTTGGTGTTGGCATATTGTGTTCGTGCATATCGTATGTATAAACTAGCTGATCTATTGAACTTATATCTGAAATTGAAGTAGAAACGCGATCCTTTATTGAAATAGGCAGGTATCGAAAATGCATATAGAATGTCATTTTCGTAGGCGTAGATTCTAGTGTTATATGAATCTGTGTCGAAAAGTGCATATCGAATGCTGGTTGTGAATGGTAGTTGACCATGATGATAGATAAGATCCTGATAAAGGAGATAGCCATTTTCTTTCTTAGATTTTTTGTATTCAGATAATTCTACACGATTTCTAATTTCCCAATTCTCATTAAGTTTGGCTGATAGATGTAGACGGTATTGTTTCTTTGAGACATCAATAGGGGTTTTGATTTTTTCATCATTTGAATTCTCTGGTTTGGTTTCGTGCTTGTATCTGAAATAGACTGAGACCTTTTTGTTAGGATTAAATTCTATTTGAGAAAGATAATCTCGACCAGTTGTTGGAGCGCTAACGCGATACTTGAGCCAAGGAAACTCATATAGGTCATAATAGGCTAAAACTGTCCATTTGGGGTAGGGATGAAACTCAGCTCCAAAATAGATGCCTTCTTCGTTTTGAGTGCCAGATTGTTCTCCAAAGGCATTAGCATAAAGAGCTTGGTAATCTTTATCGTAATTTCGATAAATGAATTCTAAGGATAATTGAGGATGGGCTTGTAAATGCATGCCTTGTAAAATGGCATGACCACCCGATTTACTCTGTCCAACTTCACCATACAAATGAATTCTCTTATATCGAGTTTCGTAGTAGGCGCTCAGGTTGTGGTTTTCCTTTCCTGAAAAATCATAAATTTTATTGATTTCATCTGGTTTGTTTGCAAGCTCAGGTGAAAATTGTGATTTTAGAAATGAAGCTCCAAATTCAATTTTGTTTAGCTTGAAAAGCAATGTGCCACCCCATATTTTTTCATCGAGTCTATCCTTTTGCTCCGATTCGCTATATGAACGATGAAGCCCGGTGTTGATGATACTATTAGTTAAACCGTTTTCAATGCTTGCATCTCTTTTTTTTGATGAGGTAAAAGCAGTCAAGTGAATATTCTTTAGAAGTTTTAATTGGATTGCACCACCTCTAAAAAATAGATTTTCGTCAGTTGAATGGTAGGATTTGACACCCTGTAATCTTTTGGAATTTTGAGTCGTAAATGTAGACTTTCGAGAAGCCAAGCCTGACCAAAGACTTAAGCCTTGTCCAAATTTGATCTGGTAATCGCCAATATTAATTTGACGAATTGTCCCCTTGCCTTTAAATTCGGCAAAGGCAGAATAGAAGTCAAATCCATTGGTGTTAATTTCCTTAAAAAAGGGTTCGCCAGCATCATTTTCAGCAGTAAATCCAAATTCAATATTCTTTTTAGGTGAGCTATATTTATAACGTGTATAATATTTCCATTCTTTACCTAGATACTGAGGATTATCATCAGGACTAATCAACTCATCATCTTCAAAATTATATGTATTATAGCCCTCTTCTTGCTCTAATGTTCTTTGAGTTCTGACGAGAACAAAATGTTTGGCTCTACGTTTTGTTGGAATTGAAATTTTTTGAGAGTCAATTTCCAGACTTGTAAAAGGAATTATTTTCTGAAGTATAGAATAATTGAACCCATCAAGTAATCTTAGTTCGTAAAAACTATAAATAAGGCCACTCTCTTTTCTGTAATCCAATAGGTTCTGTATTTGATAATCTGAAAGTAGATGTAATTGTTCTAAATCATCTTTGCTAGCATTATTTAAGTTGATGGGATTGTCATATAATGTGTTGAATCTTTCTACTAGATCAGTATAGTCTAGGGTTTCTTCGCTGTTTTCAGCAATATTCTCGATCATTTTCTCAATAATATCATTTCTACTAGCCGTATTTTGTCCGATAAGCTTAGTGCATACCAGTAGTGTGATGGTGAGAAATATTAGTATAGATTTAAAACGAAGCATAGCTAAATTTTAAAATGAAATATTGAGGTCAATTGAAGGCGTATATCCAAGATTCTGATGTTTGGAGTAGGCAAAGTTCATTCTAATCACTTTGTATTGGTAGCCCAGTCCAAAGCTAATTTGATCGGGGTGATTTGAGACACCTAGCCTAAGAAATAGTTTTTCAAGTAGTTTGTGTTCGATACCAAATTTTAAACGAATGTCGTTATCAAAATCCTTCTCAACTTCTGAGTTAAGCAACGTCTCCTTTGATAAATGCCACGAAAAACCAAAGCGTGCAACAGTTGGAATGGCTTCATCAAAATATAGGGTTTCAAATTTCTCCTGAGTCGGATTAAAAAGATGGAAGCCTACATAAAAGTCAGAAAATATTTCAGCCAATAAGCCAATTTCGAAGTTGTATTTGCTCTGCTCACCATAAACCTGATTGAGTTTTACTCGCATTTGGTTGATCTGAACGCTAGCCCAGAAATGCTGACCTAATGCTTTTGAATAACCTATACCGATTTTGCTCTCTTTGTATAAGTCTGAACCAAATTGTGAATAGTTAAGGTTAAAACCACCAAGTTTTGTAGGTAGGTATAAAGCAATTGCTTTGGTGCTTAAATCCTCGAGCTGAAAGCGGTTTTCGTAAAAAATACCTAATTGGATTTTTTTGAGTTTGGCTAAAGAAGCTTGGTTGTTGTAATTACCCCAAATATCGAATGAAGCAACAGATGCCTTAGCCATAGCATTTGATCGTGCACCTGCTAAATGATTTTCAGAAGAGGCCTGACTTAAATACGATGTAAATAGTAATAGTAGGATAAGATTGATCGATTTCATTGCTAAATGTTTTAAGATCAATCATGAAGTTAGTGTAGAATTTTTAATATGTCAAATATTAATTGTTTTTTAATCTCCTGGTTCTGAGTAAATAAAGAATCCGCAAAGTAAATAGGTTTACTTTGCGGATTATTTATAAATGTATCTCTATAATCTCATTAGATAGATTTTCACTATCAAACTCGATACTCATATTTTACTGTAGCTAATTCTTCATTTGCCTTAACGATCTTCTGCTTTAGGCTTTCTTTGAATTTGATAACCTCAACTTGAAGTGCTGCATCACCTGATGCAATAATTTGAGCAGCTAAAATACCTGCATTCATTGCCCCATTAATAGCAACAGTAGCAACAGGAATTCCTGGAGGCATTTGCGCAATAGCAAGTAGAGCATCCATTCCATCAAGACTTGCTTTAATAGGTACACCAATAACTGGTAGTGGCGTCATAGCTGCAATTACACCTGGTAGATGCGCTGCCATACCTGCACCTGCAATAATAACTTTAATGCCATTATCCATTGCGCCTTTCGCAAAAACTTCAACTTCTTCAGGAGTACGGTGTGCCGATAAGGCATTTATTTCGAATGGAATCTTAAAATCGTTCAGAATTTTGGCTGCCTTTTCCATAACTGGAAGGTCAGAAGTACTTCCCATGATAATACTAACTTTCGCTTTCATCGTGTTTTAATTGGTGGATTTATAAAAGTAATAACAAAAAATTGTACTTTTGTCGCCAAGTAAGAATTGTTTTAGTTCTATATGATCAACAAACATATGGTTGCTTTTGTTTAAGGCAAAAATGGAAAAAAAATATGGATGTTACATTATGGATTTAAAACTTTTTTTTTGTCCTTTAGATGGCTTATATTGACGGTTTTATGCTTAAGGTTGAATTTTAGCTAAACATGGCATATAGAGTGTGAAGGATATGGGACGTTGATTTTCTTTAATGAAATTGAGACGGCTTACGTGAGAATAAAATCAAAAGAATAATCACCTAACGGAAGCATTAATTTAATTCCATTTGGAATTTTATGAAGCGAACTCTTTCCGAAAGAATTGGGAAGGCAAATAAAATTATAGACAGATGAAAACTGTAAAACTTCTTGATAGAGAGTTTAGGGTATCTATCCCGGCTGAGAAGATTGATAATGCTATTGCAGAAATGGCTGAGAAGATGAACAAGGATTTAGCTGGAAAGAATCCAATGTTTATTTGTATTCTAAATGGATCATTCATGTTTGCATCTGATTTGATGAAGCTAATAACTGTTGAAAATGCTGAAATTACTTTCATGCGTTTAACTTCATACGAAGGTATGGGAACAACAGGTACGGTGAAAAAATTGATGGGTTTCACTGAGGATCTTAAAGATCGTACAGTTGTTATTCTTGAAGATATTGTTGACACTGGAATTACAATGGAAAACACTTTAGCTCAAATCGAAGAATATAAGGCTAAAGAAATTCTAGTTGCAACCATGTTATTTAAACCTGATGCTTTAAAGCGTGATGTGAAAATTGACTACGTAGGTATTGATATTCCTAATGACTTTATTGTTGGTCGTGGTTTAGATTACGATGGTATCGGAAGAAATCTTCCTGATGTTTATACAGTTATCGACTAGTTATATTCGAATGTGTTTGTCTCAAATTATCTTATTAAATAGATATTTTAAATGCTGACTCACATTCGTTTTTGATTTTATATCTGATAAGTTCTATGGTGAATATCATCATGTTTGGGCCTCCAGGATCTGGAAAAGGTACTCAGTCTAAATTATTGCAAGAGAAATTCAACTTGATTCATTTATCCACGGGTGATGTATGTCGAGAAGAGATAAAATTTGCAACACCAGAAGGTCTGGAAGCTAAAAGGTTAATTGATGGAGGAAATTTTTTCCCAGATAAATTGGCTTATCGAATTGTAGAAAAATTTTTAGATCAGCATTCTAAAGCTAGAGGTATCGTTTACGATGGGATGCCTCGCCATATTGGTCAAACAGACCAATTTGCTGATATGCTGGCTGAAAGACAAGGTAATGTCGATTTGGTAATTGAATTAAGAGTTGAAGAAGAGATTCTGATTCAGCGATTACTAAAAAGAGGAGAATCATCTGGGAGACCTGATGATAGTGGAAGGGAAGTTATTATTAAACGTTTGAGAATATACGATGACGTAACTGCTCCCATTGCCGATTATTATAAAAAACAAGATCTCTATTTTACCGTTGATGGTATAGGATCACTCTCTGAAGTTTCTGAAAGAATAGCTGTTCTAGTTGCGAAAGCTTGTTCAAATAAAGAGCTCAATATCGTATAAATAACGATAAATTTTAAAGGTACAACTTTGCCATTGTGTATTCGTTGTATTTCACTCATAGCAAATAGCTCGTGCTATATAGGCTAAAAATCAACACAAAATGGCAGGATCTAACTTTGTAGATTACGTTAAAATATTTTGTCGCTCTGGTGCTGGAGGTACTGGTTCGGCTCACCTTCACCGTGATAAGTTAACCATGAAAGGTGGACCTGATGGTGGTGATGGTGGTCGTGGAGGTCACATTATTATCAGAGCTAATAAGCAACTTTGGACTTTAATTCACTTACGTTTTAGCCGACACGTATTCGGTAAAGATGGTGGTTCTGGAGGTCAGAGTAGAAGTACTGGATTCGAAGGTGCTGATGAGGTTATCGAAGTACCATTGGGAACAGTGGCTCGTGATGCTGAAACCGGTGAAGTCATTTTTGATGTGACTGATGATGGTGAAACCAAAGTCTTAGTAAAAGGTGGACGTGGTGGTTTAGGTAACTGGAATTTTCGATCGTCAACAAATCAAACACCACGCTATGCACAGCAAGGTGAAGAACGTGTTGAGCGTGTTGTGATTCTAGAGCTTAAATGTTTAGCTGATGTTGGTTTGGTAGGCTTTCCAAGTGTTGGGAAATCAACGTTACTATCTGTAGTTTCTGCTGCAAAACCAAAAATCGCTGATTATCCATTTACGACTCTAGTTCCTAACTTAGGTATTGTTGGGTATCGCGATAATAAATCATTCGTAATGGCGGATATCCCTGGAATCATCGAGGGAGCACATGAAGGTCGTGGCTTAGGTCTACGTTTCTTACGTCATATCGAGCGAAACTCGGTTCTTTTATTTATGGTTGCTGCTGATAGTAAGGGTATTCATGATGAATACAAAATTCTCTTGAATGAATTGAAACAGTTCAATCCAGAACTTTTAGATAAAAAGCGTTTGTTAGCTATTACGAAGTCTGATATGTTGGATGAGGAATTGAAAGACGAGATTCGTCTAGATCTACCCGATATCCCATGTACTTTTATCTCTTCAGTTGCTCAGCAAGGTCTTGTTGAACTGAAAGATATGCTTTGGAAAGCTATAAATGAAGATAATGCTATAGCTGATAAGGCTGAGTAGATCTTTAAGATATTTTTTTATGATTTAGGCTTGGTTATAAACCAAGCCTATTTTTTGCTCTAAATTAATTGACAATATTCTGCTGCCTAAGCTTGTCTAGGTGCAATAAAAGCAAGTGTTCTTGCGTTGATGTATTGTTCATTTATACTTATTATTCTCTATGGAAACTTTACTTCAACTCGATAAAGAACTTTTTATTTGGTTCAATTCTTCTCATAGTGCTTTTTGGGATGCTATCATGATGTTTTTTACTCGAATTGAGTTTTGGATACCTTTTTACATTCTAATTGCTTATCAGATTTTTAAGTATAAGGGAAAAGAAGCTTGGTGGTGGTTGATTGGACTTTCATTATTGATATTATTTGGTGATTTAATATCAACCTATCTTTTTAAGAATATACTGCAGCGATTCCGTCCGAGTCATGAACCCGATTTATATGGGATTGTCAATTTGGTGAAGGCTTATGCTGGCGATAAATTTGGATTCGTTTCATCACATGCTACAGCTGTTTTTGCATTTGCGATTTATACCTCAAAACTCTTTAAGAATAATATTTATACCTTATTTATTACGATTTGGTCTTTGTTGATTGTTTATACCCGCTTGTATTTAGGGCTTCATTATCCAGGTGATATTCTTGGTGGAATGGCTTTAGGTCTGGGAGTAGGATACTTCTTTTACAGAATCACTCGCTGGTGGGTGTCCCGCTTGTACCCACAAAAGCAATTTGCACGTTATAAGCAAGTTTTAGAAAATTCGGGAGCTGGTTTATTGATTGCAATTGTTGCTTTAGAAATGGTAACAATTTCCTTTGTGATTCTTAAGTTGCTAAAGCTGGGTTTCTTTTAGGTATTTTAGTTTTAGGATATAATCTTATTTTTCTTTTTTGATTGGCTTGACTTTAAATCCATCTAAAAAGTCAATGTATTTTTCACTTGCTATTATAAATGGAAAGTATGAGCAGATGAATAGTCCAAGTCCCATTCCAAAAAGTTGAATTCCGTTTAGGGCGTTAAAATCTGTGATTAAGGTGTAAGTGATTTTTGCAAATAGTAGGATAAAGAGACTTATTGGAACTACTTTCTTAATCATCTTTCAAGTATTAGTTTATCTATTATTTCCTTTCCAGAAACTAGGAGTGAATATAACTAAAAAACTTAATACCTCCAGGCGTCCAGTAATCATAAGAATTGGAAGAATGATTTTGGCTACATCAGAAAGATGAGCAAAGTTGGATGCTGGACCAACTGTTCCAAGACCTGGCCCTATGCCACCCATAGATGTAATGGATGCACTGAAAGCTGATGCAGGATCGAGTCCAGTTGCCATTAAACACATACCACCTAAAAAGAATATAAAAAGATAGATAAAAATAAAAGTGACAATGGAGTGCACTTTCTTTTCTTCTACAGTTTTTTTGTTGATTTTGATAGATTTAACTTGATGTGGGTGTATTTGTTGAAGTAATAATCTGAAAATAACTTTTACTGCGATGACATGTCTGATAACTTTTATACCACCGCCAGTAGAACCGACACATGCACCTATAAACATCAATAAGAATATAAGCAACCACGATACTTGATTCCACTCTAAGTAATCGGCCGAGGCAAATCCTGTAGCTGTAATCACAGAAATGACTTGGAAGAACGAATCGCGGAAAGCTTGTTCAAAAGGTAAGCCTATCTTAAAATAAAGCATCAAGCTGATAGAAGTTCCTACTAAGAAAATAATACTGAGGTAAGTTCTTAGTTCGATGTTGTTGATCAGATCTTTGAATCGTCCTTTTAAAAGTCCATAGTGCAAGGCAAAGTTAATGCCCGAGATCAGCATGAAAAACATCATGACATACTGTACAAATGGCGTGTAAAAGCCTGCACTTGCATTTTTAGTGGAAAAGCCTCCTGTTGCAATGCTAGCAAAGGCATGGCAGATACTTTCATAAAAGTTGACGCCTCCGAGCATTAATATCAGCGTCATGATGGCTGTTAAACTGATATATATTCCCCATAAACGTTTTGCCATCGATGAGGTTTTTGGCATCAATTTGCTAGAATCGATACCTGATGATTCACTTGAAAATAATCGGTAAGAGGCAATTCGAAGTGAAGGAAAAATGGCTACAGTTAATACAATGATTCCCATTCCACCAATCCAATGGGTTAAGCTTCTCCAATATAAAACTGACTTAGGTGCCGCTTCAATATCAGTTAGAATAGAGGAACCTGTTGTTGTAAAGCCCGATATTGACTCAAAAAGAGCATCTATAAAACTGTTTGTTGTATGACTTAGCCAAAAAGGAAGACTACCAGCCATTCCCATGATTATCCAGGCAGATGATGCCAGAATATAGGCTTCTTTAGCACCAATATCTTTATTATAACCTTTGGTTAATAAAATCAATACCAATCCTGTAATTAAAGGAATTGCTATTGATTCTTCAATAGCAAACAAAATGCTATTTTCATGAAAATAGATGATCCATGGTATGATTGTCATCATGAAAACAGCTATCATGAGAAGTATGCGTCCCAGGATGTTTAGGACAAATTTAAAATTCATAAAGCTCTAAATTTAAGCCGCAAATGTATATAAATATTGATGACCTTGTTATTGAAATCAGAAGTAAATGATGATTTTTTATGCAATGGTTTGCAAAAAGGAAGGCGTTTTATGTAGATGTTCAATTTTGTGTCTTATGTTTTGTGAAATCTATTTCTTAACAATGTATGCTTCATGTGTATATGCTTGAAGATCCCTATTTGAGATGTGTTCAGCTCTTTATATAGTTTCCAATTAATGAGCTGTTGATAAACTACTTTCGGAAAAGCCATACTTTTAGCTATATTTGTGGGTGGCTGATTTTTGCTGGATTATTTTACCCTCAAAGAATTCTCAAAGAGGTCGTAATTCTAATGTGATTGGTCAATTTGGAGTGTAGGTTGTTTATAAGCTGATTCACTTTTTTCAAACCTATTCTTCATTTCTAAGGTTTTTGATAATCAAAGATCTTTTATTTGTTAACATTTTGAGCGCTTCAATAAATGACAGCTAAATATTCAGAAGATTCAATTAGAACACTCGATTGGAAAGAGCATATTCGCAAACGTCCCGGTATGTATATCGGTAAGTTGGGCGACGGTTCTTCTCATGACGATGGTATTTATATCCTGATAAAAGAGGTTATCGATAACTCTATCGATGAATTTGCAATGGGGATTGGTAAATCAATTTATGTTGATATTACTGATCGTACCGTTTGTATTCGCGATTATGGTCGAGGGATTCCTTTGGGTAAGGTTATTGATGTGACTTCGAAAATGAATACCGGTGCTAAATATGATTCTGTAGTTTTTAAAAAATCTGTAGGTCTGAATGGTGTTGGTATAAAAGCTGTCAATGCACTTTCCGATGAATTTGTTGTAGAATCTTTTCGCGAAGGTGAAGTTAAAAAAGCCACTTTTTGTAGAGGAGAATTAGTTAGCGAAGACGAGATTCAGGAGAGTGAAGAAAAGAATGGGGTTAGAATTACTTTTCACCCTGATCCAGAAATGTTTTCTAATTACCGTTTCATAAGCGAGTATATCGAAACTATGCTTAAGAACTACGTTTATTTGAACGCAGGTCTTTCTATATATTTCAATGGTAAGAAATTTTTCTCAAAGAATGGACTTCTCGATTTGTTGCACGAGAACATGAATAGTAAAAGTCTTTACGAGGTTATTCACCTTAAGGGTGAAGATATCGAATTGGCTATGACCCACGGCCATCAATACGGTGAAGAATATTATTCTTTCGTCAACGGTCAACATACCACCCAAGGAGGTACGCATCTTGCAGCATTTCGTGAGGCACTTGTAAAAGCTGTTCGCGATTTTTATAAAAAGGATTTTGATATTTCTGATATCAGAACTTCTATAATTGCAGCAATTAGTATCAAAGTGCAGGAACCAGTTTTCGAATCTCAGACAAAAACCAAATTAGGATCGAAAGATATTGGTCCTGATGGTCCATCGGTTCGAAATTTCATAATGGATTTTGTGACATCTAACATAGATAACTATTTACACAAGAACCCAGAAGTTGCGGATGCTCTTCATAGAAAAATTATAGAGTCGGAGAAAGAGCGTAAAGCTATTTCAGGCATTAAGAAAATAGCGAAAGAGCGAGCTAAGAAAGCGAACTTACACAATAAGAAACTTCGCGACTGTCGAGTTCATTTTAATTCGACTCACGAGAATAAATCAGAAACTAGTATTTTTATTACCGAGGGAGATTCGGCCAGTGGATCGATTACAAAATCAAGATCGGTAAATACTCAGGCTGTTTTTAGTTTGAAGGGAAAACCTTTGAATACATATGGCTTAACGAAGAAGATTGTTTATGAAAATGAGGAATTCAATCTTTTACAAGCAGCCTTGAATATTGAGGATGGGTTAGAAGGTTTACGTTATAATAATGTGATTATTGCGACGGATGCCGATGTTGATGGAATGCACATTCGATTGTTGTTGATTACTTTCTTCCTTCAGTTTTTTCCTGATGTAGTGAGAAGTGGTCATTTATATATTTTACAGACACCCTTGTTTAGAGTTCGAAATAAGAAGACGACAAAATATTGTTATACTGACGAAGAAAAAGAAAGAGCAATGAAACGTTTGGGAGCTAATCCTGAGATTACTCGATTTAAGGGTTTGGGTGAAATTTCGCCAGACGAATTCAAATATTTTATTGGCAAGGATATTCGTTTAGATCCTGTTTTGATGAAGAAAGAGGATTCTGTTTCTGATATGCTTTCCTTTTATATGGGAAAGAATACCCCCAATAGACAAGAATTTATTATTGAGAATTTGCATGTTGAGCGTGACGATATCAATGGATGATCATCGGAATGTAGCTTTGTCAGTAAACAAAATAATTTATAAAATAAACTAGTTTTTCAGGCTAGCAGAAATAAAACTAAATATCAATGAGTATCGACGAGACTAATGGTTTGGAAACTCCTGAAGAAAATGATGGACACAATGAAGAGAAGGGCTCTGAAGCCTTACGAAAAGTGACCTATCTGTCAGGGATGTATGAAAATTGGTTTTTAGATTATGCTTCATACGTAATTCTTGAACGTGCCGTACCATATGTGAACGATGGGTTAAAGCCTGTACAACGTAGGATTCTGCATTCAATGAAAAAGCTTGATGATGGTAGGTACAATAAGGTAGCTAATATCATCGGGAACACCATGCAGTTTCATCCACACGGTGATGCATCTATTGGTGATGCTTTGGTTCAATTGGGACAGAAAGAATTGTTGATAGATATGCAGGGAAACTGGGGGAATATCCTAACGGGTGATTCTGCAGCTGCTCCTCGTTACATCGAGGCTCGTTTGTCTAAGTTTGCTTTAGAAGTTCTATTCAACCCTAAAACGACCAATTGGAAACAATCTTACGATGGGAGAAATAAGGAACCGATAACTTTACCCGTTAAATTCCCATTATTACTTGCACAGGGAGTTGAAGGTATCGCTGTGGGTTTGGCTTCTAAAATATTACCTCACAATTTCAATGAGCTTATAGCAGCCTGTATTGCCTATTTAAAGGAGGAAGAGTTTGAGATTTTTCCAGACTTCCCAACTGCAGGTATGGTTGATGTGAGTCGATACAATGATGGATTGCGCGGTGGAGCTGTGAAAGTAAGAGCACGTATCGAGAAAATTGATAATAAAACCCTTAAAATAATTGAAATCCCATTTGGGAGAACAACATCGACCCTGATTGAATCTATTATTAAAGCGAACGATAAGGGGAAGATTAAGATTAAGAAAATTGATGATAATACAGCGGCTGATGTTGAGATTTTAATTCATTTGGCCACTGGTATTTCTTCGGATAAAACTATTGATGCATTATATGCTTTCACCGATTGTGAATATTCAATTTCACCTAATGCCTGTGTTGTTGAGGATGATGTGCCTAAGTTTATTGGAGTTCAGGAGATTTTAAAACGTTCAGCAGATAAGACAGTTGCCTTATTAAAACTTGAGCTTGAAATTCGAAAAGCAGAACTTGAAGAAGCCTGGCATTATGCATCACTTGAGCGTATTTTTATTGAGAAAAGAATTTATAGAGATATAGAAGAATGCGAAACTTGGGAATCTGTAATCGAAACGATTGATATTGGACTGAAGCCGCATACCAAGCATTTAATGCGAGCAGTAACTGAAGAGGATATTGTTCGATTGACTGAGATTAAAATTAAGCGTATTTCTAAATTCGATATCAATAAGGCAACGGATTATATTCAGTCTATCGTAGATGAGATTGAGGAAATTAAAGTTCATATCGCCAATATTATTCCTTTTACTATTCGATATTTCCAATCGATTAGAAAGAAGTATGGAAAAGGCAAAGAGCGTAAGACAGAAATTAGAAGTTTTGATAGTATTGTAGCTAGTAAGGTTGTGGTTGCTAACGAAAAACTTTACGTAAATTTTGCTGAAGGATTCTTAGGGACCAGCTTGAAGAAAGACGAATACTTATGTGATTGCTCAGATATTGATGATGTGATTATTTTCCGTAAGGATGGTTCTTATTTCATCACTAAGGTTACCGATAAATTATTTATTGGGCAAAATATAGTGCATATATCCATATTCCGTAAAAACGATAAGCGAACCATTTATAATGTGGTTTATCGCGATGGAAAAGCTGGGGTTACTTATGCAAAACGATTTAATGTTACGGGCTTAACTCGTGATAAAGAGTATAATTTAACCAAGGAAAGTCCGGGTTCTAGAATTACCTACTTTAGTGCTAATCCTAATGGTGAAGCTGAAATTATAAGAGTCCTCTTGAAGGCTCAAGGTAGAATCAAAAAATTGAATTTTGAATACAATTTTGCAGATCTACTGATCAAGGGACGTGCTTCAATGGGGAATATTTTAAGTCGTACTCCGGTTCAAAAAATCACCCTCAAACATGAAGGAGTTTCGACCTTAGGCGGAAGAAAGGTTTGGTTCGATCCAGATGTATTGCGTTTGAATACTGAAAAGCGTGGGGATTTCATAGGTGAATTTATTGGGGAGGATCAAATATTGGTCGTTCAACGTAACAATGCCTTTTATCTGAGTAGTTTTGATTTAAGCAATCACTATTCTGATCAGATAAGTATTATTGAGAAATTCGATGTGAATAAGATTTGGACCGCTGTTTTCTATGATGCTGATCAAGAACATTATTACCTGAAGCGTTTTACGATGGATGGTAACTCGAAAGTGCAGGGTTTTATAGGGGATAATAAGGCAAGTAAATTAGTTTGTTTATCAGATGCAGCCTTCCCACAGTTTGAAATCAAATTTGGAGGGGCTCAGGCAGATCGACCAACTGAGAAAATCGATGCGGAAGAGTTTATTGCTGTAAAATCATTTAAGGCTAGAGGTAAGAGATTAACGACATATGATGTGGCTAAGATTAAAGAAATTGAACCTCTTGTTCGTGAAGTAGAAGACGTTGATTCTGAATTAGGGGATGATAATAATGTGTCTGATGATACAGTAGTAAATGTTGAAGCTTAATTGCTTTGTGGATAAATTCAAGTGACAATTATGCATATTTTTCTAATAGGCTATATGGGCTGCGGGAAATCCTATTGGGGTAAACGTTTAGCAGACTCCTTAAGCTTCGATTTTATCGATTTAGATGAACTGATCGAAAAAAGAGAAGGATTGAGTATACCTGATATTTTTGAACAGTTTGGTGAGGTTTCTTTCCGCGAACGTGAGCAATCTGCTCTAGAGTCTGTGAAAGATCTGGAACAAGCTTGTGTCATTTCTACTGGAGGTGGAGCACCTTGTTTTCACAATAATATGGATAAAATGAATGCTATGGGGAAGACTTTGTTTCTTGAATCAAGTCCATTGATACTAAAGCAAAATATCCTAAAATCTGATGGAGAACGTCCTATTGTAAAGGCAATTCCTAATAATGAGCTTGAAGCTTATATTGCCAATCATCTTGATGAAAGATTACCCTTCTATCAGCAAGCACAGTTAAACGTAAATGTAGATGGTTTAAGACTTGATGAACTCATTAAATTGTTTAAATAAGAATCGAGTTTATAGCATATAAAAATGGCTAGTCAATTAAGACTAGCCATTTTTGTGAAAAACCGTTTTTTCATTTTAAAATCAACCATGCTCCTCTTTTGTGGAAGGAATCATGGTCTAAACAAACTATTATTTATTTTAGGCCTTCAAGTAGATGCTCAACAGCTTTCTGTAGTTGTTGATCCTTACCTTCAGTGACCAGTTCAAATTTATTTTCTACTCTAATATCTGGCTCTATTTGCTGATTCTCGATATAGTCACCTTTCATATCCTTGATACCAACTTGTGGCATACCGAAGTATATACTCTTATCTTGTAGAGTTTCCCACCAAACAGCTGTCATTGTACCAGGAACAGGCATACCAATCAGCTTACCAATCTTTAAATACTGGTAAGCATATGGGAATGCACATGCGTCGGAATAGTTTCCTTCATTAATCAATACAGCAGATGGCTTCTTCCATTTCGACATAGGATCTGATCCCATTAATTGATCCCGAGGGCTGAATTTAGCATACTCTTTTCCACTTAAAAGGGTGATCAAGTCATCGTGTAACCAACCTCCACCGTTGAAACGTGTATCAACAATAATCGCATCGCGAGTACCATATTTACCTAGCATCTCAGAGTAAACTTTACGGAAACTTGCCGAGTTCATTCCCTTTACGTGAACGTAGCCAATACGGCCATTAGATAACTTATCACATTCTTTCTGACATTTCTTAACCCAACGTTCATATAAAAGATCTCCAGTATAAGAAATTGGCTTCACAATTTCATCCCAACGTTTTTTGCTTGTTGGATTGTATAGACTCAATAATACCTGCTTGCCTGCTTTGTGATTCAGAAGTGGGTAATAACTTTTGTCTTTATTTAAGCTTATGCCATCTATCTTTTCAATAATAACACCAGCTTTTATTTTAGATTCAGCTTTATGTAGTGGCCCTTTTTCAAGAACCTCAGCAATTTTGAGACCATCACCATTATAGTTCCAATCGAAGAAAGCACCCAGTTTTGCCGTTTTGTCACCATTGTCTGAACTTGCTCTGTAACCAGATCCTGTATGTGATGCGTTTAATTCACCCAACAATTCACTTAGCATTTCTGCGTAGTCGTAATTATTAGAAATATGAGGTAGAAATCGCTTGTATTCTTCTTTATAGAAATCCCAATCCACACCATGTAGTTTTGGATCATAAAATTTCTTCTTCATCTGACGCCATACATGCTCAAACATATACTCACGTTCAGCGGCTTTGTCAAGATACATTTCAGCATTATAGCTAATGTTCTTACGCTTGTTGCTAGCAACATCAACTTTGATAATGCTACGACCTGACATTAAGAAAAGATTTTTAGCATCTTTGTCGAATTGCATAGCACCTCCGCCACCTTTAAGATCCAGAATCTTTTTAGTTTCATTTTTAACTAAATCGTTAACCCAAAGGTCGTATCCACCTTCGAACTTACTTAAGTAGAATAGTTTTTTTCCATCAGGAGTAAGAATGGCATCGGAAAGTCTGGAAGGATTAATCGTTAGACAAACTTGACGATCTTCTAAACCAGAAAATTCGATTTTTAAAGGTTCGTCTTTCTTCTCATCTTTTTTGTCGTCTTTCTTCTTGTCTTTTTTACCTTTCTTTTTTTCGTCTTTTTTATTCTCAGTATCCTCTTTTTTCTTTTTGGCTTCTTTCTCAATCTCATCTTTTAACTCGCGTTCTTCTTTTGATAATTTAAAATCGTCGTAAGCTTTTTGAGTAAAGAACTGAGCATATACATCGCTTTGAGATCCCCAACTACCGTGACTTCTAAAACCACGTTTGTCAGTGAACCAAATCATAGCCTTCCCTTTTAGAGACCATCTGGCTTCGTTATCAGAGTAACCGCTTTCTGTAATATTCCTGATCGTTTTATTGCCCTGAGCATCTACTAAAGCGACGTCGGACATAAATAAGGTATGAGGGTAAAAGTTGACTAAAAACCATTTGCTATCAGGTGACCAATCGTAATGCTGATCCCCATCGCTATAGGAGTAGTTCCATTTTCCTTCAAGGATAGTACGAACTTTTTTACTTTCCAGATTAATAACTTTTAGTATAACACGCTCTTCAAGGAAAGCAACTTCTTTACCATCAGGTGAGAATTTAGCTTGGAAGGTTTCTGGTGTAGACTCTAAAACGACTTCTTCCTTCAAAAGGGTTGAATTTGCAAAATTCATTTCAACATCGCGAACAACTTTAGTTTGATAAAGGTTCCAGCTTCCATTTCTTTCTGATGCATAAAGCAAGGCCTTACCATCGGGACTGAAACTTACACCACGTTCTTGTTCTGGCGTATTGGTAATTCGTTTCGTTGTTCCATATTCTACCGAAGTAACAAAGACTTCACCACGTATAATAAAAGCAACTTCTTTTCCGTCAGGAGAAACAGACATTTCACCAGCCCCACCTCTCATTTGCTTATAAACAATAGGGTTTTCTTTGCTATCCGCATTGATGTTAATTTCTATCTTATTGGCTTTGCCATTTGCAGCTTGAGTGTAGATGTCACCATTATAAGAATAAGCTAAAGTATTATTCTTGGAAATTGTGATGAAACGAACAGGGTGTTTCTCAAATTGAGTAACCTGAGTTAATGCTGAAGCATCGTTGACAGGAGCTTTCCAAATATTCATACTTCCTGTTTTCTCAGAAAGGTAATAAACGTCCTTATTATCAGAACTGAATATTGGGTTTAAGTCTTCACCTTTAAATGAAGAGAATTTTTTATGTTTTTTGTTATTAACATCATAAATCCAAATGTCACGAGTTACAGCCGAAGTGTGATGTTTTCTCCACTGATTTTCGTATCCTTTTTGATCCTGATAAAGCAGTAAGCTTTTATCTGAACTGTAACTAGCAAATAGAGCTGGAGAAGTCAGAATCTGATTTTCGCGTCCACCATCTACAGATATACTATATAGTTCAGGTACTCCGCCTGATGGAAACATGGCATTTTCTGGAGTATCACTAATAAGTCCTGAGAATAAGATGTGTTTCCCATCTGGTGTAAAGCTACTTGGTTTTTCATTCCCCGAATTAAAAGTAATTCGGTTTGGACTTCCTCCTTCAACTGGAATCGTGAAAATATCAAAGTTTCCAAAACGATCAGAAGCAAATGCAATTGTTTTGCCATCAGGTGACCAAACAGGTTGCGTGTCGTATGAAGAATTTGAAGTAAGAGCAGTCGCCATCCCTCCATCTGAGTTTACTTTGAATATATCTCCTTTATATTGGAAAACTAATGTTGTTCCATTTGGAGAAATTGCAGGATAGCGAAGCCAAGTTGGAGTTTCAGCACCTAAAAGACTTTTTGCAAGTGCAACTAAAAAAGTTGTAATGAAAAATAACTTTTTGATCATGTCTCAGTTTGTTGATTAAAAATAGAATGAAAAGCAGTTTATCTAAAGAAAGATAATATGCAAACTCGATTTCTTATCATATACTATGCCAGAAGGTGTATTGTTCAGTATTACAGGGTGTAATGATTTTAGAGCTTCTTTTGTATTTGTTCGTAGACGAACAAAGGGTGTACGGTTTCGTACTCTATGCAGAAAGGCTACTTTAATTAGCTTGTATTATATGCTTAATAGAAAATACTGTTTGTTAGAATCTTTACAATAATATGAAATTATTGTAATTTATAAATTCTTGAATTCTTTTGGATAAACGACACATCCAGAAACACTATCAAGATTCCCTTTTTGTAACTCAATAGCCATATAATTGGCATCTGGAACTTCGAAAGGGCATGTGATTTGAAATTGACTTGCTGGTTTGAAATCAAAACGAGGGTAATAGTTTTCGTGGCCTAAAACAACAACTGATTTGTAACCTAGTTTTGTGGCTTTTTGTAGTCCCTTATTTATCAATTGAGAACCAATTCCTAAGCCTTGGAATTCAGGAATAACTGCCATTGGAGCTAGAGCTAAAGATTCAAATTCTTCTGTATCATTTTTTATAGCAATTTTACTAAAAAGAATGTGTCCAATAATTTCATTTCCCATACAAGCAACCAAAGATAAATCTTTAATGAAGTTTTGATTCTTTCTTAGCTTGACGATTAAATTTCCCTCAGCTTCTTGTCCAAATGCCATGTCGTTTAGCGTTGATATGGCAGATATGTCATTTTTGTGTTCAGGACGGATTTGGATATTCATCGTTTGATATTTTAGGTTCAGAATCGCGATCAATATACGAAAGAAAAGATGCAAATGAGATTAACTGATTCTAATCTCAAACTTAAGCCACTTTAGTATGGTGCCAAAATAGAGATAGGGGCAGCTATGAAATGGATTTGACTGATCTATAAATCCAATTGAACTCCAACTAGCAATCGAGGCATCCATTTTGGTTGATCGATTGCTTTGTTGGCGTCTTTATATCGGAACTTAGTATCAGTATCTTCGTTTGTGCGAGCATTTACGTTATCATTATCAGGATAATATGCTGTATCATGACCTTTCAATTTAGCTGATAGAAAGTAGTCTAATCCTCCGGTAATCACTAGTTTTAGATTGTCCGAGATTTTGTAGTGACTCTCTAGTCCGCCACCAAATCCATATTGAGAGGAGGTCACGTCGAAATCTTCATTGCCCCCAATATATTTAAAATTTCCTTTAAATTTCGAGTAGCGAGGCCCTATAAACCAGTATGATGATGAATTCCCCATCAAGGTAATTGGCTTTAATAAGTCAATTCTCATATCAATATTATGCCCTTTTTCCTCAGGAACACCATTTGTTGCATTATTAATAAAAATACGACGAGCATCCGATGAATTACCAGGATTTAACCATGTATATCCAACCCCCAGTCGAATATCAAAAGGGAAATCTTCTGAAAAATTATTAAACACTAGATTTGCACCTAAACCAAATCCTCTGTTTAATCCTGTCATAAATTGGAAGTCTGTTTTTTCTTTAAAAGGAGTTTGTTTCTGTGCATTAGCCACGGAAAATGGTATGATTGTCAGGAATAATAATAGTAACTTAAGCTGAATCTTAGACTGTATCATAATCATATAATAAATTTAGAGGTTTGGTATATAACGAGTTGAAGCAGTGTATATTGTCTGGTTGTATTATAAGGATTATAATTGATTTATATTTCCTGAGATTTTTTGCTCTAAATTGATATAGGACTTGGGCTTATATGATCCTTAAATTTATCAATTTTTCAGTGTCACGTGAGGTGTTTTCCTATTGCCGCTTGGGATGTGATTGAATATCAATATCCAACTTTACAGCCTATTTTGGTATAAATTATCATTCTACACAGGTGTAAGCTGTCAGTGATTTTAATTTCAGAAAATAACAAAGTGTGTTATCGTGCTGTAATATAGCTGAATAGTGTCGTTTGAAATTGCTTGTTTAGAGATGAAGTGAGGATGTTTGATTTGGATATTAAAAAAACATATCTACATTTGCTCACAGTTATAAGAGAAGAAACCTCGATTTTAGAGGCCATAATTTATACAGAAGAAGTGAGAGACAGGCTCTGTGACCTTCTGACAACCGCGGTACCAAAACCGAAAGGTGTCAAATCCTGACCAAGTAATTGGTGAATATAAATTAGAAACTATGAAGACAGAAAATCATTACATCCATCAGGTAGCTCTTCAAGAGCTAAGTTTACATTTGCAATCCCATAGCACATCTACACAGGTGATGCGAATGCAAATGATGATGCGTATGCTGTAACGCATTCTGTCTATAAAATTTCCCCTTTTTTAGATGCTAGTGCGTATAAAATAACTCCGATGCGGGAACTCAAAAACCTTTACATTTTGTGATTTATTCTTTCTAATCTAGTTGATTAGGATTTAGAATTGTACAATCTTTTTTAATTAAGCTTTATAGGCTTAACTACCTTGTACCTCAAACTGCTAAGTTTTTGTGCCAATGTGAGTCAGTATACCTACACTCACCTTATTATTTCAAATCCATATTAAGACAATCGGAAAGTGATATTTCTTAAGGGGAATACTCCATCCAAAAAATAAGATAGCTATGTCTAAGAATTTAAGATACGAAACACTACAAATACACGCAGGTCAGGAAGTTGATGCAACAACAAACTCGAGAGCGGTACCTATATATCAAACTACAGCCTATACATTCAACGATTCGAAGCATGCAGCAGACCTTTTTGGTTTGAAAGCATTTGGAAATATTTATACCCGTTTACAAAACCCAACTAACGATGTTTTCGAGAAGCGAATTGCTGCTCTAGAAGGCGGTGTTGCTGCAGTAGCAACAGGATCTGGTCAGGCTGCACAGTTCTTAGCTTTAACCAACATTCTTGAGTGCGGAGATAATTTTGTGAGTGCTGCTCAGGTCTACGGTGGAACATATAATCAATTCAAAGTTCAATTTAAACGTTTAGGTATTGAATGTCGATTTGTTGATATCGATGAGTCAGAAACAATTGTGCCCTTGATTGATGAGAATACCAAAGCGATTTATGTAGAAGCTTTGCCTAACCCAAAGTTCTCAATTCCTGATTTTGAAAAGGTTTCAGCTATTGCCAAAAAGTATGATTTGCCACTGATCGTGGATAATACACTCGGAGCAGCAGGATACCTTTTCCGCCCGATTGATCATGGAGCAAATGTGGTTGTTCAATCTGCAACCAAATGGATTTGTGGGCATGGAACCGCAGTAGGAGGAGTAATTGTTGATGGTGGAAATTACAATTGGGGCAATGGGAAATTCCCTCAATTCTCTGAACCATCTGATGGTTACCATGGACTTGTATTTTGGGATGTTTTTGGTTCGGATGGACCATTTGGAAATATTGCTTTTGCAATTCGTGCTCGAGTTGAGGGCTTAAGAGATTATGGTTGTTCGCAAAGTCCATTCAATTCATTCTTGTTGTTGCAAGGATTAGAAACATTATCACTTCGTCTTGATCGTCATGTTGAAAATGCATATGCTTTAGCAAAATGGTTAGAGGTACAAGATTGGGTTGAAAAAGTGAATTTCCCTGGTTTACCATCTAGTCCATACTATGAAAGAGCAAAGAAATACTTTACGAAAGGAGCTGGATCAGTTCTGACTTTTAAAGTAAAAGGAGGAAAAGAAGTTGCTGACAAATTGGTAGATGGAGTCGAACTACTTTCTCATGTTGCCAATCTTGGAGATGCCAAAACCTTAATCATTCATCCAAGTTCAACAACACATGAGCAGTTGAGTTTGGAAGAACAAAAAGACTCCGGAGTTGAACCAGGACTATTGAGAATCTCAGTGGGTATCGAGCATATTGAAGATATAAAAGCAGATATCAAACAATCTGTAGAGAAGGCAATATTAGAGATAGTTGATTAGTGGCAACAATTTCAGTTAGTCTGAGTCTTCATAAAAACTTAGACCAACTGGATTGCCTTCTTCAAAACCCTTTTGCATAGTATAGTTTGATACAATAAAAACAAAACAAAGTGAATCCAAAATATTTCAATTATAAAGCTGGTTTAGTCTTGGAGTCCGGAGAACGACTCGAAGGTATCACCATTGCTTATCACACTTATGGGGAGTATAATCCTCAGAAGAATAATGTGATATGGGTTTGCCATGCTCTCACAGCCAATTCTGATGTGTTTGATTGGTGGGCAGGCTTGTTTGGCGAAGAAGATTTCTTTAATCCCAAGGAGCACTTTATTGTTTGTGCTAATGTTTTGGGATCTTGTTATGGCAGTACGGGGCCTTTAAGCGAAAATCCAAATACAGGAAAACCATTTTACCATGAGTTTCCACAACTGACAGTTCGTGACTTGGTTGCAGCTCACGAATTATTACGAATCGAATTGGGAATTGAAAAAATTCATACGTTGATTGGAAGCTCTCTGGGAGGGATGCAAGCTTTAGAATGGGCTTACAATTTGAATGGACATTTGGAGCATTTGGTTTTTCTGGCCAGTAATGCACAGCATTCGCCTTGGGGAATTGCCTTTAACGAATCGCAAAGAATGGCCATTGCAGTTGATCCAACTTGGAAGGAATCAACAAATGAAGCAGGTTTGGAAGGGATGAAAACGGCACGATCGATTGCTTTATTGAGTTATCGGAATTATCAGACCTATCAGGATACGCAAAGTGAAACTGAACATGATAAGCAGGATGATTTTAAAGCTAGTTCTTATCAAAACTACCAAGGACTGAAGTTGGCTAATCGTTTCAATGCTTATTCCTATTGGCAGTTGTCAAAAATAATGGATGGGCATAATATAGGACGAGGGCGAACTTCACCAGCTCATGCATTAAGTCAGATTAAAGTGAAGACTTTGGTTATTGGAGTTGAGTCCGATTTATTATTCCCGGTGGCAGAACAAAAATTTGTTGCTCAAAATATTCAAGGAGCTCAATATGCTGAGATTCGTTCTTTATATGGACACGACGGGTTTTTATTGGAACAAAAACAATTAACAAAGGTTATTCAATCATTTTATAAATAGAACATTGTAATGAGTAAGAAATTAAAAATTGGTGTATTTGGTTTTGGAGTTGTGGGTTCTGGTTTGGCTCATGTTTTGAAAAACTCTAAGGGGCTCGATGCCTCAATTGTAAAAGTTTGCGTGAAAGATCCATCGAAAGAACGTGATTTAGCACCAGAGGTTTTGACTTTGAATCCTGATGATATTTTGAATGATCCTGAAATTAATGTTGTTGCTGAATTAATTGATGATGCTGATGAAGCCTATCGTATCGTGAAAACGGCTCTTCAGAATGGGAAGCATGTTGTTTCTGCAAATAAAAAGATGTTAGCCTATCATATTGAAGAGTTGATTCAACTGCAATGGGAGAATAAGGTTTCATTCCTTTACGAAGCATCGGCTTGTGGTAGTATTCCTATCATCCGTAATCTGGAAGAGTATTACGACAATGATCTACTTCAATCAGTGAGTGGTATTTTGAATGGTTCATCGAACTATATTTTGACTAAGATTTTTAATGAAAACCTTGATTATAATGTAGCCTTAAAGCAAGCGCAGGATTTAGGTTTTGCTGAGAGTGATCCAACTTCTGATGTTGAAGGTTTCGATACGCTTTATAAGTTAATCATTCTCACTGTTCACGGATTTGGATTATTTGTTCACCCCGATCAGGTATTTAATATTGGTATTTCAAGATTATCTGCTCACGATATTCAGCTGGCTTCTCAGAAAGACTACAAAATTCGTTTACTTGGTAAAGTAACTAAGGTGAATGGAAATCATGTGAATTTATTGGTTGCACCCAAGTTTGTAAAACCTACAGAGCATGCTTATACCGTAGAAGATCACTATAACGGCGTTTTAATTCAAGGAAATTTCTACGACAATCAGTTTATGTATGGGAAAGGAGCGGGTTCTCATCCAACAGGATCGGCAGTGCTTTCAGATATTACAGCTTTGGCTTATAATTACAAGTATGAATATAAGAAGTTGAAGTATTATGGAGGTCTGGAATATACCAATGATATGTCAGTTCAGATTTACCTGAGGTATACCCAGAAGGAAGATTTAGATCTTTTTGAGTTTACTGAAGTTAGTGAATCGCTAACCGGGCAAGATTTCAACTATGTTATAGGTAAGATCAATCTTTCAAGTCTGATGAAGATTAAGAATCAGTTGATTGATAAGGATATTTTCCTGGCCTATTTGGGTGATGAATAATTTTTTCTTGTTAATAATTATCAGATGAATAATTAGGTATAATGTGAATTTATCTGATAAGTTCAGATGACACATTTACTTTTCTACTCATTTACACATTCACAATTCATCACATTAACATGATCATATATAAGTTTGGAGGGGTATCAGTAAAAGATGCAGCTGCCATAAAAAATATTAGTAAAATTATAGGAGAGATTAAAGAACCTCTAGCGGTTGTGGTTTCTGCAATTGGTAATACGACCAATTTGTTAGAGGGAATTATTGATGCACATTACTCAGGGAAAGCTAATGTTAACGCGTTGTTGGAAGAATTGAAGGCAAAACACTTAACTCTTACGCTTGATTTATTCGATGAGTTCCCACAAGATTTATTAGATAAACTTCAGTCGTTTTTTTTAGAAATTGAGCATCGATTATCTAAACCTTTTAGTGAGTCTTTCAATTTTGAATACGATCAGCTAATTGCATATGGAGAATTGTTATCAACGACTATAGTTTCGGCTTACTTAAATAAAACAGGACAAGTTAATGAGTGGGTTGATATAAGAACTTGCTTAGATGCTGATGACAAATACCGTGATGCTAATATTCGTTGGGATAGTTCGGAGAAAAAAGTTCAAGATAGATTCAAAACAGAGAATAACTCACTTTATATCACACAAGGTTTTATTGCTTCTGATTTTAAAGGGAATACCTGTTCTTTAGGTCGTGAAGGATCTGATTATACGGCAGCTATTTTAGCTTATATTCTGAATGCAGAAAAAATGATTATCTGGAAAGATGTTCTGGGTGTTTTAAATGCCGATCCAGATTACTTCTCTAATACAACCAAGCTCGATTTGATTCCTTATCAAGAAGCTATTGAGTTGTCATATTATGGAGCAAGTGTGATTCACCCTAAAACAATCAAGCCTCTTCAGGCAAAAGAAATTCCTTTACGGGTAAAATCTTTTATTAAGCCTAAAGAAGAAGGTACTTTAATCACAAAAGGGGAACTGCCTCAGCCATTATTGCCTAACTTTATAGTAAAGAAGAAGCAGGTTTTGATCAGTATCAAGCCTCATAACTTTTCTTTTATTGGCGAGAACGATTTGTTTTTCGTATTTTCTTTAATTAATAAGTATGGTGTAAAACTGAACTTTACGCAGAATACCGCCGTGAGCTTTGTGTTTTGTGTTAGCCATTCTTTCCGATTCATCAATGATTTAATTGATGATCTGAAATTAAAATATGATGTAGAACGCGAAGATGGTTTGGAGTTGATAACAATTCGACATTATACACCTGATACGATTGCTGAAATTACTCAAAATCATCAGATATTAATTGAGCAAAAAAATAAGAATACCGCTATATTTCTAAGTCAAGGCAGTCAGGAAACACCTCTTGAGAACTGTTGCTGTTTACAAGATAAAAAACAATAAGATGACATCGATAAAGGACAGATTAAAGGATCAGATTTTGGTGTTGGATGGAGCGATGGGAACCATGATTCAGGCTTTTGAATTATCTGAATCTGATTTTCGTGGAGAGCGTTTTGCCAATTCGAGATTTGATCAGAAAGGGCATAATGACTTATTGACACTTACTAAGCCTGAGATCATTAAATCAATCCATAAAGATTTCTTGAAAGCAGGAGCTCATATTATTGAAACCAATACGTTTAATTCCAATGCTATTTCGCTTATCGATTACGGATTGGAAGATTTGGCTTACGAATTAAATTTTGAAGCGGCTAAGAACGCCCGTGAAGTTGTCAATGAAATTCTTAAGGAAGATCTTTCAATTCCACGTTGGATAGCAGGTGCAATTGGACCTACCAATAAAACAGCATCCATGTCGCCTAAGGTTGAAGATCCGGGTTATCGCGATGTGAATTTTGATGATTTGGTTAAGATTTATACTGAGCAAATTAATGGATTGATTGATGGTGGGGTTGATGTTTTATTGATAGAAACCATATTCGATACACTGAATGCTAAGGCTGCTGTTTTTGCTGCTGATGAGATACTCAATGAGAGAGGGCTTGATATGCCTATTATGCTTTCAGGTACAATTACGGATAATAGTGGAAGAACACTTTCGGGTCAAACACTCGAGGCTTTTGTGACTTCGATGAAATCGGATCGACTTTTAAGCTTAGGCCTTAATTGTGCTTTTGGAGCAAAGGATCTGGTTCCTTATATCGAACAATTAGATAAGCTGATTCCAGTCTATGTGAGTGTGTATCCCAATGCAGGCTTACCAAACGAATTAGGCGAGTACGACGAAACGCCACAAACAATGACTTCTGACCTTCATATTCTATTGAAGGGTGAGAAGATTAATATTGTGGGTGGATGTTGCGGTACAAGACCTGAGCATATTCGCGCATTGGCTGAGGCGGTGAAAGGTGAAAAGCCTCGTCAGTTACCTACTATAGAACCCGAAACCCGTTTGAGTGGATTGGAGATGTTAAGAATTAACTCGCTATCGAATTTTGTAAATGTCGGTGAACGAACTAACGTAGCAGGTTCTCGAAAATTTGCCAGATTGATAAGTGAAAAAAAATACGAAGAGGCTTTATCAATTGCTCGTAATCAGGTTGAGAATGGAGCTCAAATTATCGACATAAACATGGATGATGCCATGCTGGATGCTGAGGTAGAAATGGTTACTTTCTTGAAGCTTTTGGTTTCTGAACCTGAAATTTCTCGTGTCCCTATCATGATTGACTCATCAAAATGGTCGGTTCTTGAAGAAGGTTTAAAATGTGTGCAAGGTAAATGTGTGGTTAACTCTATTTCTATGAAAGAGGGTGAGGCTGAATTTGTCGCTCATGCACGGAAGATAAAAAGATATGGGGCCGCGGTTGTGGTTATGGCTTTCGACGAAAAAGGTCAGGCTGATACATATGAGCGACGCATCGAAATTTGCGGAAGAGCTTATGAAATATTAACCGAAGTTGTCAATTTCCCATCTGAGGATATCATTTTTGATCCAAATGTGTTGGCTATTGCTACAGGAATTGAGGAGCATAACAATTATGCTGTCGATTTTATTAAAACGGTAGCTTGGATTAAGGCCAATCTACCATATGCGAAGATTAGTGGCGGGATTAGTAATCTATCGTTCTCTTTTCGAGGGAATAATATGGTTCGCGAGGCCATGCATTCTGTCTTTCTTTATTATGCCATAAAGGAAGGTCTAGATATGGGTATTGTTAATCCGGGAATGTTGCAGATTTACGATGAGATTGAACCTGAACTTCTAAAGCGAGTTGAAGATGTTGTTCTCAATCGTCATACTGAAGCTACAGAGCAATTGATTGAGTTTGCCGAGAATGTGAAATCGGAAGGCAAAACCCAAGTGAAGATTGATGCTTGGAGAGAGAAGCCTGTAAAAGAGCGTTTATCTTATTCTTTGGTAAAAGGAATAACGGATTATATCGATGCCGATGCTGAAGAAGCTCGTCAGCTCTATCCGAGAGCTCTTGAAGTGATTGAATGTCCTTTGATGGATGGGATGAATATTGTTGGTGATCTCTTTGGTGAAGGAAAGATGTTTTTGCCGCAGGTGGTTAAATCTGCCAGAGTCATGAAAAAAGCAGTGGCTTACCTTCAACCTTTTATCGAAGAGGAGAAAAAAGGATTAGCAGCAAGTAATGCTGGCAAAATTCTAATGGCAACTGTTAAAGGTGACGTTCACGATATCGGTAAAAATATTGTTGGTGTTGTATTGGGTTGCAATAATTTCGAGGTTATCGACCTAGGTGTTATGGTGACCTGTTCTAAAATATTAGAAGTAGCACTGGCTGAAAATGTCGATGCTATTGGTTTAAGTGGCTTGATAACACCATCGCTTGAAGAGATGGCTTTCGTCGCTAAAGAGATGGAACGTCTGGGTTTGACTATTCCCTTGGTGGTAGGTGGTGCAACAACTTCAGAATTGCATACAGCAGTGAAAATCGAACCCAACTATTCGGGTGGCGTGGTCTATGTTAGCGATGCTTCAAAATCGGTTGGTGTATTCAAAAGTTTATGCAATAAAGATAAGCGAGAAACCTATTTGAAAGAGGTTCACATTAGGTACGATGATATTCGTGAGGCTTATGCTAAAGAAAAACCTGCAGAGTATTTCACCATAGAACAGGCTCGTGCTAATAAAGAGAAAATTGATTGGAAAACATCTCCTATTTATAAGGCGAATAAACTTGGCTTGCAGGTCGAACGCAATTTACCAGTAAGCGAAATACGTAAGTATATCGATTGGACTTTCTTTTTTGTGGCTTGGGAGCTGAAGTGCATGTATCCTGAAATTATGGAAGATGCACAATATAAGGAGGAGGCTAAAAAACTATTCGACGATGCCAATTTGATGTTGGACGAGATTGAGGAGAAAAATCTGATTGAAGCAGCAGCCGTTTTTGGAATGTTCCCAGCCAATTCTAAAGGTGATGATATTATCATCTATTCCGATGAGGAAAGAAGTTCAGAGTTGACTCGATTTACTAATATACGCCAGCAAGAGAAGTTTACTAAAGGCTTAAGTAACCTTTGTTTATCAGACTTTGTTGCTCCGGTTGAATCGTGTCGTATTGACTATATTGGTGCATTTGTTGCCACTGCAGGATTAGGCATTGAAGAAAGTTTGGATGAATATGCCAAGGATTTGGATGATTATAAGAGTATCATGCTTAAAATTCTTGCTGATAGATTGGCAGAAGCCTATACCGAATTACTTCACGATAGAGTTAGAAGTCAAGATTGGGGATATGCTCCAAACGAGGACCTAACAATCCAAGAGAAGCTTCGTGAGAAATATCAGGGTATTCGCCCAGCATTTGGTTATCCATCTTTACCAGAACATTCTGAAAAGAAAGTTCTTTGGGATTTCTTAAATGTGGAAGATAATATTGGCGCAACCCTTACTGAGAATTTTGCCATGTACCCAACCGCAACGGTAAGTGGTCTGTACTTTGCACATCCTGATGCACTTTATTTCAGTATAGGTAAAATTCAAGATGATCAGATTAAGGATTACGCCAAAAGAAGGAATATGAGTGAAGATCAAGCACAACAATATTTAAAATCATTATGAGATTTTGCACTTTAACTATTAACCAGTCAAGATGGTAGAGCCATAACTAAAAACTACCATCTTGATATTTTGAACTATAAAATGAAAGTAATTGACCATATAAACCAAGCCATAGAAAATAAAACCACACATTTTTCTTTTGAGCTGCTTCCTCCTCGCAAGGGGAATAGTATCTATAAAGTTTTTAATACTATTGATAAACTTAAGGAATTCGATCCTAAGTATATCAATATTACGTCTCATTGCGATGAGGTTATTTTTGCAGAATCTGGTAATGGAATTTTTCGGAAGAAAGTGATCAATAAACGCCCTGGAACAGTTGCTGTGGCCGCTGCGATTAAGAATAAATATAAGGTTACCGTTGTACCTCATGTTATTTGTCAGGGTTTTACACCTGAGGAAACTGAGAATGCTTTAATCGATCTAAATTTTCTTGATATTCAAGATCTCCTTCTTCTTAAAGGCGATTCTTCAAAGCGCCATGAGTTTGCATCTAAGGAATCTGGTCATAATTATGCCATTGATCTTATTGAGCAGGTTAATCAAGTGAATAGAGGCGATTATCTGGATGGTACACATACCGAAGCGTTCGAGACACCCTTCTCGTATGGAGTCGCCGGATATCCTGAGAAGCACGAAGGTGCTCCAAATTTGGACTCAGACATATTTTACTTAAAGCAAAAAGTGGATTCTGGAGCTGAGTATATTGTGACTCAGATGTTCTTCGATAATCAGAAATTCTTTGAGTTTGAAAAGAAAATTCGTGCTGCAGGTATTATGGTTCCATTGATTCCAGGAATAAAGCCGATTTCTGCTCTTAGCCAGTTGAATCTTTTACCTCAAGTTTTTAAGGTGGATATTCCTGAAGAATTAGCTGCTGAAGTTCGAAAATGTAAAAAGAATGAACATGTAAAAGCTCTTGGTACCGAATGGGGAATTCATCAGAGCAAGGAGCTTATAAAACATGGAGTGCCATCTTTGCACTTTTATTCTTTTATGGCGAGCAACTGTGTAAGGGATATCGCTAAGGTGATTTTTTAGTCTGCTTATATAGGGAAGTTTTAATCTTTAAAATTCCATCCGGGAATCCTGATTCAATTGTAGAAATAGGATTTTCGGTTTTTTGTTGAATCCGATACCTTATATTGATTGACCTTACTTTTAAGGATTCTTTTAAATTATTTATCCCTTTAAAGCTCCCTTTGTAACTTATTTTAATTCGTTATTATGTATGTTTTGAAGCTGTAGTTGTATTCTGCTATTCTGATATTTGGTGCTGTGTTCCTTTTGTAATGATTCAGATCATGTATGCTCTAAGCTCAGTATAATTGATTATCCTGAGTAATATTTCCTTTTTTAAACTAAAGCTATAATTAGACATATTAAAATAGATTTCTTATGTTTGCATCACACCTCTATGAGTACTTATGATAATAAGTATTCTGGAAGCGTTTATGTAATTAACCTTACTTTGATTGTTTCTTTAGAGAGTTGGAATGTTGATTTTTCTTGTTGATAAATTAGTTTCTGTAGGGTTAAATATCATCAGTAGATATTCAAAATTGCTTATCGGATGAGAAATCATCTTTGTTATGAACTTGTTTTTCTAATAGGGAAGTAATGATTTGATAAATGTAGTTCTCAAGATGAATAGTGGAGGATAAAAGAGTTTGATCGTATAGTGAAAATTAAGTATTGGATCTAATTTAATCATCATCGGAGCTTGTTGAATGTCTACAGTAAAAGATTAAGTTCTTAGCGGAGGGTGGTTTTTTACATACTGATAGTAAAAAGCGTGCATCTGATGACATTAAAGGGTCGTTGGAGGATTTAAAATCGTTATCAAATGTTCTGTTTGGCTTGTTTGTGAACGCAAAATTCGATTTTAAGCGTACATTGATATCTTGGGAGAAATGATGTTTGGTGGGAGTCGTTGGTTATCATGTATTATTGATTTTATTTAAAGCAGTATAATTCAAATCAATTATTTTAAATGGGTGTTTCATTTTATAAATTTAGACAAGAAGAACTTCCAGTAGTAGGGGAGTTACTCTTGCAGATGTTTGAGCGTGATCGGAATGCTTTTGAGAAGTTTTCTCCAGAGTATAAGGGAGAATTTTTGGAGATAGTTGAGAGCCAGATTATAAAGGTTTTGAATTTGACCCAAGCACCAAGATTGAGAGCAGAAATTAAGAGAAAGACGTCAGATTTATACCAGTGTGTAGATGAGATTATTCCCACCCTAGATTTGATTGCAGCCTATGCTAAAAGGGCGAATGCCGCTCTTACAGTAAAAGCTACAGATTTTGGTGTGATGCAGGCTAAGAAAGAAATTCGTAAAAGAAATATCGAAGGGGTTTGCACTAAAGTAAAAGTTGTAGAGCAAAACATAGCGAATAATCTGGAAGCTTTAAAAGAAAGAGGTTTCACCGAAGCTTTAGGTGCTGAGCTTAATAGCATGACTAGAAAAGCATATAGCCTTAATCTGTTACAGGAAGAGAAAATAAGAGATAAGAAACAATTGGTTGTCAATAATATGACTGAATACACACTTCTTTGGTGTTTTTTAAAGGATCTTTCAGAAACCGGAAGACTTCTAATGAAAGCAGATAAACAAAAATGTGATGGGTATAAATTTAGCCACATTATTAAGCAGGTTAGGAAAACAAAGCCTAATGCTGATATAACGAATTCAGAAGAACATATTAATAAAAAATCAAATCAGGACGTTGTGCTTGAACAAGTTTGATTCGGAATTAATATTAAGTGTGTAGTTGCACAAAAGCACCCTCTTTCGGGGTGCTTTACTTTTATATAAGTTTTTGTTTCCCCGCAGATATGCATGATCAGCGGGAATAAGATCTATGCGAATTTATCGATGATTTTTTGAGCAGTAACTTCAGATAATTTGATGTTTGATTCCTGAGTCCAACCTCCAACATGTGGACTTAAAAGCACATTCTCTGCATCAATTAAATATTTGAAATCATCTGGTAATTCATTGGCATGTAAATCTTCGAAAGATGTTTTTTCGTACTCCAATACATCGAGACATGCACCACGAACTTGACCTGTTTTAAGATGCTTCACCAAATCAGAAATTTTAACAATCTTCCCTCTGGCTGTGTTAATTAAGAAAAACGGTTTCTTGAATTTATTCAAGAAGTCATCGTTCACCATAAACATGGTTTCTTCAGTTTGAGGGATATGTAGGCTTAAAATATCACACTGATCGAAAAGATCCTGAAGTTGTTTTTCTTCACAATAATCAACTGAGTAATCGAATTTGTACTTATCGTAAGCGATTACTTTGCAACCAAAACCTTTAAGGCGTTGTGCAAAAGCATTGCCCATATTGCCATAGCCAATAATTCCAACCGTTTTGCCTTTGATTTCCAAGCCACGATTTTCTTCTCTTCTCCACATACCCTTACCGACCTCAGCATTACATCGGCACAGATTATTGAATAAACATAGAAGCATTCCTAGTGCATGTTCTCCTACAGCATCACGATTTCCTTCAGGCGCATTGAAACAAGTTATATCCTTACTTTCGGCATATGGCACATCAATATTCTCAAGACCAGCTCCCACACGACCTATAAATTTCAGGCGTGTTGCTTTATCAAGTTCTGTTCTTGTTAATTTGAATTTACTTCGAATAATAAAACCATCGAATTGATCGAAAATTGATAACATTTCTTCTTTTGTCAATTCAGGCGTATATTGGCAGTCGAAACCTGCCTCTTCCAACATTTCAAGTAATCGTGGGTGTGTTGAATCTATAAATAATACTCTCTGTTTTTCTTTGATCATCTTAGCTTAAATTCTTCTGTGCTTGTTTTTAGTTGATGTTTTTTAGAGGGAGTCCACATTGATGAATCATCATATCCTCAAATTAACACATCTTCTAATTTTAATCTAAATACACCACAAAACTAGCTCTATATCCTCTAACTTTCTTGTTCTCGTCACATATTTCGTAACCAAACATCAAGGATTTTACTTTTTTTCGAAGTTGAAGTTCTTTCTTATTCCAATACCATTCCTCTTTAAATTGGATGTTACCGATATTGTTCTCCTTGCCGTTCTTTTTAAGGATCGCCTTTATCTCAGATTTTGAGAGAAGATGATCGTCAAAATAATCATAGGCTTTTAATCGTCCACCCATAACTGCGTTGATAACATCTTTTGACATTGATTTGATATCGGTGTTCTCCAGGCATTTCGATTGCCAATCATCTTCAATGTCAGGATTCTTTATAAGAACCTCATAAGTGATAGGATTCGCAATATTCAGACCTTGAATTGGAGATGAGTTATTAGGATTTTGGCTACCAGAAGACTCACAAGATGTAAGAACGAGTGAGGCAAACAGAGCCATTAACATTAATGAGTTTGCCTTTTTCATGATGAAAGATATTGGTGTATTACAAAATTATAAAGATGATTTGGCGATGATAATCCACATGAATTATCATCGCCAATATTTTGGATCGATATTATCTGGTAAAAGTTAGACGTTTCCCTCTAAAGTTATCGTCAATTTCCCCTTCGTTATAGACCATTTGTCCATTCACAAATGTTTGATTGACTTTATAGTGGAAGTTATCGCCTTCGAATGGAGACCAAGCGCATTTATAGAGAATATTCTCCTTGTTTACTGTCCATTCATCTTCAGAAAGAAGAACTAAATCTGCAAAGTAACCTTTACGGATATAACCTCTTTTTTCAACCTGGAATACGTCAGCAGGAGCATGGCACATTTTCTCAACTACTTTAGCAATACTCAACTTACCTTTGTGAGCAAACTCAAGCATAGATACAAGAGAATGCTGAACCAAAGGTCCACCACCAGCAGCTTGCATGTAGTTACCATCTTTTTCTTCTACCGTATGTGGTGCATGATCTGTTGCGATCACATCAAGACGATCGTCTAGTAAAGCTTCCCAAATTTTATTTTGGTCATCCGCAGTTTTAATGGCCGGATTCCAACGAATTCTTGCTTTTCTACTTGCATAATCAGTGTCGTTAAAACGAAGGTGATGCACACAAACTTCAGCAGTGATTCGTTTATCCTTTGAAGGAATCTTATTATCGAATAAATCCATTTCCATTCCACTTGAAAGGTGAAGGATGTGTAGACGTGTATTGTATTTCTTAGCTAACTCAATAGCTTTTGACGAAGATTTATAACAAGCTTCTGCTGAACGAATTTCTCCATGATAATCCATAGGGATATCATCACCATATTTCTCACGATAAGTCTCCAAATTAGCATCAATCATAGGCGAATCTTCACAGTGCGTCGCGATAAGAAGAGGAGCCTTCTCGAAAATCTGCGAAAGCGTATCGATGTCATCAACCAGCATATTACCAGTAGATGATCCCATAAATATTTTAATACCGCAAACATTTTTCGGATTCGTTTTGATTACTTCTTCCAAATTGGTGTTTGAAGCACCCATATAAAAGGAGTAGTTTGCCAAGGATTTCTGAGCTCCAAGCTTATAACGTTCTTCAAGCAATTCCTGACTCAGAGTTTGAGGTTTTACATTGGGCATATCCATAAACGAAGTTGTTCCTCCAGCTACAGCTGCTCTCGATTCAGTAAACAAATCTCCTTTTTGTGGCATACCCGGATCGCGGAAATGTACCTGATCATCGATGACACCAGGAATCAATAATTTCCCAAATGCATCAATTATTTTCCAATCTTCTTGAATGTTATCTGGACAGCCTGTGTAAATTTCTTCAATCAGATCATCTTTAATTAACACAGATCCTATAAATTGGTTGCCTTCATTTATAATTAAGGCATTTTTTATGAGTAAACTTATCATTTTGGTTGTTTAGAGTGTCGGGACTATAATATGCAAATTAAGAATTTTCGAAATGAAAATCACTATTTATCGCTTTTAATGAGCTTTTGAATTTCTCAAAATATCAGACGTGAAAAAAACTTCTTCAATAAATTATTAAGAAGAAGTGTCTGTGTTTATCAAAACCATTATTTGAGAATTATGATCTTTTGTACTTTCTAAAGTAGCTACGGAGTTTCATTTTAACAACACCCCAAACAGCCTCATTAAAAATACCACCACTCATTTTTGAAGTGCCTTCAGTTCTATCTGTAAATATGATAGGTACTTCAATAATATTAAAGCCGTATTTCCAGGTCGTAAATTTCATCTCAATCTGGAAAGCGTAACCGATAAAACGGATTTGATCTAATTCGATAGTTTCAAGAACTTTTCGTGTATAGCAAATGAAACCAGCGGTTGCATCATGAACTTTCATTCCAGTCACAAATCTCACGTATTTTGATGCGAAGTATGACATCAAAACTCGTCCCATTGGCCAATTTACTACATTTACGCCCGAAACGTAACGTGATCCAATTGCCAAATCACCGCCTTTATTTGCGCAAGCATCGTGTAGACGAATTAGATCTTCAGGATTATGAGAGAAGTCAGCATCCATTTCGAAAACGTAATTGTAATGGCGAGCTAAACACCACTTAAAACCATCGATGTAAGCTGTTCCTAGTCCAAGTTTTCCTTTACGCTCAAGAATATGAAGTTGAGAGAATTCTTTCTGTAAATTCTTAACGATATTGGCCGTGCCATCAGGAGAATTATCTTCTACAACTAGGATATCAAAACCAATATCAAGAGAAACAACTTTCCTGATTATTGCTTCAATATTTTCTTTCTCGTTGTAGGTTGGGATTATAACAATGCGATCAGTCACTAATAAAGAATTTAGAGTTGAAATATATTATTAAGTCACGAATATAGCACATCTGAATGATATGCAGACTCAAGCTTTAGTTAAAAAGTGAAAAAAGAAATGAACTTAATTTTCAAAGATGTTCTTAAGACTAAAATCAAATTTATTATTCTATTGTGATATCTAATCAATTAGATATATATTTGCAACGAAGCAAGGCGTCAAGTCTGCTTCAACATATTTATTGTTTCTTCAGGGCAGGGTGAAATTCCCGACCGGCGGTGATAGTCCGCGAATCGAAAGATTGAACTGGTGTGATTCCAGTACCGACAGTACAGTCTGGATGGAAGAAGAAAACAAGACTTCAATTTGATTGATGTTTCCATTGGGGGTATTCCCATTGGTCGATGATATTATTAAGCCCTGAATAGTTATGCTATTCGGGGCTTTTTTATTTTTTGCTTAAAGCAGATTTATTTTGAGAACAGATCAGGATTATAAATACATGCAGTTGGCCTATGATTTGGCAACTAAAGGATGCGGTGGTGTAAACCCCAATCCATTGGTAGGTGCAGTTATTGTAAAAGGCGATAGAATCATAGGTGAAGGTTACCATGAAATATTTGGTGGACCTCACGCCGAGGTGAATGCCTTTCGATCTGCTAAGGAATCGGTAGAAGGTGCTACCATATACGTTACATTAGAACCTTGTTCTCATTATGGGAAGACACCGCCATGCGCTCAAGCTATTGTTGATAATAAGATTGCTCGTGTTGTCATTGGTATGCTAGACCCCAATCCACTTGTTTCAGGTCGAGGAGTAAAACTATTACAAGAGCATGGTATTGAAGTTGAATCTGACTTTTTAAGTGCAGAGTTGACTCAGATGAATCGTGTGTTTTTGAAGTTTATTCAAAGCAAGAAGCCTTATGTAATCATGAAAACGGCCATGACATTGGATGGGAAAATTGCTTCACGAACAGGAGATTCTCGTTGGGTATCTAATGAACTATCCAGAGCGAATGTGCATGAGCTGAGAAATGAGTTAATGGGAATTATGGTAGGCGTTGATACTGTTATTGCTGATGATCCCATTCTAACGACTCGATTGATAGGAAATAAAAGAGGACGAAATCCAATTCGAATTGTAGTTGATAGTCAAGCTAGAATTCCTTTGGATTCAAAAATATTGAATACAACGATCGAAGCAAAAACAATTGTTGCGGTAACATCAGCAGCTAATCAAACTAAGCTTGATGAGATTAATGCCTTAGGAAATGAAGTATTGATCATTGATGAGAAGAATGGAAGAGTCGATTTGAACCAGCTTATGCAGGTTTTAGGAGAAAAGGGCATAGATGGGATTCTTCTGGAAGGTGGAGCAACTCTTAATTATGCTGCTTTAGAATCTCAAATTGTTGATGAGGTGCATGCTTATATTGCTCCAAAGATAATTGGAGGGAATGATGCAAAAACGCCCGTTGGAGGTCATGGAATTGAAATGATGAAAGATGCTGTGAATTTGCAAAATATTCGTTTTGAAAATATAGACGATGATATTTTAGTGATTGGTGAAGTTATCTATTAAGGTGAAAAAGTAAATACTACAAGAGAATGTTTACAGGACTAGTAGAAGAAATAGGATATATAAAAGCCATGATAAAAGGCAGCAATTCAATTCGTTTGACTGTTGCTGCAAATAAAATAATGGATGACGTAAAACTAGGTGATAGTATCGCAACCAATGGTATTTGTTTAACGGTTGTTGATTTTGATTCAAAGAGTTTTTCTGCTGATGTGATGCCAGAGACAATGAATCGTTCCAGTTTTCATAAGCAAAAAGAGGGATCTCGAGTAAACCTTGAGAGAGCTCTCCGAGTTGGTGACAGAATGGGTGGTCATATGGTAAGTGGACATATTGATGGTGTTGGAGAAATTGTTTCTCAGACCAAAGATGATAATGCCATTTGGGTGAGTATTTCAGCTCCTAAGAATATTCTTAAGTATGTGATTGAGAAAGGTTCAATTGCTATTGATGGAATCAGCTTGACTGTTGCCTATGTTGATGAGAACCAATTTAAGGTTTCAATCATTCCATTAACTCAGGATGATACAACTCTCATCTCAAAGAAAATTGGAAGCCATGTGAATTTGGAATGTGATATGACAGCTAAGTACATTGAGAAATTCATGTTTCATAAGGAAGATGAGAAAGAAGAAAGCAATATCAGTATGGATTTCCTTAAGGAGAATGGCTTTTTTTAAATACAAAACAAAGATCTAGTGCGGAGCTAGTTTAAGATATAATCAAATTACAATACAGCAATATAACTCTATACAAGATGAAATTTAATACCATTGAAGAAGCGATAGAAGATATCAAAGCCGGGAAAATGATTGTGGTGGTTGATGATGAAGATCGTGAGAATGAAGGTGATTTGTTAATGGCTGCCGAAATGGTAACGCCAGAAGCAATTAATTTTATGGCCCGTCAGGCTGGAGGTTTAATTTGTATGCCTATCATTCAGGAACGTTTGGATGAGCTGAATATTGACATGATGGTGCAGAAGAATACGGACGCAAAGCAAACTGCTTTTACTGTAAGTATCGATGCTGCCGATTGTACAACTGGTATTTCTGCTCACGAAAGAGCTCACACCATTAAATTGGTTTTTGATCGTAATGCAAAACCTGAGGATTTTACTCGTCCAGGACATATCTTTCCATTGGTAGCTCGTAAAAATGGCGTTTTGGTTCGTGCAGGTCACACCGAAGCTGCTGTCGATTTAGCTCGTATGGCAGGTTTGTATCCTGCAGGTGTTATTTGCGAAATCATGAATGAGGATGGTACTATGGCTCGTGTGCCTCAGTTGCGCGAATATATCCAGAAGCATGATTTGAAAATGATCACTATTGCTGATTTAATTGAATATCGTCGTCAGACTGAGACGATGATTGAGAAGGTTACTGAAACAGCAATGCCAACTAAACATGGTGACTTTAGAGCTCATGGCTACGTAAATAAAATTACGGGTGAGCATCATATTGCACTTGTAAAAGGTGATATAAGCTCTACTGATGAGGTATTGGTTCGTGTGCATTCAGAATGTTTAACTGGTGATGCTTTTGGTTCTATTCGCTGCGATTGTGGCGATCAGTTACAAGAAGCAATGCGTCGTATCGAAAAAGAAGGACAGGGTATTTTATTATACATGCGTCAGGAAGGTCGTGGAATAGGTTTAATGAACAAGCTTAAGGCTTACCAATTGCAGGATGAAGGCATGGATACTGTTGAGGCAAATATTGCTTTAGGTTTTAAAGCTGATCTTCGTGATTATGGAATTGGTGCAGCTATCTTATCTGACCTTGGTGTTAAGAAACTAAGATTGATGACGAATAATCCTCTTAAGATTTCGGGTTTAAAAGGCTATAATCTTGAAGTTGTAGGTCGTGAAGAGATTGAAATGACTTGTCACGAAAAGAATGAATTTTATATGCATACCAAAATGGAAAAGATGGGACACCTCTTACATCAGGATGCTAAATGGAATCAAGTAAATAAATAATATAACTATAGAATTTTAGATATTAGCTTGGATAATTCCAATCGCATATCTCTAATCCAAAATCTCAAAAAAGATGAATATAATTGAAGGAAACTTAATTGCTGAAGGTTTGAAGTTTGGTATTGTTGCTGGACGATTCAACGAATTTATTGGAGGTAAACTTCTAGAAGGTGCATTGGATGCAATTAAGCGTCATGGTGCTTCTGAAGACGATGTTGATGTTGCTTGGGTGCCAGGTGCATTCGAAATTCCATTAATTGCTAAAAAATTAGCTAAATCTGGAAAATATGATGCTGTTATCTGTTTAGGAGCTGTTATTAAGGGGTCTACCCCACACTTCGAGTATGTTTCAGGTGAGGTAACTAAAGGTGTAGCAAGCGTTTCTTTAGATCAAGAAGTACCAGTAATCTTTGGTGTTTTAACGACTAATAGCATTGAGCAAGCAATTGAGCGTGCTGGAACTAAAGCTGGAAACAAAGGTTTCGAAGCTGCAATGTCTGCAATTGAAATGGCTAATTTATTGAAGCAGCTTTAATAAAAAGGTTTTTATCTGATTCACAATCATACAAAAAAAGAGCACTTGATTTTTCAAGTGCTCTTTTTGTATGTTTTCGAATCTGTTTAGTTGCTATGATTATCAATTGAAAAATCTTCCATGCTTTCTAGAACTTGATCAGCTATAATGAATCGGTTCAGATTATTGGCTTTAGTATCAGGAATAGCCACACATTTCATATTGGCAGCTAGCGCAGCAATCACACCATGGAAAGAATCTTCCAGAACCAAGCATTCCGATGGTGATACTTCGAGCATTTTAGCTGTTGAAATAAAAATTTGAGGATGAGGTTTGCCGTATTCTTCAAACTGAGCTGAATGAACCACCTCAAAGAAAGATTCAATCTCTAGTTTTTTCAATACAGCTTTTATAATTCTGAGGTTAGATGATGAAGCTAAACCTATTTTATAATTCTGTTTTTTTAGTGACTCTAGAGTTGACTGTACACCTGGTAAAGCAAGGCCTCTTTCCAAGACAAGATTTATAACACCGTCAACAATTTCTTCTGCGGTTTCTTTTTGTGTTATATCTTGATTTGGAAATCTGGAGTATATGATAGCCACGACTTCGTCGATTCGTTTGCCCATGAAACTTTCAAAATCATCTTCTTTCAAGTTGATACCTCGTTTAGAAAATAAATTCTTTTGACTCATGCGCCAAAAAGGTTCTGAGTCAATTAATAACCCATCCATATCAAAAATTACAGCCTTAATCATTCTATTTGTGTTGATTCTAATTGTTCGTAAAAATAACACTAAAATTCATGACATGAGCTCAAGTATTTATGATTTGATTACATTGCATACTTTTGATACATATTCTATCATTTCTATTTATCAAAGGAATAAACTTCACCGTTAATTTATGTTAAAACATAGGGCTTGAATGTTGATGCGGAGTGTAATTTTTTATTTTTGTTTAAATCATTTATACGTCTTATGGATATTGTAGTTGAACATCTGACCAAACGTTACGGACCTCAAAAAGCGGTTGACAACATATCATTCAGAGTAAAGGCAGGAGAAGTTTTAGGATTTCTAGGGCCTAATGGAGCTGGGAAGACAACAACTATGAAAGCTCTTTCTTGCTTTATATTGCCAGAAGAAGGCGATATTAAAATAGGAGGCTATTCTGTCCGTGAACATCCTGAAATAATCAAAAAACATATCGGTTATTTACCTGAGAACAATCCTTTGTATCAGGATATGAATATTATTGACTTTCTCGAATTTATTGCAAAAATCCATGAGATACCGAAGCACCTGATTCAGGAGCGCTTGCTAGATATGGTGAAAGTGTGTGGCTTAGAAGGTGAAAAGCATAAGTTGATAAGGGAACTTTCAAAGGGATATCAACAAAGAGTTGGTTTGGCCCAAGCTTTAATACATGATCCGGATATTTTAATTCTTGATGAACCGACGACAGGTTTAGATCCCAATCAAATTGTAGAAATACGTGAACTAATTAAGCGAATTGGTAAAGAGAAAACTGTCATTTTGAGTTCTCACATTCTTGCTGAAGTTGAAGCAACTTGCGATCGTATTTTAATCATCAATAACGGACGTGTTGTGGTTGATGGTACGGCTGAGGAAATGAGAAAGCAGGCTCAAGGGAATGAAATATTAAAAGTTGGCATTGCTGGTGGTGATATTAATGATATTTTTGAAAAGATAATGGAAATTGATAGTGTTGAAACAGTCGATTTCCTTGATTTTGAATGCCAGCATTTAGAAGTTCAATCGTACCCAAATACATCATCGGTGAAAGAGATATTTAATACCTGTGTCGCCAACGATTACTATATTACTGAGCTAACACCAATAGAAACCAAACTTGAGGATATTTTTAGAGAACTTACAACTCATTAATCTTCTCGATTAAGATAATTTTTAAAATAAAACCTAAACTGAATCCTCAATATGAATCAAATTATACAAATAGCCAGACGTGAGTTAGCCGGTTTTTTCGACTCTCTTATGGGCTATGTTTTAATCATCATGTTTCTAGGTTTTAGTGGATTTTTCACTTGGATCTATGGAGATGATATTTTCTTTATAGGTGAAGCGAATCTGAATATTTTTTTTAAAGTAGCTTATTGGTCACTTTTCTTTTTTATCCCATCGCTCACCATGAGATCTTTAACGGGTGAGCTAAGAGGTGGAACTTTAGAGTTATTACTAACGAAACCGATTAGTTATTGGCAACTCATTTTGGGTAAATTCACATCTACTTTTATTCTGATATCAATGGCTTTGGCCCCAAGTCTAATCTATTATATCAGCTTGTGGTCAATTGGCTCTGTTGATCATCCTGCCATTATACTGGGCTATATTGGTTTATTGATGATGAGCATGAGCTACATTGCTATGGGTATTTTTTGTTCTAGTTTAAGTGATAGCCCTATTATAGCCCTATTGAGCACATTGTTTATTGGTATTTTCTTTCATCAAATTTTTGAAACGATAGCCAGTTCAAGTCTGGGTATGACAGGGAGTATTTTTAGTTCTTTGAGCATGTTTACACATTTTGAATCCATATCAAGAGGCATATTTGATCTTCAGGATTTTATATTTTTCTTTTCGATGATCACTTTTGGCTTGTATGCTTCTAAAGAAATTTTGGTATCCCGTAATTTGAAAGCTTAACTGTATTTATAGATGAGATTTAAAGATAACGTCATTTTTCGCATAACAATAGTCCTAACATGTTTAATCTTCTTAAACATACTGTCGTCATATTTCTTTTTTCGTATCGATTTTACGGCAGATAAACGTTATACGCTTGATAAGGTAACCAAGCGAATATTGAAAGAGGTGAAAGATCCTATTATCATTACCTTGTATGTTTCTGAGGATTTACCACCAGATATCAGTAGAACAATACGCGATTTTAAACATTTGCTTACCGAATATAATAAGCATAGTAATAAGCGTATAGAGATTGAGGAAGTTAACCCCAACTCAAGTGAGGAGCTAGAGTTGAAAGCTATTGGAGTTGGCATTCATCCCGTCCCCCTAGAAGTCAGAGAAAAAGATCAGGTGAAAGTTCAGAAGGTCTTTCTTGGACTTGTTATTCAAGTTGGGGATAAATCGGAAACCATTCCTTTGATTCAACCAGGGATTGCAATGGAATACAATCTGTCTACTCTGATTAAACGATTAACAATTCAAGATAAGCCTAAAATTGGTTACATTATTGGGCATGGAGAACCTGTATTGGCAACTTTGGATCAGATGAATAAGGAACTTTCAGTCTTATATGATTTGAAAGTTATTAACCTGAACAGACGAATGAATTTGAGTGATTTCAAGGCGATCATTATTTTATCTCCTTTTGAAGAAATTACCAAAAGAGAGTTTAAGCGATTGGATAATTATTTAGGTACTGGTGGAAGTATTTTTGTAGGTATTGACCGGGTAAATGGAATTTTGAATCATGGTATTGGCGTTGGCGTAAATACAAACCTTGAGATTTGGCTCGAAGAAAAAGGGATCTTAGTCGAAGATGCTTTTATCGTAGATCGAAAGTGTAGCACTGTAACTGTTCAGGAAAAAAGATATTTTTCATATCCTCAGCAAGTTAACTTCCCTTACTTACCTCTGATTACCGAATTTTCCGATCATAATATTACTGATGGGATAGAAGCAATGATTTTACAATTTGCTAGTCCGATGACCTATGTTGGCGATTCTACATTGACTTATCACGAGTTAGCATGGACATCTCATATGTCAGGAAAATTGAAAGCTCCTGTTAGTTTTAACATCGGTCAAATTTGGCGCCCTAGTGATTTCTTATTTCCAAGGCAGGTTGTCGCAGCTGCCGTTCACGGTCCCATAGTAAGTGATCAGGAAGCCCGACTTTGCGTCATTGGCGATGGTAACTTTATTGTGAATGGTATAGGTGATCAAAGAATTATAATTCAGACAGACAATATTAATTTTATCGCGAATGCCATTGATTGGTTAAGTGATGATTCTGGCTTGATGAGCCTAAGAACTAAAGGGGTTCAGTCTCGACCTTTAAATGAGCTGTCTGATGCTAAAGTTTTGTTTATAAAATATTTCAATTTCTTATTCCCATTACTCTTAGTTGTTATTCATGGCTTATTTCAATTCCGACGCAGAAGTTTAAAAAGAACTCGTTTGATGCGGGCAGGTGTTGTTAAGTAGATCTTCTAATTTGTTTTGTTAAATGATCAATTAGAGCTCTTTTTTATTGAGAATTATTAAGCTTTGTTGTGAATTATTGAGCCAACAATTTTAACTATTTTATACTACCTTTATCCTATAAGAAAAGAAATATACAGAGAATGGATTTTGAAAATATCAAGAAAAAACTTGAACAATATAAAAGTGAAGGCAAGCGTATGTTTGCAAGTTCTTCATTTCAAACACATAGTATTGTTTTGCTTCATATTATAAGTCGTATCGATAAGGAAATACCTATATATTTTATCAATACAGGTTTTTTATTTCCAGAAACGATAGCTTATAAAGATCAGTTGGCAAAAGAATTTGGCTTGAATATTATTAATACCAAGTCTGATGTTCCAAAGTCTCTACAGAAGGATGCTAAGGGCAATTTTCTTTTCACTTCTGATCCCGACCATTGTTGTCACATCAATAAGGTTCAGCCACTCGATAGTGTTTTGGCTGATAATGATGTTTGGATTAATGGTGTAAGAGCAGATCAATCGGCTGTGCGCAAGGCTATGGAGATTGAGCAGCCAGCACCGCATGATGTCATTCGATTTCACCCCATGCTTGATTGGAGTAAGAAAGATATTTACCAATATCTTAAGGAGTGGGATCTACCACGTCATCCGCTTGAAGCGCAAGGTTACGATAGTATAGGCTGTGAGCCTTGTACACGTAAGATGACCATGGGGGATGATAGAGGAAGCCGATGGTTTGGTATGAAAAAGACTGAGTGTGGATTGAATACCGATTTAGTCGTAAAGAAGAAATAGTTTATCATTCTAATTTCAAGAAATGAGCCATTTATTTTAAAAATCAACTTTAAAAGGGATGATTTAGGCGAGTTTCTCCCGGTGTATATCGGGCTGGCAAAATATAAAATTGTAATCATATGAAAGTATTAATTACAGGAGGAGCAGGATATATTGGTACAGAATTATGTATCAAGTTAGATAAGAACCCTAAGGTTAAGGAAATTATCGTTTTAGATAGCCTTAAAAAAGGGAATTATAATTTGTTTTTGCATTCGCAGATCAAACCAGGAAAGCTTAAGTTTGTGAAAGCGGAACTACTTGATTCCCGAAGCCTTGATAAGGTCGTTAAGGATGTGGATGTGGTTTATCATTTAGCGGCAGAAAATACAGATGATGAAAAATTACATCATTTGCATGAGCAGGTGAATAATTGGGGAACAGCTGAATTGACCTATGCCATTGAAGAAAGTAATGTAAAGCAAGTTATTTATTTAAGCTCCGTAGCTGTCTATGGTGCTTCAAATGGAGAGAATAATTCACAAGCAATTGTTGAACCCAATACTTCGTTTGGGAGTTCTAAACGTAGAGGGGAACAGCATATTGAGCGATTAGGAGCTAAAATCAAAACACATATTCTTCGAGTAGGTGAAGTTTTTGGTTATGGAGCCAGCCTGAATATGGATGGTATTCTGAACTCTTATATGTTCGATTCACACTTTGTAGGACGAATTTCTATCCAAGGGAATGGTAAGCAAGAGCAGTCGTTTATCTCTTTGAATAAAACGATAGAGATCCTTTCTAACCTGCTTGATCATGAACTTGAAAGTGGTATTTACAATTTGGTTGACGATAAAAAATCGGTGCTAGATTTGATTGATACCCTAAAAGAATTGAATCCTGAGATGGAAATGGTATTCACTAATAATCATCTTGAACTGCCGAACCATATTGCTATTGCTGACGATGCAATTTTAGCACTCTATACAAGCCATGAGATTAGCTTTGAAGAGGAATTGAAAGAATTTAAAGAGCACCTGCAAACTTCGAGTTTGTAACTTGTCTCGAATAATATATAAAGAGCCATACATCATAGATGTGTGGCTCTTTTTTTGCAATATTTTTAATCATCACATCATCAAATTACATTGGATCCACATCAAATTGCACCATCACCATTTTAAAGCGATCAATTGCTTTAAGGTTGTTGGCTTCACGATTTAGAATCCATTTTGCTTTTGCTGGAGAACTTTTCTTTTCAATCTTCAAGAGAATATGAACGATGTAATAGTTCTGAATGCGATTAATTACTGGAGCTTGTGGCCCAAAAACCCGAATCCCAAATGTTTTTCTCAAGGAATTGGCCAGAGTATTCGCTGCTTGCGTTAGTAAGCCATTATTCTTGTGTTTGAGCGTAATATTAATTAGTCGATAAAAAGGAGGGTAGATAAATTCTTCTCTTTCGCTGATTTGATTTTGATACATATTCAAATAATCGTTGCGAACGACTGATTGAATAATGGGATGTTTGGGTTCGTGAGTTTGAATAATCACCTTGCCCTGCTTATTTTTTCTACCTGCACGTCCGGCAACTTGAGCCATGAGCTGGTAACTACGTTCGTGAGCTCTAAAATCTGGGAAGTTGAGCATTGAGTCGGCATTTAAAATACCCACTAAAGAAACATGATCGAAATCTAAACCCTTCGATACCATTTGTGTTCCTACCAGAATATCTAATTCATGATTTTCGAATTTATAGATGAGTTTTTCGTAAGCCGTTTTGCTTCGTGTAGTATCCAAATCCATTCGTGCGATTCGAGCTTGCGGGAAAAAGCCTCGTAATTCATCCTCAATTTTCTCCGTGCCAAAGCCCTTATCAACCATATCTGTCGATTCACATTGTTTACAACTTTGTGGGGGTTGTGTACTATGTCCGCAATAGTGGCAGGTTAGCTGGTTATTGTATTGATGATAGGTTAAGCTGACAGAACAATTCTCGCAATGGGGAACCCAACCGCATGATTTACATTCCAAAAATGGAGCGTAGCCTCGTCTGTTCTGAAAAAGAATAACCTGTTCTTTATTTTCAAGCGTAGTTGTTATTTCATCGAATAGCTCAGGTGTGAAAATAGATTTCATTCTCTTCTTACGCTTGGCTTCCTTTAAATCAGCAATCTGAATTTCGGGCATCTTAATATCCTGAAAACGGTGCATTAATTCAACCAAAGCATATTTGCCTTGTTTACAATTTGAATAGGTCTCAACGGCAGGCGTTGCAGTTCCTAATAGGGTTTTCGCTTTATGTAGATGTGCTAAAAATATAGCGGCATCACGTGCATGATAACGTGGGGCAGGATCGAATTGCTTGTATGTATTTTCGTGTTCTTCATCAATAATAATCAGTCCCAAATTATTAAATGGGAGAAAAATTGAGGAGCGCACACCCAGAATAACCTGATACGATTTATCAGGATCGTTCTGTCGAATATTATTATAAACCTCGACACGTTCTGCATCGTTAAACTTAGAATGATAAACACCTACTCGGTTTCCAAATACCCGTCTTAATCGACTTATGATTTGAGTTGTCAAAGCAATTTCTGGCAAGAGATAAAGAACCTGTTTGCCTAATTTGATCTGTTCTTGAATTAAGTGAATGTATACTTCCGTCTTTCCACTAGAAGTGACGCCATGAAGTAGCGCTGTGTTCTTAGTCTCAAAGCCTTCACGTATTTCCTTTATAGCCTGACTCTGATATTGATTCAATTCCTTTAAGGGACTAACATCCGAATCTGAGAAATCAAGACGATCGGTCGTTTCAAAATAGATCTCCAGAATGTTTTTATCAACCAAAGCCTTTAATATGGATGCACTTGAATTGCTACTAAGTAATAATTCAGAAGCATTTACTTTTTCTGGAGTCTCAGCAATCCCATGTTTTGAAAGGTTTAGATATGCGAATAGAAGTTCCTGCTGTTTTTTAGCTCTTTTGAGACTGTTTAGTTTCTCTCCAAGTTCTCCTTCAGTAATATCTTTTTGAAGACGAATATATTTAATTTGTTTCTCCTTATAAGAACTTAAAACCCGTTCTTCAATCTCGATGGCACCTTTCTCAAGGAGTTTTTTCAACTGAGGCAAAGCATTTTTTAAACCACTTGCTTGATTCAGAGTTTGAATACTAACATCCTTTGAATTTTTTAGGACATCAAGAATCAATACTTCGGTTCTCGAGAGTTGTTTATTTGCTGTAAAATCTACGCGGTAGGAAATTTTGGTTTGGCTTTCGAGTTTTAAACCAGCTGGTATTGCAGCCTTGTAAACATCGCCAATAGTGCTCTGATAATAATCAGAAATCCAATCCCAAAATGAAAACTGTAAGGAATTAATAAGGGGTGAATCATCTAGGCAGGCATGAATGTCTTTCACTTCGTAATCCTGAGGTGGATTGTTGTGAATGTTTTTAACAATGCCCGAATAGATCTTTTTGCTTCCGAAAGAAACAACCACTCTTTTACCAATGGCGACTTCATCCTGCAATTCCCAGGGAATTGAGTAGGTGAAAAGTCCAGCCAATGGAAGAGGTAAAATAAGATCTGCAAAAAGGGAGCCTGCGTTCATAAATCTGACATTTTTCTCAAAGTTATGTCTTGTGACGAATATCTCAAGACTTGAGGGGGAAAACTTTCAAAAAAAATATACAGATGACGCAGCGGCCTTTTGCAGAAATTAAATATCAATTAGATTGATAGAATATCATTAAGCGTCAACAATGAATCTTTTACGATCTTTTTGTTTTTAATGGTTTTGTTGAAAGATACGTGTGAAACTTCTCCGTTAACCATTCCTACCATAATACTCTTCTGGTCGTCAAGCAAAGCATCTACTGCAGCTACACCCAATGTACTCGCTGTTACACGATCGAATGCCGATGGTGAACCACCACGTTGCATATGACCTAATACCGATACTCTAATATCGTATTCAGGATGTTTCTTCTCGATTTCTTTAGCAATAGTATAAGCACCACCCGATTTATCACCTTCGGCAACAATTACAATACCCGAATTCTTATGGCCTTTATAACCTTTAGCTAAATACTTCTCAAGATCTTTTAAATGGGTTTGACGTTCAGGAATCAGAATAGCTTCTGCACCTGTAGCAATACCACTTCTTAATGCTAAAAACCCAGCATCACGTCCCATTACTTCGATAAAGAATAAACGGTTGTGTGCACTGGCTGTATCACGAATCTTATCCACAGCCTCAATAACGGTATTTAAAGCCGTATCGAAACCGATGGTATAATCTGTACCGTAAAGATCGTTATCAATGGTTCCAGGTATACCTACTACCGGAATATCGTATTCTTGTGTAAAGATACGTGCTCCAGAAAAAGTTCCATCTCCACCAATCACAACAAGAGCATCAATTTTAGCAGCAAGCATTTGCTCGTGTGCTTTCTTTCTTCCCTCTACACTTCTAAATTCTTCACTTCTTGCAGAACAAAGAATTGTTCCTCCTTTTTGAAGGATGTTACTTACATCGTATGATTCCATAGTTTCGAAATCACCCTTGATTAAACCTTCGTAACCTTGTTTTACTCCAACAACTTCTAGTTTGTTAAAAATGGCTGTTCTTACGACGGCGCGGATGGCGGCGTTCATACCTGGCGCATCCCCTCCTGATGTAAGCACACCTATTTTTTTAATTCTCGACATGCTAATAATTTATTTAATTTCTAATTTGATGTTTTCTGCTATTTGTTCCATCAGCCAGCTTGGGGTAGAGGTTGCTCCACTTATTCCAATCGATTTGGCTTTAGTAAACCAAGTCATTTTAAGCTCATCGGGATGAGACACAAAATAACTTTGAGAGTTCTCTTGTTTGCATACATCAAACAAGAGTTTGCCGTTTGAACTTTTTTGTCCACTCACAAAAATGACCACATCATGTTTTTTTGCAAATTCACGAATATTGGGCATTCTATTGGATACCTTTCGGCAAATGGTATCATTTATATGTAATTCATTCTGACATTTTAATTTCAGAACTTCTGTAATCTTTTCAAAACCAGAAATCGTTTTGGTCGTCTGTGAAAATAGAACCACAGGTTTATTCCAATCAATTTCTTTTAAATCTTCAACACGTTCAACAACTTTTGCATGGCCATCAGTTTGTCCTACCAAACCATTGACTTCAGCATGTCCCTTTTTCCCGTATATCAGTATCTGGCCATCCCTCTCCTTCGTTTCCTGATACGTTTTCTTAATCTTTTTCTGAAGATTCAAAACCACAGGACAGGACGCATCTATCACTTCAATATTATTCTCTTTTGCTTTGATATAGCTGGCTGGCGGTTCGCCATGAGCTCTGAACAAAACTTTTTTGTTTTTAAGTTTATCGAATTCATCATGTTTGATTGTTTTCAAACCCTGATCTTTTAATCGATCAACCTCAATATTGTTGTGTACGATATCCCCAATGCAAAAAAGTGTTTCATCTTTTGCAAGAATTTCTTCAGCCTTTTTAATGGCGTTTACAACGCCGAAACAAAAACCAGAATTGGGATCAATTTCAATAATCATATTTTTTTGAGATAAGCTTATAGAATTGAGATTTCAGTCTCATTATTCTAATTATTGAACTTCTGCCATTCGAGCAACGATCCATTCCAGTTGCTCTTCCTTAGTCATATGACTATTGTTTAAAACAATGGCATCATCTGCTTTTCGCAAAGGACTTTCGTCTCTGTTCTCATCGATAAAATCTCTTTTCTTCACATTCTCGCGAATGGCATCCAAAGAAATATCATCACCCTTATCTTTTAATTCTTTATATCTTCTGATAGCTCTTACTTCCACATCAGCCGTCATGAAAATTTTCAGATCAGCATTGGGAAATACAACCGTTCCAATGTCACGACCATCCATAATGACGGCACCGGCTTCGCTAAGCTTACGTTGAAGGGTTACCATTTTTTCACGAACAAACTTAATTGTTGCAATCAAACTCACATTATTCGAGACATCAAGACTTCTAATTTCATCTTCAACCAATTCGCCATTCATAAAGGTTTCGTGGCGCTTTAGTTCCTCGTTATATGAGAATGTGATATTGATGTCGTTAATTCGATGAGCTAACTTATTTTCATCAAGTTTTTCACCATTAATCAAGTTATGACGCATCGCAAAAAGAGTAATCACGCGATACATGGCTCCACTATCGATGTATGTGTAGTCAATTTTCTTTGCCAAATCTTTTGCCACGGTACTCTTCCCGCAAGAAGAATGCCCGTCTACGGCTATAATAAGTTTACGTTTTACTGAGTTCATTGTGTTTTGTTGTCGATATATTTTGTGATATCACGAACAAAAGTATAAAGAAAATCCTTGAAAAGACTAGAATTTACGGGCAAAATTGATACTTGGCACTCTTGTTTTTCTCTGTAAACGATTGCAATAAGGGATTTAATTGCATCATATTTTGATGAAGGGTGTAAATATCTTGAATTGAAGGAGATGAAGAGGAAATGAGAGCTGGAGATTTCTTAGGAGAAAATGGGATGGTATTGACTTCATAAAAGAAGAAATGTGATAGTTACTAAATGGTGAACCAATAACACTATTTAGTAGTAACTTCAGTATTAAAGCTTGTAATTTAAAGTTTGTCCTTCTGTAATTTCAAACGATCAACCACTTCATAAACAGCGGGGCAATAGTACGTGTTTTTAAGTGTTAGGTTTAAAATCTGATAAAAGCGTTTTCTGTCTGTATGTGGGTATTCACGACAAGCTCTGGGTCTTTGTTCATAAACCATACAATAGTTATCGGGCATAAGGAAAGGACAGGGTGCTTCTTTAAAAACGTAGTCGTTCTCCTTATCCAGATTCAAGTATTGATCAATGAAGGCAGCAGGTTTCATTCTCAGTTGCTTTGCCATTCGTTCAATATCCTTATCGATGATAATAGGACTGATACTTTTACAACAATTGGCACATTCTAAACAATCTATCTCTTCAAACACTTCGTTGTGAAGGATTTGAGTAATAGCGTCAAGTTGTTTCGGCTTTTTTTTCTTTAGTTTAGCAAAGAATGTTTTGGTTTCAGCCTCTGTGTTTTTAGCTTTTTCTTTTAGAGCTTCTATGTCGATTTTGTATGTTGCCATAAATTATACTGCTTTTTTTCTGAATTTTAGCTGCGATAAAAATAAGCCTCCGATTACAACCATCATACCTATAATCTTCTGAAAACTCAGTGATTCGTCTATTACAAAATAAGCGAATATGGCCGTAAATACGGGTATAACATTAATGAATATATTACTTTTAGTAATCCCCAAATGATTTAAGCCATAGGTGAAACAAATAAATGCTAGTGTAGATCCAAATACGGCTAATAAAAGCAGTGCGGTTAAAACCTCTTGTGTTGGGACTGCCTGTATAAAATGCTGCCAATCTAGAATTAAAAATAAGGGTAAGAAGTAAATCATACCTAAAGTATTTTGATAGGTAACGAGAGTAACTGGATTATATTTTGCAGCTAGTTTTTTTAGTACAACAGAATAGCCGACAGCTGATCCAACAGCTATAAATAAGCACGTTAATCCTATTGGAGATACGATGAGGGAAAAGCTTTTGTTAAAAATGATGATGGCTACTCCAATAATTGAAATAAGGATTCCCAAAATATTCATTTTGCCTAATTTTTCTTTATGAAAATAGTAGGCAGCAATTGGTGAAAATAAAGGAATAGTAGAAATAATAACGGCTCCAATTGTAGATGAAACGTATTTTAAACCAAAGCTTTCGCCTAAGAAATAGAGAAAGGGTTCGAAAAAGGCTAAAGCTAAAATGCTTAACCTATCTTTCTTTTCAATCCGACTTATTTGCTTGAATCCTTTTCCAATGATAAATAAGAGAATTGAGGAAATAAACAGGCGTAGAAAAACCGTTGTGATTGGGTTGTAAACCAAGAATACTATTTTAGTCCATATAAAGGAAAAACTCCAAAATAGCATGGCTAGAATTAGGCTGCCATATACAAGTAACGATTTTTGATTCATGCTTTACAAACTTAGATTTTTTAAGAAGACAAAAGTAATCAAAAGCTTGGAAATATTTTCTTGAAAAATGAATGCATAAAAAAGCGCAAAGTCTTATTTAAAAGTATTTGCGCTTTGCATTGGGATGGATGAGCGGTTTCGAATATAATTTATGAACGTATACAAATATATTGATGATTTAACAGTAATAATAAATTTTTAACAGTATAACTTTATTGGCTTAGATGATTTGAGTGGAAATATAAATAGCAAGGTAGAATTTGAACAAAATAAAATCTTAGAAATATTTACAGTTGTAACTGCTTATGTCTCATCGTTTACTGTGATTGTAGTTATTTATGAAATGAATTTTTAATCGATGTCAAAACTATAATGGATTTTAGGATATCCAATTATTATTCAGTTTATAATTTTAAGTTTTCTTTTCTCATAAATCTATTTTAAAAGGTCGAAATGTATTTAGGATAGTATCAAACCAAGTATATATTCGATAGACCAAAAAAATATTTACTTATCTTGTAAAAAAAACATTAGGGTAGATTACAATAGTATTCATTAAAAGGGAATGATTTTATGATTCAAACAAAAGTGTTCAGTACAACGAACAAGCCGAGTTTAAGAGAAAAAGAGAATTTACTCGACTTCTTATTTGACAACTTGCAAGAATATGGAGATCCAAGATCTGATATTGAAAAAGCCATGAGTTACGCTTTAAAAGAAACGACTTCTTTTGGTGGTTTTATTGTGGTGTCATATTTAGAGGATGAAATATCAGGCGTGGTAGTAGTGAACCAGACAGGAATGAAAGATTATATTCCTGAGAACATCTTAGTTTATATTGCAACACATAAGAATCATAGGGGGAAAGGGATAGGAAAAGAATTAATGAAAAAAACGATTGATATTGCAGAAGGTAGTATTGCATTGCACGTTGAACCCGAAAACCCAGCAAGATTTTTATATGAAAAAGTTGGATTTAACAGCAAGTATGTTGAAATGCGTTATAAAAAGGAGAAATAATGGCTTTTGTAACACTAGATGTAAAGAAACTAAAATCAAATTTTGACTATCTCAATATTCTATTTAAGAAAAATGGAATCGAATGGTCAATCGTGTCAAAAATGTTGAGTGGTAATAAAACATTTTTAACTGAACTGCTCAAATTTGATTTCAAACAAATATGTGACTCTCGTGTGTCCAATTTGAAGGAAATTAAATCGATTAATCCTAAAATCGAAACTATTTATATTAAACCACCTGCAAAACGTTCAATCTCAAGTATTATTAAATATGCTGATATTAGCATGAATACTGAGTTTGAAACGATTAAGCTTTTGTCGAAAGAAGCTAAAAAGCAAAACAAGACTCATAAAATCATTATAATGATTGAGCTTGGTGAACTTCGAGAAGGTGTTTTAGGTGAAGACTTTATTGCTTTCTATGAAAGCGTTTTTAAATTAGAAAATATTCAGGTTGTAGGCATTGGTACAAACCTTTCTTGTTTGTATGGTGTCCTGCCCAATCACGATAAACTCATTCAGTTAAGTTTATATGAACAGTTAATTGAAGCAAAATTTGACAAGCAAATTCCTTATGTTTCAGGAGGTTCTTCGGTAACAATACCTTTGATTTTTCAAAATCTTTTACCCAAAGGGATTAACCATTTTCGAGTAGGTGAAACATTATTTCTTGGTACAGATGTTTATAACAATACAAAATTTAAAAAAATGCACTCTGATGTGTTTATCTTGTATTGTGAAATTATCGAATTAATCGAAAAGCTAGTTGTTCCAATGGGCGAAATGGGAACAAATGTTGAAGGAGAAAGTTATGAATTTAACCAAACTGACATAGGGGAAACTTCATACAGAGCAATCATTGATTTAGGTCTGCTTGACGTAGAAACGGATCATCTTGAATTGGTTGACAAAAGCTTGAAAATTACTGGTGCAAGTTCAGATATGATAGTAATTGACCTTGACGAAAATAAAAAGAAATATAAAGTTGGAGACTTAATTGAATTTAGGTTAGATTATATGGGGATTCTTCGAATAATGAATTCAAAATATATTGAAAAAAAGATTGCTAACATTTCGTATAAGTAATGGTAGGAGTTGTATTAGATATTTTCAATCCCATAAGGCATCAATAAACAGAGCTTAAATTCTTTTGTCTGTGTTCTGTTGGGACTGCAATTTAAATCCTCGTAAGTTTTTCTTACGGGGATTCTTTTTTTTATAACTCATGAATTTATGAATCGTTCTGTTGTTTCAAGCTGGCTGTATTAATCCGTATAGCTCTTTTGAAGCCTTTGAATCTATTGGGTGGGGGTTTGCTTGTGTTTTCCCGATAGCAAGTTGCAGGCTTCTTTAAATGGTTTCTTTTTCTTCGTTGGTGGATGCAAGTAGTTTTGTTGTGATAAGCTAAGGATAGATTAGGGGTGATGAGATTTAGAATTATTATAAATTAAAGACTCTATGTAGAATATCCCTAACGAACAAGAATAAAACATTTACTTAATATTTGTAACTGATTAATAATCAATATCGTAATTTGTTGAATTCTGATCTTTTTTTTGTAATTTATATTGATAGTTCACTTAGTTAAAGTACAAATTAAAAACTTTATTATGAAAAAAAGATTTTTAATGCTTATGGCGATTGCTGGTTTTATTGTAATTACCAGTTGTCAGAAAGAAGAAGGTGAAATGATCACTTCCACTCAGGAAGAAATCGTGGTCGATATTAATCCCCAGAACGGAGATGTTATTGAAGGACAGTACATTGTGGTACTGAATGAGAGTTCGGTAAAATCTGCCAGCACTGCTACTTATGAAGACAGAGTAAATGATGTAAAAGCATTTGCTGAATCGATGTTTAGAACAAAATCTACTTCCGATTTTGAAGTCGGACAGGCTTATGCTGAAGTTATGAAAGGCTTTAGTGTAAAAATGTCAGCAGTAAATGCTGCAAAATTAGAAAAAGACAGTAGAGTAAAATATATTGAACAAGACAAGATAATTGCTCTTCGCAAGCCAGCTCCAGAACCAATTACTGAAAGTTTTCCTTGGGGCATTACACGTGTTGGTTATGGAGATGGAACAGGAAAAACAGCATGGATTATTGATAGTGGTATTGATCTTGATCATCCTGATTTAAATGTTGATGTTGCTAGAAGCGTAACATTTGTAGTAAGAACAAAAAATGCAGATGATCAAAATGGACATGGAACTCATTGCGCTGGAACAGTAGCTGCGATTGATAATGAAATTGGTGTAATTGGGGTTGCTGCTGGTGCAACTGTTGTTGCTGTAAGAGTACTTGACAGAAAAGGTAGTGGCACAACTTCGGGTGTTATTGCTGGAGTTGATTATGTTGCAAGTGCTGCTTCTGCTGGTGATGCTGCTAATATGAGTTTAGGTGGTGGAGTTTCTCAAACATTAGATGACGCAGTAATTGCAGCTTCTAATAATGGAATTTATTTTGCATTAGCTGCTGGTAACGAAAGTGATGATGCAAACAATCATTCTCCTGCAAGAGCTAATGGGCAATATATTTGGACTATTTCTGCTATGGATAGTAATGATAATTTTGCTTCATTTTCGAACTATGGAAATCCCCCTATTGATTATTGCGAGCCAGGGGTAAGCATATATTCTACTTACAAAGGAGGAGCTTATGCAACTTTGAGCGGTACATCAATGGCTGCTCCACATATGTGTGGTATTTTAATAATGACCAATGGTAATCCAAAAACTGATGGTTATGTAAATGGTGATCCTGATGGAAATGCTGATCCAATAGGTGCTATATAAAATTAATTATTTCATATAAAAAAAGCCATCATTTTGATGGCTTTTTTTATAGATAATAGGAGAAATAAAATTTAATGGCTTCACTGCAAGATTTACTTAGGTACTATCTAATTGATCGACAGAGCAAAATAGGGTTTTAAAAAACTAAAACAATTTTCTATCATACTTACCGAACTAATCTCGATAAATTCGGCATCAAACAGCACGAATAAATTACACTTTCAATGTCAGAAAGTAATTTACCTTTCCAAAACTTTAACGCTATCAGATTGTAAATGAAGACTCTCAGGTTTTATGCTTAAATAAAAGAGCAGAATCGCTCGGTATTCCAGATTTTTAGCGGCTTATCTATAACTTGTTTTTGTGTTCATAAAACCTGTCATATGTTTCCATATAAGCTGTGTGTTAGACAGGTTTGTTGTGATAGTCTTAGGATGGATTGTTGGTCTTGGGTATTTTTTTACTTTTAAAATAATATTCGCACTGTAATATTTCTTGATTTTAAGGGAGGCAGAAATAATTAAAAGCCTGGGATGATTCTCTTGAAAAATGAATGCATAAAAAAACGCAAATACTTAATTAAAAGTATCTGCGTTTTGCATTGGGGGTGGATGAGCGGTTTCGAACCGCCGACCTCTGGAACCACAAACCAGCGCTCTAACCAACTGAGCTACAACCACCATTTGATCTCTTTTGCGATGCAAAGATATGAAAAACTAAAGCTAAGTTCCAAACCTATTTGTAAAAAAAATAATAAAAAACATTCTGTAATGACTGTTGTTCTTGCTTTGCAATTAGTTAGGTGTATATTTTTTTTTCAAATATTTTTTTGTTTTCCTTTGTAGAACGAAAAGCGAGGCGTTTTTTGTAGAAATATTAGACTAAACAGACGAATTATGGAGTTTTTTATAGATGATGAAAATATAGAAAAGCAATTTCAGGAATTGTTTAAGGAAGTTCTTCAGCTTAGAAATGGTGAAGTACATTCAGAAATGAAAAAATATGGTTTGAACTATCAGAAGGCATTAGGTGCTTCTGTTGTGAATTTGAAAGAACTCGCAAAACGAAATGAACAAAACCATTTACTTGCCCAAAAATTATGGGGAAAGGGTTTTCGCGAAAGTCGAATTATGGCAAGCCTTTTGGAGAAGCCTGAGAAAGCTAGTGAACAGCAATTGAAAAGATGGATTGATGAGGCGGATAGTAACGAATTGCTTGAGCAGATTTGTATGAATCTGTTGATTAATTTACCAAATTTGGATATCCGATTGCTTGCTTGGATAAAGTCTGATGTAGAAAAGGAACAGCTTTGTGCGACGATGACTATTGGTCGTTTAGCCTTAATCGACAAGGATAGAGGAGATGCTATTTTTGAGAATTTTATGAATTGTTTACCAGCATGTCCTCAACATAGCTATTTGATTAAGCAATTGCCAAGATCCATTGGTAAGATAGCTCGCAGAAATGAAACCTTAAAAAAACTTGTATTTTCAAATATGGAAATGTTAAAAGTGGCTGATGATAAGTGGCTTGGCGTTTATGTGGAACTACAAGCGGAATTTCCTGACATGAATTGAGATTAAATCCTTAATTCTAATAAACGAATTGTGAAATAATCCCTAAATTTGAATTTCAAAAATAGACAGGCGTTATTTTGTAAATTGAAAACAAAATGAACGACTAGCTGAATTGTCGAATAAACTGCACGATATTGCTTTAATTCGTGTCAGAGAAAAATAAATAAAGAATTATGAATTTAACAAAAAGTTCGAACCCTGCTCTTACAGATAAAATTTTTGCGAAAGCAAGATATGGTACCTACGAGGATGTAATGACTGTGAGTGGCACAGTGAATAAAATTGCATTGATGTTGCTTTTGGTTGTATCGGCGGCAAGCTACACCTGGGGTATTTATTTTGAATCTGCACAAACAGGAGGCCTATCTTCTGCAATTATGCCATGGATGATTGGTGGTGGAATTGGAGGTCTTGTTTTAGCTTTAATCACAATTTTCAAGCCTGTTTGGTCACCAATTACAGCACCAATTTATGCGGTGTGCGAAGGTTTGCTTCTAGGTGGTCTATCTGCAAGTTTTAATGCCATATTTCCAGGAATTGTAATGCAGGCTGTGGGCCTAACATTTGCAATTTTGTTTATGATGCTTTTTGCCTATAAATCAGGATTGATTAAGGTAAATAAGAAGTTTAGAACAGGTGTTGTTGCTGCTACTGGCGGTATATTTATATTCTATATGGCTACTTGGGTTTTAGATATGTTTGGTGTAGATATGGGCTTTGCATTTGGGAATAGCCTCGTTAGCATTGGAATTAGCCTGTTTGTTGTTGCTATAGCATCATTGAATTTGGTATTAGATTTTGATTTTATTGAAAAAGGCGCTCAAAAGGGTGCTCCAAAATATATGGAATGGTATGGTGCCTTTGGTATTATGGTAACTTTAATCTGGTTATATCTTGAAATCTTAAGATTGTTATCTAAGATTTCAAGTCGCAATTAATCTTTTTAAAACCGATTTTTTCAAACTGTAACATTTAAAACATCAAATGAATATAATTGAAGTTGTAAATAAAAGTCAGAAGCAATCATTTTTAGATCTTGCTCGTACCCTCTATAAAAATGATCCTAATTTTGCTTGCCCTTTGGATGGTGAGATAAATGGGATTTTTGATCCTAAGGAGAATTCATTTTTTAAGCATGGTGAAGCTATTCGCTGGATTCTAAGCGATGATAATGGAAAGGTGATTGGACGAATCGCAGCTTTTATAAATACGAATAAAGCTTTTAGTTTTGATCAGCCTACTGGCGGATGTGGATTCTTTGAGTGTATCGAAGATAAGGATGCTGCTTTTTTACTTTTTGATACGGCCAAAAATTGGTTGAAAGAAAAAGGAATGGAAGCGATGGATGGTCCTATCAACTTTGGCGAAAACGATAACCATTGGGGATTGTTAGTCGAAGGATTTATGCCACAGGGATACGGAATGCCATATCACAAAGCATACTATCAGGCATTTTTTGAATCTTATGGTTTTCAAGTTTTCTTCGAACAATACAGCTATCATGTTGATAGAACAAAACCTTTCCCTGAGCGTTTTGCAAAAATTGCGGAATGGGTATCTAAGAAACCTGGCTTTGAATTTAAACATTTTCAATTTTCGAATGCTGAGAAATATATTCAGGATATCATAGAAGTTTATAATGAAGCCTGGAAGTTTCACGATAATTTTACGCCTATCGATATTGAAGATATCCGAAAGATTGCACGTGAAGGTAAGGGGATTCTAGAGGAAGAATTTATATGGTTTGCTTATCACGAAGGTAAACCAGTCGGTTTCTTCGTTGCAATGCCTGATATCAATCAGATTCTAAGTAAATTGAATGGGAAGCTTGATTTTTGGAATAAGCTGAAATTTTTCTATTACTTGAAACGTAAAACCATTACTCGTACTCGTATAACAGTTATGGGTGTTTTGCCAAGATATCAACGATTCGGAATTGAATCGGCTATTTTCTGGCATATGGATAAGGCGATTAAGGCAAAGAAGCAATATACTGAGGTGGAGTTATCCTGGGTTGGGGATTTTAACCCTAAAATGATATCGATTTATGAGTCGGTTGGAGGGGTCAGAAAGAAGAAGCATCATACCTATCGTTACTTATTTGACCCTAAAGCACCCTTTAAAAGAACACCTATTATCCCTCTGGAAAACAGAGGAACTAAGGCATCCAAGGAATAAATGCAATAAAAGTTAGATTCTTTGGTCATTTCTTTGCAGAATAAATTACAATATTTACCTTTGCAGACCATTGGAAGAAGATTATAAGAAATTTTAAAGAGAATAAGATGAAAGAAGGAATACATCCAAAAAACTACCGTTTAGTAGCTTTTAAAGACATGTCAAATGAGACTGTTTTTATCACGAAGTCAACTGCGAACACAAAGGAGACTATCGAAATTGAAAACGTAGAATACCCATTAATTAAGCTTGAGATCTCTGACACTTCTCATCCTTTCTATACTGGTAAGATGACTCTAATTGATACTGCAGGACGTATCGATAAGTTTAAGAACAAATACAAGAATCACCTTAAGAAATAATCTTATTGTGTTTAGAATATAAAAAAAGCTCCGATTTATCGGAGCTTTTTTTATTTTTGTTAATCCAAACGAAATAAAACACACTATGAACTATATTCTTTTTGATAATGAAAGCTGGCAAAACTTCTTGCCTTTGACCTTTACTCGACCTATTTCTGAAATTAGATTGGGGATTTTAAGAATTTCTGAGAAGTGGAATAAATACCTTAATCAGGAGATCAGTTATATGACTCAGGATTATCTTTCCAAGAAATACCCGATGAATAAGGCAGGTGAAAATACTTTAATTAACGCCTGTGTTTTGCCAAATCCAGCATTAATTGAAGCTATCCATTCATTATCCGAAGGGCAAGTTTTAGTTCATGATGGTATTTTAATAGCAGCATGGGTAAGTGAAGATAAGCTTGATGGTTTTGATACTTCATTGCCAGACTACGCTGAGAAAATTATTTTCGAGGGTGACTTGCTTCGAATTGAAAAAGCATATGATATTTTTCAGCTTAACGATAAGGCGCTTCGTGATGATTTTGAACTTTTAACTAAAGGAAGAGAGTCGCAAGCTATTAGCAAAACAGTTAATGTTCTTGGAGAGGAAAATATTTTTCTTGAAGAAGGTGCTAAAGTTGAATTTGCAACTCTAAATGCAAATGAAGGTCCTATCTATATCGGTAAAGATGCCGAAATTATGGAAGGAGCCCTTGTTCGTGGGCCATTGGCTATGTGCGAACATTCAGCATTGAAAATGGGAGCTAAAGTTTATGGTGCAACAACTCTAGGTCCTCACTGTAAATCAGGAGGAGAGTTGAGTAATGTGGTTTTTCTAGGCTATTCTAACAAAGCTCATGATGGTTTCCTTGGGAATGCCGTAATTGGTGAGTGGTGTAATATTGGAGCTGATACGAATAATTCGAATCTTAAGAACAATTATTCTGAAGTGAAGCTATGGAATTACAAATCGAATCGATTTGATAAAACAAGCTTGCAGTTTTGTGGAACAATAATGGGTGATCATTCCAAGTGTGGTATAAATACCATGTTGAATACGGGAACTGTGATTGGTGTTAGTGCTAATGTATACGGGGCAGGCTTTCCTCGTAATTTTATTCCTTCATTCTCAATGGGAGGTAATCATGGATTTCAGGAGTATCGCTTAAAGGCTGCACATGAAGTGGCGCAATTGGTGATGCAACGTCGAGGTATAGAATTCGATGAGGTAGAACAGGAGATTATGGATCATGTGTTTGAGATTACAGCTAAATATCGTAAGTCTTTTTAATTACTTATTTCTTGGCATAAGTATTGCCTGTTAGCTGTGTAGTATAAAAGTAAAGTAAGATTGCGTCAATATGTCACAAGCTGAGTGATTGTATGGCATTCTTGCATTTTTTGACAGAAATAAGACTAAGATAGATATGAGTAGTAAGATAGAAATCAATATAGGAAGCATGGCGCTAACGAATATGATGGATGAGGACTCTGATTTTATTCCAATTATTGCGGATGAAGACGAGAGTGCCATCGATGATTTCGAGGTGCCTGACAGTTTGCCAATTTTGCCACTTCGAAATACAGTACTTTTCCCAGGTGTGGTTATTCCAATCACAGTTGGTAGAGAAAAATCTTTAAAGTTAGTAAAAGAAGTTTATGCTGAAAAAGGCCTTCTAGGGGCTGTTTCTCAAATCGACTACGAGGTTGAAGAACCTGAAGTTGATGATATGAATAAGATTGGTACCGTTGCCCAAATCATTAAGATTTTGGAAATGCCTGACGGAACAACGACTGTTATTTTGCAAGGTAAAAAGCGTTTCGAGATTGAAGAAATGACCTCTAATGACCCTTACCATGTTGCAAAAATAAAGACACTTAAGGATATTCGTCCTGAAGTAGAGGATAATGAATTTAAAGCTCTTGTTGGTTCAATTAAAGATATCGCTATTAAAGTGATTAAGTTGAGTCCTCAGATTCCTAATGAGGCAACATTTGCTATTAAAAATATTGAAGGTTCATCTTTCTTAATCAACTTTATTTCAAGTAACTCTGAGATGAAATTGAGTAAGAAACAAGGTCTTCTAGATATTGGTATTTTAAGTGATCGTGCAATGCGTTTACTTGAGCTATTATCGGCTGAGGTTCAGATTTTAGAATTGAAAGATGATATTCAATCTAAGGTGAAAACTGACATGGATCAGCAACAGCGTGAGTATTTGTTGCATCAACAAATGAAAACCATTCAAGATGAGCTGGGTGGAAATCCTGGTGAGGAGGATGTGATGGAGCTTGAAGGTAAAGCGCTTGAAAAGCTTTGGGGCGACGAAGTTGCTGAAGTGTTTGATAAGGAATTGAAAAAATTACAGCGATTGAATCCTCAAGCTGCTGAATATTCAGTTCAGTTGAACTACTTGCAGGAAATGATCGATCTTCCATGGAATGAATTCACCAAGGATAATTTCGATTTGAAGAATGCTCAGAATGTTTTGGATTCAGATCATTTTGGACTTGAGAAGGTAAAAGATCGTATTATTGAGCATTTGGCTGTTTTGAAATTAAAAGGTGATTTGAAATCGCCAATTTTGTGTCTTTATGGCCCTCCAGGTGTTGGTAAAACATCTCTTGGAAAATCCATAGCAAGTGCTCTAGATAGAAAATACGTGAGAATGTCATTGGGTGGTTTGCACGATGAAGCAGAAATTCGAGGACATAGAAAAACATATATTGGAGCGATGCCAGGTCGAATCATCTTAGGGATGAAAAAGGCTAAGTCATCGAATCCAGTCTTTATTTTGGATGAGATTGATAAGGTAGGTTCTGATCACAGAGGTGATCCATCATCAGCTTTATTAGAGGTTTTAGATCCAGAGCAAAATAGTGCTTTCCACGATAACTTCCTTGATGTAGATTACGACTTGTCGAAGGTGATGTTTGTGGCTACAGCAAATAATGTTGGAGCAATTTCAGCACCACTTCGCGATCGTATGGAGATGATTGATGTTAGTGGATATATCACTGAGGAAAAAACAGAAATTGCTAAGTGTCATTTGATACCTAAGCAACTGGAAAATCATGGTTTGACAGCTGAGCATGTGAGTGTTCCTGACGAGGTGATTGTTCAGATCATAGAGAAATATACTCGAGAGTCGGGTGTTCGTGGTCTTGATCAGAAGCTTGCTAAACTAATGCGTGGTGTAGCAAAGAAAGTAGCTATGGAAGATAGTTACGAGAAAGTTGTTAAAGTTGATGAGCTGAAATCCTATTTAGGTGCTGAGCGTTTCAATCGCGATAAATATCAAGGGAACGAGTTTGCTGGTGTTGTAACAGGTTTAGCTTGGACATCAGTTGGTGGTGAGATTCTTTATGTAGAGTCGAGTTTAAGCCCGGGTAAAGGTAAGTTAACCCTAACAGGTAATCTTGGTGATGTGATGAAAGAATCAGCTCTGTTGGCTCAGGAATACTTAAGAGCTCATGCTTCGAAACTTGATATCAATCAAGAAGCTTTCGATAAGTGGAATCTTCACGTTCATGTTCCAGAAGGTGCTATTCCAAAGGATGGACCATCGGCAGGTGTTACAATGATTACATCTATTGCTTCTGCTTTTACTCAACGTAAGATTAAGAAGAATTTGGCCATGACTGGTGAGATTACCTTGAGAGGGAAAGTATTACCAGTTGGTGGGATTCGTGAGAAAATTTTGGCTGCTAAGCGCGCCGGAATCAAGGAAATTATTCTTTGTCACGAGAATGAAAGAGATATCGAAGAAATCAAACCAATCTATTTAAAAGGACTAAAATTCCATTATGTAGAAGATGTAATGGATGTTCTTGAAATTGCTTTGATGAAGCAAAAAGTTAAAGAGCCAATTAATATTTAAGACTCTATGCTTTGAGTTTAAATAGAAATTGAACTTATATAGTTTTCATTAAGGGCTGTCGAAATTATTCGATAGCCCTTAATTTTTGCATCATAATTGATTGCTTAATATTTTTGTTAATTTTAATCGAATAAAGAAAGCGAAATTCGCTTCTTTGTAGTCTATACACGTTGTCTATTACTATAATACCAAATTAACATCAAAACCGATCTAATAAAATATTTCTTTTCAGCTATATCTTCGTTAAAAAAGATGCAAGGTAACTCGCTATCTTTTACTTTTTTGTCTCGATCTAGCTAAAAAATATTCCATCTTATATTTAGATGATTTTGAAATTTAATTGGTATAAAATGAACTTTCTGATATGAATGGAAAAGGGAAATATTTAATTGCGGCCATCGGCTTGCTCTTTTTAGGTTTGATATTTTGGTATTTCAGTGCCATACTTGCCTATATTGGAATTGCAGTTGTCTTGTCTTTTATTGGACGTCCAATTGTCGAGTTTCTTAATAAAGCGACTATTAAAGGGCGTAAGGTCCCAATAAGCGTTTCCGCTGGTTTAACCCTTGCTTTGCTTTGGTTTGTGATGGTGGTATTCTTCCGAACTTTTATTCCAATGGTTGTAGAGGAAGCTAAGCAATTGTCGAATATCGATGTGCAATCTGCCATTCATAGCTTGGATGAACCCATAAAGAATATCGAGGCCTTTGTGTCCAAATACTCTACTGACGGAAGTGATTTTAAAGTTCAAGCTCTAATTACTGATAATCTGTCTTCGGTGCTTAAGTTTTCTGATATTTCATCTATTTTCGGATCTCTTGCTGGTACGCTTGGAGGCTTGTTTATTGCCTTATTCTCAATCTCATTCATTACATTTTTCTTCCTGAAGGATAGCAGTCTTTTTATTGATTCACTGGTTTTATTTGTTCCAGAGAATAAAGAAGAAGGTGTTCGTCATGTACTCGATTCAATCAAGAATCTTTTGATGCGCTATTTTGTTGGTCTCTTTTTTGAAGTGATTCTTGTGGGTACTATGGTTACTTTAGGTTTAACGATTGTAGGCATGGGATTCAGTCATGCCGTTGTAATTGGTCTATTCGCAGGCTTAATTAATGTCATCCCTTATATCGGGCCAATGATCGGAACCATGTTTGGATTAATTATCGGAATTGCTACTAATTTAGATGTTGATTTTTATACACAAGTTGTCCCTCTTCTGGGTTATACCGCTTTGGTCTTTCTAATTGTTCAGATGATAGATAATATTCTTTTCCAACCTCTTATTTATTCGAATAGTGTGAACGCGCACCCACTTGAAATCTTCTTGGTTATCCTGTTCGCAGGTTCGATGTCGGGTATTTTAGGTATGATGTTGGCGATACCAGCTTACACCATTCTCCGTGTAATTGCGAAGGAGTTCTTCAATAAATATCGCTTTGTTAGGAAGCTGACTGAGAGTATATAAGTCTTGGAGTACTTTATCTACTTGTTAGCACAAATTTTAAACAATATTTTATGGCGAAGAAAAGCATTAACAGGAAAGAAATAATAGCGACAATTGAAACCAGACTTCAAAAAGGTATTTCTAGAAAAAAAGATTTTTAAAGAGTTATCGGTGCAGTATCCAGATGCAAGAACCATTGCTGGACTAATTGCCAAGGAATTTTTCAATAAATATCGCTTTGTAAGGAAGCTGACGGAGAAGATATAACCCCAAAGGAATTTAGATACTAGTTAGCCTAATACCAATGCTGAAGGTAATATAATGACTTCTTGCGACTATTTTTTAGGGCATTGTTTTTAATTAATATTCTAAACGATTAATAACAACAGAATGAATGAGAAATTAAATTTCTGGTATTTTATTATTTCGATATTTGCCTTATTGCTAATACTAATCCTTGATAAATTATCCATAGTTAAAATTGATATAAACATAATTATCATCGTAATTACTTCATCAATAGTTGCATTGGGAAATTATATCGTGATTCTCTTACAAAGAAGAAATAGTAAAAGCACTAGAGTTAATAAAGGCTAAATTATCATTGGAGTGTCGAACATCTCGAAAACTTCTGCTATGGATAGTATAGATATAAATAAAGGCTGTTTCGATTGAAACAGCCTTTCCTTCTTTAATGCTTTTTATATTTATTCCACAGCTTTCTCTTCGCTGGTTCTATCCAGTAAATCTTGTGGAAGTTTCTTCTTTACTTTAGCGCCCAGTATGCGAATTTTCTCAGCACGACCAACCAGATTACCTGTTCCGTCGCAAAGCTTCTTCATTGACTCTTGATACAGTTTCTGAGAACCGTCCATTTGCTTACCAAGCTTAATCAGATCTTCTACAAAGCCCACAAACTTGTCGTAAAGAGCACCACCCTGGCGGGCAATTTCCATCACGTTTTTGTTCTGGTTTTCTTGTTTCCAGATAGATGAAATGGTACGTAGTGTTGCCAATAGTGTTGAGGGACTCACCACAACAATTTTATTGTCCCATGCGTATCCAAATAGTTCCTGGTCGGCCTGAACCGCTACAGAGAATGAGGATTCAATAGGCACAAACATCAATACAAAATCAGGTGTATTTAAGGAGTCTGAGCTTTGATAATGCTTATCTGCTAAGCCTTTTATATGAGCTTTGAAAGAGGCGATATGATCCTTTTGGCAGACTTCTCTCTCTTCGTCACTACTTGCGTTTACAAATCTTTCGTAAGCAACTAATGATACTTTGGAGTCAATAATAATGTGTTTCTCTTCAGGGAGACGAATAATAACATCAGGACGAATTGTTTGGCCATCATCATTTTTCATGACAACTTCTCTATCGTATTCCTGACCTCTAGTCAAACCCGATCTTTCAAGAATTCGCTCAAGAACAACTTCACCCCAATTACCTTGCTTTTTCACATCACCCTTAAGAGCTTTTGTTAGGTTGTTAGCTTCAGTAGAGAGTTTCGTATTCAGATCGTAAAGCTTTTTAACTTCTTCGCGCAAACTAATTTTATCACGTAATTCTTTATCGTAGGTTTCTTCAACCTTCTTCTCAAACGAGGTCAATTTCTCCTTAATAGGACTTAATATATCATTCATATTCTTCTGGTTCGAAGAAGTGAATTCTTTTGAATTTTCTTTCAGTATTTTGTTGGCAATATTTTCAAACTCAGTAGTAAATCGCTTTTGTAGTTCCTCAAGCTCTTTTTTCTGATTCTCTAGTTTTTCTTCTAAATTCTTACGCTCAGTAGCCGAAATGGAAAATGAACGTGTTAATTTCTCAGTCTTTTCTCTCTCGGTTAAAAGCTCAGTTTGAAGTATCTGTTTTTCAGATTGAAGGTTATTGGCTCTTTCTTCAAATCTCATCTTAGATTGATCCAGCTCGCTCTTTTCAAGAATAAAAGCATTCTCTTTTTTCAAAAGTTCCTCACGATGTATTGCTGCGGCAGAATTTAATTTCTTTCTTAAAATTAACCAGGCAATTATCATCCCTTTTAAGATTCCAATCGCGATATATAAAAATTCCATAGAAAAGAATTTAGTTGAATTTGATGAGTTATAGTCTATTTAAGATGAAAGTTAAGCTTCAGGTTTTTCAAAGTTCATGAGTTCCATGTTTTCACCATCGAAAACCGCATAGGTGAAGTGTGAAATCCAATCCCCGGTATTGATGTAACGAGCTCCTTTATCTAGTTCTATATTTGAAGGCCAATGGCGATGTCCGAATACAAAATAATCGAAATCTTCATTTTTGAGAATATCATTGGCAAAGAGTACGAGCCATTCTTTATCTGTTCCTCTAAACTGATCGGCTTCAACTTTCCCATCGCTTAAGCGACTGTGAGAAGACCATTTAAGAGCTAAGCCAATTGCAAAGTTGGGATGTAATCGGGCAAAACACCACTGCAAGAATTTATTGGTGAATATCTTCTTAAGCATTTTGTAGCCTTTGTCGTAAGGTCCCAAGCCATCACCATGAGCCAGAAAGAATTTTTTACCATCAATTTCTGTCCTGAACTCTTTACGATGAACAATAACGCCAAGTTCTTGTGGTAGGTAATCGAAAACCCAAATGTCATGGTTACCTGTGAAAAAATGCACTTCTATTCCAGAATCACATATCTCAGCAAGCTTCCCAAAAAACCTTGTGAATCCTCGGGGTACTGCTCTTTTGTACTCGAACCAGAAATCAAAAATATCACCCATTAAATAAATGGCCTTAGCATCTTCTTTCACCTGATTGAGCCATTTTACAAACAACTTTTCACGTTGAAGGTTGTTGTTTAAAGCGGGTGCGCCCAAGTGAACATCAGAAGCAAAATATATCTTTTTTCCAGTTGTCATACGTCTGCTTAATTAAGCTATAGTTTTGAGTCTGGAACTAACCAGACTCAATATTTTATTTATTATTTGATGTATTCATCAACTTTCTCTTCAAGAGCTAATCCGTATAGATTCTTACCTACAATATCACCTTGTTTACTGATAATATAGTTGGCAGGTACTTGCTGAACATTGAAATTACGAACTGCTAACGCACTACCATTTTCAGGTTCACAAACATTTATCCAATTTAAACCATCTTTTTTAATAGCTTCTTTCCAAAGCTTTGCATCTTGATCAACAGAAACCTGATAGATTTCTAAGCCTTTGTTTTTATACTTTGTATGGATCTTTTTTAGAGTGCTGTTTTGCTTTCTAGAGTTAGCATCTTGTGATGCCCAAAAACTTAAAACAATCAATTTACCATCTAAAGAATTTAGGCTGATCTCTTTTCCTTTGGTATTTTTAAGGCTAAGCTTTGGGTAGTTTGCACCTTTATCTTCAATCAGCTTCTTCATTTTCAAATTATTCAAACTTTTTTGCATGGTCTCCAGATTCGCTAATACGGCTTTTGTGTATTCGTGTTCGGGATATAAAGCTCTCATCGATGAAGCAACAACCTTAGCATACTTTATGTCGCTATTTTCATTTAAGGTATATGTGTTCTTATCAATTCTTTGATAAAGTGCTAAATAGCTCGAAAGAGAAGTCGCATTTCTCATGATGAAGTTAGCAGAGAATTCTCTTTGATCTTGAATCACTTCAATATACTTAGCCAACAAATTCTGTGAAATACTAGAATAGTTTGGATCTGCTTTTTTCTCCTTTAATTCTTTTCTGATTACAGCTATACTATCCTTAGTTTCTGTAAGCTTATCATTTAAATCTTTTACAAATGCAGAACCAGTAGAACCAGAAACAAGATAAGCTTGATTCATATGAGTAGAAATAGAATTCACCTCAACTTCTTCGTCAGGACTTGTTAAAAGCGTTAGTAATTTCCCATTCGATAAACGCAATAAATAAAACTCCGGTTGTGATGATTTTGTTTTAAAACTGAATTCACCATCCTTATCAAGCTTAACTGAATCAATTGTTTCTACTCTAGCTGTATGAAGCTTGTCAAGATATAGTGTAATACCGTCACCTTTCTTAATGCTACCTTTTATTTTGACAGTAGGTTCCTGATTACATGCAAACAGAAGTAATAGAGGAAGTGCAAATAATAGTTTCTTCATTGTTTTTTGTTTTATGTCTTTTAAATATAGCTTATTTGTTAGGTAATAGATTCGTATAGGTTATTCTACGTCTGATATTGAGATTTTGTAAAGCTATATTGTTAAAAATCTTAATGTGATAATTAAAGCCGAAAATAGTAATAATTTCCTGTATTAGCACTTAAATTTGTTGAACAGATTGTGTCTGTAAGTATTTAAAACTCGAGTTTTGATATATAAGTTTTGTCTTGAAAGATTCGGATGCTTAAATAATAAAGTTTAAATTTAGTACAAAAGGAAAAATAAAATCAATATTAATAACCTATGCAAGAGGGAGTAGGGAAACGAAAATTTGGAACGGCACCTGTTTTTTTTACAGCTATATCTACCATTTTAGGCGCCGTTTTATTCTTAAGGTTTGGCTATGCGGTTGGGACTCTTGGTTTTTGGGGTGTCATTTTTATTATCCTATTGGGACACTTGGTAACTATACCAACAGCCTTTGCTATTTCGGAACTTGCAACTAATAAAAGAGTTGAAGGTGGTGGTGAATATTTTATTATCTCTCGATCTTTTGGTTTAAATATTGGAGCTACAATTGGTTTGGCTTTATTCCTTTCGCAAGCTATTTCGGTTGCTTTTTATGTGATTGCTTTTACTGAAGCCTTCGAACCTATTTTCAATTGGGCATTGAGGACCTACGATCTTTCTTTGCCTAGGCAAGTCGTTTCTGTACCTGCTATGTTGCTCTTGTCAGCTTTGATTCTAAAAAAAGGTGCTAATCTGGGAGTAAAGGCTCTTTATTTTGTGGCGGCCATTCTTTTTGCATCGCTAATCTTATTTTTTATTGGAGATACGGCTCATGCATCGGTTTCTGATTTTTCTTTATTTAAAGCGGAGTTTCGAAATTCAGATCAATTTTTTGTGATTTTTGCCATTATTTTCCCTGCCTTTACCGGGATAACTGCTGGAGTAGGGCTTTCAGGAGATCTTAAAAATCCTGCAAAATCAATTCCTTGGGGCACAACAGCGGCTACTTTTATTGGCATGATTATTTATGTTTTTGTTGTCTATAAATTAGCTCAGTATGCCAGCGTTCAGGATTTGTTAGATCATCAACTCGTTATGAGTCAAATTGCCTTAGGTGGTGCTATTGCAATCCCTTTTGGTTTGGCCGCATCAACTATTTCTTCGGCTTTAGGTTCGGTAATGGTGGCACCAAGAACTTTGCAAGCTCTTTCGGTTGATCGATCACTGCCATCGAAAGGCCTGAATAGGTGGTTAGCGAAAGGGCGTCAGAAAGATGGAGAACCAATAAATGCTTCAATAGTGACCTGTGTGATTGCTCTGTTTTTTGTATTACTAGGTGATATTAACGCTGTTGCAGGAATTATATCTATGTTTTTTATGGTGACCTACGGTGCGCTTTGTTTGATCTCTTTTCTAAATCATTTTGGTTCATCGCCTAGTTACCGACCTTCTTTTAAGTCGAAATGGTTTTTGTCACTGCTGGGTTTTATCGTATCTATTTTGATCATGTTCAAGATTAATACGATATATGCTTTATTGGCAATTGTGCTGATGGTTTTGACCTATTTGTATATCAATTCCTATCATAAGGATAGGCATGGATTAGCTTCAATTTTTTTGAATTCATTATATCAGCTGAATAGGAATGTTCAAGTATTTTTGCAAAAAGCAGGGAAGAAGCGTGTGCAAGAGTGGAGACCAAGCGCCATTTGTATATCAAAAGATTCTTTTGAACGAGATACGGCTTTTAAACTATTAAACTGGATTGCCTACAAATATGGTTTTGGAACCTATCTACATCGAATAGAAGGCTATTATTCTAAGGCTACACATGAGCAAGCCACGCAAGAGCTTGATTTGTTGGTGAGTCGTTCTGGAAATGTAGGGAATCATGTTTTTGTCGACACCATTATATCACCCTCGTATACTTCTGCCATTGCTCAAGCTATTCAGTTGCCAGGTGTTGCAGGCATGGAAAATAATATGGTGATCTTCGAATATGACAAAGATAATAGCGAGAATTTAGATGAAATTATCGAAAACTATGCCTTAGCCAATGCAGGGGATTTTGATTTTTGTGTAATGGCCTCTTCAAAGCGTCGATTTAAATTGAAGTCAGATATTCATATTTGGATTAAACCCTCTGATGCTGATAATGCAAATTTGATGATTTTATTGAGCTTTATTATTGCCGGACATCCTGATTGGAGAAAGGCTGATATTAAGATTTTTAATATTTGTAAGGCAGAACAAGCTCTGGAGGTGAGAGAGAGTCTTGATGAAATGATTGCTTCGGGCCGACTACCAATTAGAAGTACAAATGTTGAAGTATTAATAGCGCAAGAAGATGTTTCTCCTAAGGATCTGATTAATGAACGTTCAGAACATGCAGGTTTAACCTTAATCGGTTTTAGAGGTGATATTATCAAGCACGAAGGAGCTGAAATGTTTATGGGCTATGAGAGTTTAGGCCATATTCTTTTTGTGAATGCGAATTCAAAGAAAGAAATTGAATAGATGTTAATTGGGATGATATTAATTAATAGATGTCTTAAAAAAATCTAAAGCTACATCTACCTATTTTTAAAGATTCGAATTTGTTTATCTTTGTTGGGCAAACAAATAAAAATACCGCTTGTGAATAAAGCTGAATTGAATCGTATTTTCGAATCCTTCTCCGATTACAATATTCTTATTATAGGTGACGTTATGGTTGACGCCTACGCTTGGGGCGAGGTAGATCGTATTTCCCCGGAAGCACCTGTACCCATTTTTTCATGCTCAAGTCGCGAAAATAGACTGGGTGGCGCTGCTAATGTGGCTTTGAATATTAAATCGCTTGGAGCTAATCCCATATTGTGTTCTGTAATTGGTGATGATGATAGAGGTAAAGATTTTGTCAAACTTTTATCTGAAATTCAACACGAGCAATCGGGTATTGTTGTGAGTTCTCATCGTAGAACAACAGTTAAAACCAGGTTTATTAGTAACAATCAGCATGTGATTCGTATTGATGAAGAAGATACGCATGAGTTGGCTGATGATACTGAGTTGTCATTTATCGATCACGTTCTAAACTTATTGGATAGTCAAGATATACATGCTATTGTATTTGAAGACTACGATAAGGGCTTGATCACAAAGAAATTGATTGAAACCGTTACGGATAAAGCAAAACAATTGGATATCCCGGTTTTAGTTGATCCAAAAAAACGTCACTATTCTGATTATAAAAATGTCACTTTATTCAAACCAAACTTTAAAGAATTTCTTGAGGGTTCAAATTTGACTTTAGAAAAAGGTGATATCGATGGTTTATTTAGAGCAGCGAAACAATTTCAGCAAGAAATGGGCGTTGATAAGTTATTGATTACACTATCAGAATTAGGTGTGTTTATTAGTAATGAAAATACTTACGAGCATATTCCAGCCGTTGTTAGAAAAATTGCTGACGTGTCAGGAGCAGGAGATACCGTTATTTCTGTTGCCACACTTTGCTTGGCTGCAGGAATGAATGCTGCAGAAATTGCTGCAATATCGAACCTTGCTGGGGGAATTGTTTGTGAGATTCCAGTTGTTGTTCCAATTGATAAGGAACAGTTATTGGCTGAGAGTTTAAAGCTTTATGCAGAAGCTTAAGTCAATTTTAATTGTTTATAACTTTAAGCTTATTTTTGATAAGTATAAGTATGTCTGAATTTTAAATGTCTTATAAAATACTATCTTTGAAACAAGCAGATCTGAACTGATGAGACTAGGATATAAGAGATTATGCCTGCTTAAGTCGATGTTCTACTTGTGCTGAAAGTAAGTGTTGTATCTACAATAGAGAAGCGGATTGTATTCGGTTTTCTGATTAAAATAGGAATTGTTTATGGCTAAAATAATCGCTCTTGCAAATCAAAAAGGTGGTGTTGGAAAAACAACGACTGCTATCAATCTAGCATCTAGTCTTGCCGTGTTGGAACATCGTGTTCTTATCGTTGATGCCGATCCTCAAGCTAATGCAACATCAGGTTATGGTTTTGATGTTCGCACAATCGAAAATAGCTTATACGAGTGTATTGTTGATGGTACTAATCCTAAAGATGCAATCCTAAAAACCGAGATGGAGGGCTTAGATATTATTCCTTCGCATATTGATTTGGTCGGTGCTGAAATTGAAATGCTTAATCTAGCTAATCGTGAAAAAATTCTTCTGAATGTTTTGAATGCGATTCGCGACGATTACGATTATATCCTAATCGATTGTTCTCCTTCACTAGGATTGATTACCGTTAATGCTTTAACTGCTGCTGACTCAATCCTAATACCTGTGCAGTGTGAGTATTTCGCTTTGGAAGGCTTAGGTAAACTTTTAAATACCATTAAGATTATTCAAAGTAGATTGAATCCTGAATTGGAAATTGAAGGCTTCTTATTAACCATGTACGATAGCCGTTTACGTTTATCAAATCAGGTGGTAAGTGAAGTTAAGAAACACTTCCAGGATATGGTCTTCGAAACAATTATTCAGCGAAATACAAAATTAGGAGAGGCGCCAAGTTTTGGCAAGCCTGCTATTTTATATGATGCAGAATCAAATGGAGCAGTCAACTATTTGAATCTAGCAAGAGAACTGGTCGAGAATAATTCAGAGCTTGAAGAAGCGCATCAGGAAAACGAAATTGAGAAATAAGAAAATGCAATTCGATTAGGTATTATAGGCTAGTCGAATTCATGTTTTATAATGATATATTATGGCAAAAAAGAGTGCATTAGGTAGAGGCTTAGGAGCTTTGATTGACGATAGAGATGATTTTCAAGCTCGTCCATCGCGTCAGGAACATGAACTAAGTAACGAAATTGAACTATCGAAAATTGAGGTGAACCCTTTTCAGCCTCGAACTAAATTTGACGAGGAAGCTTTAAATGAATTAGCTAAGTCGATTAGAGAAATTGGTATTGTTCAGCCTATCACTGTTCGTAAACTTAATAGCAATTCATTTCAACTTATTGCTGGAGAGCGTCGTCTTAGAGCATCGAAAATAGCAGGTTTAAGTAAGATTCCTGCTTATGTTCGTCTTGCTGAAGATGACAAAATGCTTGAAATGGCTTTAGTTGAAAATATTCAGCGTGAAGATTTAGATTCTCTTGAGATTGCGATTTCGTATCAAAGATTGATTGACGAATGTGATTTAACTCAAGAAAGCTTGAGTGATCGTGTTGGGAAAAAACGTTCAACGATCTCAAACTATCTACGTTTACTTAAGCTTCCTGCAGAGATTCAGAAGGGGGTTCGTGAGAAGAATATTCTTATGGGACATGCTCGTGCTCTTGTAAATGTTGATAACAGAGAGTATCAACTATCTATATATAAGATGGCTGTTTCTGATGATTTATCAGTAAGAAAAATTGAAGAATTGGCTCGTGAAGCTAATAATGGAGCACCTGTTAAAGAAAAGGCCAAACCAGCTCGTTTAGCTGAAGAATATGAAAGCCTTAAACAACATCTTTCAAAACATTTTGATTCTAAAATAGATTTGAAACGTAATACAAAAGGAAAAGGACAGATTATTATTCCTTTTAAATCAGATGATGATTTAGAGCGTATTTTAGGTGTTCTCGATCAGATGAAATAATAAAATAATCAAAAATCACGATTTTGAATAAATTGAAAACACTCCTTTTACTTGTAGTAGTGTGCTTTGTTGTATTAATTTCCGGAGGAAATGTATACGCTCAGAAAATAGAATCAGATACTGTTTTTTCACCAAAAAAAGTAAAAGAGCATTCACCTCATAAGGCCACAGTTTATTCTGCTTTATTACCAGGCTTGGGACAGATCTACAATAAAAAGTATTGGAAACTTCCCATTCTTTACGGTGGTATTGGAGTAACCTTATATGCTATTGGGTGGAATACGGGTCAGTACAATGATTACAAGGATGGCTATATCGACTTTTCTAAATATTTAGAATATAAATATCAGCCTGAAGGAGGAACAATTCAGGAACCTTCATCTAAAAGCTATGAAAAATTAGTTAATAATGTAGACTTTACCACGACATCATCTCAGTTAGATGATTTGTATAAGACTAGATTAAAGAATGGTAAGGACAAGTATAAGAGAGATAGAGATTTAAGTTATATCATTTTATTTGGAGTTTATGTTCTTAATATTATCGATGCAACTGTTGATGCACACTTTACTGATTTTAATATCAACGATGATTTAAGTATGACGATTCAACCAAAAATGAACTTTTCACCCATTTCGGGGAGTACACTTGGTTTGTCCTGTCGAATTAATTTTTAGTATCTTGTGAATCTAAAAAGCTGAAATATATGAGATTAGCCTTATTCTTTATTTTTCTTGTTATCACTCATTTATCTGTAATTGCACAGGATAAGTTAATTGTATTACACGAAATTGTTGGTGATACAATAGATAAGCATGAGCAAAGGACTTTTGTGTTATTTTCAGATATTCTAGATCAAGATTTTACTTCTGCAACAATTCATTGTGGGAATGAAAAATACGTGATGCATATCAATTCTGTTTCTGGCTTAAAGCTTGTAGAGATTAAAGAAGATGATATTGTAGAGAATTCGAAACATGTTGATAAGCTTGCAAGCTATTTTAAATCTCTTGTTGTAAAGAAAGATTCGTTGGATTTAGATTTGAAAACTGCTTCGAGTTGGCCTAAGTTTCAATCTGAGCTTTTAAATGTTACTCAAAAAAGAAAAATTGCAACCGAAGCACGCGAATTCTTTATGGTGAATCAGACTGCCGAAGAATTAGGCCTGTTAGGAATAGATAAAGAAAATTATATAAAGGTAAATAGTAAGAGTTTCCTTGCTGAAATCTTATTTGAGATCTTAAAGTAGTTGGTGATTATACATTTTAAAAGATTTGTGGAGCAATAAAATTTGCTTGAATGCGTATAATTAAGTGTGGAGAGTGCACGAGGCACTATTTTTAATTTGAATTCTATTTCTTTTGAAATAGAAATGAAGAAAACAACAAGTATGAAATTTAAATATTCCCTTTATTCATTGGCTCTTATTGCAAGTATGGCTTGCTCTACGAGTAAAACACTTGTAGACAATTCGTCTGCTGAAGTTGAAACGTCTGAAGTTTTTGCTCAGGAAAGTGAAGTTGAAAATCCTATTATTGAAGACGAGGATATGACTCCAGCTGTGGAGAAAGATTCTTTGGCTTTTCTGAAAATCAATCCTGTTGATGTTCGTTGGGATTTGAATGATAGTATACAACCTGAATTTAAAAGTAACCTAGATAAGTTGGTTAATGCTTGGTATGCTGAAAAATCGGTTAAAACAAGAGCCTATGAAGGTCCAGAAACAAAGTATAAAAAGGAAAAATTAGCAGATTCAGTTTATATTAAGAGATTACAATCTATCCCTTCGATGTTTGATCTTTCGTATAATAAAATTGTACGAAATTATATTGAGCTTTATACGCAACGTAGGAGAAAGCAGGTTGAGCTTATGATGGGTATGTCGGAATATTACTTTCCTATTTTCGAAGAAATTCTCGATAAAGAAGGCTTACCTCAGGAATTGAAGTATTTGCCAATTATTGAATCTGCTCTTAATCCTAAAGCTCTATCAAGAGCTGGTGCTTCAGGCTTGTGGCAGTTTATGTATTCGACAGGTAAGCAGTATAAGTTAGAGGTTAACTCTTTTGTAGACGATCGTCGTGATCCTATAAAATCGAGTTATGCTGCAGCTAGGTTCCTAAAGGATTTGTATAAGATGTACGGCAACTGGCCTTTGGTTATTGCTGCATACAATTGTGGTCCTGGAAATGTAAATAAGGCCATTCGTCGCAGTGGAGGAAAGAAGAACTATTGGGATATTTATTACAGACTACCTAAAGAAACGAGAGGGTATGTGCCAGCATTTATTGCAGCACTTTATTCTTTTAACTTTCACGAAGAACATGGTTTGTATCCAAGACCTAATCAATTTCCAGAGGTTTGTGATACAATAATGATAAAGGAACAACTACACTTTGATCAGATTGCTCAGTTTACTAAGGTTTCAAAAAAGAAATTACGTGAATTGAATCCTCAGTATCGAGCCGATATTATTCCTGCTTTTAATAAACCATATTCGTTAAAAATTCCTTTTGAGTCAGCTTTGGCTTTTATTGACAATCAGGATTCAATTACATCTTATAAAAAAGAATACTATTTCAATTTAAAGGATCAGCTTGCTAATCCTAGAGATAGATACCAGAAGTTTGCACATGCTTCTCCGAAAGGGAAATCTAAGGTTTACTATAAAGTGAAATCAGGTGATGCCGTCGGTTTAATTGCATCATGGTTTCATGTTAGAACTTCAGATTTGCGTTATTGGAATAATATCCGACGTAATATGATTCGAGTTGGGCAAAAACTAGCTGTTTATGTACCGAAGTCGAAATCTTCATATTATAAGTCGTTTAATTCGATGTCTAAATCTCAAAAGCAAGCAACTTTGGGTAAGTCATATGTGGCAAGCTCTAAGAAGACAAGTAATGTTAAGAAAACGTCGTCTGGTGGGGGTGGAGATTACATTTATTATACGGTTCGGAAGAATGATAATTTCTGGACAATAGCTAAGAAATTTCCAGGTATCTCAAATTATGATATCATGAGAATTAATGACATTACAAATTCACGTAGCTTAAGAGTAGGACAGAAACTGAAGATTAGAGCGAAGAGTTAATCTTAAAATATACACATAGAAAAAGCCAGTAAACACATAAGTTTACTGGCTTTTTATTTCTCTATAGTAAGGGGTTATTTTTTATTATTCATAACATCATTTTGAATAAGAATAGCTTCTTTATGAATCATTCGAAGTAATTGAGTGAGGAAATTTTCTGATAAACCTAGTGATTTACCAAGTTCAGTACCTTGTTCTCTCACTTTCTCCCATCGTTTTAATTGAAGAATGTTTAAGTTTTGTTCCGACTTGTATTCTCCTATTTCACTTACAACATTCATTCTCTGTGCCAGTAGCTCGATAAACTGTGCATCAATTGAGTCAATTTGATTACGGTATTGACTCAGTGGGTTGTAATCATCACCATTTTTAATACTCAATCGGCAAACCAAGCTATTCAAAATTGTATTTAATTCTGAAGGTATAAGTTGTTGCATAGATTCACTTGATGCGTCTTCAGGTTTGAAATGACTTTCTATCATTAAGCCATCCATATTTAGATCCAGAGCTTTCTGTGAGATCTGCTGAATGTGTTCTTTATTTCCAGCAATATGACTTGGATCGCAAATCATAGGCAAATTGTGGAATCTTGACTTCAACTCAATTGGAATCTCCCATTTTGGAATATTACGAAGACTAGTTTGTTCAAAAGGGTAGAAACCACAATGAATGGCAGCTAGTTTTGATATGCCCGCTTTGTTGATTTGCTCCAATGCACTAATCCAAAGATTGATATCTGGATTAAGTGGATTTTTTATCATTACAGGCACATTCATACCTTGAAGTACACTTGCAAGTTCTTGTATGGAAAATGGATTTGATGTTGTTCTAGCTCCAATCCAAAGAATATCAACATTATGACGCAAACACATCTCCACATGCTTTGGTGAAGCCACCTCAACCATGGTCAATAAGTTTGTTTCCAATTTAACTTGGTTCAACCAATTAAGAGCATTATCCCCTCTATCTTCAAAACTATTAGATTGAGTTTTAGGTTTCCAGATTCTAGTTCTGAAAACTTTAACCTGATCAATCTCTTTTAATTGACGAGCTGTATTTAAGACCTGTTCCTCAGATTCAGCACTACAAGGTCCACTAATAATAATGGGACGGCTGTCTAATTTTTTAAACCAATCATTAATAGGTTTCAAATTATTTAATTCGTTCATAGTCTTAAGTTAAGCCAAATGTATAGGTTTATCCTCGGCTGAAAGATCCGCGCAAAAATACGCTTTTAATTGTTTTTAGAAAATTCTAAATCAATTGATTCGCTTAATATCTTGTAAAACATGATTAATAATTTATATATCATAAGTCAATATTAGTTAAGGGTTTGAATATTAGAGAAATGTGTATTTGTTGTGTTATTTAATTATTCGATGATAGATATGCTAGATGAGCTGTTTATAAAAATCAATAAAGCTTTTTGTCTTAGATTGATAGAGGCATATTTGATTGTATTACGTATGTAAATAGCTGATAATTAAGAGTAAAGGATCTTTAATGGTTTAGTCGTGGGTTTAAAATATTATTTTAATAGCGGGTGTAATGGGCTTGATTCATTTTTGTAATATGCAGATTAGCAGCTTTGTATTGGATTTTATATTTGTATTTAGTTATCATATTCTAATTTTTATAACGATATTGTAATTGTTAAAAAATCTGAAAATATTATTTATCTTTGAATGTTTTGCAAACGGTTTCGGAATATATTGTGACTTTGTTTTCAGAATTTTAACTTTAATATTTGACGTGTATTTATACACATTTTATAAATACGATAAGGTAGATCAGAACATGGTATTCCAAAATCGTGACAGTGCAAATTTTTGAGATATGACACAAAAAACTTCCGATAAGGGTAGACGAAATTTTCTGAAAAGCTTTGGTGTAACTGTTGGCGCTGCAGGTGTTGTGAGTAGTTTTTCACTTTTAGGTGCTGCTAAAGCTGCAGCCAAAGAACCTGAGGAGATGGTGAATTTGCTTACTGCAGATGGACAATTGGTTCAGGTTGATAAAAATCAACTTCGTCCTACAGTTAACGAACCTCTTGATGAATTACAACAGAGAGGACGCGAGGGGATCGCTGGTAAATCATTCGTGATGGTTATCGATTTAAGTAAATGTAGAAATGCACGTAAGTGTATGTCTGCTTGTCAAAATCATCATCAGTTACGACCAGAACAGCATCATATTAATGTTTTACAGATGCAGGATTCTGAGCATACTGCACCTTATTTTATGCCCAAGCCTTGTCAGCATTGCGACAACCCGCCTTGTACAAAAGTATGCCCTGTTGATGCGACTTTTAAGCGACAGGATGGTATTGTCCTAATTGATAACGAACGCTGTATTGGTTGTCGATTCTGTATTGCTGCTTGTCCTTACTCAGCACGTATTTTCCAGTGGACTGAGCCCAAAGATGCCGAGAAGTATAACGATTTAACCTATAATATTGAGGCGAATGTTCCTCAGAAGAAAGGTACTGTAAGTAAATGTTTATTTAGCGCCGACCGTTTACGTGAAAATAAGTTACCATCATGTGTTTCTGCTTGTCCTAATGGTGTTTATTATTTCGGAGATAGAAATGAAGATGCTGTTACAAATGGAACCAGTGGTGAAACCGTTCGCTTCTCTAAATTGATAGAGGATAATGCGGGTTATACACTTATGGAAGAATTAGGAACCAAGCCTAGAGTCTTTTACTTGCCTCCTAAGAATAGGGCTTTCGAATTCAATGGTGATTTATTGAATGAGGAGAATCTTCATTAATCAAGATTAAACATACACGATATATTAAATATTCATAGAAAATCATTTTACATATGAATGACAATACAAAATCGAAAGAAACAACACTTTCCTTTGAAAAATTAAAGCAAGATATTCTTCGTCCGATGCAAAATCATAAAGGACTGGAATTGTGGATTGTTTTCCTGGTTACTGTTATTGCTGTCTGCGGTTGGGCTTATTACGTACAACTTCGTGACGGACTTGGCGTAACCGGAATGCGTGACTATGTATCTTGGGGACTTTATATCGCCAACTTTGTCTTCTTTGTAGCAGTTAGTTTGGTTGGGATGTTAATTTCATCGATACTTGGACTATTAAAGGTCGATTGGATTACCCCAATTTCTAGAATTGCTGAGATTATTGCTGTTGCCTTTGTTGCAGTGGCAGGCCTAGTGATTGTTTTAGATATGGGTCGCCCAGATAGAGTGTTAAATGTTATGATTCATGGACGTTTTCAGTCACCAATTCTATGGGATGTAACGGTAATTACGACTTACTTAGTAATTAGTACTCTATTGTTGATTTTACCCATGATTCCTGATCTAGCGATCTGCAAAAAGGAAATGAAGAATTCTTCTCCTATTTTAAAGAAAGTTTACGCAGTTCTTTCATTTGGCTATACGAACACACCAGAACAGCACAAGCATCTTCACAAGATGATTAGAACTTTGATGGTTTTAATTGTTCCAGTTGGTTTGGCTATTCATACGGTTACATCATGGTTGTTTGCTGCAACGCTTCGAAATGGTTGGGATACAACTATTTTTGGACCATATTTCGTTGCAGGGGCATTTGTTGCCGGATCTGCTGCCTTGGTTGTAGCAATGTATTTCTTCAGAGTTAATTACAAACTTCAAGACTATATTACCGAATTTCATTTCGATAAAATGGGTAAGCTAATGGTAGCTGTTTGTTTAGTTTACTTGTATTTTAATGTAAATGAGTTTTTGGTTCCGGGTTATAAAATGAAGACAGGAGATAGTATTCACCTTAAGGAATTGTTCTTTGGATCATGGGCTATTATGTTCTGGTCTTCACAAATTTTAGGTAATATTTTGCCAATCATTTTGATGGTGAATAAGCGTTTTAGAATGCCAAAGCCACTCATGATCATTTCTCTATTTGTGATTGCTAGTGCTTGGTTTAAGCGTTATGTGATTGTAATTCCTACTATGTTGCATCCACATCTTCCTATTCAGAATGTACCTGACCATTTTAAGACTTATTTTCCATCGTCAATTGAAATTTCGGTTACTGTATTGAGTTTTGCTTTGGCACTTTTGATTATCACGGTTTTGGCTAAAATCTTTCCAGTAGTACCTATCTGTGAGATTGCTGACCAGAAGGGAATTGATTATAAAATTGAGGAATAATAAATCAAGAAACACATGAAAAACGTATCCACTATATTAGCGACTCTTGTTCTTGTATTTGCCTTTATGAATTCGGCATCTGCAGAGGACTGGAAAGTATCTGCTACTGCAAAAAAGAAACTTAACCCATACGAACTTAGCAAGAAGAATATTAGTTCAGGGAAAAAGGTATATCAAACCAATTGTAAGTCATGTCATGGTGACCCTACCAAGGCAAATATGTTGCCTTTGGTTCCTGCTCCGTCTGATTTAGGTTCGCAGAATTTTTTAGTTCAATCTGATGGTGAAATTTATCACAAGATTAAGACTGGTAAAGGTGCTATGCCAACTTTCGATAAAACATTGAACGATGAAAGCAAATGGATGGTTATTGCTTATTTGCGATCTTTCGATAAGAATAAAAAGAAGGCCGTTTCCACTAAAGCTGTTGTAAATCCTGATGTGACTGATGTTAAAATCGAACTTAATGTTGACAGCGAGCATAAGAAACTAAACGCGCACTTAACGGGTTTGAAAAAGAACGGAAAACGTGTGGGCTTGGAAGGCGTTGAGTTAAGTTTTCTTGTAAAGAGACAATTTGGTCAACTCGATGTTTCAGGCGAAGAAGCTTATACCGATGCGAATGGTGAATTGTTGATACAATTTCCAACTGATCTTCCTGGTGATAGAGAAGGACAAGTTGACTTATTGGTAAAGATTACTGATGAAGATAATTACGGACAAATCGAAGAAAAGCGTGTTTTATCAATAGGTGTACCAACGAATCCTAAGAATCCACTTGATGAAAGAGCCATGTGGGGAACTCGAGCGAATGCTCCAATTTGGATTATTGCGACATACGTGCTGGGGGTAATCGGAATTTGGGGTGTTATTTTTCTAGTTCTATTCCAAGTGTTTCAGTTGTCGAAAATGAGAACGAAATCTAGCTAGATTCTGAACTTATTACTCGATATCATCTTTTTTCTTTTTGGGAGCAAAGCCTAACTTATAAAGTAAATAGCCTATCCCAAATAGGAAATGTGCAAGAGTAACACCTGCAATTATATAAATAAGAGTTGAATCTGAGAACATTGTTTTCGATTAAGCCTAATGAGTCTGCAAGATGACGAAAATAGCTGAAGATACAAAAAACGAAGCCTGTATCCATTGTGGTGACGATTGTGGTAAACATCCCGTAATTTGGGATGGTAAGCCATTTTGTTGCTCAGGTTGTTCTACCGTTTTTCAACTTTTGAATGACAATTCACTTTGTTCCTATTATAATATTGAGACCACTCCTGGGATTAAAATTGAAGAGGGGAAGTTTAAAGAGAAGTTTGCTTTTCTTGACGATGAAGAAATAAGTTCAAAACTCTACGAATTTTCAGAAGATGCCATACGTAAAGTAAGTTTGTATACGCCTGGTATACATTGTAGCTCATGTATCTGGTTACTCGAGCATCTTAATGTATTAAATAAGGCTGTATATAAGTCAACTGTGAACTTCGTTAAAAAAGAAGTTACGGTTACTTTTGATTCAAATGAATTAAGCCTTCGTCAGTTGGCTGAACTTTTGGCTTCTATCCACTATATTCCTGAAATTACACTTGATAATCTACAAGAGAAAAAGAATCAGGATGCTAATAAGAAACTTTTATACAAAATTGGAGTCGCTGGTTTTAGCTTTGGGAACATCATGCTTCTTAGCTTACCTGAATATGTGCCAGGTTCAGAATTTTTAGAAAGTAATTTCAAATCATTCTTTGGAATGATGAATTTTATTCTGGTTTTGCCTGTTCTGTTTTATAGTGGGAACGATTATGTTATCTCTGCATTCAAAGGATTAAAACACAAGTTTATTAATATAGACGTACCTATTTCTTTGGGTATTATAACCCTTTTTGTTCAATCTTCATTTCAAATATTTACCAGCACAGGTTCTGGTTATATGGATTCATTAGCAGGCTTAATTTTCTTTTTACTTATTGGTAAGTGGTATCAGAGTAAAAGCTATCAGGCCTTATCTTTTGAACGTGATTATCGTTCATATTTCCCCGTCGCCGTCAGTAAAATTATTGATGGTGAAGAACAAAGTACGCAAATAAATAAGCTGAAAAAAGGAGATGTGATCTTGATTAGAAATCAGGAATTGATACCTGCTGATGCGATACTGACCAAAGGTGAAGCCTTAATTGATTATAGTTTTGTGACGGGAGAATCTCGTTCGGTTTTAAAATCAATAGGCGATCATTTGTTTGCGGGAGGTAAACAAGTAGGTGGTGCTATTGAAATGTGCATCGAAAAAGAGGTTGTTCAATCGAGACTAACACAACTTTGGAATCAATCGGAGGAAAAAGAAATTTACTTTTCTAAGTTGAATTCCTTGGTTGATCAAATAAGTAAATATTTCACACTTTCAATAATCGTAATTGGTGCTTTAGCTGGTTTTTATTGGTTACTGAACGATACATCAAAAGCTGTATTTGCTTTTACGTCAGTTTTGATCGTCGCCTGCCCATGCGCTTTAGCTTTGTCTTCTCCTTTTGCATTAGGTAATACGATGCGAATGTTAGGCCGATTAGGGATATATTTAAAAGGTGCCGATATCGTCGAAGCTTTAAGTGGAGTTGATACGATTGTTTTTGATAAAACAGGTACTATCACACAGGCTGATGCTGTAAGTGTTAAGTATGATGGTGAAGCATTAAGCGAACAGGATTTGGATGCAGTCAAGTCATTATCTCGACATTCATCTCATGTTTTAAGTACGATCCTTTACGATCATTTAAAACAATCGACTTCTAGAAAGGTACACGATTTTAAAGAAATGGTATCCTTAGGTCTATCAGGACATATTGAGAGCAGAGATGTGAAGATTGGTTCTGCCAATTTTGTTTTAGCTTCTAAAGCTGAAAATTTATCGGGTTCTACCGAAGTTTATGTCTCTATAGATGGACAAGTGAAAGGGCGATTCATCATGAGTAATCAATATCGCACAGGCTTAAATGAGTTAATTTATTCTCTATCATCGAACTATGATTTACATGTTCTTTCAGGTGATAATGATGCTGAAAAATCGATTTTGGCTGAAATCTTCCCAAAGAATTCAAATCTATTATTCAATCAATCCCCAAAGGATAAGTTGGAATATATACAAGCTCTAAAAAGTAGAGGAAGTAACATATTGATGATAGGTGATGGCTTGAATGATGCCGGAGCTTTAAAGGTGAGTGATGTAGGTATATCAATAGCTGATGATATTTACAATTTTTCTCCAGCTTGTGATGCTATTTTAGAAGCATCGAAATTCCAGGATTTGAAAAGGTTTTTAAGCATATCGAAAAAAGGAATGTGGGTTGTGAAACTAAGTTTCCTATTATCCTTTGCCTACAATATATTCGGTTTATATTTTGCTGTTCAAGGTATTTTATCGCCTATTGTGGCGGCTTTATTAATGCCTATAAGTTCAATTTCTGTTGTCGCTTTTGCAAGTTTTACAACGAGTTATTTTGCCAGGAATAAGGAAGGGGAAAAAGTTCTAAAAAAGAAAGATATTTTACCAAGTCTAGGAAAAGTAAGTAAGAAACGTGTGCAGCTCAATTAGGCTGTTTGATTATATACAAGATTAAAAAATTGAACCTTGAGTGTAATATTTGTATTAATAGGGGTGAGTATGGTCGTGGCAGGAGGATTCCTAATCGGTTTTTTGTGGGCCGTTAAGAAAGGACAGTATGACGATCATTATTCACCATCGGTCAGGATTTTATTCGATGATCAAGAAATAAAAGATCAGGAAAACGAAGAGACGCACGGAAGTGCGTCTAAACAAGAAGAAAGTAAAACTAAAGATATAAAGGAGGATAAGTCAAAATCCTCAAAAGAAAAGTAAACAGAATTCATTCGTAAATTTATAAAGCTATAACATACATGGAAACACAACATTTTTCTTACGACAATAAAATCGTAAAATATTTTGCCTACGCTACTATTCTTTGGGGTGTAGTCGGAATGTTGGTCGGTCTTTTGGCTGCTTTACAATTGGCGTTCCCCATTTTTAATTTCAATTTGGCCTATACCTCTTTTGGGCGAATAAGACCAGTTCATACCAATGCAGTGGTGTTTGCCTTTGTTGGTAATGGAATTTTCACGGCGGTTTATTACTCGCTTCAACGCTTGTTAAAAGCTAGAATGTATAGCGATAAATTAAGCTGGATTCATTTCTGGGGTTGGCAAGCAATCATCGTTTCTGCTGCAGTAACCTTTGTTTTGGGGATTACAACCAGTAAAGAATATGCAGAGCTTGAATGGCCTATTGATATCGCACTTACCATTATTTGGGTTGTGTTTGGATGGAATATGTTTGGAACGATCTTAAGAAGAAGAGCGGATCATCTATATGTATCTATTTGGTTCTATATCGCCACTTTTGTGACGGTTGCAGTCTTGCATATTGGTAACTCTATTGCAATTCCATATAGTTGGTTGCAATCTTATCCGGTTTATGCTGGAGTTCAGGATGCCTTAGTTCAATGGTGGTATGGTCATAATGCCGTGGCCTTTTTCTTGACAACACCTTATTTAGGTTTGATGTATTATTTCTTACCTAAGGCAGCGAATCGTCCGGTATACTCTTACCGATTATCAATTATTCACTTTTGGGCCTTAGTTTTCTTATATATATGGGCTGGTCCTCACCATTTACTTTACACTGCGTTACCCGATTGGGCACAATCATTAGGTGTTGTTTTCTCTATTATGCTGATTGCTCCATCATGGGGTGGTATGTTTAATGGTCTGTTGACTCTAAGAGGTGCTTGGGATAAAGTTCGTGATAGTGCAACACTTAAGTTTATGGTGGTTGCCGTAACAGCTTACGGTATGTCAACATTTGAAGGACCTATGATGTCTTTGAAATGGGTAAATGCATTAACGCATTACACGGATTGGAATATTGCTCACGTACATATTGGTGCAATGGGATGGAATGGTTTCTTAACCTTTGGTATGTTATATTACCTTTTCCCAAAAATGTGGAAAACCAAATTGTATTCTGAGAAGTTGGCTAACGCACACTTCTGGATTGGAACTTTAGGAATCATTTTCTACGCTCTTCCATTGTATTGGGGTGCCGTTGTACAAACATTAATGTGGAAAGAATTTACACCAGATGGTTTGTTGGCTTACCCTAATTTCTTAGAGACAATCACTCAGATACTTCCAATGTATCATGCTAGAGTTCTAGGTGGGGTATTCTATTTTGTAGGATTGGCCTTGATGGTATATAATCTATTTAAAACTGCTTCTGCGGGTAAGTGTGCTGATAATGAAGAAGCTTCTGCTCCTGCATTGGTGACATCACCTAAGCGTGCTAAAGGTGAAGGTTTACATCGTTGGTTAGAGCGACGACCAGTGCAGTTTATGCTTTTAGCTACTGTTGCTATTTTGATTGGTGGGGCTTTTGAGATTATTCCAACTTATCTTGTTAAGTCAAATATTCCTACTATCGAAAGTGTAAAACCATATACACCACTTGAATTAGAAGGTCGTGATATTTATATCCGTGAAGGTTGTAATACCTGTCATACGCAAATGATTCGTCCGTTTAGATCGGAAACAGAGAGATATGGTGAATACTCTAAAGCTGGTGAACTGGTTTACAATCACCCACATTTATGGGGATCGAAACGTACAGGTCCAGATTTGGCTCGTGAAGGTGTTCCGGGAGGAAAGATGTATAAAACGAATGTTTGGCATTTTAACCATCTACTCGATCCTCAAAAGATGAATGCACAATCGATTATGCCTGCTTATCCTTGGTTGATTAAGGATGATTTGAGTACTTCGAACACATCGGCAAAAATTCGTGCAATGATTAAGTTGGGCGTTCCTTATGACGAAGCTCCTTACCCAGTAAATTATGATGTTGTTGCTCTTGAAGATTTAAAGAAGCAAGCTGATGAAATTGCTGCTGATCTTAAAGAGAATGGTGTAGAAGTGGCAAGTGAGAAAGAAATTATTGCTGTAATTGCTTACCTACAACGTTTAGGTCGTGATATCTCAGTAAAAAAATAAAAACAAGTAATAAGGATAAAGGATAAAGTAAACAGATACAGTTTTACTTTAACCTTTCTCCTTTGTACTTTAACCTTATAAAGTATGAAATTAGTAAGTCATTATTTACAAAGTATATCAGATGTAGGTCTTTATCCTAGCATCTCACTACTCATTTTTTTTAGTTTTTTTATGGGGATGATTTGGTGGACATTTAAGAAGAGTAATAGAAGTATTTTCCATGATATGGAAAGTTACGCACTCGAAGATGAGGGTGTGGATTCAAAATCAAATCAGTCAAAGCCTGATTAGTTTTGCTTTTTACGCTGATACATTAATTGTTTAAGACATTAAAAATATTCTGTAATGGAAAAAAAAGATAAGTTTCTTGAAGAAAATGCTCACCTGATTAGTGATCATGATTACGATGGAATTCGAGAGTTAGATAATCCAATGCCGACTTGGTGGCGTTATTTATTCTATGTGACTATTGTATTTGCGGCTGTTTACATGTTTCGTTACCATGTGTTTGGAGATGATCTTCAGATTGCTGAATACGAAAAAGAAATGGCAATTGCTCAAGCAAACAAGCCAAAGCCAACATTCGATGAGTCATCATTAGTATTAATGAAAGATGCTAAGGATATTAATGCAGGTAAAGTTATTTACGATAAAAACTGTGTTGCATGCCATGCTTTATTGGGAGAAGGGAATGCGATTGGTCCAAACCTAACTGATGATTATTGGTTAAATGGTGGAAGTCTTGAAGAGGTATATAAAATCATAAAGATTGGTAAGCCCTTAAAAGGTATGTTAGCTTGGCAAAACCAATTATCTCCAGAACAAATGTTACAGGTTTCAAGTTATGTAATGACTCTGATTGGAACAAACCCTCCTAATGCTAAAGCAGCTCAAGGCGAATTGTATAAACAAGAAAAATAAAAGATAATAAAGCGAAATGCCCAATCAAAACTTTGATGATTCTTATCGCGACCAACTCGCAACTTTAAATAAAAAAGGGAAAAGACAATGGGTGTATGCAAAACAACCTAAAGGGAAATTATATAACTACAGAAATTTAGTTAGCTATCTTCTTCTGACTATTTTATTGGTGACACCATTTCTAAAAGTTAATGGTGATCCCTTTATTTTACTCAATGTAATCGAGAGAGAGTTTATTCTTTTCGGGGTTCATTTTTGGCCTCAAGATTTCCATATCTTTTTGTTTTCGATGATTACCCTTTTTGTATTCATTGTGCTTTTTACAGTGAGTTATGGTCGGATATGGTGTGGTTGGGCTTGTCCTCAGACGGTTTTTTTAGAATTCGTTTTCCGTAGAATAGAGTATTTGATTGAAGGAACACCTCAGCAGCAACGAAAGCTGAAAGCACAGGCTCTGAACTTTGAAAAAATATGGAAGAAAACGACGAAACATGCGCTGTTTTATATCATCTGTTTAATTCTTTCTAGTGCTCTTCTTTCCTATGTAAGAGGTGCTGATTTTGTATTAAACCTATGGGATAATCCATCGAGTAGTTCCATCCTTTTTACAGCACTCTTGTTTTTCTCTACGGTGATGTATTTTGTTTTCTCTCGCTTGAGAGAACAAGTATGTGCGATGATCTGTCCGTATGGTCGTTTGCAAGGTGTCTTACTCGACTCCAATACCATTGTAGTTGCCTACGATTATAAAAGAGGAGAGGAGAGAGCTCCTTTAGAAGCTGGTGAGGATAGAGAAGCTGATAATAAAGGCGACTGTATTGATTGTTATGATTGTGTTGATGTTTGCCCTACGGGAATCGATGTTAGAGATGGTACTCAACTTGAATGTATCAACTGTATGGCTTGTATCGATGCTTGTAACTCGGTAATGGCATGGCAGGGGAAACCAAAGGGGCTGATTCGTTTCGATTCCGAAAAGAATATCGCTGAGGGTATCAAGCAAAAGTGGCCAGTTCGTAAGATTGCTTATACGACAGTGCTTGTTATTTTACTTGGAGTTGTGGTGGGCTTGTTTGCCTCTCGAAAAGATTTGGAAGCTATTATTCTACGAACACCAGGTTTGATGTATCAAGAGCCAGCTGAAGGAATTATTAGTAATATGTATAGCTTCAAAATTGTAAATAAAACCACCGAAGATTTACCCGTTACGTTTAAGATTCTTAATAGAAAAGGTGAGATACAAATTATCGGAAAAACCTTTAATGCAGCAGCAAGTTCGATACATGAAGGAACCTTTTTTGCTAAGTTTTCTAAGGAATCTGTTTTAAGTGATAATACGCAAATAGAAGTAGGTGTTTATGCAAATGATAGACTAGTTGATAAAGTAGATTTGACCTTTGTAGGGCCTAATTAGTATATAGACTATAAGATATGAAAAAATTAAGCTGGGGGACTAAACTTGCTATGTTTGCCTCAATATATGTAATAGGTATTTTAGTATTTGTGGGTTTTAGTACGACTCAAGATATTAATCTAATTTCTAAGGATTATTATCCTCAAGGGATAGGTTACCAAACTAAAATTGATAAAATCAAGAATGCACATTCTCTAAAAGAGAAAGTTGTTGTATCTCAAAAGGCAGGCGTAATACAAGTTCAATTCCCAGAAGGAATGCGCTCAGATGTCAGTGGAAGTATCATTTTTTATCGCCCATCAAATTCTGAGAATGATTTGAGATCAGATATAAAATTTGATACTAATGGACTTCAGGTTTTTATGCTTGATAAATTTATTAATGGTCGATATGCCATTAAAATTGATTGGAAACACCAAGATAAAGGCTACTATCAGGAGGAAGCCATGTACTTGTCAAAGTAATAGTTCGAATTTTAAAAAACATAAAGAAAAATGATCTTTTTATCCGCTCTAACTCTAGGTCTTTTAGGTAGTTTTCACTGTGTGGGAATGTGTGGTCCAATTGCTTTGGCAATTCCACTAAAAACAGATTCTTGGCTGCTCCGAATTTTAGGCGGAGTCATCTACAATCTTGGTCGTGCAGTTACTTATGCCATTATGGGTGCTGTTTTTGGTCTATTAGGGCAAGGTCTTGTAATGAGTGGATTTCAGCAGTGGGTTTCTATTATTATGGGAGCTATCATGATTATTTCTGTTCTGGCACCTTCTTTATATAAAAACAGGTTCGATACCGAAAAATCCGTTTTTGGTTATGTTGGAAAGCTTAAGATGTCCTTGAGAAAATTATTTACTCAAAGTAGCCATTCATCACTTTTTCTTATCGGATTATTGAATGGCCTATTACCATGTGGATTGGTTTATTTTGCCATTGCAGGAGCTATAGCAACTGGTTCAGTTTATAGCGGTAGTTTATTCATGTTTATTTTCGGATTGGGAACAATTCCAATGATGCTAGCCATTTCGCTTATTGGAAATATGATTACGCTAGAGCTAAGAAAGAAGCTAACACGTGTTATTCCTTATGCTATTGTATTCATAGGTGTTCTATTTATTCTTCGAGGCTTAAGCTTAGGTATCCCTTACTTAAGCCCACCAGAAAAATCAATGACTGTACCTGTTGAGAAGACAGAAGAAGCGAAGCCTAGTTGTTGTCATTAAGCTAGCATTTGGCTAGATGAAAAATGAGTTAAATTGCTTAATCCCAATTTAGCTCATTTTTTTTATTTGATTTCTTAAAGATTACTGTTAACTTAAGGAAATCATTTAACCCAACAACCCGTGCTTATGAACTTATTAGATCCCATATTAAATTTTTTCCGTTCAGATACGGAAGATTTTTACTACGTTAAATTTGAGCGTAACGAGAAATGTTATTGTAACAGCGGTAAGAAATATAAAAGCTGTCATTATCCCCAACACGCCAAATCAAGTAAACGTGCCGTTCGTAAGATTAATGAAGTGACAGGAGAAGAAACTTTTAAGGTTTTATCTATTAAAAGAATTAGAAAAGATCACGAATTATTTAAAGCGGCAGTTATACAAGAATAGTTAACTGTTAAGACAAATAAAACAATAGAAAAGATAGGTTGGAGAGATTCTGATCTATTTTTTTTCTTTAATCTTATTTACGATTTCAATATCGATACGACCATATTCATTTCCCCAAGAATTCAGAATGTAATTAAATACCAAGCTAATATCTCTATCATTTAGCCCTGAAGCAGGCATATAGCTTTTGTATTTTTTACCATTCACTTTAATTTCCTTCCCACTACCAAATTTTACCATTCTAATGGCTTCCTCCAGATTTTTCTCTAAGAAATCAGACTTAGCTAATGGCGGATAGACTCGAATCAGTCCTTCTCCATTTTTCCGATGACAGTTCATGCACTTAGCTCTGTAAATTTGTTCCCCTTTTTCTAGTTCAATTTCTGAAACTGCGCCTTTGACTACAAGGGATTTGTTGCTTGAATTTGTACAAGAAAATATTACAAGAAAGAATATAATGATAGATATAATATGGATTTTTCTCATTGATTTTTGCTTTAAATTCTAAAAATAGACGCATTTCTGTTTATTTCAAAGTAAGCCTATAAGTTCTTTATGGCATATTGAATTATAATTTCTACTGATATAAGGATATAAATTGTTTAGTTCAGTCCACTTTTACTATAAATACGATGTAATATGAATTCAAATTACGATCTGTACTTCGCATTTCATATGATGTTTGAGTTTATTTTATGTCTTGTTTAGTAAGTAGTTGTGAATTATTTTTCAGCTGCAAGTATTATTTATTATATTTAAAGGTGTTCAGTTTTAACTTGATTATCTCACAGTATTAATACAAGGAGGAGTTCAAATGAAATTATCACTTTTTTTATTTTTAGCATGTTTTCTGCAAATGCAGATTTTGTTTAGTCAGGATGTTGAGAAGGATGTAGAAGTTGGAATAATTGAACACCTTGATGAGTATGTACCATCCGATATTCAAGTCATGAATGAGGATGGTGAGATTGTTAACCTTAAAGAGCAAATTGATAAGCCGACGGCATTGATCTTTGTTTATTTCCGATGCCCTGGAATTTGTAGTCCATTAATGGACGGTTTGGCTGATGTGATTCAAAAATCAGATATGAATTTATCTGAGGATTATCAAGTGTTTACGGTAGGTTTCGATCCCCGAGAAACTATCGATCTGGCAATTAAAAAGAAAAAAAACTACGAAGGACTTATTCCCAACAAAAATACGAAAGATGGCTGGCGTTTTTTTACGTCGGATAGTGCCAATATTGCAAAAGTAACAGATGCCCTCGGTTTTAAATATATCAAAGCAGGTAATGATTTCACTCATGCAGCTACAGTTATCATTTTAAGCCCCGATGGAAAGATTACCAGATACCTAAATGGAACCTATTTCTTACCCTTTGAATTCAAATTAGCTTTACTTGAAGCATCAAAAGGCCTTTCTGGACCTACAATTAATAAGATTCTTCAGTTTTGTTATTCCTACGACCCTGTAGGACAAAGTTATGTTCTAAATGTAACCCGAGTGAGTGGAACCTTGATATTGGCTCTCGGATTAATTGTATTCCTATTGCTAATCATTCGCAAACCACGAAGAAAACACTACCCTAAGAATTAAACTATGATAGAAACACTGACTCAGGATTCTAACCCCAGTTTCCTAGAATACAAAGGTAGATTTAAAGGCTTAATGGGCTGGATTTTTTCTACCGATCATAAACGAATTGGACTCTTGTATTTATATAGTATGTTAGTCTTTTTCTCAATTGCAGCCATTCTTGGTTTAATGATGAAATTGGAGCTTATGGCTCCTGGTAAAACCATTATGGGTGCACAAACCTATAATAGCTTTTTTACCTTACATGGTATTACCATGATTTTCTTGATTGTTGTTCCTGGCTTGCCAGCTGTTTTCGGTAATTTTTTCCTCCCAATTATGATTGGAGCAAAAGATGTTGCCTTCCCTAGACTTAATCTTATTTCATGGTGGATTTATATTGTAGGCGCTCTTATTGCCCTATCAGCTCAATTTTTTGGTGATGGACCTCCTGATACGGGATGGACTTTTTATGCACCATATAGTTTCAGAACAGGTACTAATATGCTGCCAGCCGTTACAGGAGCTTTTGTTTTAGGTTTTTCATCTATCGTTACGGGTATCAATTTTATTGTAACCATGCACCGTATGCGTGCTCCTGGGATGAATTGGATGAAAATGCCACTCTTCCCTTGGGCCTTATATGGAACAGCTTGGATTCAAGTTCTGGCAACGCCTATCGTTGGTGTTACTTTATTAATGGTTGTGTTGGAAAGAACACTTCAAATTGGATTTTTCGATCCAGCATTAGGAGGTGACCCAATTTTATACCAACACCTATTTTGGATCTATTCTCATCCTGCTGTCTATATCATGATACTTCCTGCGATGGGCGTTATATCTGAAATTATACCAACCTTCGCCCGCAAGACAATATTTGGATATACGGCTATTGTCGTTTCAACATTAGCCATCGCTTTTGTTGGCTACTTTGTATGGGGACATCATATGTTTACTTCTGGTATGAGTGGGGTTGCACTTTATACATTTTCTATTCTAACTTTTCTTGTTGCCATACCAAGTGCTATTAAGATTTTCAACTGGGTAGCTACCCTTCATAAAGCATCTATCAATATACAAACTCCTTTTTTATGGGCTTTATGTTTCTTGTTTGTCTTTATGATAGGTGGTTTGTCGGGTATGGTTTTGGGGGCACTTTCAGCAAATGTTCATTTGCATGATACCGCTTTTGTGGTAGCTCACTTTCATTATATCGTTTTTGGTGGAACAGGTTTCGCTTTCTTTGGAGCTCTGCATTATTGGTACCCTAAAATGTTTGGTCGTATGTACGATAAGTCATGGGCAAATATTGGTTTAGCCATTTTCTTTACTGGTTTTAATACGCTTTATCTGCCTATGTTTTATTTGGGAATGACCGGTATGCCTCGTCGTTATTACGACTATGTTGATAAGTTTCATGGTCCCAATATCATTTCCTCCTTCGGTGCCATGCTCATGATAGTAGGTCTGATTATTGTCATTACAAATCTGGTTAGATCAGCTCGTCACGGTGTTATAGCTGAGAAGGATCCTTGGAAAGGCAAAACCTTGGAATGGACGGTTGATAGTCCTCCTAGTCTTGAAAATTTTGAAGAAATCCCTGTTGTAACTGATCATCCTTATAATTATGACTAATCACAGCCTTATTGACGAACATAGAGACGATGAAGGTGCTAAAACGGGTATGTGGATTTTTATTTTCACAGAACTCTTGCTTTTTGGTGGACTTTTTATTGTCTATTCGGTATACCGATATCTAAACCCGATGGCTTTTCATTTAGCTGCTGAGGAGCTGGATGTCTTCCTTGGGACAACTAATACGGTAATCCTTTTAGTGAGTAGTATGACAATTGCCATGGCTATTACATCCATTCAATTGAAAAAGAAAGGACTCACTCTCATCTTAATGGGAATAACCATCGTTTTGGCCATCATCTTTATGGTGAACAAGTATTTTGAGTGGACAGGTAAAATTTCACATGGTATTTTCCCTGGTAGTGAGATTCTACATCAAAGTAGTCAAGGCGAGATCTTATTCTTTGGGCTGTATTATGCCATGACGGGATTACATGCTCTACATATTATTGTTGGGGTCGGTTTTATTGGTTATGTCATGTGGCTGGTTAAAACAGAGGATGTCAAGCATGATGATTTCGTGATTCTCGAAAATAGTGCCTTGTATTGGCACCTAGTCGATCTAATTTGGATTTTCTTATTCCCATTGTTTTATCTTATTACTTAAAACCTAAAAAATGGATAATGGTCAACATACACACATTGTAAAGTACAGCACCTTTATTTGGGTCCTTTTAATTTTATTGATTTTCACTTTTAGTTCTGTTGCAATTACGCAACTCGAACTGGGAGTGTATTCAGTGACTGCTGCTTTGGTCTTTGCATCAATTAAATCGATTATTGTACTGATGTACTTTATGCATCTTAAGTTTGATAAGAAATTTTATGCCATTATGATGGCAGGAATTGTTCTCTTATTAGTCTCTGTTATTTTCGTTACGTTTTTAGATTATTTATACCGATAGCTTATGTTTTCAAAAGAAATGGCTGACGCATCCAATTTTGTAGAAGGAGTCGATACTTCATTTATGGTTATATTCGGAATAATCTCTTTTTTCCTTATCGGGATTACTGCGACCATGATTTATTTTGTTTTTAGATATAGAAAATCAAGACACCCCAAGGCAGTACAAATTCATGGAAATAATACGCTTGAAATCATTTGGACTCTAATACCGACTTTGCTGGTATTGGTCATGTTTTATTATGGCTGGATGGGCTATAAGCCTATGAAAGAAGTGCCTGATGATGCCTTTACAATTAAAAGTGTTGGCCGCATGTGGAATTGGCAATTTCAGTACGAGAATGGTAAGAAAACAGATACCTTATATGTACCAATAGATCGTGCAGTAAAGCTCGACCTTGTTGCTTTAGATGTTTTACATAGCCTCTACATACCTGCATTTAGACTCAAACAGGATATTGTTCCTGGCAAAGAGCAATTTATGTGGTTTATTGCAGGGCGTGAAGGTGATTTTGATTTATTCTGTACAGAATATTGTGGTTTGTCACATTCCTCAATGACGACCTCGGTTGTTGTTATGACTGAAGAAAAGTTTGATAAGTGGTATATAGATACGACTACTGTTGCGCCTATTATCTCGGATAAACCCGGAGCGCTTGGATTACGTATTGTACAAAAGAATGGCTGCTTGGCTTGTCACTCCCTGGATGGATCCAAAATTGTAGGCCCAACTTGGAAAGGCTTGTTTGGGACTGAGGAGACAGTTGTGACAAAAGGGGTAGAACGACAGTTAACTGTTGACAGTGCCTATGTTTTAAACTCTATTTATAACCCGAATGATGATATCGTAAAGGGCTTCAAGAAAGGCCTCATGCTATCTTATAAAAATGAATTAAAAGAAGAGGATATTAAAGAAATTATCGAATTTATGAAGACGCTTAAATAAGTATTTCATTTATTATTTAAATCTTGCGATGTTATTCACATATCCTGTTTAAAGATAAATACTCAAAAAAACTCATAAGACGTTTATTCGTTTTATGAGTTTTTTTTGATTCTGGTATTTACTTAAAAATCTTTCTTCTTGATATATTTGAGTAAAATATATATGGGGATTAATAGCCAGATTGATAAGGATATAACAGAAATTAGAATACCCTGCCATACACCAAAGAAATTATAAAACACGGCACCTGTGTATCCCATTAAGGCTGATGTGTCTAGGAATAACATGATTAATACTCGCCCTAAATCAATAGGATTCATAAGAGTGAGCAGGATAGCTAAATTTTCAGTTGGGTAAGATTCAAACCAAATCAGAATCAGTAATAAAATACCATCGTAAATAATGGACATGAATAGCCAAATAAAAAGTGAAAGACCAAAGCCTTTAATTCGATTTTCGAAACGGAGTGCAACTAAAAAACTAAGCAATGAGAAGATAAAACTCAGGATAAATCCTACACCTATAAGAACCAAGAAATCTGATAATTGAGGACTGGTGAAAACTCCACGGATAATAAAGGGTAATCCTACTCCAATAATGAAACTCAAAGATAGTGAGACCGATAAGCCTAAATATTGCCCTAGAAATATTGATTTTCTTTTGATGGGATGGGAGAGTAGCAACTCCGTAAATTCACGTGAATTATACATGTAAATAGCACCAAAAACCGTAGCCACTAGAGGGATTAATAAAAGGATCACATTCATCATACTAATAATTGATTTTGTGATATCACCATTCATATAGATTATGGAAGAGCTTACCATTAGATAAAAAATAAGGTAGGCGATACTCCAATTTGATCGAATGAGGTCGAAGAGGCTATATTTAAATATCTTAAGCATGGCTATTTTCAATTAGATTTGTAATCGCGGATTCTAACTGTGTAGATCCATTTTGATTAATCAAGTCTTGAACTGATCCCTGAAAGTATATGTCCCCTTCGAGTAAGAAGATTATCTCATCAGAAATTTCCTGAACCAAACTCATAATATGTGTGGTGAAAATGATGAGCTTTCCTTTAGCTTTTTCTCTTTGTAATAGTTCTTTAAAGCGACTGATGGCTACTGGATCAAGTCCTACTGTTGGTTCATCCAAAATAATAACGGGTGAATCGAACATGAATGCTAAAACCATATTAACCTTTTGTCGGGTTCCTCCTGAGAGATTACGTAGAGGCTTTTTGAGCTCGCTCTCCAAGCCAAAATATTGAATTAGTTCATTATCCTTGGCTTCTTGTTGGCGAATGTCTTTAACCAGAGCAATAAGCTCTGAAACTTTTAAATTCTCTGGGAATCTGGCTATTTGGGGTAAATAAGAAATTTGTTTTCTATATTTCCACTCTCCAATTATCGATTGATCATTGAATATGACATCTCCTTCTTGAGGAATAACTAATCCTAGAATCGATTTGATAAGTGTTGTTTTTCCCGATCCATTAGGACCTAAAATGGCAATTATCTTATTCGAATCTAGTTTAATATTGACATCCTTTAAAACTTGATTTTTATGATAGGCTTTACTTAGATTTTCAATTTTTATCATAGTCTATAATTTTCATTGAAGGACGATGATCCTTTAAATTGTCAGGAGTGAGAACAGGGTTTACCTTCTCTGCAAAATCAATAATATCAATTAATAAACTTCGCATTAGAATACTTGTTGATGGAATTTTACTAATAATTATAGAAAATAATTTGACAGGTCGATAAGGTATATCAGCTACTCCATTTTTATCTAAATCGTAACCCGTATGCGAACTCCAAAAATTACCATCGAAATTATTACTGTCTGATTTGCCAGTAACTCCAAGTTCAAAACTATTATTCAAAAAATTATTTTGATTGATTTTGTTGTACATACTACTACCATATATTTTCATAGCCCAACCATTATTATTAAAATCATTTTTATGGATGTTTATGCGGTTCGAGCCTTCCATGTAGATGCCAATTGTATTTTGCTTAAAAATATTGTTGATGATTTCACTATCAGTGATGTCTTTCAGAAGTAAACCATATGAAGCACTTCCCCAGTTGTATTCAAACTGATTGTTTTGCATTTTAATGAACTTAGAGAACATGACTGCAACACCAGCTCCATTTGAACGAAAGGTATTACCTCTGTACTCGTCATGATCCGAAAACATAAAGTGAAGGCCATATCGTATGTTGTTTTCAACGATATTATTTTGAACAATGCTATTGTCAACAAACTCAAGATATATTCCATCACGATGATTCCTAGCTTGATTTCCTATAACCTTAATATCCTTACAATACCAAAGATGAATTGCATTACCTGATGACATTTCATTTTTTGCATCTCCCTGAATGTGATTGTTCTGTATGATACAATCTTTTGATTGCTTCAGATAAATGCCAAAAAAAGTATTTTCTAATCGGTTATTTGAAATGACAATATGCTTTTGTCTGTTCACCTTAATCGCTGCAAAGTCGTTGATATAGCTGACCTTGACATTTTTTAAGAGTAAACCCATAATGAAAACACTATCCGATTCAATTGTAATGATTTCTTTTTGTTGTTGATTTTCAATACTTGGAAAATCAATTCCGATGAGGTGAATGGGATGTTTGATTAAAAGGTTGGGTTCTGTATATGAACCACTTTCAATGATTATTGAATCACCAGAATGACTATTTTTAAGTGCTTGTTCAATGCTTACATAGGTTTGTTTCTTTCCCACACGAAGTACAGTACCTATAGAACTATAGGTAATAAATATGAAGAAAATTAAAAAGCTTAGTTTTTGCAAATCGCTCTATTTAAATGAATCGTATTTTTTAAGAAGTAACTCCCAGTTCATCACTTCACCACCGTACTTTGATTTTGCTTCTTCAGCAGCAGTTTTAGTCTCAAAAGCTGTTAGAAACATACCCATAGGACTAGGAAGTTTAATCGAGTGTAGATAATAAGAATCCTTAACGGGTCTTAAAACTTCGGGTTTATTAAACGCTGTGACCAAGGTAAGTGCAACTTCATTTTCATCCATCTCGTCTGTTCGTAGATAGTCTATCAAACACTCGATTGAATCGAAGGTGTAGACTTTGCCTTTTTTTGTTACCAATTCAGTACCATATTGGTTCTCTACAATCATCATTCGGCAATGTATGCATTCATCTTGTCCGTAAACAATTGCTTTTTCTTTTGGCTGACACGAAGTTAAAAGCAAAGCTAAAATGAAAACAGAGCAGTATATGTTTATTTTTTTTTCCATAGTAATGTGAAAGATAAAAAGTTGAATACCATAGCTAAACCTAAGAATAAGGATCCTATATGTGGTAAAGAAATAGCATTGAAATTTAATAACATTTTCGACCCTAGAAGAGGTGGTTGATATACCATGCCAGGTATTTTAATAGGTGCAGTCGGGCTTAAATTATGCCCGTAGTCGTACTCCCATAAATAGAAATCATAGATGCCGAGTATGCCTAATATTAAGAGTATAACTCCCCAAGTGATGAAGAGTTTTTTCTTCTTGGAGAAAGCAACTCCAATACCTAATAGTGACATAAGGATGACTACAATTGGGAAATATTTTAATTCAGGAATTGAATCAGGTTTGATATACTGCATACCAATATAATGATTCAGAATGTTGATGTTTTGTAAAGTACTTGGAGAATCACCTGTAATCTGGTTTATCCAGATATACATAGTAACACCGTTTGGGTATTGTGGGGCTTCTAGTCTTATACTCCAAAGCGGGAAAAGAAATAATCCTAACAACATTAATGCTGCTAATAGCATAAATATGAAGGATCTATTTTTCTTGCTGAGTAAATTAGATGTCATCATTTTAATTTAAAGATTAAATTGTGATTATAATTTCCAGAAAGGACTGGATAGTCCTTTCTGGAATATTATTTTACTCATCAAAATCTCCAACACCCCATTTTAATTCAACTTTTGAATTTTTAGGTGATACGCGAATGTAACCCTGCATCTCCTGGTGAAGAGCGGAACAGAAATCGGTACAATAGAATGGGTAAATACCTGGGAATTGGGGTTCCCAAACTAAGGTTTCGGTCTGACCTGGCATCACCAATATTTCTGATGTGCGAGCTCCCATTACAGCAAGACCATGTGGTACATCCCAATCCTGTTCTAGATTTGTTAGGTGGATATAAACCTTATCGCCAACTTTTATACCTTCAATATTGTCTGGAGCAAAATGTGAACGGATTGAACTAACATATATCCGAACAACATTACCATCACGAACAACTTTTGCTTCATCCTCAGAAGTGATTTTGTGAGGGTGTTTATTCTCATCAAGTTTGTAATACTTTACAGAATTTTTCATGATAATATCCGCAGGAATGGCTTGAGCGTAATGAGGCTCGCCAATAGTTGGGAAATCCAGTAAGAGTTTCATCTTATCGCCTGAAATGTCGAACAGTTGCGCTGAATGCGCTAATTCAGGTCCTGTAGGAAGAAATCTATCTTTTGTAATTTTATTCAGGGAAACCATATACTTCCCGAATGGTGCTTTCGAATCTCCTCCCGGAATCATTAAGTGCCCAACTGAGTAATAGCATGGAGCTCGATCAAGAACTTCCCAAGTACCAATTTTCCATTTTATAACTTCAGATGAGATAAAGAAAGTTGTATAGGCATTTCCCTTTCCATCAAATTCAGTATGCAATGGTCCAAGACCTGTACTTTTAACAGAACCTGCTACTACACTTTCAAAATTAATTACAGGAATACCATCAACTTCGTCATCAAAATCGTCATTCTCTATAGCTTTAAGCATTTTTGAGAAAGAGTGTACAGTAAGATCTGATGATAGTTTTCCATTACCTACTATATATTCTCCAGATGGATCTACATCAACACCATGAGGTGATTTCGGAGTTGGTAAATAATAGATCAAGCCAGGACATTCTTGAGGAATAAGAACTTTAACTTCCTTAAGCATTTCCGATTTAGCCATATGGCTATGCTCATCATATGTATTGTGGGCATAGTTGGCAGGCATTGTTTTAGCTTTTCCTGCAGCAATATATTCTTCGGCTTTTTTCCAATTAACAGCAGCAATATAATCCTTGTCACGTTGCGATGCTCCAATTTCTAATAAGGTATTACTTTCCTCTGTGTTGTAGGTTGTAAAGAATGTCCATCCATGAGATTTTCCTTTACCAGAATGAGCTAAATCATAATCGTAACCAGGAACTAAAATCTGGAATGCAACACTCATTTCCCCATCATCTGCAACTTTAATATAGGATAGAGAGCCTTTAAAATTTTCTTTATATGATTTGATACTAACATCCTTTTGAGGGATAGGGACACTGAATCGTGTACCTGCAACAAGATATTCAGAATTCTCTGTAATAAATGGGGAACTGTGATTCCCACCACTATTAGGGATCTCAAGAATCTCCACTGTTTCAAAAGTTGTTAAATCGATACGTGCAATTCTTGGTGTATTATTACCATTAATGAATAACCAGCGACCATCAGGCACACCATCGGTTTGAGATAATTCAGGATGGTGCGAATCATCCCAAGGAATAAAACCAAAAGAGGTGTTCAACATTGGTTTCGTTTCTTCATTGAATCCATAAGCTTTCTCAGCATCTACTGAAAATACAGGAATCACTTTAAATAATCGCCCTGAAGGCAAACCATAAACACTTACCTGTCCACTAAATCCACCAGACATGAATGCGTAAAATTCATCGTATTCTCCAGGCGATACATATACTTGAGAGGCTGCATCTTGATCGCCAAATGCTCCTTTAGATTGTTGTTTTGAGTTATCACCACAGGCAGAAACTATTAAGCCCATGATGAATAGATACGCTAACCACTTAAATTTTGACTTTTCCATTTCATTAATTTATAGGTTATTAAATTGGTATTATGCTATTTTAATGTTCTGAAGTATTCAAGAACTTTTCTGGCTTCATCTTCGGTTAAATTTTGATCAGCCATAGGGGATAAATAACGACCCAATAATTCTTTGGCAATTGGATCTTTAGTAACCATTTCTTCAGGATTAAGAATCATATTCATAATCCATTCTGGAGTTCGTCTTTCTAGAATTCCTATTGGAGCTGGGCCAATATAACGTTTGGTTGGCTTGTGACAACTTGAACACATTTGCTTGTATATCTTTTGTCCTTCTTCTGCCATCTTGTTATTAATAGTGCCTAGGCTCAATGTCTCAACTGGACCAATTCCTTTTTGATTTGGATATAGTTTTGCTAACCTAGCTTCAAAGTCTGAATTGCTTTCCTTAGGACTGTCGTCAATTAGAGATATAGTACGCTCTCCAAGTTTTTTTCCTTGAAGTTTTACTTTGATATATTCAATAATTCTCCATCTGTCATCGGGTGTAATTTGTGATCCATGAGCACCCATTATACCATAACCTAGTGTGACAACATGGAAGAATTCCCCTCGTGGAGCATTCATCATTTTATCTGTTATTAAGCTAGCAGGTTGATAAGTGAATCGGTCACTCGTAAATAAGTAACCCATACCATTACCTTTTAAACCGTGACAGTTGTAACAGAATATCTTATAAAGCTTTTTACCCTCTTTAACGTCTCTCAGCTTCATCTTTTTTGGATTGAAAAAAATCTGCCCAGCAAGAGCTCTATCTTCTAAGGTTTTTTCAAAATCAAATGGTATGATTCCTCTGGGAATAGTTCCTTTCACAGGCATGCGAGCTGTTAAGCTATCAGCAAAATTTGGGTTTGCCGTATAGCTTTCATAGGCTCTTGAGTCTACCATATCTGGAAAATAGGAATGACCAGGATGGTTTCTATCCCTATCACAAGATGATAGTAAAGTGAAGAACGCGATTACAACAATGATATGTAGATCATTTTTTACGTGAATAATTCTAACCGCAGAGTGCGCTAAGATTTTTCGCAAAGTTCGCAATATTGATTTTGTCATATCTATAAGTTATTTACTACTCGTTTTATACCATTTTTGATAAGAGCAACATTAAAATTTATTAAAAGGCCAAGTTTACAACCCGACAGTTTCAAGTATGTTAAGATTTGAGCTAAATGAACATCATTTAAGCTTTCAACTGATTTAATTTCAATTATCAGTTTGTTATTTATTAAAAGATCGATCCTATACCCAATATCAAGTTTGACGTCATCATAAATTAATGGCATTGGCTTTTCTTTTTCTACTTTCAATCCATGATTGTTTAATTCATACATTAAACATTCCTGATACGCACTTTCTAATAAACCAGGTCCCAATTTGCGGTGTACTTTTAATGCACAGTCTACAACAATTTTTGACACCTCATTTTCTGTCATATTCCATCGGTTTTAGAGGCTTTTGCGAAATTTTTGTGTCTTTGCTGTTCATTTTTTTTTAGATTTAATCGCAGAGTTCGAAAGCTTGATTTTATATATATCTTCAAGTAGTTTACAACTCGTCTAATTCCATTTTTCATTTTAAGTCAGCTTTTGCGCTCTTTGCGATTTCTTAGTGTCTTCGCGGTTCATTTGCTTTATGTTTCGTAATGGAAGCTTTCTTCAAGGAAAGGATCATTTTTGCATAATAAAGGTTTCTTCGTAAGAGCATTGAATACAACCCATAGAAAACCTCCAAGGTATAAGCAGGCAGAACCTATTTCAATTAGACCAATTTGAGCTGTCTCACCCAATATACCAGGACTTAGCATGAGGTAAATGTTTAGCCATTGTCCGATTAGAACGACACTAGCAACCATGGCTAACCATTTGATATTACGTTTTGAATTTCTAGTCATCAAAGCAAAGAATGGAAATACAAAATTTAGAACAAGAATGGCGAAAAATAAGATTGGGAAACCATTTATCCTTTGAGCAAAATAAACTGTCTCTTCAGGAATATGACTGTACCAAATTAGCATGTATTGGAAGAACCAGAGGTACATCCAAAAAATACTGAATCCAAAGAGGTATTTACCTAAGTCGTGTATGTGTTCTTTATTCACAAAATCGATGTATCCTTGAGATTTAAGCAAGGCAATAATTAGAATAAATGCTGCAATTCCCGATACAAAGAGACCTATGAAAACATACCAGCCAAAAAGAGTACTAAACCAATGTGGATCAACTGACATAATCCAATCCCAACTCATTGTTGAACTACTTATAGCAAAGAATGCCATGAATAGGGCAGCTAACGTCTTACCTTGTTTATGATATTTATAGTCGTCAGATAAATCTTGAGACATTGAATTTTTGCGAAGTAAATAACTTAGGCCAATCCAACCAGCAAAGTATACAGCCATTCTAATAAAGAAAAAAGGTAAATTAAGATAGGCTGATTTCCCCTCTATTATTGGATCATGAAGATCGTGATGTGACCAGTGATACAAATCGTGCATGCCAAAAAATAGCAAGAACATAAGTGCCGCTGAATAGGGAAGGAAAGTACTTAAAGCTTCAGGTATTCGTTTTAAGCTTACATGCCATCCAGAATGTGCAATCTTATGGATAGCGATAAATAAAGCTCCAAAAAGAGAAAGAAACAGGAAATAAAGATTGTTGAGCAAAACATTCATCCAAACTTGTTTGCTATCGGGATTCTCTAAAAGAAAACTAAGTGCAATCAGTAGGATACCAATAACAGAAATGGATAAAAATATCTGTTTAGTTTTTTTTGATAAGATATAATTCGTGTTCATCAGCTTATGATTTTGAATTAACTATTTATGCTCTTTGAGTTGAATCTCATGTGCCTCTTCTTGCTCTAATATGGCCTTTACATGACTAAAGTGCTCATCATTTTCATTTGCCTCAATAATGATGACAAAACGATCATCAGTTATTCTTTCATCGTGAATTTTATTTTTGGCTCCCAATCCTAATTTTGATCTGAAAAGAAAAGCGAATACCATGGCAACAGCAGCAAACAGCACAGTAACTTCAAAGGTGATGGGTATAAAGGCAGGAATAGAAAAGTGAGGCTTACCACCAATGAATAGGGGGTAGTCAACCACAAAAGCCCAAGTTTGAAAACCAAAAGCAAAAAGTGTTCCTATTGCACCTGCAATAAACCCAACAATAGGTAGTTTGGATTCTTTTAAACCCAATACCTTATCTAAACCATGTACAGGAAAAGGTGTTAAAACATCGAGTATCAATATTTTCTTTTCCATCAGAATTTTACTTGCCCTTAAAAGATCTTCTTCATCTGTGAAATAGGCTGATATATATCTTCTCATAGCGTTTCGTTTTTAGGTCCTTTTTCTCCTGAGCTTTTAATAACCGTTTTAATCTCAGCAATAGCAATCACAGGAAATACCCGAATGAATAATAGAAAACATGAGAAAAATAAGCCGAGTGTTCCTATAAAGATTCCAACTTCAACAATGGTTGGTGTGTACATGGACCAACTCGATGGAAGGTAGTCGCGATGTAATGATGTTACGATAATTACAAAACGCTCGAACCACATGCCAATATTGATGAATATTGAGAGTATAAAGGTGAAGACAAGGCTTCGTCTCAATTTTCTGAACCAAAGTAATTGTGGTGATATGACGTTGCAAGTCATCATGATGGCATAAGCCCACCAATAAGGTCCTGTTGCTCGGTTAAGAAAAGCGTATTGCTCATATTCTACACCAGAGTACCATGAGATAAAGAGTTCCGTCATATAGGCAATTCCCACGATTGACCCTGTGGCAATTATAATTTTATTCATCGACTCAACATGTGCCACTGTGATGTAGTTTTCCAAATTGAGAACCTTACGCGTAACAATCATTAGGGTCAGTACCATGGCAAATCCCGAGAAAATGGCACCTGCTACAAAATAGGGCGGAAAGATGGTTGTATGCCAACCTGGTATAATTGAAGTTGCAAAGTCAGCACTTACTATACTATGAACAGAGAGGACAAGCGGAGCAGCCAGACCAGCTAATATTAAACTGAGTTTCTCGTGGCGCTGCCAATGCTTTACAGATCCTGTCCAGCCGAAACTTAGCATACCGTAAATGTATTTTTTAGCTTTAGAGGTCACTCTATCTCGCATGGTTCCGATATCGGGTATTAATCCCATATACCAGAATAAAAGAGATACTAAAAGATAGGTTGAAATAGCAAAAACATCCCACAAAAGAGGTGAGTTAAAGTTTACCCATAAACCTCGTGTATTCGGATAAGGAAATACAAAAAATGCTAAGAGTGGTCGTCCCATATGGATCAATGGGAAGAGACCTGCACATAAAACAGCAAATATCGTCATGGCTTCAGCCGAACGGTTGATACTGGTTCTCCATTTTTGGCGGAAGAGTAAAAGAATGGCAGAGATAAAGGTTCCAGCATGTCCAATACCTACCCACCAAACAAAATTGGTAATTCCCCAACCCCAACCAATGGTTCGATTGAGTCCCCAAGTTCCTATACCTTCCCATACAGTCCAAGCCATCATGGCAAGACCAAAAAACATGGCTGATAAACTTATGGTCAGACCCATATACCAAGCTTTCCCAGGTTTGCCCTCAATAGGAGCGGCAATATCCTTGGTTATTTGGCTATAAGTTTTGTTTCCCTTTATAAGAGGTTCTCGAATTGGAGATACGTACATAACTCAGTATTATAGTGGTTTAACTCTTTTTGTTTCTAATTTTCGTTAGATAACTAACGGAAGGAAGTGTATGTATTTCTTCCAATAAATGGTAGTTTCGATCACTTGTAGCGACTTTGAATAAGTCACTACCCTTGTCGTTTAAGTCACCGAAGAGGATGGCTCCGGAAGGACAGGTTTGTTGGCAAGCCGTTTTGATATCACCATCTTTTACTTTTCTTCCTTCAAGTTTTGCATTAAGTTTGCCTTCCTGAATTCTTTGAACACACATCGAGCATTTTTCAATAACACCTTTAGCCCTAATTGTTACATCAGGATTAAGCACCATACGACTTAAATCTAAGGTCATGCCTGCCGGATCATGAAGGTTATTTGGAATTGAATCTGCTAGGGTATAATCAAACCAATTGAATCGCCTAACCTTATAGGGACAGTTGTTTCCACAGTAACGTGTCCCAATACATCTGTTGTAAATCATTTGATTTAATCCCTCGCTGCTGTGGTTTGTAGCTGCTACAGGACAAACATTTTCACAAGGTGCATTATCACAATGCTGACACATAACAGGCTGGAAAACGACGCCAGGTTTGTTTTCATCACCAGAGAAATAACGGTCAATTCGAATCCATGACATTTCGTGAGCGCGAATAACCTCTTTCTTTCCTACAATAGGAACATTGTTTTCAGCCTGACAAGCAATTGTACAAGCCCCACAACCAATGCAGGCATTTAAATCAATAGCTAATCCCCAATGATGATTCGGGAATTCGGGTTCTTTATAAATCCCAGCATTCTTATATTCGTGTTTGTTATCGTTTCCTGCTTTGGGATTTTTCTTATACTCATCCAAATTGGCTTCACGAACGATTGCTCTACCTTCCATGGAATGGTGAGTTTGAGTCATCGCAAAATCGAACTGTCCTTCAATTTTCTCAAGCTTGACTGAAGAATACTCGTTTGTGTTTAAATGGGATACTTTGAGACCAACGTCTTTACCAACCTTACCACAAATAGTTCTTCCATAGCCACCCGCAATTGATACTGAATTGTAGGCCTGTCCTGGAAGTATGTAAATTGGTAGTTCAAGCTTGTTATTAAGCAATACCATATTTCCTGTCTCAAGGGCCATCTCTTTGGCTTGTTTTGGAGATATATTGAGGTAATTATCCCAGCAAATTTTACTTATCGGATCAGGCATTTCTTGTAACCATGGATTATTAGCCATACTTCCATCGCCTATGGATACTTTTTCGTATACCTGCAGCTCAATCCCACTTGATTTCTTATTTTGAGTAATGGTCTCAATGGTTTTATTAATATCAAGCTCAGCAAACTTTAGTTTGTCAGTTGATATATCCTTTGTCTGAAAGATGCCTTCTTGTAGTGTATGCTCCCAATAGGATTTGAAACTTGTATAAAGTGTTTGAATTGGGAAAAGTGTTTCTTCCCAATGGTTCATGATCAATTTATGGTAATCGACATCTTGACCTGACCATTTTAAAAGCGAAGATTGAAACTGACGGGTATCGAATAAAGGATGAATGGCTGGTTGCATCAAACTGAACGAACCCTTCTTTATTTCTGCATCATTCCAACTTTCCAGATAATGATTATCAGGAGCTATAAATTTCATCAATGATGAGGTCTCGTTTGGAGTCTCATGAATTGATAGACTGAATGGAAGAGACTTAATAGCTTTCTTTATTTTATCTCCTTCTGGATGATTAAATACGGGGTTGGTATGATAACAAATTAAACCTTTTACTTGGCCTGAGGCTAAATCGTTTATTAGCTGATCCACATCTTCATCAATGGCTTGATGATTTAAAAGAGGATTTTCAAAACTAAGAGTCGAATTCAAATTCTCTAATTCATAATTGATAGCATTAATCAGAATTTGTGCATTCAAATCTTGACTTCCAGAAACAACAAGTGAACGTGATTTTTGTTCCAATAAATCTTTTGCCAGTTCTTTAATTATTTTCGACGACTCTTTAATATCATATTTTTGTTGTCCTTTTAATATCAGGATTTCATTATACAGCTGAGCAATTTGGAGGTTTAAGTCGGACGGTTTTATCGCGTGTCTTTCATCAGCATTGCTACCAGTCAAACTCATTCTCGATTCGAATTGAATATGACGAGACATTTTATTTAATGAACCTGAAAGTTTACGAGTATCCGAATATGTTTTGATATACTCACTAGGATTTATCCATGTTCCTAAGAAATCGGCATCGAAACTAACAATCAAATTAGCTCTATTGAATCGATAATCAGGTAATCCATCCTTGCCAAAACAAAGTTTTTGAGCTTGAAGTATTGCACTAGCTGATTGCGTATCATACTGGATCCATTTAATATTTGGATAGGCATCAGTAAAGTGCTGAATAGCTTTTCGGGTAGAGGGACTAAAAATGGTCGGTGTTAACAAAGCGATTTGATTTTCCTTTTGAGAATCTAATGCGCTTAAGATTGAGTCATCAAATTTATCCCATGAAACCTTTTCTTCTTCTATTTGAGGATTTCTATATCGACTGTTGTCGTATAAACTTAAAACTGATGCTTGAACTTGAGCAGAACAAGCTCCATTACTGATTGGTGATAGATTATTGCCTTCAATCTTAATTGGTCGTCCTTCTCTGGTTTTGATGAGTACGCTGGCATAATCACTGCCATTAATATAAGTAGAAGCATAATAATTGGCTATGCCAGGTGTAATTTCTTCAGGTTTATTCAAATATGGAATCGCTTTTTGAACGGCATTTTCACAACTTGACAAAACGGTTGTAATAGCTAAACTGTAACCACAAAGCTTTAAGAAATCTCTACGATTACTTTTGGCCTCTGAAGTTCCATCTTCAAAAATATCGAGAACCTGTTCCAAATTACCTTTAGGGGCATGCTTTGTTATTTTAACTTCAGAACTCTCGTTTTTTTCTTGCTGGCTTTTCCAGTATTTTTTCATATTGGGTATTTTTTCAGTTAGCTCCTTCGATTAATAAGTCTCGTCTAGCCTAGTAATGACAGCGGGCACATTCTCGACCACCAATATCTTTAACTCGGACACTATCAATTTGTTCTTTTACCAGTTTAAGATGGAGTTCTTTGAATGTATTAGAGTAATAGTTGTTGTAATTGAAATCAATAGCTGTTTTGTCATGACAATCTAAACACCAACCCATTGATAAATCCTCAACTTGTTTCACGATATGCATTTGTTCAACTTCTCCATGGCATTCCTGACACTCACGCTTTCCAACATTCACATGTTGTGCATGGCTAAAAAAGACATGATCAGGAAGTTTGTGAATACGTACCCATTCTATTGCTTTGTTATTCTCAATGGCTGCATGAATTTTATTAATTTCAAATTTGCCTGAGTTTCGGCCTTCTCGAACAATTGAGTGGCAGTTAAGACAAACATTCGCAGATGGAATAACTGCAGATTTACTATTGTCGACACCTGTATGGCAATATCTACAATCTATTTTGTTATCAGTAGCATGTACTTTGTGGGAGAATTTAATGGGTTGATCAGGAGCGTAATTTTCATTTCGTCCAAGAGCCATGGCATCTTCGCCTAACATTTTTATTTGATAGCCTAATGCCAAAAAGAAAATTAGAATTGGGATGAATTTGTATTTTATCTTCTTAGTGAAGAATAAATCTATTAAAGCTAGTGTTATCAATAGGCCTAAAAATAGGAATAGGATGAGGTTGTCAACTATTGGCTTTTGATGTTCTTCACCTTGATCTTTTAATCTTAGTAGGTAATTCTTTATATGAGTGAGTTCTTCTTCGTTGTATTCGTATCCAGCATGAACCTCAGACATAACCTTTGCAATAGGAGCATTTAAAACTGAGTTAAAATCAGAAATTTCTTTATTGGAAAAACTATGTGAAATATCCCATGCCGAAGGGTTCCAGTTAAGGGTATCGGAATAACTAATATTGTGACAGCTAACACAAGCGTTCAACTTAGTTTTTGTAAGTAATAAGCCCTTAAATATACGTTCACCCTGTTTTGATGATTCCAGAAAATTGTGTTCAGATTTTTCGTGTTGGGGAGTATTTTGATTCTCGGAAAATGAAGGGGAACTTGTCAGTAGAAAAAAGACAATAGGAATGAATAGGCAAAGTTTACTCATGGTAGAATGATTTACAAATGCTTTATATAAATATGATGTCTATATTCTCAATAAGAAATCAGATTTCATCTAGAAAATCCGGAATGATTTAACTTCTAAATCATTATGCTCGTCTTACAAGTTAAAAATTTTACTTAATTAATCATAGTTCAATTTTCATTATTTTCTAATCTAGAATATCAATGTCGAATTTTTATTTTTTTCTTTCTCTTGTACTAGCCTAAAATATGGAATAAGCTGAGAGTTTTAGTCATTATGACAGAGCGAAAAATTATTTCATAATTAATCCGAAATGTTTTTTAGATAAGAGAGGGGGGCGCGAAAATAATGGAACAAAAAAGCCTTCATTAGTTAAAATGAAGGCTTTGTAATATTGTTAGTTATATCTGTTTATTTTCTTAGGTTATCGATTAATGAGAAGAAGATATAAACAAATAAAATTAGCGGAACAACTAACCATTTTAGAAGAATTGCTAGAACCACTAAGGTGATAAGAAATAAATATTGAATTTTATTTTCTCGCCATTTAAGGCTTTTAACCTTTAGAGCAAACATTGGTATTTCAGATACTAACAGGAATGATGTGATAAGTATAGCTGCTAGAATAAGCCATTGGTTAGAAAGCAAGCCTTCAATCATTGGATAGTCACCAAAGTGAAGAATAATAGGTAACGATGCCCAAAACATAGCATTAGCTGGAGTTGGTACACCAATAAATGAAGTAGTTTGACGCGTATCTACATTAAATTTTGCCAATCGAAGTCCAGAGAAAATAGAGATGATAAAAGCAGACAACAGAATGGCTATTTGCGAATAGCTCAAGCTTTCTGGTGTGAAAGCCGCAGCAGCATCACCTAAAACGGCAAAGCGTAAGTAGGAGAAGGCTATGGTTGCTGGTGCAAAACCGAAACTTAGCATATCTGCTAATGAATCCAATTCTTTACCCATTTCAGAATAGGCACCTAACAATCGAGCGAAGAGTCCATCCATAAAGTCGAATACTGCGGCTAGAATGATTAAAAGAGCTGCAGGATATAGATAACCTTCAATAGCCAGTAAACTGGCAACACAACCTGATAAAATATTTAAACAGGTAATGGCATTGGGAATATGTTTTGTGATTGACATCGTATCGAATTATTTTGATCAATAAATATGACTCAGTCATGTGAGTCATGCAAAATTAATCTAAAAATCGGAATGCACTGAAAAGTTTCATAGAGAATGTCGTTGAATAAAAAAAGCATTGTATTTTTACGCTTCGTCCAAAATCTAAAAGATGCAAAAATACTTAACTCTAATATTCTTTCTTTTTTCTGGTTTGAGCCTTTACGCTCAAAGCTCAGCACCAAAATACAGCAATGAGTTTTTATCTGTAGGAGTGGGAGCAAGAGCCTTTGCAATGGGAAATGTCGCTGTTGCTTCACAAAAAGGTGTCGAAGCAGCTTACTGGAACCCTGCAAGTTTGGTTGATATGAATAAGAAATATGAAATCTCAGCTATGCACGCCGAATATTTTGCTGGAATGGCAGCCTACGATTATGTGGGCTTTGGTGTAAAGTTGGATGAGAAAAGTGCTTTGGCCTTAAGTGTGATTCGATATGGAGTTGATGATATACCCAATACGCTCGAGTTGATAGATAAGGATGGAAATATTCGATACGATTTAGTGACAACTTTCTCAGCTGCTGATTATGCTTTTCTATTTTCTTATGCCAAGCAAACAAAGATTAAAGGATTGTCTATTGGAGGGAATGTCAAGATAATTTATCGTCATACTGGGGAATTTGCTTCAGCCTATGGTTTTGGAATAGACGCAGCTGTGAAATACAAAAGGGGGAAGTGGCAGATGGGTGCTTTATTGCGTGATGCCAGTTCAACTTTTAATGCTTGGGTCTTTAAAACTGACGACCTTGAGGATGTTTTTAATACAACGGGAAATGAAATTCCTGAGAATTCTACTGAGATTACCTTGCCTAGGTTGATTTTAGGTGTAAGTCGCGATGTCACATTAACTGATAAGGTTTCTGTATTAGCTGAGTTGGACGCAGATTTCACCTTTGATGGAAAACGTCATACATTAATCGAAGGAGATCCCATAAGTATTGATCCTCACATGGGCTTAGAGTTTCAATATCAAGATTTGATTTATCTTAGAATGGGTGTTGGTAATATCCAGCGAGAAACCGATTTCAAACAAAAGGAATCGCTAGTTTTTCAACCTAATATGGGTTTAGGTATCCACTATAAAAACTTTAGGTTAGATTATGCCCTTACTGATATTGGAGATCAATCCATATCGAAGTATTCCAATGTGTTTTCTCTTTCTTACGCTTTCGATTAGATTATTGAGAACATAAAAGGAAAATTATTTGATGACAGTTGTAACATCTTTATTCTAAGTTGAAATTTTTGAAGCCAACTTTTCTTAAGCTTTTTTATCTTGTAATGCCCCGAAATTTCACTACTTTCGATACTTTGTTTAAGCTATTTTTCTAACTGAAATTCAATCAATCTATGCGTATCTCAATTATCGATTTGGGTACCAATACTTTTAATTTGCTTGTAGCTGATATCATTGCTGATAAGCAAATCAACATACTTCATCGATCCAAATATCCAGTGAAACTGGGTGAAGGTGGCATTAATCAGAATTATATTACCGATGAGGCTCAAAAACGAGCGAATCTGGCATTCGAAGAGATGAAGCAAATCATCAATTCTTATCAATCATTGAAAACCTTTGGCTTTGCAACATCTGCTATAAGGACAGCAAAGAATGGAGTAGATTTTGTTAAGCAAATTCATCAAGATTTTGAGATAGATATTCAAGTTATATCAGGGAACCGTGAAGCTGAGCTAATTTATTATGGAACACGCGAAGCGGTTGGATTAGACGATGAGCTTGTGGCCATCCTTGATATTGGAGGAGGAAGTAATGAGATAATCATTGCTAACTCGGAACAAATCTTTTGGAAGAAGTCGTACCCTTTAGGAATGACACGCTTGTTAGAGCAGTTTCACCCTTCGGATCCAATAAGAATGGATGAACTTAATAATATTGAAGAGTTCTTAAAAGATAAATTGAGCGACTTAATTGAAGCCTTGAAAAAATACTCTGTAAAGAAATTGATAGGATCATCTGGATCTTTTTCTACTTTGCGTCAGGTTATTTTAGCTGACGAGAAAATGGAGACTTTAAGTGATCAAACCCATTACAATATCAAACTCGAAGATTTTAACACCTTACATCAACGATTTGTGGAATCGACACTTGAGGAGAGAATACAAATGCAGGGGATGGATTCAGCTAGAGTACACCTGATGGTTATTGCTAGTATTTTCATCAACTTTCTGGTGAAAGAAAGTGAGCTGTCAATTTTATTTCAATCAGCTTATGCTCTAAAAGAGGGCGCTTTAATCGACTATATAAAGGGGCTTAGCGAATCGGAAAAACCTATATCTTCGGATAAATAAAAATATTAAGGTCATTATTATAATATCAATAGCATGTCAAAAATTTTAATCATCGACGACGAAAGAAGTATTCGTAATACCTTGAAAGAGATTCTTTCTTACGAAAACTATCAGGTGAGTGTAGCTGAGAACGGAATGGAAGCCATTAAAATGGTTGGAGCGAATGAATTTGATGTGATTCTTTGCGATATAAAGATGCCAGAAATGGATGGGCTTGAGGTTCTTGAAAAGTTACAAGAAATAGCTTTTGATGTACCTGTAATTATGATTTCAGGACATGGTAATATTGATACGGCTGTAGAGGCTATAAAAAAAGGGGCTTTCGATTTTATTGAGAAACCTCTTGATCTAAATAGAATTTTAATCACCATTAAAAATGCGCTTGATAAGGCTGTTTTACTTACCGAAACGAAGGTTTTGAAAAGAAAAGTAAGTAAGAAATACGACATGATAGGTGATTCAAAAGCTATTATGGAGTTGAATGATATGATTGAAAAAGTGGCTCCGACTGATGCCCGGGTTTTGATTACAGGTCCAAACGGAACTGGAAAAGAATTGGTGGCTCATCGAATTCATGAAAAAAGTAATCGTGTTAAGAAACCTTTTATTGAGGTGAATTGTGCCGCGATTCCTTCTGAGCTTATCGAGAGTGAATTGTTTGGGCATGAGAAAGGTTCTTTTACCTCTGCACATAAGCAACGCAAAGGAAAGTTTGAGCTGTCTGATGGGGGAACTTTGTTTCTAGATGAGATTGGTGATATGAGTTTATCTGCTCAAGCTAAAGTTTTGCGAGCTCTGCAAGAGAGTAAGATTACTCGAGTAGGTGGAGATAAGGAAATTAAAGTAAATGTAAGGGTGATTGCAGCGACCAATAAAAACCTTTCCGATGAAATAAGTTTAGGGAAATTCCGCGAAGATTTATATCATCGTTTAAGTGTCATCTTAATTAAGGTTCCTGCTCTAAACGAAAGACTTGAAGATATTCCTTTATTAGCTCAGCATTTTATTGATATGATTTGTTCAGAGATGGGCTTACCTCCAAAATCGATAGCTGAAGATGCTATTGCTGAATTGCTAAAACTGGATTATACAGGAAACATTCGAGAGTTTAGAAATATTATCGAACGTTTAATTATTTTGGGTGATAAAGAAATTACCCAACAGGATATTAAACTGTATGCAGGAGCTAATAAAAATTAAGAAGTGATTTATTATTAATCATTATTAGAATGAAAACGAAAGATCATAAAACACATATAGGAATTTATGGACGTAGAAACTACGGCAAATCTTCCATCATAAATACACTAGCAGATCAACAAATTGCCATTGTTTCTGACACGCCAGGGACAACAACTGATCCCGTTAAAAAATCTTTTGAGATACTTGATTATGCTCCTGTGATCTTAATTGATACTGCAGGCATTGATGATACAGGTGATTTGGGAGAGAAGCGAATTGAAAAAACTTTACATTCTATTTCGACCATCGATTTGGCAATTTTAGTGATTGCTGATAATGTTTTTGGAAATTTTGAAGAAGATCTGATAAAGAAATTCAGCTATTATAAAACCCCATTTTTTATCATCCACAATAAATCGGATGAGAATAAAATCGATGAGGATTTGAAAAATGAGTTAGAAGAAACTTACAAAACTTCAGTAATCGATTTTTCTACGGTCAATCCAAATAAGTTTGATGAGGTGATTGAATTGATTAAGAAAACAGCTCCTGAAGCCTCAAAGGTTTTTAAAACAATAATTGGTGATTTAATTAAGCCTAATGATGTGGTGATGTTGATTTGTCCAATTGATTCTGAAGCACCAGCTGGTCGTATGATTTTACCACAAGTACAACTCATTAGAGATGTTTTGGATAATCATTGCATTAACATTGTTCTTCAGCAAGATCAGGTATCTGAATTTTTTGCGACAACCAATATAAAACCAAAACTAGCGATTACGGATAGTCAAATATTCGATTTGGCAGGACAATTGGTTCCTAAAGATATTCCTCTGACAAGTTTTAGTACCGTTTTGGCAAGACAAAAAGGTGACTTTGAAAACTACTTAAAAGGAACACCAAAGATAGATGATTTGAAAAATGGTGACCGAGTTTTAATTCTTGAGTCATGTTCTCATCATGTTTCATGTGAAGATATTGGACGATTTAAGCTACCAGCTTGGATGAGAAAATATTGCAATTGTGAATTGGACTTTGATATTGTTTCAGGTTTGGATGCCATTCAACGTCCCATTAATGATTATGCAATGGTGATTCAATGTGGCGGTTGTATGATTACTAAAAAGCAAATCCATAACCGACTTCTGCCTGCCATTGAAGCTGGGATTCCGGTTAGTAATTACGGCTTAGCAATTTCATACGTTCAAGGTATATACGCAAGGGCTATAGAGCCATTTAAGCTTTAAGCTAAACACACACTATTTTTAAACTGTAATTGATTTTAATATATGGCCAATAATTTCACTAAATCAAGTGCTACCTTTGGAACATTGCCAGTTTTTATGACGGCAATTTCAACCATTTTAGGAGCCATCCTTTTCCTTCGTTTTGGATGGGCTGTCGGTAATGTTGGTTTTATCGGTGTCATCGGAATTATTATTCTGGGGCATATGATTACCATACCAACAGCAATGGCTGTGGCAGAAATTGCAACCAACCAGAAAGTACTGGGGGGAGGCGCTTATTATATCATTTCACGATCCTTTGGTTTGAATATTGGAGCGGCAATTGGTATTACACTTTATCTTTCTCAAGCCATTTCAGTCGCCTTTTATATTATTGCATTTGGTGAAGCCTTCGATCCCGTTATTCAATGGGTAGCCAATGATTTTGGTTGGCTGATCTACGATAAACGTGCCATTACAATTCCAGCAATGTGTCTTTTGTCTGGTTTATTTTTATGGCGAGGTTCAAATATGGGGATGAAAATTCTCTATGTAGTTGTGGGAACTTTAGCCGTTTCACTTGTCATGTTTTTTATTGGCTCTCCTGCCGATGCACCTCAGGATATAGTTCTGGATGCAACTGTAGAAAATCCCAAAAGCTTTTTCTACGTGTTTACTATTATATTTCCAGCCTTTACAGGGTTAGCAGCAGGTTTAGGCTTGTCTGGTGAACTGAAGAATCCTAAAAGATCGATTCCAAGAGGAACCATCTGGGCAACCGTTGCTGGTTTGGTTGTTTATCTTTTGGCTGCCTATAAATTTACGGTTTCAGCTAGTCCTGAGGACTTAGATAGCAATCAGCTTATCATGAGTAATATTGCAATATGGGGTCCAATTATTCCTATCGGTTTGGCTGCGGCATCATTATCATCTGCATTGGGGTCAATTATGGTTGCACCTCGTACTCTGCAAGCTATTGGGATGGATGATATTTTCCCACAGAAAGGATTGAATAAATGGCTGAAAAAGGAGAATCGCAAAACAACAGAACCTCTTAATGCTTCAGTTATCTCTATTATAATTGCCTTTGTGTTTATCTTGATAGGTGATGTTGACTTCGTTGCTCAGATTATATCAATGTTCTTTATGGTGACCTATGGTGCAATTTGTATGATCTCATTCCTAGAACATTTTGCAGCTGATCCATCTTACCGACCAACTTTCCGTTCTCGATGGTATTTATCTCTTATGGGAGCTTTACTTTCATTCTGGATCATGTTCCAAATGAATATGATGTATGCTATCATTTCTTTACTGATAATGGGTGTGATTTACTACGGAATCAATGTGAGTAATAAGGAACACCGAGGTCTTGCGAAACTCTTTCGTGGTGTTGTTTTTCAATTGAGTCGATATTTGCAAATCTTTGCTCAACGAGCCGAGAAAGTTGATAGAGAAGTGAGTTGGAGACCTTTTGCTATTTGTATCTCTCAAGATACCTTTAAACGCCGTTCAGCCTTCGATTTGTTACGTTGGATTTCCTACAAGTATGGTTTCGGGACTTATATACATTACTTGGAAGGCTTCCTAAATGAGAAAACGAATGAAGAGTCTAAGAATGTCATGAAACGCCTGATTAATTTGGCATCAGGAAGCCGTAACCGAGTTTTCTTAGACACGATAATTAGTCCATCCATGACCTCTGCAATTGCGCAGGTAATGCAACTATCGGGTATATCAGGTCATGGTTATAATTCAATTCTGTTTGAATATTCGCGTATAGAACCTGATCAATTGAATTATGTCATAGATAACTACAATTTGATTGAGTCAACTCAATTCGATGTTTGTATCTTAAATACGTCTTATAAAGGTTTTGGTTACCACAAGGAGATTCATATTTGGATTGGATCAAAAGATTATGAGAATGCGAATTTGATGATTCTTTTAGCTTACATCATTCAGGGGCATCCTGACTGGAAAAAGAGCATGATTAAGATTTTTGCTATGTATCCTGAGAAAGATCTTGAGAAAGAGCAAGGCAAACTATTGAGCTTGATTCGTTCAGGACAATTGCCAATCTCATCAAGTAATATTGAGTTGATTGGGATTGATCATACTGATAAGAAGAAGGAAATTATGAATAAATCCATGGATGCAGATTTAACGATTCTTGGATTTAATAGAGAAGATATAGATCGAGATAAATTGGATATGTTTACAGGATTCGACGATATGGGTAATATCCTTTTTGTGAGTTCGTACAAGAAAATTAAAATCAAATAAGCTTTTATCTGGCATATAAATATTCTCAATAGGGTGAAATTTATTGTTTATTTTTGTGAGAGTAGATATAAAATGAATTTCGATTAAATAAGGATTGTGAAAGCAATCGAAAAATAGAATTAGATGGAACGTATAGCCATATTTCCAGGATCATTTGATCCTTTTACAGTAGGACACGAATCAATTGTAACAAGGGCATTACCCTTGTTTGATAAAATCATAATTGCAATCGGATATAATGCTGAGAAAAAACAATTTTTTCCTGTTGAAAAACGTATTCAGTGGATAAAAGAAGCCTTTAATAACGATCCTAGAATTGAAGTTGAGATTTATGGTGGCTTAACGGTTGAGTATTGCAAGGTAAAAGGAGCTCAATTTATTTTACGTGGTTTACGTACAGCAGCTGACTTTGAGTACGAGCGTGCTATTGCACAAATCAATAAGAAAATGGAATACGATTTGGAATCTATTTTCTTGCTGACGACTCCAGAACATACAATGATTACATCGACTATTATTCGTGATATTATACGTCATGGCGGTGATGCCTCACAATTCGTTCCTAAGGTGCAGGATCCTGAAGCATACAAATTGTAATCAATAATATATTGCAGACTATTCGTATCTGATATTTATTGAGGATACGAATAGCTGTTTTCTGATATTCACTTATAAATATTGAATATGCGATCGCTATTTATTTTACTGATATTGACTCTGGGAGTACATAACTCTTTTGCTAAAAAAGTTAAGCTGTTTGGTCAACATGCAGCCTATGCGAATACCCAAATTAAGGTGCTTTGTTATGATGATGCTTTTTCGAAAACGCAGAAGCAGCTAGCCGTAATTAAACTTGATAAGCAAGGTCAGTTTTCTGTGGAATTTGAAATCGCAAAAACGCAGATGGTGTTTTTGCCTCTAGGCGTGTTCCGAGGTTACTTTTTTGCTGAAGCAGATAAGGAATATCAACTAAGTTTACCACCCAGGAGAGATTTATCTCCATCGCAAAAAACCGATCCTTTTTTCGAACCTCAGGATGTTTTGTTGGGGTTCAGAAATGCTGATAAGAATGGATTGAATAGCTTAATCAGAAAGTTTGATAATCAGTTTGATAACTTCATTAATCAAAATTTCGAAGTAATTTATAATCAAGGCTCCAGTTCGGTAGGTGTCGGGTTTGCAAAACAAATGAATAGCGATTATGCTCTGGAGAAGAATCCTTACTTTCAGGTTTATTTAAAATATCGTTTGGGTTTTCTTGATTATTTAGCTTCACCAGAGGCTTATATCAGTTTGGAGAATAAATATTTTGCAAAGCAAACTCTTGAGCTTAATAATACAGCTTATACAACTCTGTTCAATAAAATTTACGATAACTCATTGGGGGCAGCATTTCATCGTAGAGAGAAATCGAAGTTTAATAAAGCACTTGAATCTTCGGACCCTTATCAAAACTTGAACCAGCTAATGCAAAGCTATTCTGTCTATCAGGATAAAAGTTTCAGAGATCTTCTTTTGGCTAAGGCTGTATTTAATGCAACTGAAAATGCTATTCTTACTCGTAGTAAAGCAATAAGAATTCTTGAAAAGATAAATCAGAACTCCAAAGATTCAAGAGTTAGCCAGTTGACAAAAAACTACTTAGCGAAACTGTCACATTTACTTAAGAACACAAGTGTGCCAAATTTTAAACTTGGTGATATTGCTCTTGAAGATTATAAGGGTAAATATTTGTATTTGAATTTTTGTAACACAACGAATTCTGTTTGGGATAATGATATTGAATCTCTTAAGAAATTGCATGAAGCCTTTGGTAAGGATATTGAATTCTTAAGTATTGCCAGCGATGTGGATATCGTTCGTTTCAATAATAGATTGAAACAAAAAAATATCACCTGGCCTATTGTCCAAATTGATGCAGAAAATCCAATCTTAGAAGATTATAAGATCAAAGTGTTCCCAACTTATATCATTATCAATCCAGAAGGTAAGGTTTATCAATATCCTGCCAGAGGTCCTCACGATGGGGTGGAGAAGATCTTTGTTAAGATAAAAAGAGAGCTACTTCGCAAAAACTATTCTCAGAAAAAATAAAAGGATTTGATTAAGAGATAATCTAATCAATTCCTTTAATAACTTCGAGTATTGAAGCATAGGTGTTTGCTTTGAATTCATCGAGTTGATTGCAAGCTATCCAGATCACTTTCTCAATGTCCTCCTCAGTTTGTGGAATAAGCTTTTCATTGCCAGAATAGCTCATTTTAAACCAATAGCTCCGTTTCAACATCCATGAATTATTCATCCAATAGGTATGATATGTTGATTCCAGTTTTTCTTCAAGTTTAAGATTGCTGATGCCGCACTCTTCTTCAACTTCACGTAGGGCTGCTTCTTTTATTGTTTCACCATCTTCCACCTTGCCTTTAGGCAAATCCCATTTCCCTAATCGGTGAATGGCTAATATCTCATTATCTGGATTGAAGACTAATCCTCCAGCTGCTTCTATATATTTAAATTGATTCTTGAATTCTGAAAAAAGTGCTTCCACATCTTCAGCGGCAAAGAAAAGTGTTTCTTTATTTTCATCCTGATCGAAATCAGAAACAATAGCTTCCAAATTATCTCCTTCAGTCCACAGATAAACCATGCATGGAAAATTCATACTTTCGGCCTTATCGCCTAAGAAAATTGCACGATCTTTAAAAAATACTTTATACATTTGCGGATGATTTCAGATTAAGAGACTTGTAGTGTAAAAGTTTGTATCACTGTGGTATAAGCTTGAGTGTTACACTCGGTTTTGTTTAATCAACTCATATTTTGAACCATTTAATCCAATAGTCCTATGCAAAGCACTGCAAAACAAATCGCTGAATACCTTTTGCAAATAAAAGCAATTAAGCTAGAACCTACAAACCCATTCACTTGGGCTTCGGGATGGAAGTCACCAATTTACTGTGATAACCGTAAAACTTTATCGTTTCCACAAGTTAGAACTGATATCAAAAAAGCTTTTGCCAAAGCTGTTTTAGCAAAATACCCAGATGTTGAAGTTATTGCAGGTGTTGCAACAGGAGCTATTGCTCTAGGTGCATTGGTTGCTGACGAATTGAACTTACCAATGGTTTATATTCGCTCTTCGGCTAAAGCTCATGGAATGACAAATATGATTGAAGGTGATTTAAAAGCCGGACAGAAAGTTGTTGTTATTGAAGATTTGATTTCTACAGGTGGATCAAGTTTAAAAGCTGTACAAGCTCTACGTGAAGCTGAATGTGACGTTATGGGTATGTTTGCGATCTTTACTTATGGATTCCAAACTGCAGAAGATAACTTTACCAATGCGAAATGTGAGTTAGAAACTTTAAGTGACTACAATACAATGATTGACTGTGCACAGGAAACTGGCTATGTTAAAGCAGAAGATGTAGCTCAGTTGAAAGAATGGCGCAAAGATCCAGCAAACTGGAGGAAGTAATAAAAGCTGTAAATCGTTCTTGTAAGAAAAACTCCTGTTGTTAATCTTTGAAAAGAAGGCGCAAAAGACAAGGCTTTCGAAGTAATGAAAAACAGGAATTTACTTTTGTAAATGATTTTTTTCAATACGAGATTAACGCTGTATTTGGCGTTTTGTTACAAAGAGGAAATAGCTAATAAAAAATATATCAAGAGAGAGTGTCTTATCAATGGACACCCTCTTTTGTATTCTAAAAGAGAAAGTATATGTCAACAACGAAGATTGTAAGCGATATCAAAATTATTCCAAGTCATGTGAATAGTATTTATTCCTTTTTATCTGATTTTAGAAAAATTGCTAAAGTATTCGAATTGGCTTCTGAGAATCCAGAAGTTCAAGCGAAAATTGAAGAGCAAACTAAAAAGAAGATGAATTTTAAGGATCAAATTGAGCATTGGGAAGCTACCGAAGACAATTGTTCTTTCGTAATTAAAGGTTTTGGTGAAGCTGGTTTGCAATTTGTTGAAAAGGAAGAAAACAAAAGCCTAAAATTGACAGGATACGGCCGTAGTCCTTTCGAATTTTATTTTTGGATTCAGTTGATTGAAGAAGGTCCTTACGAGACTAAAATTAGATTGACCGTGCATGCCGAATTGAATGCCATGATGAAAATGATGCTGAAAAAGAAACTTGAAAAAGGTATTGACCAATTAGCTGAAGGAATGACCCAGATTCCTTATCAGAACCTTCAGAATATCGAGTAAATTTGATTTGCTGATGTGATGATTCTTCATTATATAAAAATAGCCAGACTTTAGAGTTTGGCTATTTTTGTTTTATATGGGTATTAGAAAGTTCTTGTCACTTTGTAGGTCTCAATATTCAAATTTGTCAAACTCGAATCAAATATTTCTTTAAAATGATATGACGGTGCGCTGCACCTGAATTCTATATCATGTATTTGTTCTACAGATATTGAGGTGCTCAGCACCTATATCTACAATTTTAACATTTTTTACTAAGCGACAGAGTCGCGTGATATTTGTAGCCAGGATAAAATTATGAAGATATTGCAATCCTGGGTTGATGGATGGCATCCTGCAAATCCGTCGCACGCGTATATGTTAATAAAGGCGCTTGGCTTTTCTAGACGGTAGTTTCAGAGATTATTTATACATAGGTATATCTTTTTGTCCTCATTTTGATAAGGAATGTCAATAGATTCCCTCTAGATATGATGAAGTTTATTGGTTAAAAGAAACCTCTTTGAAATTATAAGTTCTGATTTCATTGTCTACATCTTTAATTTGGAGCTGTCCAAATTCTGAAATACCAACAATTTTGCCTTTAAAATCGCCATCTTCATCTTCGAATTCGTGGATCTCGTTCATCCAATAAAGGTTTTTTAAGTAATCTTGCTCTAATTGCGGTGCTTTTCCTCCTTGTACTTGCAGATAACGTTTTTCTATGGTGCCCAAGAGCTTTGTCAGTTCATTTTCCAAATCATAGTTCTCATTAGTTAGCATATATAGAGAAATAGGGTTTGGAGCATCAGAAATAAATTTGCCTTGATTGACATTTAGACCAATACCACATACCGAATGTGATAAATTAGCTCCCATTATGGATTGTTCAATTAAAATTCCCGCAATTTTTTTATCTTTAATATAAATATCGTTTGGCCATTTGATAGAAACATAATCAGTATAAGTGTCTAAGTAATCTTTTACACCCAGTGAAATGATCATAGAAATCTGAAATTGATCTTGAGCTAAGATGAAATTGGGACGAAGTATAAGACTAATGGTAAGGTTTTTGCCACTTTCACTTTCCCATGCATTTGTTTGCTGTCCGCGGCCTTCTGTCTGATTTAATGCCATTACGACAGTGCCATCTGACGGATTGGTATCTTTTAGCAATTGGTTGGCATGTGAATTTGTCGAATCGAGTTTATTAACTCGAATAATTCGCTCGGGAAGAAATAAATTTGGCATAATTTGATTCAAATATGATTTGAAGACAAAATTAAGAGGAAGATTTCAATTTCTAAGACTTGAGACTCCTTTTTTATTCAAATGACTCAAATCTAAATATTGCTTTATTATTATAGATTTAAAAAAAAATTATCTTTGTAAGATTAAAATTAATATATGACTAAAAAAAGAGAACATTCACCTGAAAAATTAGTCGATACGATTATTGATGCCTTAAAGGATCTAAAAGCTGTTGATATTGTATGTGTTGATTTAAAAAATGTAAGTGGTGCCGTATGTAAGTATTTCATTATTTGTAATGGAACTTCCAATACACACGTTTCTTCACTTGCTGATAATGTTCAAGATGAAACAATCGAGAAACTGGGTGAAAAAGTATGGAAGAAAGAAGGCCATCAGAATGCCCAATGGCTACTCTTGGATTACGCTGATGTAGTCGTTCATGTTTTTCAAAAAGAATATCGTGATTTTTATCAATTGGAGCAATTGTGGGCTGATGCTAAAATCACTCGCATAGCAGATGTTCTTTAAAATAGTACAAATAGAATTATACAAAATATAATGACAGAAAAGAAAATGCCAAACACACCTCCTCCTAACAATAAGAAAGGAAAGGGACCCTCTAATATGATGAAGGTACCTAAGTTTAATGCTTATTGGATTTATGGAATCATAGCTTTATCATTCTTAGCCATTCAATATTTTACTTACCAGCAAAATCCTAAAGAGACCAGTTGGCATAAGACGAAAGTTGAGATGTTGCGTAATCATGATGTGGAAAAAATTGAGATTGTTCGTAATCTTGGTAATGTAAATGTTTACATCAAGGATGCAAATTTAGATAAATACCCAGATTTATTCTCTAATTCATTTGATTCACCATCAAAAGCGGGACCACACTATTTCTTCACAATTGGATCGATTGAGAATTTTGAGAAGAATCTAGAAAAAGCTCAGGAAGCTATGCCTGAAGTTGATCGTGTAGCGGTAAAATATGTTGACCACAAAGATTATTTTGGAGATATTATAGGATTTATATTCCCTATTCTAATCATACTTGCTATTTGGTTCTTTGTATTCAAGAAAATGAGTAAAGGTGCTGGCGGTGGAGCTGGTGGTGGTAATATTTTCAATGTTGGAAAATCTAAGGCAAAAGTCTTCGATAAAGAGTCAGATATTAAGACAAACTTTAAGGATGTTGCTGGTTTAGCAGAAGCGAAGCAAGAGGTTGAAGAAATTGTAGAATTCCTTAAATTCCCTGATAAGTACACCCAATTGGGTGGTAAAATACCTAAAGGTGCTCTACTTGTAGGCCCTCCAGGAACAGGTAAAACTCTTTTGGCAAAAGCTGTAGCTGGTGAAGCTCAAGTCCCTTTCTTTAGTATGTCAGGTTCTGATTTTGTTGAGATGTTTGTTGGTGTTGGTGCTAGTCGTGTTCGTGACTTATTTAAGCAAGCTAAGGAGAAATCACCATGTATCATTTTCATTGATGAGATTGATGCTATTGGTCGTGCTAGAGGTAAGAACCCAAATATGGGATCTAACGATGAGCGCGAGAATACATTAAACCAGTTGTTGACTGAAATGGATGGTTTCGATACTAATTCAGGTGTCATTATCCTTGCTGCAACTAACCGTGCCGATATTCTAGATAGAGCTTTAATGCGTGCTGGTCGTTTCGACCGTCAGATTCATGTTGAACTACCAGATTTAAATGAGCGTGAAGAAATTTTCAATGTTCACCTTCGTCCATTAAAACTTGATGATTCGGTTCAAAGTGAATTCTTAGCGAAGCAAACACCGGGTTTCTCTGGAGCAGATATTGCTAATGTTTGTAACGAGTCTGCTTTGATTGCTGCCCGTAAAAAGAAAAATGTTATTCAGAAACAAGATTTCCTTGATGCAGTTGACCGTATCATTGGAGGTTTGGAGAAGAAAAATAAAATTATCTCAGTCAATGAGAAGAAGACGATTGCATATCACGAAGCTGGTCATGCAACAATATCTTGGTTGTTGGAATATGCTCATCCATTGGTGAAAGTAACCATCGTCCCTCGTGGAAAAGCTCTTGGAGCTGCTTGGTATTTGCCTGAGGAGAGAAGTATCACAACTAAAGAGCAGTTGTTAGACGAAATGTGCTCTGCTCTTGGTGGACGTGCTGCCGAAGAACTATCTTTTGGAAAGATTTCAACTGGAGCTCAAAATGACCTTGAGAAAGTCACCAAGCAAGCAATGGCTATGGTTTCAATATTTGGAATGAGCGAAAAGGTTGGTAATGTAAGTTACTACGATTCATCAGGGCAGTCTGACTATGGTTTCTCTAAGCCTTATAGTGAGAAAACTGCTGAGCTTATCGATGAGGAAGTTAAAGTATTGATTTCGACTTCATACGAAAGAGCAAAGCAAGTTCTTAAGGATAATATCGAAGGTCACGTAAAAGTGAGCCAATTATTATTGGAACGTGAAGTGATTTTCAGTGAAGATTTAGAAGCTATTTTTGGAAAGAGAAATTTTGGTAATCAAGAAATTGAAGAAGCTAAAACACTTCCAACTGATGCACCAGCGGAAGATGAGAAATCAGAAGAAGAGAACAACTCTAAGGCTGTTTAATTTCTGAGATTAAATATTTATTAAAGCTAAGTTGCCAATGAAAGTTGACAACTTAGCTATTTTTTGTTTAATTTAACGGCTTGATTTTTTTTTTGAGTTAAACTAATTTAGATTTATAGTGGGGGAATTTATAAAAAGAGCATTTACCGCAGTTTTATTTGTTATTGTGTTAATCGCAGGGATTAATCTTCATCCTATAGGCTTTATAGCGACCTTCTTGGGAATTGCTCTTTTGGCAAACTATGAATTTTATGGCTTGGTAAAAAAGGCGAATTCATCACCTCAAGTCGTAACAGGGCTTATAGGAGTGGTCTTATTATTTGCTGCTGTAACGTCGCATATTTACTGTGGCAAAGCAATTTTATCCTACTTATTACTTCTACTTGTATTCCTAAGTTTTATCATAGAGCTATATCGCAAAAAAGATAATCCATTTGCAAATATTGCCTACACCTTATTGGGAATAATCTACGCGGCTTTGCCTTTTGCACTGTTGATTTATCTTGTTTTTCAGAATGGGGTAGAGCAATTCAAACCTGATATTGTGATGGGTATGTTTATCCTGATTTGGATAAATGATACAGGAGCTTATTTGGTAGGCGTAAATTTTGGTAAGCATAGATTGTTTGAACGTATCTCTCCTAAAAAGTCATGGGAAGGAAGTATTGGTGGTGGAGTCGCTACCTTATTTGCTGCTTGGGGATGTTCATATTTTAGTCAGGAATTAAGCTTGACTTTATGGCTTTCTGTTGGACTTATAGTTGCTGTTATTGGAGGCTTAGGTGATTTGGTTGAATCCATGTTTAAGCGTAGCATTCAAGTGAAAGACTCAGGTTCAATTTTACCAGGACATGGTGGAATTCTTGATCGCTTCGATGCGATTCTGATTGTGGCACCTATTGTCTTTGTATTCCTTGAAATCGTTAAGGAATTCAGTAAGTAATATTGAATTTGGAAATATAAAATACCAGAAAAGCGATCAACTTAATTGTTGATCGCTTTTTTTTGTGTCTTCGACTCCGCTCATGACAACGCATCTTCATACTAAAGTCCACGCATCCATTCAGGTCTTAGTTTCGCATTTGCTGGATCGTCGAGTACGCCATTAATACGATCTAATAGCTCTTGTTTATCTCTATTGAGATTACCTTTAAGAATTAGATAATTCGAAGCATGATCGCTACGAAAGACGCTGTTTTCGAGTTCTAGTGTTTCTATAAACACTTTCATTTCGGCAATTAATTCAATTGTGTTTAATGGAATAAATTCACCATCAAATTTTTGTTTGAAATGATCTTCTCCATATGGATAACTCAATACCAGTGTCGATAAAAATTCAGGTTGAATTTCGTTCACAACATTAGCTGAATTAATCGCATGTTGCTCAGAATATTTTTGTCCTCCCAAACCATTTATTATCATCACCGAAAGTTTAATCCCAGCTTTTCTAGCTTTTTGTAAAGCCACACTTGTACTTTTGTAATTTTCTCCTTTATTGATTCGTTCCAGCAACTCATCATCACCAGATTCAATACCAACGTAAAGTAACTTTAATCCTTTTGAGGCTAATGTTTTCAGCTCTTCATCGGTTTTAGATTCAATATCTCGAGGTAAAGCATAGGCCGAAACTCGGTTCAGTTTTGGAAAGTTAGCATTTAGCTTATCTAATAAACGACTCAATTTATCGAAGGATAAAACCATGGCATTGCCATCAGCCAAAAATACTTTTCGAATATGGTCAGCTTGTGTAGCCAGTAATTCAATTTCTGTAAATACGTCCTTTTCAGATCGAAGTCGGAATTGTTTGCTACTGTACATTTCGCAAAAGGCACATTTATTCCAGGCACATCCTAAACTAACTTGTAAGATAAGAGAGTATGCCTCACTTGGAGGTCTGAAAAGAGGTTCGTCGTATGTTATCATCTTGCAAAAATATTAAATTTTGAATAGTGATTCAAAAAAAATGCCCCGTTTAAACGAGGCATTCATTTATTATCTATTTTAATTTTGTGAATTTGCAATAATCTTGATAATTATTTAATTTACACATCATCACATCATCACATCATCACATCATCACATCATCACATCATCACATCATCAAATTAACTGTGGTAACGTAACCATTTCCATATCTCTTTGTACGAAATTTTTTTGCCATACATTAAAATACCTGTGCGGTAGATTTTTGCTGCTAGCCAAGTTACAAATATGAATGATGCCACCAATATTCCCATTGATAATAGCAACTCCCATAATGGAACGCCAAAAGGAATACGTACCAACATGATAATAGGAGAGGTGAATGGAATGATAGAGCCCCAGAATGCCAAACTGCCTTCGGGGTTTTTAACAACTGCCATACTCATGTACAAAGCCAGCATCAGAGGTATTGTGATGGGTATCATAAATTGCTGTGTTTCAGTTTCGTTATCAACTGCTGAACCAACAGCTGCGAATAGTGCTGAATACAATAAATAGCCAGCCAGAAAGAAGAAGATGAAACCTCCAAGAATACTTAAAATATAACTCATGTCGAATGTTCCAAGAACCTCTTGCATCATATTTAATTGAGCCTGATCCATTGCTTGTCCTGTGCTTGGCAATTGGCTTATTGATGAAGCTTCTTGTATGCTTGAAGTATCAAGCCCTGGTAAGAAAATAGCACTACCAATGGCAATAATAGCTCCAGATAGAATGATCCACATTAGGAACTGGGTTAAGCCAACCATTGCCACACCAACAATCTTACCCATCATCAATTGGAAAGGTTTAACCGATGAAATGATTACTTCGATAATTCGGTTACTCTTTTCTTCGATAACGCCTCGCATCACCTGAACACCATACATCAAAATAAACATGTAAATAATGAAACCCATGGCAAAGCCAAGTCCCATTGCAATTTCGGTAGAGCTTTGTTTAATCTCTCCGTCATCACCAAATTTAATAGTCTTAACGGAAATAGGGGTTTTGGTTGCAGCTAATTTTTGCTCTAAATCGGGCATATTAGCTTCAGTAATAATCTTAGAACGTTTAATCGTTTCTATATGATTACGAATTTGAGAACCAACCTCTGATTTAACTTCTATAGTCACTTGTTTAAATGAAAATAGTTCAGTCGATTGTGATTCTAGAATATCTTTTGGAATTTTAAGGAGTGCATAATAACCTTTAGTATCCAGCATCTTTTTAGCATCTTCAAAGCTTGTGTTCTCTAGGTATTCGAAGGTGGTGAAATCTGTTGATCCCATTGGGCTTACCAGTTCAGATTCATTGATAACACCAATGGTTCTTTTTTCGGTATCGTCCTTCATCATCATCCATATCATAAAAGCGTATATACCTGCAATTAAAATAGGAGTAAGGAATGTTAGGAGTAGGAAGGATTTCTTTTTAACTCGTGATAAATATTCGCGTTGAATAATGATTAATATCTTGTTCATTGTATTTATCTATAAGTCCGATGAGATCGGAATGAAAATGAATTTTATTATTTGTGTTCTTAAGTGATTATTCAAAATCAAGACTCAGATTTTTTTCATTCACAACGCGAATAAAAATATCGTTCATGCTTGGAATAATTTCGTTGAAAGAAACAATTTTGACATGTGGAAGAATTTGAGAAAGCAGTTCGTTTGCTCCTGTTCCATTGTTGAGTTTCAATTTCAATGATTCGAATTCCTTATTTGATTTATGCTCTAATATTTCAATATCACTTGATATATTAGCTTTTATTTTTTCGAGTTCACCTGTGAATGAGATATTGTAAGTATTAGTACGATATTCCTTTTTGATATCTTCAAAAGAGCCATCAAGTATTTTCTCTGACTTATGAATCAAAGCAATATGGTCACAAAGTTCTTCCACTGAACCCATATTGTGAGTTGAAAAAATAATGGTGCAGCCTCTATCTCGAAGTTCTAATATTTCTTTTTTAAGGAGATTCGCATTTATTGGATCAAAACCACTAAAAGGCTCATCGAAAATTAAAAGCTTAGGCTCGTGAAGAATGGTTGTAATAAATTGGATTTTTTGAGCCATTCCTTTAGAAAGTTCCTCTACTTTTTTGTCCCACCATTCTAGGATATCAAATTTTTTGAACCAAGCTTGAAGTTTGACATTTGCATCTTTCTTGCTCATACCTTTTAGTTGAGCCAAGTAAATAGATTGCTCACCAACCTTCATCTTTTTATACAAACCACGTTCTTCTGGCAAATAACCAATATGGTGAACGTGTTCAGACTTTAAAGGCTCGCCATTAAAAAAGACTTCACCAGAATCTGGACCCGTAATTTGGTTGATAATACGGATAAGGGTTGTTTTACCGGCACCATTGGGGCCCAATAAACCAAAGATGCTTCCTTCTGAAACAGAAATACTCACGCCTTTAAGAGCCGTGTGGCCAGCATACTGTTTTACTATATTTTTTGCTTCGAAAAACGCCATGTTTAAATAATATTTAAAGGGTTTTGTGTTAGTAATAGTTAGTTTTTATTCTCGTATATATGTATTAGTCTACAAAATACTTAAAAGTTACTGCTGTTTAATATAAAATCGATATAAAAGTGAAATATTACGATTATGTCTCTAAAAATCAAGACAAAAAAAATCCCTTAGATTAATCTAAGGGATTTGAATTATTATATTTGACCTAATCAAAGAAGTTTCTCACTTTTTTGAAAAAGCTCTTTTCTTGTGAACTTGGATTAGGAATAAATGATTCAGAAGCTTGTAGTTTTTCTAAAAGTTTCTGTTCGTCTTTACTCACTTTGTTTGGAACCCATACGTTTATCTTAACCAATAAGTCTCCACGACCATATCCATTAATATCTGGTAGACCTTTTCCGCGTAAGCGAAGAATTTTACCAGGTTGAGTGCCGCCATCGATTTTTACTTTTACTTTATTTTCGATAGTTGGGATTTCAACTGCAGTTCCTAAAATTGAATCAGGAATGCTAATAAATAGGTTATATAATAAATCGTTCTCGTCGCGTACAAGATCAGGATGTTCTTCTTCGTGAACTAAGATTAATAAATCACCATTCACACCACCACGACGAGCAGCATTACCACGCCCGCTTACCGATAATTGCATACCTTCAGCAACACCAGCAGGAATATTAATTGTGATAATTTCTTCGTCTTTTACGATACCTTCACCAGCACATGATTTACACTTGTTGGTAATGATTTTACCTTCGCCATTACACGATGGACAAACCGCACTAGTCTGCATCTGGCCTAAGATTGTATTCTGAATACGTGTTACTTGACCACTACCGTTACACTGTGTACATGTATCGTGAGAAGAACCACCTTCAGCACCTGAACCACTACAATCGTGACATTCAACATGCTTTTTAACCTTAATCTTTTTTTCAACGCCGTTTGCAATTTCTTCAAGAGTTAATTTAACCTTAACTCTAAGGTTGCTTCCACGGTTCACGCGTTGTGAACTACGGCCGCCGCCGCCACCGAAACCTCCAAAGAAAGATCCGCCAGATCCACCACCGAAAATATCACCGAAATGAGAGAAGATATCGTCCATGTTCATGCCGCCACCGCCGTGACCGCCTCCAGCTGCACCGCTCATACCTGCATGTCCATATTGATCGTAACGCTGACGTTTTTGATCATTGCTTAAAACCTCATAAGCCTCAGCTGCTTCTTTAAATTTTTCTTCAGCTTCCTTGTTATCAGGGTTTTTGTCAGGGTGAAATTGTATAGCTTTCTTGCGATAAGCCTTTTTTAACTCTGGTCCAGTTGCATTGTTCGATACGCCAAGTATTTCGTAGTAATCTCTTTTCGACATCTTATTTCAGATTTGTTTTGTTTAATATTATTCTCCAACGACTACTTTCGAAAAGCGAATCACTTTATCGTTAAGGAAATATCCTTTTTCAACACAATCAATAACTTTACCTTTTAATTTTTTACTTGGAGCAGGTATTTTGGTAATAGCTTCGTGTAAATCTGTATTAAAAGCAAGATTTGTAGCTTCAATTTCTTTTACACCCTGTTGAGTCATAAAATCTTTGAAGTTTGTATGTATTAGGTGAATACCTTCTTTTACGCCATCAATATCTGAAGATTCATCTACAGATTTTAAAGCTCGTTCAAAGTTATCCATAACGGGTAGAACATTTACTAAAATCTTTTCACCTGCAGATTTCATTAGTTCCATTTTTTCTTTCAAAGTACGTTTACGGTAGTTATCGAACTCAGCCGATAATCTCATATACTTATCTGTAATATCTTGAAGTTTGGTTCCAAGTTCTTCAATCTCGTCAGCCTGCTGCTCTTTTTTAGACTTTTTCTTTTCAGTCTTTTCCTCTTTTTCAGCGGCTTTCTCTTCAGTTTCAGGAGTAGCAGTATCTTTTACTTCCAAATCTTCCTTGTCTAACTTGCTTTTATCTTTTGTCATTTCCTTATTTTTCTAATAAATACCAAATTGCTTTGGGTTTGAATTCTCACTATTTATTTGCCAGCAATTGTAAACTTCAATACATAGTTTGCAGGGCTGTTAAAAACACAGGCATTTGTTTACAAATTGTTTGCCAATGCCCTATTTTCCGACAAATTGGCACAAAGATAAAATTTGTCGGTTAAGTTTGCAGTTTTTTGCAGAGATTAATGGCAATATTTCATGACAAGACTTGTTTAATTGAATTGCTTTCAGGTAATAGCGAATTTTAGGCGTAAAAAAAGAGCTGCCCTTTTTAAGAACAACTCTTGTCATATTTTATTAAATATAGAATCTATTTTTTTAAATAGTGTTGTAATACCAACTCCAATTTCTGACCTCTTAAATCTTTAGCTAAGATGATACCATTTTCATCGATTAAGAAGTTCGATGGGATTGAGTTAATACCAAATTTAACAGCAGTAGGTGAGTACCAGCCTTTTAATTCGCTGGCGTGATGTTCCCAAACCAAACCATCCTTTTTTATGGCATTTTTCCAGCTATTAACCTTTTTATCTAAAGAAAAGCTAAGTACGGTAAAACCGTTTCCATTCTTAAACTCCTGGTCTTTAAATTTCTGATATACTGAAACAACCCAAGGGTTTTCATCACGACATGGTCCACACCATGAGGCCCAAAAGTCAACAAGTACAAGTTTGCCTTTCAGATCACTTAGTTTAATGTCTTTCCCATCAGGCGATTTAGCAGAAATCCCAGGAATCTTATCCCCAATATTTAAGCCTTCTTTTACATCTTTACCGTTTTCTCCAGCAAGTGCAGAAAATGAAATAACTAGAAGTGTTATTAGTATACTTAGATTTAATTTTTTCATAGCGAATTATCTTTTTTGAATTAATTGCCTGTGCAATACCCTCTTGGTTTATTATAAGATTAAAATTAGCTATTTGTTTTTATTTAGACTGTTAATGAATAGTTAATTGTCAATTCTTCTAATTTTTGCCCCAATTGCATTTAGTCTAAGGTCTATATTTTCGTAACCTCTGTCAATTTGATCAATGTTTTGAATCGTACTTGTTCCTTCTGCTGACATAGCAGCAATAAGGAGTGAAACTCCAGCTCGAATATCTGGCGAAACCATTTTTGTTGCTCTTAGTTTAGATTCTTGATTAAGGCCAATAACTGTTGCTCTATGTGGATCGCATAGAATAATTTGAGCTCCCATATCAATTAGCTTATCCGTAAAGAAGAGACGAGATTCAAACATTTTTTGATGAATAAGTACACTTCCTTTTGCTTGTGTTGCCACAACAAGAATAATGCTTAGAAGATCTGGTGTTAAACCAGGCCAGGGGGCATCAGCAATGGTTAAAATGGAGCCATCCATGAAATTTTCAATGGTATAGCTATCTTGTTTTGGTATATAAATATCATCACCAATGATTTCTAGCTTAATACCCAATTTCTTGAATGTATCTGGGATAACACCAAGTTCTTTATAGGCTACATTTTTAATGGTAATTTCAGATTTTGTCATAGCTGCTAAGCCAATAAAACTACCAATCTCAATCATGTCAGGAAGAATTCTGTGTTCACAACCTGATAGTGTTTTAACACCTTCTACATAAAGAAGGTTGGATCCGATTCCCGTGATTTTTGCACCCATAGAATTCAACATTTTGCATAATTGTTGAATGTAAGGTTCGCAGGCGGCATTGTATATTGTAGTTGTCCCTTCAGCAAGAACGGCTGCCATAATAATATTGGCTGTACCCGTCACTGATGCTTCATCAAGCAACATATATGTTCCTTTTAAGCGTGGAGCTTCTAGACGATAAAATTTATCACCTTGTTTGTATTTGAAATCTGCACCTAGTTTTTGAAAACCGATAAAATGGGTATCTAACCTGCGACGTCCAATTTTATCTCCACCAGGCTTTGGAATATAGGCTTTCCCAAATCGTGCCAAAAGTGGTCCAATAATCATGATTGACCCACGAAGAGATGAGCCTTTTTTCGCAAATTCATCCGTGTTTAAATACTCAAGATTAATTTTTTTGGCTTCGAAACAATAGGTGTTCTTTGTCTCCTGAGTTACGCTAACACCAAGTGATGCGAGTAATTCAATCAGACGGTTAACATCAAGGATATTTGGAATGTTGTGAATTCTGACTTTCTCGGATGTTAAGAGAGTGGCGCATAAAATTTGTAAAGCTTCATTTTTTGCTCCTTGTGGGTGTAATTCACCTTTTAGTGTTGTACCACCAATTATTTCGAATGTGCTCATTTAATTGATCATTAGGTGTTATGACGGAATGATAAGATAAATATTTTGAATATCAATTATTAAATACGAAGTGTCAGTATTAGCTTTCTAGTACAATTCCTATTTTTGAAATTCTAGTCTAAAGATAATTAAAAGGACTTTTAAAAGTGAACTTGAAAAAAAGTAAATTCAGAAAAAATAAATTTCAATTTGACACAAAAAAACCGGAAGTTATCCGGTTTTTATATGTGGTAAATATCAGTAAGATTATTTCTTCTTAATGAATTTTCTAGTATCATTCTTGTGGAACGTTCTTTTCTTATTCATAGTCTGAAAATCTTTGTCTTGAGATTCTCTCAATTTCATGTTCTCAGGAATAGTTAGTTCTCCTTTAGATAAATCAACAATATCTTTAAAGATTTTATCATCAGCTACGCCTTCCTTATTCCAATTAGAATAAGATTTTTTCATATGATTAGCAATCATTAAGATCAAAGCGTTTTTCTCTTTTTCATCTTCCATTTCTATAGCTTTCTTCACCATAGATTCAATGATTTTGCCGTAATGACGATACCTGATTCTATGATTATTGTATGGAAGTATTTCTGGCTTTTCAGCCAGTTTCTCTTTCGTTGGTAATTCGTATGGTGAATCGATATCGAAATGAAAATCTGTCATGATAGCTAAATGATCCCAAAGTTTGTGTCTGAAATCACTAACATCTCTAAGGTGAGGATACATGTTACCCATGATAGAAATAATGGTTTTTGCAGCCTTATTTCTTTCGTCTCTATCCTCAATTTTCATGGCAAAATCAACCATCATTTGAACGTTTCTGCCATATTCAGGGAGTAATAATTTTACCCTATTCGAATTATAATCCATCTATTTGTTGTTGTGTTTTAACTGTGATGTGTTTTCAACAGTTATCACTTATTTTGTGGGAAAGCTTATCGATGTGTTTTCAATAAGTCTTTACTTTCATAATCACCCTAAAATATTATTGATTTCTAGACGTGTCTTTTGAAGAACACAATATTACTAAAAAAAACGAAAATAAATCAGTTAATATTTGAGATCTGAGCTTTTTATTATCTTAAGTTGAAGCTATCGTCGATAATGAAATTGTAACCGGTATGGTGTGTTTATTCACGGAATCACTTAGAACTCAATGCAAATGTACAGCATTTCTTCTATCAATGCAAATGGATCACCTAGAAGAGTATCAATTAGATAATGATAAACACAAATTAAACGATTTTTAATTTGGCAAATTTCAATAGTAATTGTTTCTGACCTACATTCTGGAAAAATACGGTTGCTTTAATATTGGGAGCTTCTCCCTCTAAATGTAAAACTTTACCTTTCCCAAACCGTTGGTGTTCTATATGCATACCAGCTTGTATTGTACTAGCATCTGAAGCTTCGAAGTTACCGTTCGATTCAGTATTGTTTGTTGGTCTAATTCTAGCTGCTGACTGCGAAAGTTTTGGTCGCGTACCTGGCTTCTTCTTTTGCTGGAAGCGAGTCTCGCTTGTCATGCGTTCTTGACTGCTATCACTTTGTGATATTCTCGCTCCAAAACTGCCAAACTCAGGTTCTTGTTCGTAAGAAAAATCGACATACTGTGTATCAATTTCTTTTATAAAACGACTTGGTCTAGGATAACTCATGTCACCCCACTTGTAACGTGCTTTTGCGAAAGATAAACTAACCCGATCTTTTGCTCTGGTTAATGCCACATAGAACAATCGACGTTCTTCTTCTAAATCTTGAGGTGATGTTATTGAGAGTTTGGATGGGAACAAATCCTCTTCCATCCCTACAACATAAAGATATGGAAACTCAAGTCCTTTTGATGAGTGAATGGTCATCATACTTACCTTATCTCTATCTTCATCTTTTTCATTGTCATGATCGGTTAATAAAGCGACATCTTCCAGATAATTTGCAAGCTTGTTTTCTTTATCCTCTTCCAGCGCAATTTGGGTGAAATCCTGAATAGCGTTCAACAGTTCCTGAATATTCTCATGACGAGATACGCCTTCTGGGGATCTATCGTTGTATAGTTCTTTAATAATTCCCGTCTCATTAGAAACGCGACTTGCCAATTCGAAAGCAGTCTCGTGTTCAACCTTCATAGCAAAGCCATTTACTAAAGTGGCGAACTTCATCAACTTACTTATTGTTCCTCCATTTAAACCATACGGACGCTCATTTAAACCACAAATGATGTTCCACATGCTCTGTCCAGTACTTGTAGCGCCTTCTTGGAGTTTACCAATAGTTGTTGCACCAATACCTCTTTTGGGATAATTGATAACACGTTTGATTGCTTCTTCGTCATTCGGATTGATTGCCATTCTGAAATACGAAAGCAAGTCTTTAATCTCTTTACGTTGGTAAAAAGAAAGACCACCATATATTTTATAAGGGAGGTTGAGTTTTCTTAATGACTCCTCAAAAATTCGAGATTGGGCATTGGTACGATATAGAATGGCAAAATCTTCAAACTTAAGACGATTTCGCATTTTAGTCTCAAAAATATCATTTGCAATAATATAACCCTCTTCATGGTCAGTCATTGCTTTAATAACTTTTACATTTTCGCCACCTTCTTTTTCAGAGAATGATTCTTTCTTTATCTGACCTTGATTTTTTTTGATAACAGAGTTAGCCGCATTTACTATAATCTTTGTAGAACGGTAATTTTGTTCCAGTTTGAATAATTTGTAGTTGGGGTAGTCGTTTCTGAAGTTGAGAATATTTTCGATTTTCGCTCCACGAAACGAATAAATACTCTGAGCATCGTCACCAACCACACTAACATTCTTGTGCTGCTCAGCTAGTTTCTTAACAATTAAATACTGCGAGTAGTTCGTATCCTGGTACTCATCAACTAAGATATATCTGAACTTATCTTGATACTTAGTTAATATTTCTGGTACATTTTTAAAAAGAATGTTGGTCTGCAAAAGGAGATCGTCAAAATCCATAGCATTGGCCTGACGACAACGGTGACTGTATCGCTTATATATTTCTGCCGTTAATGGTCTTCGATTTGAAGCATCGATTTCTTGAGCAGCAGAATTCTGAGAGTAAGCCATAGCCGTAACCAGATTATTCTTTGCTGATGAAATACGATTTAATACATCCTTGGATTTATAAACCTTATCATCCAGTTTCATTTCCCTAATTATACTGCGAAGTAAGTTTTTAGAATCTTGACTATCGTAAATTGTAAAGTTTGAATCGAAACCCAAATGTTCAGCTTCGTAACGCAATATTTTGGCGAATGTAGAGTGAAAAGTTCCCATCCAAAGAGATTGAGCTTGCTCTGATCCTACAATATGGCCAATACGCTCTTTCATCTCGCGAGCGGCTTTATTGGTAAAAGTAAGAGCCAATATGTTATAGGGACGCACACCCTTGTTTAAAAGGTGAGCAATTCGGTAAGTCAAAACACGTGTTTTTCCTGATCCAGCACCAGCAATAACTAGTGATGGGCCATCCGTGTTCTCAACTGCTTCACGTTGTACAGGGTTTAGTTCATTTAAATAATCCATATGCTCTTTACTCTAATTTTGATTCCAAAATACTAGCTCAAAAGTACAAATTGCAATCTTAGTCGCACAAATTTTTCAGAAAATATCTCTATCAATTTATTATTCTGTAAACATATATCATAAATGCGACTTAATTTTTTTAATATTGTAAATTAAGTATTGTAAAAATTAGAAACATATGAGACTAATGGTTTTAGCTATTTCAAATAAATTTCGATTATTTTTAGGAGTATTTTTCGCCTTAATTTTATGCCAATCAACTTTGTTTGCACAAATTTCAGCTCCTACTTCAAGTTATAGTTCAGTAACTGCATATACAACAGGTGAGGATCAAAATGAAATTTTTGTCTTTTGCGACGAAGCAAACATTGGTGAAGGAGAATTAAAAGTGGTTTCACCAGATGCTGCTGCAGGATGGCAATTTACTTGGACTAAATGGGACAGTGGAGCCAATACTTTTGGAGGCACTTTTCCTGTATCTAATGGGGAAGAGTCAATTTTAGGTAATTTACCTAATGGTTTGTATAGAGTAAGTGTTGAAAAAGTAGGAGAAGTATCTCAAGTTTATCAAGCTTGGGTGATTAATCATTTGAAAAATCCGATTCAACCAAGTCTTACTAAAACAAGTACAGACTGTTCTGGAGTTCATTTTACTTCATCTTTTATCCCAAGCATATATTATTACCAAAACTTTCCTTCTGATACTGCTCTGGATCTAAAGGGCGAGCCGAAACCTTTTACCTTTATTCTAAAACGTGATGATGTGGAAGTGATAGGAAGACTTAATAATGCTGATGGGACATTGAAAAGTTTCATTGATTATAATGCCTTTAATGGTGTTGCTAATTTTACTATGACAGTAATTGACGAGTGTGGTTTTGAATATACTTCGGAAGTAGAGACTTCGAGAACATACAAAGTGGATGCTAGATTCACTTTTGACCCTGTTACAGGTGAAGCTCCTTTAGAAGTGAATTTTGATTTATCGAATGAGAATCCTAATGGTTCAGAATATCAATGGTACTTCTATAAAGATTCTAAACAGATTCCTGAAGTAGATTATGATGTTACTGCTGTGCAAGAAGATTTACTGACTGATATAGTCATTAAAGAAGATCCAGTTTACACTTATATGCACCCTGGTAATTATTTCGTAAAGTTAATTGTAACCAATAATGACATATCTCCTGCGTGTGAAGATATATTTAGGTCAACTGAGATTATTGTTGAAGGTTCTATTTTTGAAGTTCCAAATGTGTTTACACCCAATGGTGATGGAAAGAATGATAAGTTCCATCTGAAATTATATTCTGTGAAATCATATTCGGTGAAAATTTTTAATCGATGGGGGCGTTTGGTTTATGAATTCCAGGAATCAGACGTATCACCAGGTTTGGCTGATAGAAAAAGTAGTAAAAGTTGGGATGGTAAGATAAGTGGAAAACTTGCTGCTCCAGGAACTTATTTTTATGTTGTTGAAGCTGAAGGTCGAGAAGAAGAAGGGAAGCATTATACCGAAAAAGGAGCCTTGACTCTATTGCACAACAAATAATATGATCAGATAATAGTTCATAAGTCGATATAAAGAAAGCCGACAGATTCATTTGAATCTGTCGGCTTTATCTTTGTTGAGATATTTGATTAGGCTTCAGCCATTTCTTCTTCGTAGGCAGCTAATAATTCTTTCTGAACATCATTAGGTACTTTATCGTACTCAGCAAATTTCATTGAGAATTGAGCTCGTCCACCAGTAAGAGAACTTAGTGAAGTTGAATATCGATCCATTTCCTTTAGAGGCACCTTAGCTAGAATCTTCTGGAATCCTTTTTCAGCTTCCATACCCATTATCATAGCTCGGCGAGTTTGTAAATCACTCATTACATCACCCATTCTATCTTCTGGAACTAGAATTTCAATATTATAAATTGGCTCTAGAATCTTAGGTGCAGCATTTTTGAAGGCCTCACTAAAAGCGTGACGTCCTGCAAGTCTGAAAGAAATTTCATTTGAATCTACAGCGTGCATTTTTCCATCGTATACTGTTACGCGGATATCACGTGCATAGGATCCCGTTAATGGACCTTCATCCATCTTCTCCATGATTCCTTTCATAATACCAGGAAGGAAACGTGTATCGATAACTCCACCAACAATGCAGTTACAGAATACTAACTTACCACCCCAATCTAGATCAATAATTTCTGTACCCCTTAGATTGACTTTAAATTCTTTCCCATTTACTTTAAACGATGTAGGATCAGGAATACCATCGTAATAAGGCTCTATAATTAAATAGACTTCACCAAATTGTCCTGAACCACCTGATTGTTTTCTATGACGGTAGTCGGCTGCAGCTTGTTTTGTAATGGTTTCACGATATTGAATCTTAGGAGATTTAAATTCGATTTCCATTTTATCGTTATGCTTCAATCGCCATTTAAGAGTGTTCAAATGGAATTCACCCTGACCATGAAGAAGTATTTGTTTTAGTTCTTTCGAGTATTCAATTATTATGGTTGGATCTTCTTCGTGTATGCGATGAAGTAATTCACCCAAACGTTCATCGTCAGAATCATCAATAGCGTTGACAGCAGTTCTGTATTTTGGTTCCGGGAAATCAATATCCTTGTATATAAAGTCACAATCCTTACAATTTAAGGTGTGATTGTTTTTAGTGTTTTTTAGTTTTACGGTAGCACCGATATCACCCGCAACCAGTTCTGAAACTTTTTCGCGATGACGACCAGCAACAGCAAAAAGTTGTGAAAGACGTTCCTTGGTTCCGTTATTAATATTCATTAAATCGTCACCTTCTTTAATTTTACCCGAGATTACTTTAAAGTAGTTGACTTCACCAATATGTGGCTCTATGGATGTTTTAAATACAAATAAAGACGTTGGTGCGTTCGCATCACATTTTGCTTCACGACCACTTACGGTTGGAATAGCTGGCATCTCTGTAACGAATGGGACTATATTTCCAATAAATTCCATTAGTCGTCGAACACCCATATCTTTTTTAGCAGAAATACAGAATACAGGATAAAGATCGCAAGCAATCATCCCCTTTTTCATTCCTTCTCTCATTTCGTCTTCAGACAATGATCCTTTATCGAAATAAAGTTCCATTAAAGCTTCGTCATTTTCAGCCGCAGCTTCTACAAGTTCGTTATGAAGTTCATTTGCCTTATCCGTTTCTGAATTTGGGATGTCAAGTATTTCTGGTTTTCCTCCATCGGCACCCCATTTATACATTTTCATTTTCAAAACATCTACAACTGCATCGAAACCAAGACCTGCATTTACGGGATACTGCACGATAGCGACCTTGTTTCCAAAGCTCATCTTTGCAGATTCTATACATTGCTCAAAGTTGGCTTTCTCATGATCAAGATGGTTTACGACAAAAATCAGAGGTGTATTCCGCTTTGTAGCTCTACGACCAAGGATCTCGGTTCCAACTTCAACTCCTTGTTGTGCATTGATTAGCATCAAACCTGTATCAACAACATTTAAGGCTGATATAACACCACCAGAAAAGTCGTCGGCACCAGGCGTGTCGATGAAATTGATTTTCTTTCCTAACCACTCTGTATACAAAACGGTAGAGAAAACAGAATTACCATGTTCATGCTCTACCGGATTATAATCAGAAACGGTGCTATTATCATCCACGTTTCCGCGTCTACTAATAACACCGCCTTCGAATAACATTGCCTCGGCGAGGGTGGTTTTACCCGAGCCGGCATTGCCAATGAGAGCGATGTTCTTAATTTCATTTGATTGATAAACTTTCATACTCGAAATTTTTATTGGGTTAAAAAATATTTCGATCAGCAAACTAGGGTTAATTTGCCTTTCTGAACTTATGGGTCTACCAATTTAGCGAACTTTTTTTCCAATTCCAATAGCTGATGGTGAGATGCTTAGTTTATGTTTCGATTGTTGTTTCGGGTAATAAGAGCTTAGCTAAGTGTCCAATGATTCTATTATAAATAGACTTTGTAATTTGTTTTTATTCTAATTTATTTCAGGCATAATTGTATCTCCTTTATTAAGCTGTTCCTTTTTAAGTCGAAGGATCTACTTTCGTCTTCAGCCCTGTTAAGACTATTTAGTGCTTTTAAGTATAGAGTTTTCGCTTTATCATTATTTCCTAATTCCTTATTTATTTCTGCTTCTTGTTTAAGAAGGCTTCCATACAAATCGAGTTTGATAGAATTACTTTCACTTTCGATATGTATTTCGTCGAAATGTTCCAAATAGCAGTCATCTAAGGTTTCGAGGGCTTGGGAATATGAGCCATCTTCTTTAAAACCGATCATTTTGGCAATGGCCTTTCCTGCCGCTTCAATCATTTGAAGAATATAGTCTTTGTTTTGAATCATAGTAATGTTTTGAACTATAAATTATATACCTGTTTCTTGTTTGCGTATTGCAGGTGTGTTTTGTCTTTTGTAGTAATATAATATAACAAGTATTGTGATGGAACTTAAAAGAGTACAAAGCCATGAGCCTTCAAAACCAAAATCACCACCATTAAATGAATTTTTTACTAACATATCGAATTTGAATACTGAGTTGACATTTAAGCCACTCACATTATAATCGAAGACACAGCCTTGAATAAAGTTCCAGAACAGGTGTAAGCTAATGGGGAACCATAGGTTTCTGGTATATATATAGGTGCTTCCTAATAATATGCCTGCAATAAATAGGTTGGTGATTCCGAATAAGCTCAAGTTATCGTTAAAGGCATGTCCTAGAGTGAAAATTGCTGAAGAGATAATTAAACTCCAATAAGGATTCATGGAGTCCATTAGATTATTAAGGATATACCCTCTGCATAATATCTCTTCGAAAAGTGCTACTACAATAAATAATAGAAAGCCGTAGAAGAAATCATTGCCATTGAAATGAATACCAGTTATGCTGATGTTCTTATTTATTAATAATATGCTTGTACCGAGAATCATGATTCCAGCAGCAGTAACTAATCCCCAAAGTAAATCTTTACCTCTTCCTTTAGCATGAAATCCCATTGATGAAATTGATCGCAAGTCAATATTCTTGCGAAAAAAAAAGATAACCGCTAACGATCCAATAAAACCAGCTCCCTGAAAGAAGAAGTTTTCTTTAAGACTCATGTTTTGTGCGTGGCGTAAATTTTCTAAGTCACCGCTATATATTAAAGAAGCAATAAATGAGAACAAGCCTCCTATAAATAATGTGCCTAATATGACTAATATGATTCTAATTGCAAGAGGAATGCTTGATTGGGTTTGTTCGGTGCTTATTGAATTCTCTTCTGACATATGATTTATTTTATGAATTTGTATGTATTGGGTTTAAAAGTAGGCTTATTACCTCATAATTTAATATGTCAAGTTTGTCAAGTTGATACAGGATTCCTGATTTATTTTAACTTTTCATTTAATTCAAAATTTTACTGAAAGATTCAAAATATGAAGTGAATTATTAAGAATTGACCTAAGTAACATTTCAGTTGATGAAGATGAAAAAACTGTGAAAACATTTAGCTATCTTTGTACGCTGATTTAAAGGGGTTTTTGTGAAAATAACTAGGGGCACCTATTGTTATTTGGAAATAATTAATACCTTTGCAACCAATTTGTTAAAATATATTTAATCACAAAGTAATTGTTAATATGCCTACAATTCAACAGTTAGTTAGAAAAGGACGTGTCAAGCTTGTAGAGAAAAGCAAGGCTCCAGCTTTGGATTCTTGTCCTCAGAGAAGAGGAGTTTGCGTACGTGTTTACACTACTACACCAAAGAAGCCTAATTCAGCTATGCGTAAAGTAGCTCGTGTTAGATTGACTAACGGAAAAGAAGTGAATGCTTACATTCCAGGAGAAGGACATAACTTACAAGAGCACTCGATCGTATTGATTCGTGGTGGCCGTGTAAAAGACCTTCCAGGTGTAAGATATCACCTTGTTCGTGGTGCACTAGATGCTTCAGGAGTAGAAGGTCGTATGCAGCGTCGTTCTAAGTATGGTACTAAGAAGCCGAAAGCTAAAAAGTAATTAATTCTAGTTTTTAAAACTGTGAGTTAGTGTTTATGTGTTGTTCTCTATTAAGTTGAGTAAATGATCGTGAGATTTTTGAAGACTGAAAAAGACAGCTACAACGAATAACTCGTAAACTAAGAAAGATGAGAAAATCAAGACCAAAAAAGAGAATCTTGTTGCCGGATCCAAAATTTAATGATGTGTTGGTAACACGATTCGTGAATGACTTAATGGTTGACGGAAAGAAAAATCTATCATTTAAGATTTTTTATGCAGCGTTAGAAATCGTTAAGGAAAAAACTGAAAAAACAGGGAAGTCTCCTTTAGAAATTTGGAAAAAATCATTGGAGAATATTACTCCTGGTGTTGAAGTTAAGTCTCGCCGTGTAGGTGGAGCTACTTTCCAAGTTCCTATGGAAGTTCGTCCAGAAAGAAAAGTTGCTATCTCTATTAAGAATATGGTTCTTTTTGCTCGTAAGAGATCAGGTAAGTCTATGGCCGATAAGTTGGCAGCTGAAATTGTAGCTGGATTCAACGAAGAAGGTGGAGCTTACAAGAAGAAGGAAGATACTCATAGAATGGCAGAAGCCAACCGTGCTTTTGCTCATTTCAGATTTTAATAATTAAGATCATGGCAAAAAGAGATTTAAAATATACCAGAAATGTTGGTATTATGGCTCACATCGATGCTGGTAAAACTACAACTACAGAACGTATCTTGTATTATACTGGTGTTTCTCACAAAATTGGTGAGGTACATGATGGAGCTGCTACCATGGACTGGATGGAGCAAGAGCAGGAACGTGGTATTACCATTACTTCTGCTGCTACAACTTGTTCTTGGGACTACAAAGACGAGAGTTTCCATATCAATATTATTGACACGCCAGGTCACGTTGACTTTACTGTAGAGGTAGAGCGTTCTTTACGTGTACTTGATGGTGCTGTTGCATGTTTTTGTGCAGTAGGTGGAGTTGAAGCTCAGTCTGAGACAGTTTGGAGACAAGCTAATAAATATAAAGTCCCTCGTATGGGTTTTGTAAACAAGATGGACCGTTCTGGTGCTGACTTTTTCAAAGCTGTACGTGAGGTTAAGGAAAAGCTTGGTGCTAATCCTGTACCTATTCAAATTCCAATCGGAACAGAAGAGAAGTTTTGTGGTGTAGTCGATTTGATTACAATGCAAGCTTGTATCTGGTTCGAAGATGAGAATGGAACAAACTATAGAATGGAAGAAATTCCAGCTAATTTGGTAGAAGAAGCGAAAGAGTGGAGAGCTAATCTTGTAGAGGCAGTAGCTGAACAGGATGAAGACTTGATGGAGCGTTTCTTTGAGGATCCAGATTCTATTACAGAAGATGAGATGTATGCGGTTATCCGTAAGGCTACTATTAGCATGGACATTGTTCCAATGTTATGTGGTTCTGCATTTAAGAATAAAGGTGTTCAAAGATTATTGGATGCTATGATTATTTACTTGCCATCACCTCTTGATATTGATGCAATTGAAGGTAAAGATCCGGATTCAGACGAGATTGTTTCTAGACAGCCATCTGTTGAAGAGCCTTTAGCAGCACTTGCATTTAAAATTGCTACTGACCCATTTGTTGGTCGTTTGGCATTTACTCGTGTATATTCAGGTGCTATTGATGCAGGTTCATACGTTTATAATGTAAGAACAGGTAACAAAGAGCGTATTTCACGTTTGTATCAAATGCATTCAAACAAGCAAAATGCTATCGACCGTGTTGAGGCTGGTGATATTTGTGCTTGTGTAGGTTTTAAAGATATTCGTACTGGTGATACTCTTTGTCAAAAAGAAACACAAATCGAATTAGAATCTATGGATTTTCCAGATCCAGTTATTGGTATCGCTATTGAGCCTTTGACTCAGAAAGACATGGATAAGATGGGTATGGCTTTAGCAAAACTTGCTGAAGAAGATCCAACTTTCGTTGTTAAGACTGACGAAGATTCAGGACAGACAGTTATCTCTGGTATGGGTGAGCTTCATCTTGATATTATTGTTGACCGTTTGAAGCGTGAATTCAAGGTTGAGTGTAATCAAGGTGCACCTCAGGTTTCATATAAGGAAGCTATTACTCGCGAAGTTGAGCACCGTCAGGTATTCAAGAAGCAGTCTGGTGGACGTGGTAAATTTGGTGATATCTCATTCCGTTTATCTCCAGTTGATGAAGATTTCGAAGGAGAAGGATTACAGTTTATCGATCAAATTAAAGGTGGACGTATTCCTAAGGAATTTATTCCTTCTGTACAAAAAGGTTTCAAAGATGCAATGGTTAATGGTGTGTTAGCAGGTTATACTGTTGATTCATTAAAGGTTGTATTGTTTGATGGATCTTTTCACCCAGTTGACTCGGATCAATTATCATTTGAATTGGCTGCTAAGCAAGGTTTCAAAGAAGCTTGTGGTAAAGCAGGACCAGTTATTCTAGAGCCTATTATGAAAGTTGAAGTTGTTACTCCTGAAGAATATATGGGTGATATCATCGGTGACTTGAATAAGCGTCGTGGTCAGATCGAAGGAATGGAGTCTAAGCATGGTGCTCGTGTAGTAGTTGCTAAAGTGCCATTGTCAGAGCAATTCGGTTATGTAACTGTATTGAGAACTCTATCTTCTGGTCGTGCGAACTCTTCAATGGAATTCTCACATTTTGAAGATGTACCTAAGGGAATTGCTAAAGATGTAGTAGAAGCCGCTAAGGGTAAAGTAGAATTATTGTAATTAATATCGTAATAGATTTAATAATATGAGCCAGAAAATAAGAATTAAACTGAAATCTTACGATCACAACTTGGTTGACAAGTCAGCTGATAAGATTGTAAAAACAGTTAAGGCTACAGGTGCAGTAGTGAGTGGACCAATTCCACTTCCTACACACAAGAGAATATTTACTGTTCTTCGTTCAACTTTTGTGAACAAGAAATCAAGAGAACAATTTCAGCTTTCTTCATTTAAGCGTTTAATTGACATTTACAGTTCTACTGCAAATACAATTGATGCTTTGATGAAACTTGAGTTGCCAAGTGGAGTAGAAGTTGAGATCAAGGTTTGATAGACAGTATTGTTAGTTTTATTTTAAAACAAAAAGAGAAATGCCAGGATTAATTGGAAAAAAAATCGGAATGACTTCCGTTTACAGTGCCGAGGGAAAATGTATTCCATGCACTGTCATTGAGGCAGGTCCATGTGTCGTAACACAAGTTAAGACTCTTGAGTCTGACGGTTACGCAGCACTTCAGTTGGCTTTTGAAGAAAAGAAAGAAAAGCGAACAACTAAGGCGCTAGATGGGCACTTTAAAAAGGCAAACACAACTCCTAAGAAGAAACTTGTTGAATTTTCGGATTTTGACAAAGAGTATGCTTTAGGTGAGGCGATTACTGTTGATATCTTTGCTGATACAGTTTATGTAGACGTAGCAGGTGTATCAAAAGGTAAAGGTTTCCAGGGTGTTGTGAAACGTCATGGTTTTGCCGGAGTAGGTGGCGCGACACACGGTCAACATAACCGTTTACGTGCACCGGGTTCTATTGGTGCTGCATCTTACCCAGCAAGAGTATTTAAGGGCATGAGAATGGCCGGACGTATGGGTGGGGACACTGTGAAGGTTCAGAACCTTCAGGTTCTTAAGGTAATTCCTGAGAACAACTTATTATTAGTTAAAGGATCTCTTCCAGGGTCTAAAGGTTCATACGTAATTATTGAAAAGTAATGGAATTAACTATTTTAAACACAGCTGGAGAAGATACAGGAAGAAAAATTGAATTGCAAGATTCAGTTTTCGGCATCGAACCAAATGAGCACGCTATTTACTTAGATGTAAAACAATTTTTAGCAAACCAACGTCAAGGAACTCACAAGTCAAAAGAGAGAGCTGACATTTCTGGTTCAACTGCTAAGATTAAAAAGCAAAAAGGTACAGGTACAGCTCGTGCGGGTAGTATCAAGTCTCCTTTGTTTCGTGGTGGAGGACGTTGTTTCGGACCACGTCCAAGAAACTACAGTTTCAAATTGAATAAAAAACTTAAACAATTAGCTCGTAAATCTGCTTTGTCAGTAAAAGCTAAAAACAACGCTTTAGTTGTTGTTGAAGATTTCAATTTTGAAGCAGTAAAGACAAAAATGTTTGTTGATCTTCAAAATAATCTGAAAGTAACTGATAAAAAAGTACTTTTGGTTTTAAACGAAGAGAATAAAAACATATATTTGTCGTCTCGTAATTTGAAGAATATTGAAGTTGTTCGTGTTTCTGACCTTGCAACTTACGATATTATGAAAGCTTCAACTTTGTTATTCGTTGAGAGTTCGGTTAAAGGGCTCGATGAAATGTTTAAACTAAACTAAGTTTAAAAAAATGGAAATTTTATTAAAGCCCCTCGTTACCGAAAAAATGACTGACCTAAGCGAAAAGTTAAATCGCGTAGGTTTTGTTGTTGATCGTAGAGCGACAAAGATCGATATTAGAAGAGCAGTTGAGAAAATGTACAACGTTAAGGTTGCGGCAGTCAATACCATGAATTATCAAGGTAAGAAGAAAAGCCGTTTTACTAAAGCAGGTGCAATTGAAGGAAGAACTGTTTCTTTTAAGAAGGCGATTATAACTTTAGTTGATGGAGATAACATAGATTTTTATAGCAATATTTAATTAAAAAATGGCTGTACGTAAATTAAAACCTGTAACTCCTGGTCAAAGAAATAAGATTCAAAATACCTTTGAGCAGGTAACTACAGACAAACCTGAAAAATCATTGTTAAGACCAATGAAAAAGACCGGTGGTAGAAATAACACCGGGAAAATGACAATGAGATATATAGGTGGTGGTCACAAAAGAAGATATCGAGTAATCGACTTCAAAAGAGACAAGGATACTATTCCTGCCAAAGTTGTTTCAATAGAGTACGATCCAAACCGTACTGCGCACATTGCTTTGCTTGTGTATGCAGATGGTGAGAAGCGTTATATTGTTGCTCCACATGGCTTAGAGGTAGATCAAGTGCTTGTTTCTGGTGGAAACGTTGCTCCAGAGATCGGAAATGCAATGCCATTATCAGATATCCCATTAGGAACAATAATTCATAATATTGAATTAAGACCCTCTCAAGGTGCTGTGATGGCTCGTAGTGCTGGTGCATATGCTCAACTCGTTTCACGAGATGGCAAATATGCAATGATCAAATTACCTTCGTCAGAAGTTAGAATGATTCTTGTTACCTGTAAAGCTACAATCGGTACTGTTTCTAATAGCGATCACGCTTTAGAAAGAAGTGGAAAAGCTGGTCGTACTCGCTGGTTAGGTAGAAGACCTCGTGTTCGTGGTGTAGTGATGAATCCAGTTGATCACCCAATGGGTGGTGGTGAAGGTAAATCTTCCGGTGGACATCCACGCTCTAGAACAGGAGTCTTGGCAAAAGGTTTCAAAACCAGAGCTAAGAAGAATGCTTCTAATAAGTATATCGTTGAAAGAAGGAAAAAATAATTTGATTAATTAAGTTGTTATGAGTCGTTCATTAAAAAAAGGCCCTTTTATCGATTTCAAATTGGATAAAAGAGTATTAGAACAAAACGATGCAGGTAAAAAATCAGTGATTAAAACCTGGTCGCGTCGTTCTATGATCTCTCCAGATTTCGTAGGCCACACGATTGCCGTTCACAACGGAAATAAATTCATTCCTGTATATGTTACCGAGAATATGGTAGGACATAAATTAGGGGAATTTGCACCAACTCGTACCTTTAGAGGTCACGTTGATAAGAGAAAACGTTAAGCGTGACGTTGGTTTTAATAACATTTTGAATTCATAGAAATGGGAGCTAGAAAAAGAATAAAAGCAAACCAAATAAAGGAACAGAATTTAAGCAAAGCATTTGCTAGCTTAAAGAATGTTCCGACTTCGCCCCGCAAAATGCGCCTGGTTGCCGATATGGTAAGAGGTATGGAGGTGAACCGAGCTTTAGATGTACTTCGTTTCAGTCCAAAAGAAGCATCGAATCGCGTAGAAAAACTAGTGCTTTCAGCTATTGCCAACTGGCAAGCTAAGAATGAAGGGCAAAGACTAGAGGATAGTGCACTATATGTAAAAGAAATTTTTGTAGATTCTGCACGAATCCTTAAGCGTCTAAGACCTGCTCCTCAAGGGAGAGCACATAGAATTAAAAAGAGATCAAATCATGTAACTATATTACTTGGTAGCAAAACTGCCGAAAGTGATACAAAAGAATAGTTAGAATGGGACAAAAAGTAAATCCAATAGGGAATCGACTAGGAATCATCAGAGGATGGGATTCTAACTGGTTTGGTGGAAAAAACTACGGTGAGAAGCTTGTTGAGGATCACAAAATCCGCAAGTATTTAAATGTTCGTTTAGCAAAAGCAAGTATTTCTAAAATCATAATTGAAAGAACTCTTAAGCTTATTACAATTACTATCAACACTGCACGACCTGGTATTATTATCGGTAAAGGTGGTTCTGAAGTAGATAAGCTAAAAGAAGAGTTGAAGAAGATTACTGACAAAGAAGTACAAATTAACATCTTTGAAATTAAGCGTCCTGAGTTGGATGCCGTAATCGTCGCTAATAACATTGCTCGTCAAATTGAAGGTCGTATCGCCTACAGAAGAGCAACTAAGATGGCCATTGCTTCTACAATGAGAATGGGTGCTGAAGGAATTAAAATTCAAATCTCAGGTCGTTTAAATGGAGCAGAGATGGCACGTTCTGAAATGTCTAAAGACGGACGTACTCCTCTTCATACTTTAAGAGCAAATATTGATTACCATTTAGCTGAAGCTTTAACAACTTATGGCTTACTTGGGATCAAAGTTTGGATCTGTAAAGGTGAGATTTATGGTAAACCAGATTTAACTCCAAATGCAGGATTGCGCGATGCTCGTGCACCTAAAGGTGGAAAACCTGGTTTTAATAGAAGAAAAAAGAAGTAGTCTTTAAATTTAATGTATTAGTACGATGTTACAACCAAAAAGGACTAAATTTAGGAGACAACAAAAGGGACGAATGAAAGGTAACGCAGGTCGCGGAACTGAATTAGCATTTGGATCTTTTGGGATAAAATCACTTGAAACTAAGTGGTTAACCGGTCGCCAAATTGAAGCTGCTCGTGTTGCAGTTACCCGATATATGCAAAGACAAGGTCAACTGTGGATCAGAGTATTCCCAGATAAGCCTATCACTAAGAAGCCTGCAGAGGTACGTATGGGTAAAGGTAAGGGTGCGCCAGAAGGATTCGTTGCTCCTGTTTCACCAGGAAGAATGTTATTCGAGTGTGAAGGTGTACCTTTTGCAGTTGCTAAAGAGGCTTTACGCCTTGCAGCTCAAAAACTACCTGTTACCACAAAGTTTGTCGTAAGACGTGATTATGTTGAAAATTCAAATGATTAATCATGAAGAATTCAGAAATTAAAGAGTTAACAACACAGGAAATAGTAGAAAAGTTGGACGCTGAAAGATCAGCATTAACTCGATTCAACCTAAACCACGCTATTTCACCTTTGGAGAATCCTTTGCAAATAAAGGAAACCAGACGTAATATTGCAAAATTAATGACGAATTTACGTCAGAGGCAATTAACTGAAAAGTAAAAAAGTGATGGAAAGAAACCTTAGAAAAGAACGTATCGGGGTAGTGGTAAGCGACAAAATGGATAAAACCATAACTGTTGCAGTACACACTAAAGAAAAACACCCTATTTACGGAAAGTTCGTGAACAAGACCAAGAAATATACTGCTCACGACGAAGAGAACACCTGCAATGAAGGTGATACCGTAAAGATCATGGAAACCCGACCTTTAAGTAAAAATAAGACTTGGAGATTAGTTGAACTTATTGAAAGAGCTAAGTAATCATGATACAAACAGAAAGTAGACTACTAGTAGCTGATAACAGCGGAGCCAAAGAAGTTCTTTGTATTCGTGTGTTAGGCGGAACCAAAAAGCGCTATGCATCAATTGGCGATAAAATTGTGGTAACCGTTAAACATTCAATTCCAGGTTCGGAAATGAAAAAAGGAACAGTAACCAAAGCCGTTGTTGTTCGTGTAAAAAAAGAGATTAGAAGAAATGATGGTTCTTACATCCGCTTTGACGATAACGCTTGCGTGTTGTTGAATACAGCAGAAGAGATGAGAGGAACCCGAATTTTTGGACCTGTTGCAAGAGAACTACGTGAAACTAACATGAAGATCGTTTCTCTAGCACCAGAAGTATTATAATCTTGTAAACTTAGAACAATGCGAAAAAAGTTACATATTAAAAAGGGTGATGCCGTAATTGTAAACGCAGGGGAATCTAGAGGCCAGGAAGGTAAAGTATTAGAAGTTATTGTTGACAAGCAACGTGCGATCGTTGAAGGTGTTAACATGATGTCTAAGCATACCAAACCTAACGCAGCTAACCCTCAAGGCGGTATAATTAAGCAAGAGGCTCCTATTCATATTTCAAATTTGAATGTGAAGGATCCTTCTACCGGGAAAGCTACCCGAATTGGTAGAAAATTGAATGACAATAACAAATTAGTTAGATACGCTAAAAAGTCAGGGGAGGAGATCAAGTAATGAGTTATACACCATCTCTTAGAAAACAGTATACAGAACTAGTTGTTCCAGCTTTAATGAAGGAATTCAACTACAAATCTGTTATGCAGGTTCCAAGATTAACGAAGATAGTACTTAATCAAGGTGTTGGACAAGCAATTGCTGACAAGAAAGTTTTAGAGTTCTCATTGAACGAAATGACTTCAATCACTGGACAGAAAGCAGTATCTACTCTATCGACGAAAGATATTTCTAACTTTAAGTTACGTAAGGGTATGCCAATTGGTACTACTGTTACATTACGTCGCGAGCACATGTACGAATTTCTTGAGAAATTAATTCGTGTTGCTTTACCACGTATCCGTGACTTCAAAGGTGTGAATAGCAAACTTGACGGAAGAGGAAACTATACTTTAGGTATTGAAGAACAAATCATTTTCCCTGAAATCATTTTGGATGAAGTGAATAAGATTATGGGTATGAATATTACCTTTGTTACTTCAGCAAATACCGATGAAGAAGCCTATGCTCTTTTGAAAGAATTTGGATTACCATTTAAAAACATTAAAAAGTAATACGATGGCTAAAGAATCAATGAAAGCTCGCGAAGTTAAGCGTCAGAAATTAGTAGAAAAATACGCAGCTAAAAGAGCTAAATTAAAAGAGGAAGGTGACTATATCGGTCTTAGTCGTTTACCTAAAAATTCTTCACCTGTTAGATTACATAACAGATGTAAATTAACTGGACGTCCTAAGGGATACATGAGACAATTCGGTTTAAGTCGTATCACATTTCGTGAGATGGCTTCAGCTGGTTTGATCCCAGGTGTTCGTAAAGCGAGCTGGTAACCAACAACAACGTTTGTAAAAGAACTATTGTTAAATATTGTCCCGAGCAATCGGGATCAATTTAATTTTTTTATATAATGACAGATCCAATAGCAGATTTTCTTACTCGTTTGAGAAATGCAATTATGGCTAACCACAAAGTGGTTGAAATGCCTGCATCAAACGTGAAAAAAGAAATGACAAAAATTCTTAAGGATAAAGGATATATCCTTAATTACAAATTTGAGGATGATAACTTACAAGGCAAAATTAAAATTGCTTTGAAATATCATCCTGAGTCTAAGATTCCAGCAATTAAGGATCTTAAACGTGTCTCTAAGCCAGGTTTAAGAAAATATTGTGGAGCTACTGAATTGCCTCGCGTACTTAACGGTTTAGGTATTGCTATCTTATCTACTTCTCAGGGAGTAATGACTGATAAGGAAGCTCGCCAAAAGCATGTTGGTGGTGAAGTATTGTGTTTCGTTTACTAATATAGGGAGGATAAGAAATGTCTAGAATTGGAAAATTACCTATCGTTTTGCCTGCCGGAGTTGAAGTAAAGGTAAACAAGAATAATTCAGTGGTGGTTAAAGGGCCTAAAGGTGAACTAACCCAACAGGTTAATCCTGTAATCAAAGTAACTGTTGAAGAAAACTCTATCGTTTTAGAGCGTCCAACGGATCAGAAGCCTCATAAAGCTTTGCATGGTCTTTATCGTTCATTAATCAGCAACATGGTTGTTGGTGTAACTGAAGGATACAAAACTGAGCAAGAGCTAGTAGGTGTAGGTTACCGTGCGACTTCTAAAGGTCAGATCCTTGAGTTGGCTTTAGGTTACTCTCACTTGATTCATATGGAGATTGCATCGGAAGTTAAAGTAACAGCTGTTACTGAAAAACGTGCTAATCCAATTATTACTCTTGAGAGTTGCGATAAGCAATTGGTTGGTCAGGTTGCTGCAAAGATTCGTTCTTTCAGAAAACCAGAGCCATATAAAGGAAAAGGTGTTAAATTTGTTGGAGAGCAGCTAAGAAGAAAAGCTGGTAAATCTGCGGGTAAATAATTTCTAAAACAGTAAATTATGGCTTTAACTAAGCGCGAAAGAAGACTTAGAATTAAAAGAAGAGTTCGTAAGTCAATTTCTGGAACTGCCGAAAGACCAAGAATGTCAGTTTTTCGTTCAAATAAGCAGATTTCAGTACAAATCATAGATGATATTACTGGGAAGACCATTGTATCTATTTCATCTTCAGTAAAAGAAATTACTGAGAAGAATGGCAACAAATCAGAGCAAGCAGAATTCGTAGGGCAAGCAATTGCTGAGAAAGCTGTTACTGCAGGTATTTCTGAAGTAGTGTTTGATAGAAATGGTTACTTATACCATGGTAGAATTAAATCTTTAGCGGACGCTGCTCGTAAAGGTGGCCTTAAATTTTAAATATTATGGCAGATAAGAATATTAAGACTAGCGACGCAGAACTTAAGGATAAACTGGTTGCAATTAATCGTGTTACTAAGGTAACAAAAGGTGGACGTACTTTTAGCTTTTCAGCAATTGTAGTTGTTGGAAACGAGAATGGTTTAGTAGGTTGGGGGCTTGGAAAAGCTAACGAGGTTACTACAGCTATCTCTAAAGGTGTTGACGCTGCTAAGAAAAATCTGATTAAGGTTCCTGTACTTAAAGGAACTATTCCTCACGAGCAACTTGCACGTTTTGGTGGAGCAGAGGTTTTTATTAAGCCTGCTTCTCATGGTACTGGTGTAAAAGCTGGTGGTGCGATGCGCGCCGTTCTTGAGAGTGTTGGTGTAACTGATGTACTTGCAAAGTCAAAAGGATCATCTAACCCTCACAACCTTGTGAAAGCTACTATTGAAGCTCTTGGAGAATTAAGAGATGCTCATACTATAGCTGACCAAAGAGGTGTTTCATTAGATAAAGTGTTTAACGGTTAAACTAAAGGAAATGGCTAAGATAAAAATTACCCAAGTTAAGAGTAAAATAGGGAGTAACGCTCGCCAAAAGAAAACTTTAGAAGCATTGGGATTGAGAAAGATCAATGGTTATGTTGAGCACGAGGCTACACCTCAAATTAAAGGAATGGTTGCAAAGGTGAGTCACCTAGTTACCGTTGAAGAATAATAATTGTTAATATTTTAGCATAAATATATTATGGACTTAAGTAACTTAAAACCCGCAGCTGGTTCTGTCAAGACAAATAAAAGAATCGGTCGCGGACAAGGATCTGGTAGAGGTGGTACCTCAACTAGAGGACATAAAGGTGCGAAGTCAAGATCTGGATACTCAAAGAAAGTTGGTTTTGAAGGTGGTCAAATGCCTTTACAACGAAGAGTACCTAAGTTTGGATTTAAGAACATTAATAGAGTTGAGTACAAAGCTGTTAATGTTGAAGTATTACAAGTATTAGCTGAGAAAAACAACCTTACCACTATTGATGTTGAAGTTTTGGTTAACGCAGGAATGTGTAGCAAAAATGACAAAATCAAAGTTTTAGGTAATGGTGTATTATCTGCTAAACTTGAAGTTAAAGCTCATGCGTTCTCGAAGTCTGCTCAATCAGCGATTGAAGCAGTTGAAGGAACTGTTGTTAAATTGTAAGATTAGATAATGAAAGGTTTAATAGATACATTGAAGAACATCTGGAAGATTGAAGATTTAAGATCAAGAATCTTAACAACTTTAGGACTTCTATTGGTTTACCGTTTAGGAACCATGATTGTGTTGCCGGGGATAGACCCAGCTCACTTAGGCGCGTTAAAATCTCAAACTGCTGATGGAGTATTAGGTTTGTTAGATATGTTTTCAGGGGGTGCATTTTCGAATGCCTCAATTTTTGCCCTTGGAATCATGCCTTACATTTCTGCCTCTATCGTTATTCAGTTGATGGGAATTGCTGTTCCTTACTTTCAACGTTTACAACGTGAAGGTGAGAGCGGTCGTCGTAAAATCAATCAGATTACACGTTATTTAACCGTCGTCATTCTTATTCTTCAAGCACCAGGATATCTATTAAACCTACACTCGACATTGCCCGAAGCAGCTTTCATATTGAAAGGCTTTTTCTTTACTGCATCCTCGATAGCTATGCTTGCAGCTGGATCCATGTTTATCATGTGGTTAGGTGAAAAGATAACAGACAAAGGTATTGGTAACGGTATTTCTATCATCATCATGATTGGTATTATTGCTCGTTTGCCTTTTAACTTTGTTGCTGAACTTGGATCAAGATTAGAAGGTCAAGGTGGTGGATTAATTCTACTGGTTCTTGAAATTGTAATTTTGTTTGTAGTATTTGCTCTTACTATTTTATTAGTACAGGGAACAAGAAAAATACCTGTGCAGTACGCTAAGCGTATTGTTGGTAGCAAGCAGTATGGTGGTGTTCGTCAGTACATTCCTTTAAAAGTGAATGCTGCTGGTGTTATGCCAATCATCTTTGCTCAGGCTATTATGTTCTTGCCAATGGCATTTGTGAACTATGCGAGTTCTGATTCATTATCTGGAGTTGCTGCTGCTTTGAGTAACTATACAGGATTTTATTACAATGCCTTGTTCTTTGTAATGATCGTGTTGTTTACTTATTTTTATACTGCGATTACAGTTAATCCAACGCAAATGGCTGAGGATATGAAAAAGAATGGTGGTTTTATTCCAGGTGTTAAGCCAGGTAAGAAAACTGTTGATTTCTTAGATACTGTGATGTCTCGTATTACTTTACCGGGATCTCTATTCTTAGGATGGGTTGCAATTATGCCCGCCTTTGCAATGTTAGCAGGTATTAATAGTGGTTTTGCTCAATTCTTTGGTGGGACTTCATTATTGATTTTAGTAGGTGTTGTTTTAGATACTCTACAACAAATCGAGAGTCATTTATTGATGCGCCATTACGATGGTTTGATGAAGTCTGGAAGAATTAAAGGCAAATCTCCAGCAGGAGCTGCTGCTTTTTAAAATATTTTTGCTTTCTTTGCAAAATGATTTTTTACAAGACTGAGGAGGAGATAGCGTTACTTTCTGAAAGTAACATGCTGGTGGCCAGAACTCTTGGGGAGATCTCTAAGAGGATATGCCCCGGCATATCGACTCTAACGTTAGATCAAATTGCAGAAGAATATATAAGAGATAATGGCGGTCAGCCAGGATTTCTTGGTTACGATGGATTCCCAAACACTCTTTGCATGTCAATAGGCAAGCAAGTCGTGCATGGAATACCGTCTTTCTATGAGTTGAAAGAAGGGGATGTCTTATCCTGTGATTGTGGTGTATTGCTTAATGGTTTTTATGGCGATTCAGCTTATACATTCAGTGTGGGAGAAGTTAAACCTGAAATTAAATCGTTACTAAAAGTAACTAAGGAAGCTCTTTATAAAGGCATAACTAATGCAGTCGAAGGAAACCATTTGGGAGATATCGGCTATACCATTCAAGAACATGCAGAGAAACATGGTTTTTCTGTAGTACGAGAAATGGTAGGACACGGAATTGGTAAGGATTTGCATGAAGATCCACAGGTTCCGAATTTTGGTAAACAGCACCAAGGTTTAAAGTTGAGGAACGGTCTAGTAATAGCCATTGAGCCGATGATAAATCTAGGAAAAAAGGAAGTTTACCAAGATGAAGATGGTTGGGCAATTGTAACGGCAGATGGTTTACCTTCTGCACATTTCGAACATACAGTAGTTGTAAGGAATGGTCAAGCTCAAATCCTGTCCAGTTTTGAATTTATTGAGGAATAAAATAACATATAATAACAATTATTACTTATGGCTAAACAGCCTTCAATAGAACAAGACGGTACCATTACCGAAGCATTATCAAATGCAATGTTTCGTGTAGAACTTGAGAACGGACACGTGATAACAGCTCATATTTCCGGGAAAATGAGAATGCACTATATTAAGATCTTGCCTGGGGATAAGGTTAAAGTGGAAATGTCGCCCTACGATCTTACTAAAGGGCGCATTACTTTTAGATACAAAAATTAAATTTCGATAAAATGAAGGTAAGAGCATCTGTAAAGAAACGTTCTGAAGATTGTAAGATCGTTAGAAGAAAAGGACGTTTGTATGTGATTAATAAAAAAAATCCTAAGTTTAAACAACGTCAAGGATAATTAAGTTAACTTGTAAATAAATAAATAAATTTTATGGCTAGAATTGTTGGAGTCGATTTGCCTCAAAACAAAAGAGGAGTTATTAGTTTAACTTACATCTTTGGAATTGGTAGAAGCGCCGCAAAACAAATCCTTGATGAAGCTGGTGTTAATCCAGAAGCTAAAGTTAAGGACTGGACAGATGATGAAGCTGGAAAAATTCGTCAGGCTATCAACGCAACCTTCAAGGTTGAAGGTGAATTGCGTTCTTTAAATCAACTGAACATTAAGCGTTTGATGGATATCGGATGTTATAGAGGAATTCGCCATCGTGTTGGTTTACCATTGCGTGGTCAGAGAACTAAAAATAACTCCCGTACTAGAAAGGGTAAGAGAAAAACAGTTGCTAACAAAAAGAAGGCGACTAAATAATTGTTAAGTTATGGCAAAGAAGTCAGGATCAGTTAAAAAGAAAGTTGTGAAGGTTGAAGCGCTAGGACAGGTGCACATCCACTCATCATTCAACAACATTATTATCTCAATGACCAATAATTCTGGTCAGGTTATTTCTTGGTCATCGGCCGGAAAAATGGGATTTAGAGGTTCTAAAAAGAACACTCCATATGCAGCTCAACAAGCAGCATCCGATTGTGCTAAAGTAGCTCATGACCTAGGTTTGAGAAAAGTTAAAGTTTACGTGAAAGGTCCTGGAAACGGACGTGAATCTGCTATCCGTGCAGTAAATACTTGCGGAATTGATATTGCAGAAATCATTGATGTAACTCCATTACCACATAATGGTTGTAGACCACCAAAAAGACGTAGAGTATAATTAAAATTCAGCTTAAATTTTGTTCGGTTTTTTTTTCTTTTGATATCCTCTCAAGAACAGCGGCCCTTTTAAAACCGATAACTTTTTAAGTCACTTAACGTAAAAAATTAAATTAATAAGAGATGGCTAGATATATAGGACCAAAGAGTAAAATTGCTAGAAAATTTGGAGAGCCAATTTTTGGACCTGATAAGGCATTTGAAAATAAAAACTACCCTCCAGGACAGCACGGTAATAGCCGTAGAAGAAACAAAATGTCTGAATATGGGGTTCAGTTAAAAGAGAAGCAAAAAGTAAAATATACTTATGGTGTATTAGAAAAGCAGTTCTCTAACTTATTTAAAAAGGCCGCAAGAAGTAAAGGTATTACTGGTGAAGTATTGTTACAACTCCTAGAATGTCGTTTAGACAATGTAGTTTACAGATTAGGCGTTGCTCCAACAAGATCAGCTGCTCGTCAGTTGGTTAGCCATAAACATGTTACTGTGAACGGTCAGGTTTGTAATATCGCTTCATTTTCAGTAAAAGCCGGGGATATCGTGGGAGTTCGTGAAAAATCGAAGTCTTTAATTGCTATTACCGATTCTTTATCTACTGCAAGATACAATCAAGCATCTTGGTTGGAATGGGATCAAACTTCACTTAGTGGTAAGTTTTTAAACATTCCAGAAAGAACTGAGATTCCTGAGAACATCAAGGAGCAGTTAATCGTTGAATTGTATTCTAAATAAAAATAGTTAATCAATATTTTATGGCAATATTAGCTTTCCAAAAACCGGACAAAGTTATTATGCTCGACGCTGACGACAGATTCGGAAAATTCGAATTTCGTCCACTTGAGCCTGGATATGGTATTACAATTGGTAACGCCTTAAGAAGAATTTTACTTTCTTCTCTAGAGGGTTATGCAATAACGACTATCAAGGTTCAAGGTGTTGATCATGAGTTCTCTACAGTACCAGGTGTTATTGAGGATGTAACCGAAATGATCCTGAACTTAAAGCAAGTTCGGTTTAAACAAAAAGTTGAAGAAGTAGATAGCGAGTTGGTAACTATTACCATTTCGGATCAAGAAACTTTTACAGCAGGCGATATTAACAAGTTCCTAACCGGTTTCGAAGTGTTGAATCCAGAACTTGTGATTTGCAGAATGGATAGCTCTGCCAAATTACAATTGGATTTAACTATCAATAAAGGTCGTGGTTATATTCCTTCTGTAGAGAATAGACCCGTTGATGCAGAATTTGGAGTTATTCCAATTGATGCTATTCACACACCAATTAAGAACGTTAAGTTCGATGTTGAGAACTACCGTGTAGAGCAAAAAACTGACTATGAAAAGTTAGTTTTTGAAATCACTACTGATGGTTCAATACATCCTAAAGAAGCGTTGAAAGAAGCTGCGAAAATTCTTATTTATCACTTCATGCTATTCTCAGATGAAAAGATCACTCTTGACACTGACGAGAAATTTGCAAACGAAGAGTTTGATGAAGAAGTATTACATATGCGTCAACTTCTTAAAACTAAATTGGTAGATATGGATCTTTCTGTAAGAGCATTGAACTGCTTGAAAGCTGCTGATGTTGATACATTAGGAGAACTCGTTCAATTCAACAGAAACGACCTATTGAAATTTAGAAACTTTGGTAAGAAATCCTTAACCGAGTTAGATGATTTATTAGAATCATTAAATCTTACTTTCGGTATGGATATTTCTAAGTATAAATTAGATAAGGAATAAGGTAAAATGAGACATAGAAAAAGATTCAATCACCTAGGAAGAAAAGCTGCCCACAGAAAGGCTATGCTTTCCAATATGGCGTCTTCTTTGATCTTACATAAAAGAATCAGCACAACTACTGCTAAAGCAAAAGCTTTAAGAATGTATGTAGAGCCGTTGATTACTAAAGGTAAGGAAGATACTACTCACTCAAGACGTGTTGTTTTTAGCTATTTAAAGCAAAAAGAAGCCGTTACTGAGTTATTCAAGGAAGTTGCAGCTAAAGTTGCAACACGTAACGGAGGTTACACTCGTATTCTTAAAACTGGAAATCGTTTAGGTGATAACGCAGAAATGTGTATTATCGAGCTAGTTGATTTCAATGAGACTTACGTAACTGAGAAAAAAGCTGAAGTTAAGAAAACTACACGTAGAAGAAAAAGCACTAAGAAAGCTGATGCTACTACTGAAGTTGAAGCATCAGATGCTACTGAAGTTAAAGGCAAAGAGTAATCTTTCCTTTCATATACAAAAAGGGATAAAGTTTAACTTTATCCCTTTTTTAATGCCCTAAAGAATTTGCTAACGTTTGCATAGATTCCTCTAATATTTTTGAGTAAATCTTGTGCATATATGATTTTTAATAGTGAACTTTAGGTCTGATAACAAATTAGTTACTATCATTACTATTATAATATATTAATACCATAAGTTATGTCATACATTGAAAAAATTCACGGTCGTGAAATTCTTGATTCACGTGGAAATCCAACTATTGAAGTAGAAGTAACACTTGAAGGTGGTTTCTTTGGACGCGCTGGTGTTCCTTCTGGAGCTTCTACTGGTGAGAATGAAGCCTTAGAGCTTCGTGACGGAGATAAGTCTCGTTACTTAGGTAAAGGTGTGTTAAAAGCTGTTGACAACGTAAACAATGTTATTGCTCCTGTTCTTTTAGGTATGGATGGTACTAACCAAGTTGCTATAGATAAAGCTATGATCGCGCTTGACGGTACTAAAACTAAGTCTAAATTAGGTGCTAACGCTATGTTAGGTGTTTCTTTAGCCGTTGCTAAAGCTGCTGCTGATTTTTCTGACTTACCTCTTTATCGTTATATCGGTGGTGCTAATGCTAATGTTCTTCCAGTTCCTATGATGAACATTATCAATGGTGGTTCTCACTCTGATGCTACAATCGCATTCCAGGAGTTCATGATCCGTCCTATTGGTGCTCCATCTTTCCGTGAGGCTTTAAGAATGGGTGCTGAAGTATTTCACGCTCTTGCAAAAGTTCTTAAAGGAAAAGGTCTTTCTACTGCAGTAGGTGACGAAGGTGGTTTCGCTCCAATGTTGGGTGGTACTGAAGAGGCTATCGACTGTATCCTTACAGCTATCAAAAACGCTGGTTACAAAGCTGGTCGTAAAGAAGATGGTGGTGATATTTCTATCGCTATGGACTGTGCTGCTTCTGAGTTCTTCAAAGATGGTGTATATGATTACAGTATTTTTGAGCCAAACGGGGCTAAAAGAAATTCTAAAGAACAAGCTGCTTACCTAGCTGAGTTGATCACTAAATTCCCTATCGATTCTATCGAAGATGGTATGGACGAAGGTGATTGGGATGGATGGGTTGAATTAAACTCTCTTATCGGTGATAAGTGTCAGATCGTAGGTGATGATTTATTCGTAACTAACGTTGATTACTTAGCAAAAGGTATCAAGTTAAATGCTGCTAACTCTATCTTAATTAAAGTAAACCAAATTGGTACTTTAACTGAGACTTTAAATGCAATTGAAATGGCTCACCGTGCTGGTTATACTTCAGTAACTTCTCATCGTTCTGGTGAAACTGAAGATGCTACTATCGCTGATATCGCAGTTGCAACTAACTCTGGTCAGATTAAAACTGGTTCTTTGAGCCGTTCAGATCGTATGGCTAAGTACAACCAATTACTTCGTATTGAAGAAGAATTGGGTGATAATGCAATTTTCGGATGCTAATTATTAGCCCCAAGCATATATAGAAAAAGGAGTCTAACGACTCCTTTTTTTTATGACCTATTTTAAAGAATAATCTTAGATATATTCTTCCATTAAGTTGAAAAGTGTTTTTGATTGGAATGGCTTAGAGATATAAGCGTCCATACCAACTTCGATTGAAACTTCTTTGTCTGATGAAAAATAGTTCGCACTAAAAGCGATAATTGGGACACGATATTCTCTGTCAACTTCCATTTTTCTAATGTGCTGAGCAGCTTCAATACCACCCATAATAGGCATTTGTAAATCCATTAAGATCATGTCGTATTGATTGTTGGCGAACATTTCAACAGCTTCTTTGCCATTTTCCGCAATCTCAACCTTACCTACTCTCGATCTTAAGTAGATTTCAATCGTTTTTCTATTACTAAGCTTATCTTCTATTAATAAGATTCTTGCGTCACTTAAAGGAATGTTTCTTTTTTCTATTTCCGTTTTAACGACAATACAAGAATCTATATTCTCTTCCCAACAAACACGTTCGACTTTTTCCATATACTTTTGTAGCTGAGTAAGAAATTAAATTTTTTAATTAAAGATTAAAATTAAACATTTATATGATAATTTAAAATCTTATTGCTTAAAATATTTTAGGTGTTTGTAATGTATTCTGCTTTCAATTTTTTTTAATATTAATTAATTTGTTTACACTATCAGGTTTTTGTGAGTGGTCACTCCATTAGTTTTTTTATTTTTGTGTGAGATTGATAACTAAGTATTGAATAGAGAGTCCTAGATATTTATTCTCAATTGTTTATAATTTCGAAATAGAGTTAAAATTTATATAGATGGCAGACGATAAGAAGATTATCTTTTCGATGGAGAGAGTTAGTAAAACTTTCTCATCTCAGAAAAAAGTATTGAATAATATTAACCTTTCTTTCTTCTACGGAGCGAAAATTGGTATTATCGGTTTAAATGGTTCGGGTAAATCCACCTTGATTAAGATTATTGCTGGGCTAGAGCCTTCATTTGATGGGCATGTGGTCTGGTCGAAAGATCACAACATCGGATATTTGGCCCAAGAACCAGAATTGGATGAAAGCAAAACAGTAAGACAAATTGTTGAAGAAGGTGTACAAGAGATTGTAGATTGTTTGGCAGCTTACGAAGCTGTAAACTTGAAGTTCGGAGATCCTGATGTTTTGGAAGATCCTGATAAGATGCAAGCCGTAATGGATGAGCAGGCTGATCTTCAAGAGAAGATTGATCATTACGATGCATGGAATCTTGATGCCAAGCTGGAACGTGCTATGGACGCATTGCGTTGTCCTGAGGGCGACGAGCCTGTTAAGCATTTGTCAGGAGGGGAGCGCCGCCGTGTTGCTCTTTGTCGTTTGTTGTTGCAAGAACCAGATATCTTATTACTTGATGAGCCTACTAACCACTTGGATGCTGAATCTGTAGAGTGGTTGGAACAGCATCTTGCTCAATACAAAGGAACAGTGATAAGTATTACTCACGACCGCTACTTCTTGGATAATGTTGCAGGTTGGATTCTTGAGTTAGACCGTGGCGAAGGGATTCCTTGGAAAGGGAATTATAGCGAATGGTTGGATCAGAAGACACAACGTATGGCTAGTGAGGAAAAGACGGCTAGTAAGCGTCGTAAAACTTTAGAGCGTGAGTTGGAATGGGTACGTATGGCACCAAAAGCACGTCAAGCAAAATCAAAAGCTCGTTTGAATGCTTACGATACCATGATGAATCAGGATCTTAAGGTAGCTGAAGAAAAGCTGGAGATTTTTATTCCTAATGGCCCTCGTTTGGGTAATAAAGTCATTCAAGTGAAAGGCGTTTCTAAGGGATTTGGTACCAAATTGTTGTATGAAGATTTGGAATTTGAATTGCCACCTGCAGGTATTGTTGGTATAATTGGACCGAATGGTGCGGGTAAAACCACTCTTTTCAGAATGATTATGGATCTTGAGAAACCAGACAAAGGTACATTCGAAGTTGGTGATACGGTTAAGGTTGGTTATGTCGACCAGCAGCATGCCGACATCGATCCTGAGAAATCGGTTTATGAAGTTATTTCTGGTGGAGGTGACTTGATTAATGTAGGTGGACGTACCATCAATGCTCGTGCCTATGTGGGACGATTTAATTTTAATGGTGCCGATCAGGAGAAAAAATGTGGTGTGCTTTCGGGTGGTGAGCGTAACCGCTTACATTTAGCTTTAACACTTAAGGAAGAAGCTAATGTTCTTCTACTTGATGAGCCAACCAATGATATTGATGTTAACACGCTTCGTGCTCTTGAAGAAGGTTTAGAGAGTTTTGCAGGTTGTGCTGTTGTTATTTCTCACGACCGTTGGTTCCTGGATAGAATTGCGACTCATATTCTTGCTTTTGAAGGTGATTCTCATGTTCAATTCTTCGAAGGTGGTTATAGTGATTACGAGATTAATAAGAAAAAGCGTTTGGGTGATGAAGGACCTAAGCGTATTCGATATAAGAAGCTACTGGCTGATTAGTTATAGCTTGCTTAAAAGATTGAGGGAAGAAGCCAGATTGGTTTTCTTCCCTTTGTTTTTGTAATTTTGACATAAGTAATTTAAAACAAAAAAGCATGACGTACTTTAGAACGCCACACGAAGAAAGAAATTGGGCGATGTTTTGCCATCTAGGTGGCTTGGCCTATTTTATCCCATTGGGAAATATCATCGTGCCTCTTATTTTATGGAGCATGAGAAAGGATAGTTCTGCTTTGGTTGATCGTGAAGGAAAAAAGGCTTTGAATTTCCAGATTTCTTTTACGCTGTATATGCTAATTGCTGGTTTTCTAATATTTGTGCTTGTTGGTATTTTGTTTCTTGTAATACTGGGTCTTTTACAATTAATTTTTGTCATTTTAGCTGTCGTTAAAACGTTAAACGATGAAGAATTTGAATATCCCATGACGATTAAGTTTATTCAATAATGCTTCGGCAGCTCTGTAAGTTTACTTTGGCTATTGATAATTCCCACAGATAACGGAGATTAGCGCTGATGTTATTAATTTTCACATCATACTCGTTTACGCTCAGTAAGCGTCACATTAACATATCAACACATCACTATTTATGTCATCTTTTTCAATTTACAAGCTGATCTATTTTATCGGATTGGCTTTAATTCTTATTGGCGGTTATCGCTTATACAATCAATTTTCATACGGCAATATTATTATTTCAGTCGGCTTACTAACTTATGCATGTATTCAGTTGTATTTACTTATAAAGCAAGACATCCGTAACTGGGGTTTGTTCGAGTACACCAAAACAACAGTTAATGTTTTGTTTATCTGTTCGGTTATACTACTGATGGGGCTTGAATCGAAAGCATGGTTTTATCCCTTAATATTAGGTATGTTGCTCGACTTTTTTGCCAATATATTTAGGCGAGTGAATCGTTCTTAATTCAATATAATAGAGTATCAGTTTTCTGATACTTTTTTTTGCTTCAAACTCTCGTGATATAGCTTTTATATAAAGGGTGGGAACTCTGAAAATATTTGATATTTTTGTATCACAATTTGAAGAGATGATCAAATGAGTGAACTCATCAATATATAAGGCTTTTACGGGTATTGTGAAGTTGAAAAGGAGTGGAAAGCTGAGATCTCAATTCAAAGAAATGAACTAATTAACCAATTAAAAGAAAAGAAATGGCTCAAAAACCATCAATCCCTAAGGGAACGAGAGATTTCTCACCTGTTGAAATGGTGAAGCGAAATTATATATTCGATACCATTAAAGAGGTGTTTCAACTGTATGGTTTTATGCCCATCGAAACACCATCGATGGAAAATTTGTCGACCCTAATGGGTAAGTATGGCGAAGAAGGAGACAAGTTGTTATTTAAGGTTCTAAACTCAGGAGATTTTATTTCTAAAGTTAGACCAGAAGTGCTTGATGCTCGTAACTCGGCAAAATTAACCACTAAAATTAGTGAAAAAGGCTTGCGTTATGATTTAACTGTGCCATTTGCACGTTACGTTGTACAGCACCGCAACGATATAACTTTCCCATTTAAGCGTTACCAAATTCAGCCCGTTTGGAGAGCCGATCGTCCACAAAAGGGACGTTACCGCGAATTCTATCAGTGCGATGTTGATGTGGTTGGTAGCAATTCTCTTTTGAATGAGGTTGAATTGATTCAGATTGTTGACGAAGTATATAAGCGTTTAAAGCTAAATGTACTTGTGAAATTAAACAATCGTAAGGTTCTAGCTGGTATTGCTGAGATTATTGGTGAGGCAGATAGAATTATCGATATCACTGTCGCCATTGATAAGCTAGATAAAATAGGCTTGGAGAATGTGAATAAGGAAATGTTTGAGAAAGGTATTCCTCAAGAATCAATTGATACACTACAGCCTATTATTCTTTTATCGGGTACAAATCCTGAGAAACTCGCTCAGTTGAAAGAAGTTCTTTCTGCATCTGAGGTTGGAATGAAAGGGATAGAAGAATTGGAAATTGTTTTCAATTACTTAGCCGATTTGGATGTTACTACTGAAGTTGAGTTGGACTTAACGCTTGCTCGTGGTTTAAATTATTATACGGGTGCTATATTCGAAGTGAAGTCGAAAGATATGGAATTCGGAAGTATTACAGGTGGTGGTCGTTACGACGACTTAACTGGTATTTTCGGTTTGAAAGATGTTTCGGGTGTTGGTATTTCATTTGGTGCCGATCGTATTTACGATGTGCTTGAAGAAATGAACAAATTCCCTGCTGATACAGTGAATACGACTAAGGTGATGTTTGTGAACTTTGGTGAGAAAGAAGAAAAATATTGCTTGCCAATTTTAGCAAAATTAAGAGCCAACGGGGTTAAAGCTGAGATCTTCCCTGATAATCAAAAAATGAAGAAGCAAATGAATTATGCTAATGATAAGCATATTCCTTTTGTGATTATGGTTGGTGAAACGGAAATGGAAGAAGGCTTATTGAGCCTAAAAGATATGGAAACTGGTGACCAGATAAAGCTCACTCCTGAAGCTCTAATCGAAAAATTAGCTTAGCTTGCGCATCCAAATTCAATTAGATTAAAGTCGTATATCCTTATGGGTATGATAAAAATATTTAGAATTAAATGACATTAAAATTATTACAAAATAGAGCAGCTGAAAGTTTTGGTGGCGACATTCGTTGCCCTTGAATTCTTGTGCTTTTGAGATTCGATAATGAGATGCGTCTCATTATTGTAATCTGGTGGATTGATACAGCGTATTGATTCATTGCTATTAAAATACATTTAACACAAAAAATACTAAATAAACACACGACATGTCTAATACACATTTTATTAGCCCAGAGAAATTAACGTTCTCTAAACTTGAAGAAATCCTTGAAAAAGGATATAAACTTGAGCTTTCTGAAGAATCAAAGAAATTGATTCTTGACTGTAAAGCCTATCTTGATGCAACTATTGCGAAAGCAGATAAGCCTATCTATGGTATCACTACTGGTTTCGGATCTCTTTGTAAGATTTCTATTCCTGAAGAAGATCTAAGTCAACTTCAATCTAACCTTGTAATGTCTCATGCTTGTAGCTTGGGTAACGTTATTCCTGAGGATGTAATCCGTTTGATGCTTTTACTTAAGGCTCACGCTTTATCATTGGGTAAATCAGGTGTTCAAATTGAAACTGTTCAGCGTATCATCGATATGTATAACAGCGATGTATTACCTGTTGTTCGTCACTTAGGGTCTCTTGGTGCATCGGGTGATTTGGCTCCTCTAGCTAACCTATTCTTACCGTTATTTGGTGAAGGTGAAGTGATTTACGAAGATGAAATCCGTCCAGCAGACGAGGTTTTAAAGATGTTTGGTTGGGAGCCTATCAAATTAGGCGCTAAAGAAGGTTTGGCTTTATTGAATGGAACTCAGTTTATGAGTGCTCATGCTGTTTATGCCTTGCTTAAGTCATTCAAATTGGTGAAGTATTCTGATATCATTGGTGCTATTTCATTGGAAGGTTACGATGGAAGAATCGATCCTTTCTTGGCTCCAATTCACGATGCTCGTCCACATAACGGTCAAATTGAAACAGCTCGTAACATTCGCAGCCTTTTAGAAGGTAGTGAGTTTATTGAAAAGGAGAAGAAGAATATTCAGGATCCATACTCATTCCGTTGTATGCCTCAGGTTCATGGTGCTTCGAAAGATGCCATTAACTATGTAGCAAGTGTTGTTGAAACTGAAATCAATTCAGTAACTGATAACCCAACAATCTTTATCGACGAAGATATGATCTTGTCTGGTGGTAACTTCCACGGACAGCCATTAGCTTTGGTACTTGATTTCCTTTGTATTGCTTTAGCTGAACTAGGTAGTATTTCTGAACGTAGAACTTACCGTTTGATTTCTGGTGATAGAGATCTTCCTGAGTTCTTGATTTCTGATTCAGGATTGAATTCAGGATTTATGATCCCTCAGTACGCAGCAGCTTCTATCGTAAGTCAAAATAAGCAATTGTGTACTCCATGTTCAGTTGATTCTATTCCTTCGTCAAACGAGCAGGAAGATCACGTGAGTATGGGTGGAAACGCAGCTACTAAGACTTTATTGGTTGCTGATAATATTGAACGTATTTTCGCTATTGAGTTGATGAATGCAGCTCAGGCAGTTGATTTACGTCGTCCAGGAAAATCATCTCCATTCTTGGAGTCTTTCCTTGAGGAATTCAGAACTGCTGTTTCTTTCAATGATAAGGATAGAGTGATGTATAAGGATATCGAAGCAGCAATTGCATTTCTTGCAGCTGGAAAATTCGAAGGTGGTTTAAACTAAGCCAACTTCTTATTCTACTATATAATTAAAGGCCGTCCTTGTGGACGGCCTTTTTTGTAACCAGGGACGAGTATCAAGTAATATCGATTTGTATTTGAAGTAATCCCTATCTGCGCAAACTTGATATTGATTTTAAAATGGTGTATTTAAGAAACGCAAAACACAATGCTTGTATCACACAATCGAAAAAAATCTTGATATTTTTTAATTCTTAGGGTACGTGTTATCTATTTCTGAGATGTCATTACATTTAGAATCCCAAAATATTATCGATAATCAATTTATGAAGAAGACTATTTGCTTAACACTACTACTTTTCCTATTCTCAGGATTTGTTGGTGGTGAATTATGGGCACAGGAAAAACAAACACTAAGTGGATACATCAAAGACGGATCTAATGGTGAAGCTCTTATTGGAGCTACGGTAAGTATACCCGATCTTATGGTGGGGACAGCAACTAACGAATATGGATTTTTCTCTCTATCTCTAGCACCGGGTAAATATAAGGTTCTGTTTAGCTTTATTGGTTACACGCCTGTTCCTAAGGAAATAGACTTGAGTAAAAACGTCACAGTGAATCTTGAGTTGCATGTTGATGGCATTGAACTGAATGATGTGACTGTTACGGCTGCCAAAAAGGATCAGAATGTATCTTCAGTACAGATGAGTGTTGAACGTTTACCGGTAAGTATCGTAAAAAAGCTGCCTCATTTTCTGGGTGAAGTTGATATTATAAAAACTTTGCAGATGTTACCAGGTGTGACATCGGTTGGTGAAGGTAGTACTGGTTTTAATGTTCGAGGTGGTGGAACCGATCAGAATTTGATTCTCCTGGATGAAGCTCCTGTTTTTAACTCATCTCACTTGTTTGGTTTTTTCTCAGTTTTTAATGGTGATGCCGTTAAGGATTTCCAATTGTATAAAGGAGGTATTCCCGCTCAATATGGGGGACGCTTGTCTTCAGTATTGGATGTACGTCAGAAAGAGGGTAATAGTAAACGTTTTTCAGGAAGTGGTGGGATTGGTATTGTTAGTAGTCGATTGACTCTTGAGGGTCCCATAAAGAAAGATAGAACATCCTTTATGGTTGCGGGTAGACGTTCATATGCCGATGTATTACTCCGTATGAATCCTAAGATGAAGGATAACACTGTTTATTTCTATGATTTAAATGCGAAGATCAATCATAAATTCAACGATAATAACCGCCTTTTTATCTCGGGTTATTTCGGTAACGATGTGTTTAAATTTGGTAAGCAATTTGATTCTCATTGGGGAAATACAACTGGAACCATCCGTTGGAATCATCTTTTCAATAAAAAACTTTTTTCAAATTTCACAGCAATCTATAGTAATTTCGATTACTCCATAAGTGTACCTGAGGGGAGTTTAGGTTTCGAGTGGATTTCCAGTATCAAAAATATGAATCTTAAGGCTGATTTTTCATATTTCCCTAATCCCGATTTGAAATTCAAATTTGGTTTTGGTAGTACTTATTACATCTTTAATCCAGGAGAATTAAAGCCTGTAAAGGGATCCATAATTGAGTCTAATAAATTGGAGAAGGGCTATGGTCTTGAATCAGCAGCTTATGCTGGCTTGGAACAGAATATTGGTAGTCGTCTGACTTTGCAGTATGGCTTAAGACTTTCAAATTTTACAAGTCTGGGTGAACAAACGGTGAATACATATAAAAGTGGAATCCCAAAAGATAAAGCAAGTATAACGGATTCGAAGAAGTATGGCAAAAATGAGATTGTAAAGAACTATTTCAACCTTGAACCTCGTTTGGCGATAAAGTATGCCTTTAGCGATGTCAATTCGGTAAAAGCCAGTTATAACAGAACCTGTCAGTATCTGCACCGCATTTCAAATACGACGGCTCCTACACCTCTTGATATATGGGTTCCAACTGGAAAACACATTAAACCTGCCAAGGTCGATCAGATCGCTCTGGGCTATTTTCACAATCTTGGAAACAATATGTTTGAAACTTCAATTGAAGCTTATTACAAGAAATTTCATGATTTGGTTGAGTATAAATATGGTGCTCATCTGATGCTGAATAATACCATTGAAACCGAATTGCTCAATGCGCAGGGTAGAGCTTATGGGCTTGAGTTTAGTGTTAGAAAAAAGGAAGGACGTTTGACGGGATGGATTGCTTATACGCTGTCGAGAACTGAGAAGAAAGTGGATGGTTTAATGAATAATGCGACGGGAGAGATTTATCCAACAACATTGATTAATAATGGCGATTATTTTCCTGCTGATTACGATAAAACACATGACCTTAAAATCGTTGCTAATTATGATTTGAATAAAAGATGGTCTGTTGCTACTAACTTCATTTTGATGAGTGGACGACCAGCTACTTACCCTTACGGGAAATATGAATTTCAGAATAACACTTATGCGCATTACATCAATCGCAATGGCGCGCGTATATCGGCTTACCATCGACTGGATTTATCATTTACCTATATGTGTAAACAGAAGAAGCCAAACCAGAAATGGCAGGGCAGTTGGAATTTTGGAATCACCAATCTTTATAGCAGACAGAATGCCTATTCGGTTTATTTTAAAGAGAGTGAAAACAATTGGGCTGGTAGTCAAAAAGGTAATGGGACTGAAGCCTGGCAATTTGCTGTTATTGGTAAACCTGTTCCAACCATCACTTATAATTTTAGCTTTTAGTCATAACTAATGAAGATTGAAAAAATGCATACTAAATTTAAATATATAATCTTGCTTGCTTTTATCATCTTGATGGGATGTGAAAAACAAATTGAATTGGATCTCCCTTCGGTTGGTTCAAAACTTGTAGTAGATGGCTGGTTGAACAGTGAACCTGGAGAAGGTAATTCTGAACGACTTCATACGGTACGTCTAACCCAATCCATCGCTTATTTCGAGACGCAGGATTATCCTGTTGTAAAAGATGCTGAGGTTATTTTGAAGGATAATAAGGGAAATAATTTCTCTATGACTTATGTAGTACCATTGGTTTACGACCCAAATTTGGGAAAAGAAGTAGCTGATGAGAAAAAGGGTCGCTACGAAATACGAAAAAATTTAGAAGCGAATACCTCCTATACCTTGTATGTTAAAACAGTGGATGGAAAAGAATACGAGTCAACTTCTCAAATGGTTATAGATTACCCATACGCTCCTCAAATCTTTGTTGAATACAAGGAAGCTGATGACTTCAATGATGAGGATGAAGGTTATTATATCAATTTTGAGCCTAAATATTCTGAAGAGGGGAATTATTATTTTTGCTGGCAGCTGTTTAAAGTTGATGCATATACAGATTGGAGTGATCCTAATAATCCAATAGAGATGAATTATTCATACTCTTATTCAGATTTACTTTTTGGAAGTAATGTTTACACTTCTGTAGAAGAATCAGAAACGCAGTTTGATCAAGCAGCCTTTCTGGGTGAAAAATATTTTATAAAGCAGCATGTTATTGCAAAAGGGGTTTATGATTTCCTTCGTTTGGCAGAAGAACAGCGTGATAATGAAGGAACACAATTTTCTCCTCCTCCAGCTCCATTAAGAAGCAATATTAAGCGCATAGGAGGAAGCACTCTAGATGATGATGCTTTAGGGTTCTTCATTATCTCATCGGTTCAGAAAACTGAAGAGATAAGCATTAACTAATAGTTTGTTATATAATGAAAAGAGCTGTAACCCTAATGGATTACAGCTCTTTTTATATTCCAGGATACAGGTTTCTAAAGTTTAAATCAAGTATAAAGGCGAAAGTAAAGTAAATGAAAAACCCATTTATTCTTTCCCCCTTTATCTTTTTGACTTTCAGACCTTCTAATAACTAGTCTCATCAATTTTAACTTTACCTCTAAAGGTTTTGTATACAAAAAAGGTATAACTCAAAACCAAAGGTCCACCAATGGCCACAATAAGCATTAGGATCTTAGAGATCAGTTTTCATTACCAAAAAAAGGTCAATGAATAAATTCATTGACCTTTTTTGTATATTTTTTAATTCCTTTAAATGGAATATTATTTTATTCTACGATTATCTTGATCGCTAAAACGATACATCATTAAATCGTATGATGGAATTGCCTTTATAATCAATTTGATTTTATAAGTTGATTGCCATTTGCGTCGCAATGTTTTAATAAAACCTTGATTAATGTAAGCTGCAACAAAAGGATGGACCTTAAGTGTTATTTTCTTCTCAGTCGTTTTTTCAATTAGGCTTGCTAATTGATCTTCGATTTGATCAGTAAGTAATACAGTAGGTGAAATTTCGCCAGTACCTTGGCAAGTAGGGCATTTCTCTTGAACAGCTACATTCATTTCTGGACGAACACGCTGACGAGTGATTTGCATCAAGCCAAACTTACTTAAAGGAAGAATGTTATGCTTGGTACGATCTTTACTCATCATTTCTTTCATCTTCTCGAAAAGCTTATGACGGTTTTCTGCTGAGTGCATATCGATAAAATCGACAACGATAATACCACCCATGTCGCGAAGACGTAATTGTCGAGCACACTCTTCAGCTGCTGCTATATTGACTTCAAGCGCATTGGTTTCCTGATCGTTTCCAGCTTTAGAACGATTCCCTGAGTTCACATCGATAACATGGAATGCTTCGGTGTGTTCTATTATAAGATAAGCACCACTCTTAAATGATACTGTTTTCCCGAAAGAAGATTTGATTTGTTTGTCGATGCCTAATTGATCAAAAATTGGAAGTTCACCTTGAACAAACTTTACAATTTTTTCTTTCTCAGGTGCAATACTAGCGATATATTGTTTGATATCAGCAGCAGCACTAGCATCGTTCACATAAATATTCTCGAATGATGAATTTAGAATATCACGAAGAATAGCAGTGGTACGATTCATCTCTCCTAATACCAAACTAGGAGGGGTGATGTCGCGAATGTTTAGGAATGATTCTTCCCAACGTTCAATCAATCCACGAAGCTCTTTGTCGAGTTCAGCAACACGTTTCCCTTCAGCAACAGTACGTACAATAATCCCATAGTTCTTAGGCTTAATGCTTTGTAATAACTGTTTCAGACGACTTTTTTCTTCGGTAGACTTTAATTTCTGAGAAATGGAAACTTTATCAGAAAAAGGCATTAACACGATATTACGTCCGGCAAGTGAAATTTCGGAACATAAACGAGGGCCTTTGGTTGAAATAGGTTCTTTTGCAACCTGAACAAGAATGTATTGTCCAGATTTTAAGACATCGGTAATTTTTCCATTCTTATCGATATCTGGCTCCAATTTCATTTTCGAAATGGACATGCCTTTACCTTTACGGGCAATGGCTTGTTGCAAGAATTTATTTAATGTAAGGAATTGATGCCCTAAGTCAAGATAATGAAGGAAAGCATCCTTTTCATACCCTACATCAACAAAAGCAGCATTTAAACCAGGCATGATTTTTTTCACTTTACCTAGATAAATATCGCCTACTGCAAATTGCACATTGCTCTTTTCCTTGGAAACTTCTACCAATTGCTTGTTGTCAAGCAAAGCAATCACAATTTCGTTTGGTTGTACATCAATTACAAGTTCATTACTCACTTGGAAGCTCCTATATTAATTCAAAAAATAATTAACTCTTACAAATAGATAAACCTAAAGTACTAAAAAGTTCTTTAGGTTTATACATTATACTCTTACTAATAAGCGTGATAAGAATTATTTTTTCTTATGACGATTTTTTCTTAATCTCTTTTTACGCTTGTGCGTAGCCATCTTATGTCTTTTTCTCTTTTTTCCGCTTGGCATAACTTAAATATATTAAAATTTGTTTTTAAAGTCTGAGACTACTTTACGTTTGTTTTTACTTTACTTACGAAAGTCTTCGCCGGTTTAAATGACGGGATAAAGTGCTCAGGAATAATAATAGTTGTGTTTTTAGAAATGTTTCTTGCAGTTTTCTCTGCTCTTTTCTTAACGATAAAACTTCCGAAACCTCTCAAATACACGTTTTTACCTTTAACAAGTGAACCTTTGATAGTATCCATGAAGGCCTCAACAGTTTTTTGTACTGTAATTTTCTCAATTCCCGTGTTCTTAGAAATCTCGTTAACAATATCTGCTTTAGTCATCTCTTAAAAATTCTTTAATTATCAATTATATACAACAGTTTTTTCTCAAAATCAGACTGCAAATATATATGATTTCTCTTTATTAAAGAAATCGAAAGCACTATTTTTGTGTGAAAATATAAAAAAAAAAAAATGCGTAACAATCTATGTCTATGCCGAATAGCAAAATTATAAACTGGTATGAGTTCAATAAGCGTGATTTACCGTGGCGAAATACTTCAGATCCGTACAGAATTTGGATTTCTGAAATCATGTTACAACAAACTCAAGTCGTTACAGTTGTAGACTATTATCATCGTTTTATATCTAGTTTTCCTACAATTAATGCTTTAGCATTAGCAGATGAACAGGAGGTCTTGAACCATTGGCAAGGTCTTGGTTATTATTCCCGTGCTCGAAATTTGCATCAAGCTGCACAGTCTGTTGTAGAGCATTATAATGGGGTGTTCCCAGATTCGTTTGATGAGATTATTAAATTAAAAGGAATTGGCGTTTATACAGCTTCGGCCATTGCAGCATTTGCATTCCATTTACCACACGCTGCTGTCGATGGGAATGTATATCGAGTTTTGTCTCGTTTATTTGGTGTATCAGAATCAACAAACTCACCCAAAGGTAAGAAAGTATTCCAGGCTCTAGCTGATGAACTTATGGCAGAGGCTCCACCACATATCTATAATCAGGCAATTATTGAGTTTGGTGCATTACAATGTGTAGCTAAAAATCCAGATTGTGAAGTCTGTCCATTAAATGTTCAATGTTTTGCCTATATAAATAAGCAGCAGGATGCCTTTCCCGTGAAGAAGAAAAAGGTGAAAGTGACAGATCGATATTTCTACTACTTGTATATATATAATAATGAACGCTTTTTATTGCAGCAGAGAGGTGAATATGATATTTGGAGAAAACTTTTTGAATTTCCTTTAATTGAACTTGATAATAAAATAGATTTAGTAGATTTGATCAAGTCAGAATCATGGCATTCCTTATTAAAGGATGTAAGGGTAAATGTGACGAATCAATTGGTCACTAAAGTGCATAAGTTGAGTCATCAGAATTTGCACATCGAGTTTGTTCACATTCAAGTTGATGATGACGCCTTTGAGACGTTTTCATCTTTCATAGCAGTTGATAAAGAAGTTGCTAGGGATTATCCGATGCCTAAGCCGATCGAGATGCATTTAGCAAGGGAATAATATTTATGTGAATAAAAATATTTTTATCTAGCTAAAAAGTTTATAACTTTATTGTTGTTAACTAAAAAATAAGAAGATATGTCAGTAAATAAAGTAATTTTGGTTGGGAATGTAGGAGCAGACCCAGAAGTTAAATACCTTGATAATGGTGTAGCTGTTTGTAATATTCGTTTAGCGACTAGTGAATCTTATACTCGTAATGAGGAAAAGGTGACTCAAACTGAGTGGCACAGTATTGTAATGTGGCGTAAATTGGCGGAAATTGCTGAGAAATACGTGAAAAAGGGTGCTCAACTTTACGTTGAAGGTCGTATAAGAACCCGTACTTGGGAAGATCAAGATGGAAAGAAGCGTTATACGACTGAAATTTTTGCGGATAATTTTCAAATGTTAGGTCGTCGTTCTGAAGGTGACGGAGCTTCAGTTGAAGAAACCGCTAAACCTCAGTCTGCTGTTACCAATACAGCTGAAGAAGAAACGGACGATTTACCTTTCTAAAACATTGTTGAACTAGAATTTTAAATGTTGGAAACCAACGATTTGTTACTGATATTAAACAATTTTGATATTGTTTTTAAACCTATAAGCTTAAGTATCATTGCTGAAATATGCGCAATGGTACTTTTGTTATTTTTTTCCGCTTTGATCTCTGGTTCAGAGGTGGCCGTGTTTTCTCTTTCTCCCCAAAATTTTAGAGAGATTGAAGATGCACAAACAAGTAAAAATAAAAAGCTACTTAAGCTTTTAAGAATGCCAGAGAAGTTATTGGCTACAATTCTAATTGCTAATAATTTTGTGAATATTGCAATTGTAATTCTTTCGACTTACATCACGTCTTCCTTGTTAGATTTTAGTCAAGCTCCAGCAATAGGATTTATTGTTCAGGTTGTTGTCGTTACCTTCTTGCTACTCTTGTTTGGTGAGATTATACCTAAAGTGTATGCGGCTCAGTTTGCACTTCGTTTTTCAAGATATATGGCCTTGCCACTTATATTTTTAGAAAAAGTCTTTCGTCCATTAGGAACAATCTTAATAATGTCTACATCTGTAGTTAATAAGCGGATTTCTAAAAAACAGAACATCTCAATGGATGATCTTTCGCAGGCACTTGAATTAACTGCTAACGAAATTACAGAAGAGATGGAAATTCTGGAAGGAATCGTCAAATTTGGAAACATCAATGTCGACGAAATCATGAAGGCTCGTGTTGATATTATTGCCGTTGATATTCAGACTAGCTTTAGTAAGCTTAAATCAGTCATTATTGAATCTGGTTTTTCACGAATCCCAGTTTACGAAGGTGCTTTTGATAATGTACGTGGGATTCTATATGTGAAAGATTTATTACCTCATCACCATAAGCCCAATACATTTAGATGGCAATCTATAATTCGCCCACCCTATTTTGTTCCCGAGACTAAAAAGATAAGCGATCTACTGGAAGAGTTTCAAACCAAGAAGAACCATATGGCTATTGTGGTCGATGAATATGGGGGGACTTCTGGTTTAATTAGTTTAGAAGATATACTCGAAGAAATAGTTGGTGATATTACAGATGAGCATGATGATCAGCAAGATTTCTATTCCATTGAAGACGATGGTTCATATCTGTTTGAAGGAAAAACCTTATTGAATGACTTTTTTAAATTGATTGATATTGACGATGATGTCTTCGATGAAGTAAAGGGAGATGCTGATACTTTAGCAGGATTGATTCTTGAGATGAAGGGGGAGATCCCTCATAAAAAAGAAGTGTTTAAATATCATGGTTTTGAGTTTGTTATTGAGGCTGTTGATAATAGAAGAATCAAGAAAATTCGTTTTAAGCTGCCTCAAAAGAAGTGATAATGCCTAAATCTAAGGCTGTTTCCCTGAATTGTGCTGTCTGCATGTGCTAGTTTCATTGAAATTTATGCACATTGCAGCTCTATTAATTTAAACCTGATTTCATATGCTTAGGCATTCCCGGATTATAATTTTGATGCTTTTCGTTGTTTTTGCATGTCTACCAATGTCGTGTAGAGAAAAAGCGATGCCAAAACCTCGCGGCTATTTTCGAATTGACTTTCCTGAAAAAAAATATCAAGATTGGAATCAGGATTACCCTTTTAGCTTTGAGTATTTAAAGGGTGCACAAGTTGTAAAAGACAAGAGTCGACTTGCAGAGAAATATTGGCTGAACGTTGAGTATCCAATTTATAATGCAACTCTGCATTTAAGTTATAAGGAAGTAAGTGAAAATCTTGAGCAATACCTTGAAGATTCTCATAGGTTAGTTTATAAGCATGCTATAAAGGCTGATGCTATTGATGGAACTAACTATATCGATGAGCAGAGAAATATATATGGTCTGGTTTATCGTATACAAGGAAATGCTGCATCTTCTATCCAATTTATTGCTACAGATAGTTTGAAACACTTCCTAAGAGGATCGCTTTATTTCAATAATCATCCCAATCCAGATTCATTGGCTCCAGTCATTCAATATATCGATAAAGATATCGTACACTTGATGGAAAGTTTAAAGTGGAAATAAATCCTGTAATATCATTCTTTTAGGAAAAATCATATGCCTTTAGTAAAACACATTCAATTAAATGAAACTTGTCAGTTAGTTCTTTGGAAGATTACCGAAGAACTTGAAGACTTGCTCGAACAAGTTTGTTTGAGTAAAGCAGAGCAGGCACGCATTGAAGGCTTTGGGAGTCTGTCCCGTAAAAAGGAATTTATAACGACTCGTATTTTGTTGCAAAAGCTTCTTGGAGATGATGTTTTAATAGAAAACAATGAACATGGTAAACCTTTGCTTATAAATTCTGATTTTGATATCAGTATCTCTCACAGTAAGGAGTATGTCGGTGTGATGCTTGGAAAAAATCACGACTTGGCTCTAGATATAGAATATCTATCAGATAGAGTGTATCGAATTACTAAGAGGTTTATGAGTGAAAGTGAAATGTCATCTATTTCAGAAAATGAAAAGCAACTTCATATTTACCAGCATTGGTGCGCTAAAGAGTGTTTGATAAAACTATATGGAAAAAAGGATGTGCTTTTGATTGATGAATTAAAAATACATCCTTTCCAGCCGAATCAATCTACCTTTTCAGGAGAAGTGATTCGTACTGATTTTTCTAAGAAGTTCAATTTTCAATATCAAGCGTTTGATTCTTACTTAATGGTTTGGTGTTGCCAAACAAGAAACTAATCAACTAATCCTCTAATTGGATTTCCCATACAGCCAGAAGGGGGTGAAATTTTCAAGAATGTGGATAAAGTCGGAACAATATCCTCAATGTCGAGTTGTTGTTTCAACTCTTGATTCTTAATTTTCCATCCATATAAAAACAAGGGCACTCTTCTCGATTGACTATACTGGGCAACAAGGTCTCTTTCATCTTTTATCTGATTGACCCATCCTGGTTCCAAGGTAATGATAATATCACCTGATCTTTTATGATTGAAAGAACGTTGGATTTTATTCATAACCCCATGACTGTAGTTGGTTTCAATAAAATTGTGAGCAGGAATTGCTTTTGATACGCCTGAAAATTGGACTAGAAATTTTGCTGCTTTTATCTGCACATCTTCTATAACTAGTTTCTTATCTTCAATGAGCTTACGATTTAGAAATATTTGTTGAGAATCGTATCCTGATATCCACTGTCCAGCACCATAAGTCACGTTAAAGTATGATTTTAATAAGGCAACAGCGTTATAAGAGCTGAAGTAACCATGTGGTATATGTTGTTTTTCGAGATCAGAAGGTAAGAAACCAGCTGCTTGATCACCAGTTACAAATAGTAATACATTTTCCATTCCAACTTGCTCATCCAAAAAAGTAATTAAGTCCGCAATGTTTTGATCGAGCCTTGTAATACAGTCGAGCATCTCAGGGGAGTAAGGTGAATATTTACGGTGATTGTTTCCCAAGCAAGAAAAATTGATGGTAATTAAATCACAATCGTCATCCTTACCCAAGTTTTCGTTAATGATAGTTGTTGCCGCAAAGTCTTTAATTAATAGGTTACCTGCTGGATAATTCTTTAAAGCATGATACCCGATCTTCTTTTTCTCCTTCTTTAGGTCGTAATAAAAGTGATCCGTCAATTTCAGTTTTGCTTTGATAATATCCGTAGAACTTCCATTATCTTCTAAAGTCTTAGGCACCCAAGGTTTATCAAGGTATTTATTAGGTAAGTCGGTTGCATTGAAATTATTTACCCAATTAAATAGGGTATCCTGATAATACGAAGAGCTGATGAATTTGCCTTGAACGCCATCTAACCAGTAGGCTGCATCTGCCGAATGACCTGCAGAAAAAATAGCAGATTCATTGTTCAGAGAAACGCCAATGACTCTCGAGTTGGGATTGTTTAACTTCATGATATCACCTAGAGTAGGGGCAAGAAGTTTATGTGGCGATTTAGATGCAATCGTATCAGTGATACCTAGTTTTCTATATTTTTTATCATAGGTTGATGCTTCAGAACTCTCAGAAATTCTATCGAACCAAGCGTGAGAAATTATACCATGATAAGTAGGTGGTGTTCCTGTATATATAGTGGCATGATCAACTCCAGTTTGTGAATATTGGTAGTTGTATTGGGTGTTGGAGCTAAAGGCTCCATTTTTCATTATTTTATTGAACCCACCGTTAGAAAACAGATGTGAATATTTATTGAAATAATCGCTTCGTAAATGATCGATAACTATACCAACAATAAGCTTTGGCTGATTGGAAGGTGAGTTTGAGGAATCAGCTTGGGCACTTACTTTTAAAAAGCTACTGATGATAAGAAGAAATCCTAAGAAGGTATATTTGATATTCATACTTTAGAATGCTCTATGGAGAATGGATGAAAAAAAATTAAAATAGTTTATGGATTTGACTACCTAAATAAACGGCAATTAATCCTAAAAAGACACTAGCACCTACATAAACAGATAACATGAGAAAATCACCTGTTTTTATCAAACTAAGCTTGTCAAAAGCAAAGGAAGAATAGGTTGTAAATCCACCGCAGAAACCTACTCCAAGAAATATTCTAAGCTCTGGACTTAGAATGTTTTTGTGTTCTGCAAGAGAATAGATGATTCCAATAAATAAGCAGCCTAAAATATTGACTGCGAGAGTTCCAATTGGTAAAACTGATTGGAAAATACGATTCAAGCCTAATGCAATTAAAAATCTAGAAATACTGCCTAAGAAACCGCCTAATCCAATAAGTAAAAGTGTTCGAAGCATAATCTGTGATTATATAGATACTTGAACAAAGATAGAAATATTAACAAGTTAAGCTGAAATTAATTAGAATTTTAGATCAGAATTGAAGTCATAATAAAAGGCTGTCTTGTGGGACAGCCTTGAAATATTTTTGAATGTGATCAATTATACATTGAAACGGAAGTGCATGATATCACCATCCTGTACCACATATTCTTTACCTTCTACATTCATTTTACCAGCTTCTTTACAAGCAGCTTCTGATCCTAAGTTTGAGAAATCCGCGTATTTGATAACTTCAGCACGAATAAATCCTTTTTCGAAATCAGTGTGAATAACACCTGCAGCTTGAGGCGCTTTAGAACCTTTAGGGTAAGTCCATGATCTAACTTCTTTAACCCCTGCTGTGAAATAAGTTTCTAGTTCAAGAAGAGTAAATGCAGCCTTAATCAATTTATTAACACCTGGCTCTTCAAGACCAAGGTCTTCAAGAAACATTTGTTTTTCTTCGTATGACTCCAGTTCAGCAATATCAGCTTCAATACCAGCACCAACGATTAGAACTTCTGCATTTTCGTCCTTTACAGCTTCTTTAACCGCTTCAACATAAGCATTACCATTTGTAACTGATGCTTCATCAACATTACAAACGTATAATACAGGTTTTGTAGTTAATAAGTGAAGATCACTGGTTACAAGTTCTTCAGCTTCGGTTAGTTCCACAACACGCGCAGATTTCCCTTGGTTCAATACTTCTCTATAACGTTCTAATACTTCAGCAAGGCGTTTTGCTTCTGGATTTTTACCAACTTTGGCAATTTTAGCAGCTTTCTGAAGTCTAGCTTCTACAGTTTCAAGATCCTTAAGTTGCAATTCCATATCAATGGTCTCTTTGTCGCGAATCGGATCAACAGAACCATCAACGTGTACAATATTACCATCTTCGAAACAACGTAATACGTGAATAATTGCGTTTGTTTCACGAATATTTGTCAAGAATTTATTCCCTAAACCTTCACCTTTACTAGCACCTTTAACCAAACCAGCAATATCAACAATCTCCATGACTGAAGGCTGAATCTTTTGTGGCTGTACCAATTCTGTTAATCTGATCAAACGGTCATCAGGTATCGTAATCACACCTATATTAGGCTCAATAGTACAAAAAGGGAAATTAGCCGACTGTGCTTTTGCATTCGACAAACAATTAAATAAAGTGGATTTACCAACATTAGGTAATCCTACGATTCCACACTGTAATGCCATGTTATATTTTATTTATTAATTAGCTGAGTTTCAAAAAATCTGTGCAAAAGTACATTTAAAATTCCGATGTGCCAATTTTGAGATTATTCTAATTAATAATTGTTAGATACTTGCAGAGACGATTGATATATATGACTTAATCTGTATAATTTATTAGCTTTAGAATATGGCAACTCATAATTATATAAAGTTTATTGTCTTTATCATCTTCCTACTAGGAACTTTAATACCTACAAAAGCTCAGAAACCAACTTTTGGGAGATATGGAGTTGTTGATCGTCAGGTTAAAAGAATGCCAGACAGTCTATCCAATAATATTATTCATCTGCATCACTATCTAGATTCTATTGGAGTTGATGATGAAGAAAGAATAAGAGCTTTTTATATGTGGATTATCACCAATATCAAATATGAAAATCAAGTAGAACTCCTTTTTGATAAGAATTTGTTATTTTATATGGGGTCTAATAATTCTGTATCTCCAGTATCTGTTTTAAAGAAAAGCAAAGCCGTATGTGAAGGATTTTCAAAGCTTTTTCAATTTTTTTGTCAGCAATCGGGAATTGAAGCTTATACTATTGGTGGCTATATATCTAAAAAAGGAGCTTTTCAAGATAGAGCGACACATTCATGGAATGCTGTGAAGGTAAATAATGAGTGGCGTTTTTTTGATTTAACTTGGGCCTATGCGAGTTTTGAACATACGGGTATAAAGAGTAGTACAAACGAGTTTTACATGGTTAAACCACAAGAATTTATTTTGTCTCATCTGCCATTAGTTCCTATGTGGCAATTTTTAGAGACACCAGTCCCTATTTATGTCTTTAATATGGGAGATGATATGATTAACGATTATCTAATCAAGCAAAAGACATATTATAGTTATGAAGATAGTCTTAAAACTTACAGTAAATTAAGTGTTAAGGAGCGAAATTTAAAACGGGCTGATGAAATTTATAAAACAAATTCTTCAAATAAATTTAATCGAGCAATTGAGTATTATAGATACGCACGAGTGATTTTAAAAAGTCAGGAATTCTCCAGTAAAAAGGATCTTAAGGAACTGTTGGAGGCCAGGGAAAAGATTAGAATGGCTATGCTATTATTTCGAGGAACTCAGGATATTGCAGCGCAACTTATGTACTTGCGGGCATTTGATAGTTTAACTGTAATTGAGAATTGGATTCAAACAACTCAAAGGCAAAATGAAAAGTCTTCAGGAACTAAGCTTTAAGCCGTCTTTTTTAATTATACTTTAACATTTGATTGATAGGTGTCAGTTTGAAATTATCAGGAATAGAGAACGCTTCTTTGGTAAGTTTTGTTCTTGATGCATGATCCATCGTTATTACTGTTTCCCCATCATTATGGAAAATAACAACTTTCATAGGAAGACCATTTTTTCGAACTTTCATATAAGAGTTCAAATTAAAATAAGGCGCAATTCCAGAATGAAAAATGAAAGCCTCTAAGAAGTCTTTGAAGTGATTTGTATTCCACCCCATATGGGAAAGGATGTTCTCAGCAATCCATATTTCCTCCATTACTTTTCCTTCATTTATGACTTCGTATTTACGGACCGCATAATCATCTATTGAAGTAAAGTTTGGAGTGCTTTTGATATTGAAATTATTGTATATACTATAATCAGGAATTAGAGGATTCTTTCCAATTCTACGGCTTGTCATTTCTTCAAAATGGTTTTTATCAATTGAATTTAGATTCCTTAAAAAAGAAACATCATTGATTAGAAAATCATTGTCATTCTGCATTTTGAACTCTGTCACCGCTTTTCTAAAATTGCTCACTTTCCCTGACCAGAAAGAACTTTCTTTTTGATTAACGAAATTGATCGTTTTGGAGTCGTAGTTGTAAAGGTAAGTTCTATTATTTGTGACAATTTTCATATTATCTCCTTTTATATAAATCAAGGTTCTACTTTGAATTTCACCATTACCAACATAGAACTTAATAACCCAAGATTTATCATTGGTCGCGTACTTAATTGCTAATAAAAGCAGTATGAGTGCCGCAGAGATATAAAGGGTTTTTTTGATCATTAATCTATTTAATAATAACGTATTTAAAAAGGATCAATAAATCTACAGATATTTCTTGCATATAAGCTCTTATTATGTGCTGTTTTTTATTGAACAAGCTTACAATTGTAACATCTATATAATTTTCATTATATTGAGAGAGAAAATAAGCTTGGCTTTTAAAATTATCAGATAACTCTTATTTTTATAAGTAGTATGACTTTTTATCAATACACTGCAATTTGAAAAGATTACTAAAATATTGTTTCTTTTTACTTCTAAGTATTATTACTGTTCAAGCTTTTCCTCAAAAGATAGAAACAGTAAAAGAGAAGACGCGAATATTGTTCATTTTCGATGCTTCTCAGAGTATGAATGGGAGATGGGAGAAATCGACAAAAATGAATGTAGCTCGAGATTTTCTAATTGAGATGATTGATAGCTTGGAGCTTGAAAGTAATGTTGAAATGGCCCTTAGAGTGTATGGGCATCAGAGTTCATTCCCTCCTCAAGATTGTGAAGATACAAAGTTAGAGGTTCCTTTTTCCCATGATAATGCTGGTGTAATTCGTCAAACTCTTAGGTATTTGAATGCAAGAGGAACTACGCCTATAGCTTATGCCCTTTCTAAGGCTGCAACAGATTTTCCAGAATCGAAGGAATTGGTACGGAATATTGTTATTTTAATTACTGATGGTGTTGAAGCATGTGATGGTGATCCCTGTGCCGTTTCTGAAGATCTGCAGAGAAAAGGCATTATTCTTGAGCCCTTTATTATAGGAATTGGCTTGGATAGGAGGTTCCAGAAGAATTTTGAATGTGTAGGCGAATTTCTAGAAGTTAATAAAGAGAGGAATTTTGGAGGAACTTTGAATTATGTGATATCTCAGGTTCTTGATAAAACGTCAATGCAAGTTAATTTATTGGATGAGAATGATAAGCCTACAGAGAGTAATGTGCCAATGACTTTCTATAATCATACGACAGGGAAATTGCGTTATCAGTATATGCATACTATGAATTCGATGGGTTTACCAGATACGCTTTTTCTTGATCCACTAATTCCTTATGATATTACGATTCATACTCTTCCAAAATTACATGCGGATAGTGTTCGAATTGAACATGGGAAACATTCTGTAGTTGGTTTTAGAGCTGTGCAGGGGAAATTGAGGATTACCTCACAACGTACTAGCCTATTGAAAAATCTAAGTTGTATAGTTAAGAAAGATGTTGAAACTATAAATGTACAGGCGATTGATTATTCTCAGAAATACTTGATTGGAAATTATGATTTGGAGCTATTAACTTTGCCACGTATCAAAATTGATGATGTACAAATCAAAGCTTCTGAAACAACTGTGATTGAAGTTCCACGGCCTGGTTTGGTGACTATTTTTAAACCAACTTACGGACCTTGTGATTTATTCATTAAAATTGACGGTAAAATGGAGTGGGTGTGTGCTCTTGATAGTAGAGAACTCCGAAAAACTCTAACGCTGCAACCAGGTAATTATCACTTAGTTTTTAGAAGCAAAACAGTGCGAATGTCACATTACACTAAAAAACGTTCGTTTATAATAACTTCAGGAAGTTCTATGGCTGTTCGATTGTAAATCTATGCTCGAATACTTCTTTAATTTAATTATCTATTGTTTACCTATTTCACATCCACGCATTTTGTGTGCTAACAATCTAGCTATCTATTCTATTATGAATTTTTGAAAGTTCGTTCTTAATTCCAATGAGCAATTAATAATTTACCCCTTCCCTTGATAATTTTCGTATATTTGCGAGCATTAAATAAAATCTGAACCAGATTTTTTAATCATCTAAAAACTCTTGACTAGAATGGAGCCAAAAGAAATGGACAAACAAGTGGAATTATCGGTAACTGATATGGCATCGGATAATATTCGAATCTTATCAGCTGCTATGGTTGAACAAGCAAAATCTGGACACCCCGGTGGTGCTATGGGTGGAGCTGATTTTGTAAATGTACTCTTCTCGGAATTCTTAAATTTCGACCCAACCGACATGAAATGGGCGAATCGCGATCGTTTCTTTCTTGACCCAGGTCATATGTCACCAATGTTGTATTCTATTTTAAGTCTGACAGGCAATTACAGCATGGATGATTTGAAAAATTTCAGACAATGGGGTAGTGTAACACCAGGTCACCCTGAGGTTGATCAAACAAGAGGTGTTGAGAATACATCAGGCCCATTAGGACAAGGACATACAATGGCAGTTGGTGCTGCTATTACTGAACGTTTTCTTGTTGCTCGTTTCGGCGAGTGGATGGCTCACAAAACTTATACTTTTATCTCTGATGGTGGTATCCAGGAAGAGATTGCTCAAGGTGCTGGTCGTATTGCTGGTACATTGGGATTGAATAATTTGATCATGTTCTATGATTCAAATAATATTCAATTATCAACTAAGGTTGAAGAAGTAACTTGCGAAGATACAGCTAAGAAATACGAAGCATGGGGATGGCATGTTATTACTATTAAAGGTAATGATGCAAGTGCTATTCGTGCTGCTCTTAAGGCTGCAAACGAAGAAACTAAGCGTCCAACACTTATCATTGGCCAAACTCTAATGGGTAAAGGTGCTGTTGATATTGATGGATGTAGTTTTGAGAATATGGTTTCGACTCATGGTCAGCCATTGGGAGCTGCTGGTGCATCATTAGCTAAAACAATTGAAAATCTTGGTGGAAACGCTGAAAATCCATTCCAGATTTTCCCTGAAGTTGAAGCTTATTATAAAGAAGTTTTAGCAAAGAAAACTGCTGCTGCTGCTCTTAAGAAAGCTGAGCAAGCTGAGTGGACTAAAGCTAATCCAGAATTGGCTGCTAAGTTAGAAGGTTTCTTCAAAATGGAAGCTCCTGAAATTGATTACGAAGCAATCGCTCAAAAATCAGGTGTAGCTACTCGTGTTGCCTCTGCAACTGTATTAGCTGAATTGGCTAAGAATGTTGACAATATGATCGTTTCTTCAGCTGACTTAAGTAACTCTGATAAAACAGATGGTTTCTTGAATAATACAAAGGCTCTTAAAAAAGGCGATTTCTCTGGAGCATTCCTTCAGGCAGGTGTTGCTGAATTAACGATGGCATCTATCTGTAATGGTATTGCATTACACGGTGGTGTTTGGGCTGCTTGTGCAACCTTCTTTGTATTCTCTGATTATATGAAGCCAGCAGTTCGTCTGTCTGCTTTAATGCAAGTTCCTGTAAAATATATCTGGTCACACGATGCTTTCCGTGTAGGAGAGGATGGACCAACTCATCAGCCAATTGAGCAAGAAGCTCAAATTCGTTTGATGGAACAAATTAAAAATCATTCTGGTGAGATGAGTCTTTTGGCTCTTCGTCCTGCTGATGCTTTGGAAGCTTCTGTAGCTTGGAAAATGGCTATGGAAAATACCAAAACTCCAACAGCTCTAATTTTGTCTCGCCAGAATATTAAGGATCTTCCTTCTAAAGGAAACCGTTACCAAGAGGCTCTACAAGCTGAAAAAGGCGGTTATATTGTTGAGAAGCCTGCTACAACTCCTGATGTGGTTCTTTTAGCTAGTGGTTCTGAGGTTGCAACTCTTATAGCTGGAGCTGAACTTTTACGTGCTAAAGGCAACTTGAATATTCAGGTTGTTTCTGTTATTTCTGAAGGTTTATTCCGTCAGCAATCAGCAGAGTACCAAGCTGAAGTTCTTCCTGCTGGAATTCCTACTTTAGGATTAACTGCAGGATTACCTGTAACGCTTCAAGGATTAGTTGGAGCAAATGGTAAATCAGTTGGTTTAGATCATTTTGGTTATTCAGCACCAGCAAATGTGCTTGATGAGAAATTTGGTTTTACTGCTGAAAATATTGTAAAAGAAATTGAAGCGCTACTTGCTTAGTTGTAACAATTACTAAATATTTAAAATCCGAAGTCGAAAGGCTTCGGATTTTTTTGTGCTTTATTCTTACTTAATTAATTAATTTTGTCAAGATTGGAATTCGGATTAAACCAAACCGATTTTTTTCCGTCAAAGATCTATTCACCTTTATTGGAATACTTACTTTTAGGAGATATTAAAAAGTTGTAATTGATGATAAACAAATCAGACGATGATATTTTAGAGATGTTTCGCGATGAGGCTACCAAAGAAGAAGCTTTTGGTCTCTTACTGAAGAAATATCAGGAACGCTTGTATTGGCAGATTCGAAAAATCGTTATTTCACATGACGATACGGATGATGTGTTACAGAATACCTGCGTAAAGATATGGAAGGGACTTGGGAATTTTCATTCGCAATCACAGCTATTTACATGGATGTATCGTATTGCAACAAATGAATCATTGAGTTTTTTAAAGGACAAACAACGCAAATATTTTGGCTCAGGCAATGGAGAATTAGAAGAACTGCTTTTGGCAAGTTTGGAAAGCGATCCCTACTTTGATGGAGATACAGCTCAATTAGAATTACAAAAAGCCATTGTGCTGTTACCAGAAAAACAACGCTTGGTTTTTAATATGAAATATTTCGACGAAATGAAATACGAAGAGATTTCACGTATACTTCAGACTTCAGTTGGAGCTTTGAAGGCTTCTTATCATCATGCGGTAAAGAAAATTGAGCGTTTTTTAATTTCTAGAGAGGTCTAATTAAACCATTGGTTTTAAAACCAGTCCAATAAGCGATGAGGTTTTAATGAATTCAGAATAAATCATTGTCATATGCAAAAAGATAATCCATATAAAGTTCCAGAAAATTACTTTGATAATTTGGGAGCGCAGATACAAGAGAAAATCAAGCAAGAGGAGAATAAATTTGAGCAAGAAGAAGAGAAGAGATCTCTAATTGTTCAACTTAAGCCCTATATGTGGATGGCAGCCAGTGTTTTTGTTTTGGTATTTGCTGCTCGAATAATTTTATCGAGTACTATTTCGCCAGAATATAAAATAGCTTCATTCGGTAGTGAAGAATTACAAGCAAAAGCTCATATCGATTCTGTTGAAGCTGCAACAAATGAAATCGATGCTCAATTTTTCGATGAATTGCCGGATGCGACATCTGATGACATTATTGATTACCTTTCGGATTCAGATATTGATACCGACATCTTACTTGCTAATTTATAAGTCTTAATAATAAGAAACTATCATGTACAAAATCATAAGTTTTCTAACCCTTATAATGCTTTATAGTTCTCTAGTGTTCTCACAAGGACATAGAGGTGAAAAATCACCTGAGATGAGAGCAAAAATAGAAGCTCAAAAAATTTCTTATATAACACAACAGTTGGAATTAAGCCCTGAAGAAGCTCAACAGTTTTGGCCTTTTTATAATGAAATGCGTAAAAAGAAAGATGCTTTTCATCTTGAATTCAGACAACTGATCAGAAGTTTAAAAGGAAATTCTGAAAATTTATCAGATGATGAATTAATCAAGATCAGTGATCGAATGGCAGACCTAAAAGTTGAGAAGGCTGAGATGGAAAGAGAGTATCACTATAAGTTTAAGAAAGTGCTTTCTGCTAAACAAATTTTAGATTTACATTTGACTGAGAAACAATTTCAAGGCATGTTGCTACGTCGAATAAAAGGCGAAGGTGGTAGACGTATGCAAAGAGGCAAAAATTAGAATCAAATAATGATATTATAGAGAGGCCCTTAAGTTTTTAACTTAAGGGCTTCTTTTTAGATGGAATACTACGTGATATCTTCTACATACTTGAGTTTAACCGTTGAATTGTTAGAAAAAACTAAATTACCTTTTAATAATATTATTTCAGCTTAAGTTTCTTTAATTTTGGGATCTTAATCATAAATGACAAAAATGTGTATAAGAACTATATGCTCAAACTACACATGCCTACTAACAAATAATAGAATATAAAATGAAAAAGATCTTGGTCTTAATATTGTGCATCCTGTCGGGAACAATGTTATTTGCGAAAGAAAGTAATCAGTGGATACGTTACGCTGCTATTTCTCCTGATGGCGAGCAAATCGCTTTCTCTTATAAAGGAGATATCTACTTGATGCCTTCTGAAGGTGGCGAAGCTAGAAATTTAACTTTCCATGATGCTCACGATTATATGCCAGTTTGGAATCATGCCGGAACTCAAATCAGTTTTGCATCTGAGCGATATGGTAATATGGATGTATTTGTTATCGATATTGATGGTGGTCAGACAACTCGCTTAACTTATCATTCAAAAAAAGAATTACCTTTTTCCTTTAGTGCTGATGATAAGAAGGTGATTTTTGGAGGACAGCGTTTAGATACTAAAGAACATCGTCAGTATAATACAGGTTCACAACCAGAACTATATCAAGTAGCCGTAAAGGGTGGACGTGTAGAACAAATCTTTACGATTCCTGCAGAAGAGGTTCAAGTTCGTAGAGATGGTCGTGAGATGGTTTATATCGACAAAAAAGGTGGAGAAAATTATTTCCGTAAGCACCATATATCTACAATCACTCGTGATATTTGGAAATATGATGTTGTTACTGATACTCACTCTAAAATTACAAGTTTCGAAGGTGAAGATCGTAACCCAATTTATACTACTGATGAAAAGAGTCTTTACTATTTAAGTGAAGAAAGTGGATGTTTCAACGTTCATAAAATGAATATCGAGAAGCCATCTATTAAAGAGCAGGTTACTGATTTTAAGATGCACCCTGTACGTTACTTGAGTATGGCTAACAACGGAACGCTTTGTTATACTCATAATGGTGATTTATATACGAAAGCTGAGAATCAGGAAGCTAAACTTGTTAAGGTTGATGTTCGTTCTATCGCTAGACACAATAATATGAAAGTATTGCCAGTGTCAGGTAATATTAAGGAAATGGCTATCTCTCCTAATGGAAAGGAAGTCGCTTATATCGTAAGAGGCGAAGTATTTGTTTCTTCTGTAGAATCTAAAATGACGAAGCGTATTACAAACACGCCAGCTCAGGAACAATTTGTAAGTTTTTCTCCTGATGGAAAAGCGATTATGTATTCATCGGAGCGTGATGCGAAGTGGGGGATTTATCAAACAAAGCGTGTTAATGAAAAAGAACCTTATTTCTTTGCTTCAACTGTATTAAAAGAAGAAAATGTAATCGTTAATGATAATGATAATTATCAAGCTGAATATTCTCCTGATGGAAAAGAAATTGCTTTCATCGAGAATAAAAAGACGCTAAGAATATATAACCTTGATAAAAAGAAAAGCCGCACTCTAATGACTCCAAACGAGTTGTATTATATGGGTGATGGCGATCAGTATTACCAGTGGAGTCCTGATAGCAAGTGGTTATTGGTTTCTTACGCACCAACTATGGCGAATGACGAATCAGTATTATTAGCTGTTGATGGATCTAAAGAGATGATCAACCTGACTCAAAGTGGTTATGGTGATTATTCACCAACTTGGGTGAATGGTGGTAAACAAATCCTATGGTTTAGTAATAGAAATGGGATGCGTTCTCATGCCAACTCTGGATCAAAGCAAATGGATGTTTATTCTCTGTTCTTGACTAAGGATGCTTGGGATAAATACCATATGAGCAAAGACGAGTATAAGCTTTGGAAGGAAATAAGCGATAAGGAGAAGAAAGACAAAGAAGAAAAAGAAAAGAAGGACAAGAAAGATTCTGATAAGAAAGATAAAAAGAAAAAAGACGAGGATAAGAAGAAAGAGGTAGAAGCTATTAAATTCGACTGGGATGGCCTTCAGGATAGAAAAGAGAGATTGACTATTCATTCATCTAAATTGGGTGATGCTGTACTTTCTAAGGATGGAGAGGATTTATACTACTTAGCTAAATTCGAAAAAGGCTATAACCTTTGGACCACTAAATTGCGTACCAAGGAAACTAAGATGTTAATGCCTCTTGGAGCTAAGTCTGCGAGTTTGCAGTGGGATAAGGATATGAAGAAACTGTTCCTATTATCTAGTGGGAAAATTTCGACTATCGATATTAAAGCTAAATCTAAAAAATCTGTTGCTACTAGAAGCGAAATGCTTTTAGATCTTGCAGCTGAGCGCCAAAACATGTTTAACCATGTTTGGAAGAGAGTAAAAACAATGTTTTATATTTCAGATTACCATGGTGTTGATTGGGATGCTTTAAAAGTGAATTATCAAGCTAAATTGGGATCAGTTGGGAATGATTTTGAATTCTCTGAGATGTTATCTGAGGTGTTAGGTGAATTGAATGTTTCTCACTGTGGTGCTCGTTATTATGGCGGTATGTCTGGAGCTGATAATACAGCTTCATTAGGTGTGTTCTTCGATTATACTTACAAAGGTCAAGGTCTCAAGATAACTGAAGTTATAAAGAATGGACCTCTTGATAAGAATCATATCAAAATTAAAGCAGGTATGATCATTCAGCACATTGATGGTGTTAGTATCGATACGAATGTTGACTATGCTAAATATCTAAATAGAAAAGCGGGACAATTTACCTTGCTTCATGTTTACGATCCAGCAACTAAAAAATATCAGGATGTTACAATGAAACCTATTTCTTTGAGAGCAGAGGGTAATTTATTGTATGAGCGTTGGGTTAAAAAGAATGAAGTTGAAGTCGAGAAGTTAAGTAATGGTCAGTTAGGCTATGTACATCTACCTGGAATGAACGATGGCAAATACCGCGATACATACGAAAAAGCAATGGGTAAGTATTTCGATAAGAAAGGACTTATTGTCGATACGCGTTTTAATGGTGGTGGTGACCTTGTAGGTGACTTATCAATGTTTTTAACAGGTGTTCGTTTTATCGATTATGCTGTTGAAGATAGAGTATTAGGTTTCGAACCTAGTTACCGTTGGACTAAGCCAAGTGTTGCTTTGGTAGGTGAAGCACAATATAGCGATGGTTCTTGTTTTGCTTGTGGTTACCAAGATTTAGGTATCGGAAGAATGATTGGTATGCCTGTTCCTGGAACTTGTAGTTTTGCAGGATGGGAAATGTTGCAAAATGGTAAGGTACTTTGGGGATCAGTTCCTGTAAGTGCTAAAAACAAAAAAGGCGAATGGATGGAGAACAATCAAACTGTTCCTGAAGTTATTATTAAAAACATGCCTGGTAAGATTGATAAAGGTATCGATCAGCAGCTTGAAGGTGCTATTGAAGATTTATTGAAAACTGTAGAATAGTTTAATTCTATTCTTCTATATACAAGGCTGTCCTCAAAGGGGACAGCCTTTTTTGTGCTCTAAGCAGATCTTTATTTAGAGCTAGTTCAATTAGAGTTTAGAAGCATGTTTTGGAATCTGGAGCGCTATTATTTTCTATCTTTAGGGGTTTGCTTTTTAGCGAACCGCTTAAAAGAAGAGTCAAGCGATGCATTCATCCCAAATCTCATCTATGTTTAATTTTTTTAATTAATAATGATGACAAAAAAGTACGATGTAATTATTGTTGGAGCAGGTCCAGCTGGTATTTTCTGTGCCTACGAGCTGGTTAAATCAGGTAAGAAACTTAATATTCTAATGCTTGAGAAAGGCAGGGGGATCGCTAATAGAAAATGTCCCAAGCATTTTAATGGTGGAATCTGTACTCACTGTAAGCCTTGTAGTATAACAACAGGTTGGGCAGGAGCAGGAGCCTTTTCAGACGGAAAACTTTCCTTATCACACGAAGTTGGGGGTACATTGCCTAAATATTTGGGCGTGGAAAAAGCCATGGAGTTGATTAAATATACCGATGAGGTTTATTTGGAGTTTGGAGCTAATGGTGATATTCATGGTGAGGAATTCAGCCCTGAAATGACAGATATCAGAAGAAGAGCAATTGAGGCTAATTTAAAATTGGTGCATTGCCCGGTTCGTCATTTGGGAACAGAAAAAGCTCAGGCTTTATACCATAAGCTTTACGATTATTTGACTGGTGAAGGTGTAGAAGTGCAATTCAACTCTGCTGTAAACGACCTAATTATAGAAGACGAAGTGATTAAAGGTGTACGTAATGGTAAGGGCGATTATTTTGCCGATCAAGTCATGGTTTCAGTTGGACGAGAAGGTGCAGACTGGCTGATGCAAAAATGTACACAAGAGAATATTTCAACAGAAGTTGGAGCAGTTGATATAGGTGTTCGTGTTGAGTGTAGAAATGAAATCATGCAGGAGATAAATGATAATTTCTACGAGGCAAAACTTATTCATTATACCAAAACATTTGACGATAAGGTGAGAACTTTTTGTTCTAATCCAGGTGGGTTTGTATCTTCTGAATATTATGAAAATGACTTAGCAGTTGTGAATGGTCATAGCTTCAAAGATTTGAAGAGTGATAATACAAATTTTGCTTTATTGGTTTCACAAAAATTTACAGAACCTTTTAATGAGCCAATCGAATATGGAAAGCATATTGCTCGTTTGGCTAATATGCTTACCAAGAATCAGATTATGGTTCAGCGATTTGGAGACTTTATGCGTGGACGTCGCACAACTAAGGATCGTTTGTACAGAAACAATATTATCCCGACGCTTAAGGATGCTGTTCCGGGTGATTTAAGCTTGGTTTTACCACATCGTATACTCAAGGATATCCGTGAAATGATAATGGCTTTGGATAAGGTAACACCAGGTTTAGCTTCTGATGAAACTTTACTTTATGGTGTTGAGGTGAAATTCTACTGTAATGTTGCCAAAGTTGGTAATGATTTCCAATCACTTTCGGTGAAGAATCTATATATGGGAGGTGATGGACCAGGTATAACACGAGGTTTGATGCAAGCTTCAGTTAATGGAGTTGTGATTGCCCGTGAGTTATTGAAAAAGATTAAAGACTAGTAAAAACGAAATAAAAGAAAAGAGCCTGTGTATTGATTTACACAGGCTCTTTTTATATTCTAATTTTGAGTTTTATTCTAATTTCAGTTTACAGTTATTTGCTCTGATATTTACTTTTGATGAGGCTTTTTTAGATCCGAATTTTCCTTTTGAAATGGCTTTATTTCCATCCATTGTTTTATTCGATTCTAAATCGAAGGCGCTTGTTTTATCAAACTTAACGGCACGATGATTAATCTCATAGTCAAAGTTTGCTTTATTGCTGAAGCTTAAGCCTAAGTTACCAAATTTAGAGTCAAGCTTTACAAAGGAGAATAAGTAATCAACATTAAAAATGAACAAGTGGCCAAAACTGATATCGTAATCAACTTCTCCTCCCAATTGGCTGATGTCAAACTTAGATAGGCTTGACGATCCATAAAGTGATTCAATTTCCTTGATATCAAATTTATCTCGAGAAGATTTGATGTTCATATTATCTATGCTTCCAAGCTTATATTTTGAATCACGACTATCACCTGAAATTTTATTAGCCTCTTCAATATTAATTTCAGATCCGCCTATATTGAGTTCAACTTCATTAATCTTGCCAATTTTCAAAAAGCTGCTTGAGCGTAATTCAAAATTATTTTTCCCAGATAAATTTTCAGCAGTAAGTTCGCTATAGGTGAAGTCGAGCTTGATGTCACCAGAATGATTGGCAATAAATGATCGTGAATCCTTTAAAACTAAATCAAGCTTTGTATCTGAAGGAAGGTAAATCGTATAGTCGATTTTAACTTTACCTTTATTAAAAATGGAGTTGCTCAATTTCTTGAAGCTGAAAAAATCGCCAAAAATGGTTTTAGCAATAATTAAATCATCTCCTTCTGTCATATCGATCGAAATATTGTCGAGCATCGTTTGAGCCTTCTCGGCCTTATTTCCTTCTGCTGAAATTTCAATCTCAAATTTGATTTCATTTTTATCCCATGCCTTAAACTCAACTCGAGAATAGCGGGTGTCAATTTTTAAATTTGATGTAGCCGAAAATATTTTATCTACCTTTTTTGTCTTTAGTTCAGCTTTGGCATGTACGCTTAAACTGATGCTGATTATTGCGAGTAGGGTAAATTTTAAGAATAATTTCATGTGAGTATGTTTTAAATTAATGCAATCCCGATATCTATAGGGAGGAAGTCGCCAAATAATTATGTTTCTGTGTGGTATCTAAGTCTATGTTTGGCTCCTTTAATATCTTGATAATTTCGTTTTTCAATTGATATTTAATTTACAATTAGTATACCAAATTACCACTATAAGCCATCTTTATTTATCCGATGATCTTTCTCGATATTTATAATTCATCGAATAAATTTTTGGACTGCTGATTTTCAAAAATAAGAAGGCTTAACCAAAAATTAGTGTTTAGGTCGAGTTATCCTTCTGATTTTAACAAAGATTAATAAAAGGATGGCAAAAAATGCAGCTGTTCTGCCTAAGTAATCCCCATGTGTGGAATAGAAGGTTTTTCGAGAGAAGAGTTTTACCTCGCCGTTCATAATTGATTTCTCCCACCATTGAGTTTGTTTTTCGACTTCTCCTTTCGTATTGATAATTGCTGATACCCCATTGTTGGCAACTCTTACAATTTGTCTTCTGTTTTCTATGGCACGTAATCTTGAAAAATCGAAATGGTATTTATAACCCAAAGAGTTTTTCCACCAGCCATCATTGGTTATCATGCAAAAGAATCCGGGTAAGTTATTTACCCTTTGAGCACAATAGTCTCCAAAAACTGATTCAAAACAAACGATAGTAATAAGCTCTGTTGAGTCACTTGTTGTAAACGTATCGATTGTATTTCTATTGCTATAAGTACCATTGTAGCCACCAAGCTCCAATGAGTATTTTCCAAGGAAACTTAAGTACTGCACAAAGGGCATGCGTTCGAAAAGAGGAACCAGTTTCGTTTTGTGATAAAAGGTGGGTTTGTTATTCTTATCAATGAATAATGCAGAGTTAAAAGCCTCGTAATAATAGTCCTTTTCAGGATTGTATCGGCTGCCAGCAGGGATTTTATCAGCAAGTTTTAGGTAACTGTGTACTCCAAGTAAGAAGTCAGTTTTAGGATAAGCCTTTTGTAACTTGAGTAGTTTATTAAAAGCTTTTGACTCTGTAGGAGCTGCTTCATTTATTGCTTGAAGAATCATTGTCTCGGGTCCTAAAAATAAATCACACTCTTCTATCTGAAGAATTGAATCAGCTGTCTCAAAAAACGTATTGAGATGTTTTTCTTCATTTTCCGGATCGAATTTTTCGGTGTATGGATCGAGATTTGGCTGAATAAGAGAAAAGCTTTTGCTTGAATAAGGGATCTCTTCTTGACTGTATAGATAAAGAGAGCTGCTTATAGGTATAATAAATAGAAGCAGAGCTCCTGTTAAGTTTCTGATATTTCTTTTTCGAAACAGTTTAAATAGCACAATATTGGTGAGAATAAGCCATAAGCTACCACCACTTACACCTGTGTATTCGTACCATTGCACCATTCTAGGGTGAGCGGCAAAGGCATTTCCTAAATTGAGCCATGGCCAAGCTAGGTCCCATTGCGTGTGAAAATACTCAAAGCCCAATCCAATGATTAGGAAGGGAAAGAGGATAGAGATCTTAAGTTGTTTTCTCGTAATTGAAATCAGCCAAAAAACCGTAGCTTGAATGGCAGAATTGATGAGGATGATTAGTATAGATCCTAAAAGCTGAGCTTCGGACACCCACCAATAGGAAAGTGAATTCCATACAAGAAAAACTAAAAATGAGTAGTTGAAAAGCCAATAGGGGTTTTCTTGTTTATGGCTTTCCTCTTCTAGAATGAGGAGAGGTACGTATGAAAAGAATATGGTGAAAAAGAAAATAGAAAAAGTCCAGGGCATGGCTAATAAGAGTCCCGATAGTATTGCCAGTAGACTTGTTTTGTATTTCATGTTTTTTCCAATATTTATCTGAGATATGACTTGAATTAAGTGCTAAAAGTATGTTTTTACCAGATCAAAACATGATTTGATTGTGATTTTTATGAATTACATCTATTGTTTGAAGCTTAATATTGTTGTAAGTCTTGATATTGAAAAGGCTGTTGTATCTCTGCTAATTTATATTGAGCTAATGATTATTAAAAGATGTTAATTGTCCTAAATGATTAAGTGTGAGATTATTTTGTTTGTACCTAAACATTAACTTTGCGCTCTAGTTAACAATAGATTGATTAGTAAGGGTGAATTTGCTCAATTAAATATACCCATCTTCCTGAATAGGACATTCTCTATTAAATGATAGAATTCCATTTAAATACCGACACACTTTATATAAGTAACTGTATGAATAAGCTTATCTCAAAAAATAACTATCTAAGTTTTAAGCAACCTGGACTTTACCTTCTATTAGGCTTTGGAATCATCCTGTGTATACTCTATCTGTCACTTCTTAATGGGGAAAATAAAATGGCTAAGAATCTTTTAAGCGGAAAGATGGATTTGGTAGAACTAAAGATGAGTGATTTCTTTTCTTCGGCAGAAAAAGCCTTTATGATTTCTTATAAGCGAGGGAAATCAGGAGCGTATAAAAATCTGGACATAAAGGAACTTAATAAGCAATTTATACCTGTTCTCGAAGGCTATAAAGCAATTTCTTCAGTAGATATTGCCGATGAGAATGGGAATTGTTACTTATTAGAAAAATCTGGGGAGATTTATGTAAATATGATCACTAAAGAAGGCTCTACAACAATTGAACCACAAAGATATGAGTGGTCTAATTATAAAGGAAAGCTAAACCTGATTAGAAATAATAGACTGAATGATTTATATGATCCGCGATTGCGCCCTTGGTACAAAGGAGCACTTAAGTCTGAAGAAGAAGCTGTTTTTTGGACCAAGCCCTATCAATTTAATCCCAGTAAGATATTGGGAATCACGATCTCAAAAAAATGGAAAGATAAAAATGGAGAGATACATGTTATATCCTTTGATGTATCAATTTTCGATATTTCCAAATTTACCTCCCAAATGGAAATCTCCCCACATGGAAAAGCCTTTATTGTTACGGATGATGATCGCTTTCTTGGCTTGCCAAAAGATGACCGTTTTCAAGAGCAAAAAGATCATCTCAACTATCTTTTAATAGATGCCAATAGCCTTGGTATTCCTGAAATATCTGCAGCTAAAAAGGAATTTGGAAGTCATCAGGAGAGTAAGGAGCTCTATAGCTTTGATTTTAATGGAGAAAAATATTTTCTTAAAGTGAAACCCTTCATCTTGGGCGATAATCTCTTTCGAATTTGTATGTTGATACCTGAAAAGGATCTGACTGATGATATACAAAATCTCAATTGGTTTGTGATGCTAATAATTTTTGTCATTGCGCTAATGGCCATCTTTATGGTAAAGGCTTACCATAGCAAACTAAAAGCCAATCAATTGCTTTCAACTCAAAAACAGGAGCTCGAAGAAAAGAACCATGAAATTGAGGACAGTATTCGCTATGCAAAGCATTTACAAGAAGCCATTCTTCCTTCCTGTTCCATGATTAAAAACTTGTTTCCACAAAGTTTCCTTCTTTATAAACCCCGAGATATTGTTTCTGGTGATTTTTACTGGAAGCATTCTTTCGATAGGATGGTTTATTTTGCTGTAGCAGATTGCACGGGGCATGGTGTCCCCGGGGCTATGGTAAGTGTGGTTTGTGCCAATGCCTTAAATCGTGTTATTAAGGAATACGGCATTATTGCACCTGGAAAGATATTGGATTATGTGAAGGATCAGGTTGTGGATGCTTTTAGTCAAAGTGAAGATGGGGTTTCTGATGGAATGGATATCGCACTTTGTTGTATCGATCTTGAGATAAACAAACTTTGGTATTCGGGAGCCAACAACTCTCTTTATAGAGTTAGTCAGATGAAGAATGGAGGCAAAATACCAAAGAAGGCTATTACTGATACAAATAGAATCCTTTACGAATACCCTTCAACACGACAACCAATAGGGAAAGTCATAGAAACAAAAAAATTCAAAACACATGAGATTGAGCTTGAAAAAGACGACTGTATTTACCTTTTTTCAGATGGCTTTTCCGATCAGTTTGGAGGCCCCAAAGGGAAGAAGTACAAGAGTAAACCATTCAAGAACTTCCTGCTTTCAATCAGTGATAAATCAATGGGAGAGCAGAAATCTTTACTTGATGATGAGTTTGATGCCTGGAAAGGTGATGAGGAACAGGTCGATGATATTTGTATTATGGGGTTGAAAATATAGTACTCCCTCTCAGGCTTAATAGAAAAAATATCACTCTCAATGCAAGGAGCAAGAGGTATTCTCTATTTGTTGTATTAAAAGGACAAATGAAAAAGAACTTGTCTTGAACGATTGTTCCATGGACAAATCCTTTTTCTAGCGACATTAACTTAGTTTATATAACCAGTGATTCCTTAATTGCCCCGACAGGGCATTCTTTCATGCAACTGCCACAGTCATCACAACGATTGGGATTCACTTTGTATGGGCTGCCTTCTTCAATGGCTTTAAACGAACAAACATCTTTGCAAGTTCCGCACTCTATACAGTCGTCGGTAATGCGTACACCAGCAGGATTGAAGCTTGCACCACCAAATGCAAAACGAGTTCTTAGAATCTTGTGGTCCCGATTAACGCATTCAAAATCAAAATCAAATATTTCACCTTTGGCTTTATGTATGACGTAGTTTCCTTCTGCCATTGCTGGATACTTGTCGATGTCGGTTGCAGCTGCCATCAATGCTTTATTGTGTTTAGCCTTTTCCTTGATCACTTCTGCAGGTACATTCTTTATTTCACCTATGATTCGAAAACTATATCCTGTCGGAAAAACCGGTGTACCATCAGGAAGGTGTTCTAATATTCGCGTGTCGGAAACACCGCAAACCGTTATTTTGCCGGTTTCAGCCAGCTGCCTGCCAAATGGCTTGTTTGCCATAGTCCTAAAATAGATTCCTTCATCATCGAATCCGTTAAAATGTGCGACTCTTGAGTGTACCTCATCCTTGTATATGGTTGAAAATACCAATACCCCAATTTTGTCTGCGAAATTATATATGTCTTTTATATCCATGATTATGTTGTTTTTCTAAGATAACGAATTGTTATGATTTTATGCATGAAGTATACTAATGGAATTTTATAATATGACTTGACCTATACCTTTGATAAGAATGGAGGTGTGCCTTTTTTGTTGACATACCTCCTTGAAATTATCATTTCTTAAATGATACCTACAGCCAATAAGTTTTGAAAAATTAAGAGAACAAGCATAATTACAGCAGGGATACTTTTTTCCAATCGATGTTTTACCTTAATGTGTTGATAAATTGCCCCAATCATTAAGATAGATAGACCTAAATCAACCCATATGTCAATAAGAGAAACTTGCAAACCTATTGCTCCTATTACTTCCAGTGCTCCAACAATAAGAATGAAATAATTGGCAAAGCCAAATTCATCGAACTGATCCTGTATGGGTTTTACCCTGAATAGTTTGGGTACACCAGCGATTATGAACATGCCACTTAATACAATTTTTAATGTCTCGATCATGTGTTTTTATTTTTTTGGTAAAATTATGCACCTTTGCATAGCTGAGATGGTTGTTTTAAGAATATAGATGGTATTATTCTGCCACCTTGAAGATGAATAAATAAGAAAGTATGAAGTTACCTACTGTTTCCTTTGAGAATAGTTTTTTACAGTTTAAAGATCTGGATGTCGTCTCTATCGAGACAGTGATTCAAAGGGCAGGTGATCTGATCTTTAAACCTCATAAAAGTGATTTTTATGAAATTTTTTATTTTGAGAGTGGATCGGGGATGATGAATATTGATTTCAATAGTCATGAAATAGCTGCCAATAAGATTATCTATATTTCTCAGGAACCGGTTCACTGGTTGGAAAATATAAAGGATGTTAAGGGAACCATTATCATGTTTTCAGAAGATTTTGTACATCAGTTTAGCTCTTTTTATTTACCTTATTTTATTTGTGAACTAGGAGATAATCAGTGTGAGAGTGCTATTAAAAATCTAGTTGACTTAATTCTTAAGGAATTTAAAAAATCAGAATCAGATTCTATCCAGATTCAGGAGTATTTATTAAATGCCTTGCTTCTCTATCTGAATCGTAGTCAGCTTCCTGTGGATTTATCCAATCAGCATGATTATCAACTGTATTTTAAATTCAGGGAGTATGTTGATCAATTATTTGCTGTTAAGAAACAAATTTCGGATTATTGTTCCCTATTGGCTATTTCGGAACGGAAGTTACACAGGCTGAGTAAAAAGTATGCCGGGAAATCTCCTGGTAAACTTATTGAGGAAAGAGTTGTTTTGGAAGCTAAACGATTATTGTCTTATACAAGCCTAAGAAATAATGAAATATCAGATCAGCTGGGTTTTAGTGATGATTCGTATTTTATTAAATTCTTTAGGAAGCACATGGGTATGACCCCAAGATTATTTCAAACTCAATTTCAATCCAGTTCCCATACTAAAGATTAAGCTTAGGGCTCTCTTCCTAAGTGTTTTTTTCGAGGTATAAGGCATATGCCTAAGAATAATTGAAGATAAATAAGCTAACCAATAAGATATATGGCAAAAATACCTGACATTAAATTCAGAGAAGATAAGGCCAATGAGATAGGCTTTGAAATTATGACGCTTCAAAGCCTTTTGGATAGAGCGGAATCATTGGTGCATCCCATAAACCAATTGCACAGTATTCGTTTTCACCAACTGATGCTCATCTGCAAAGGAAATGGTTCCCATGTGGTGGATTTCGAAAACTATAAACTATCTGCTGGTGATTTGTTGTTTGTTAACATGGGACAGGTACATGCTTTTGCTGAGGAAGGAGAACGAGAAGGCTATATTATCCTTTTTACGGATGAATTTCTCAATAAAAATCTATCGCAGAGTGATTATTTGGCCTTCTACCGTTTCTTTGCCCTGAGCCTATATCCTCCCATAATCAGTTTCAACAATTCGGAATTAATGAATTTGATGCCCGTGATTCATGGCATGGAAAGGGAATTTAATCGTGAAGATAATTTTGCCAAGCTAGATATTGTAAGAAGTTTATTAAAGATACTACTACTATCAGCAGAACGAATTGCACGTCATAGCATTAAACAACCTCAAACCGCAGAATTCAAAACGTTCGTAGCCTTTCAGAAATTGTTGTCTAAGGAATATACCCAAACCCGTGATGCTAAAAAATATGCCATATCTCTTAATATCAGCTATAGGCATTTGAATGATGTTTGTAAAGAATTTACCCAAAGAACGGCTAAAACTGTTATCGATGATTTTGTAACTCTAGAGGCTAAAAGAAAACTTTCTCAAGTGGATCTTCCCATTAAAGAGATCTCCTATTTTCTTGGTTTTGATGAGCCCACTAACTTTGTGAAATACTTTAAAAAGCAGATTGGTACTTCACCCAAAATGTTTAGGGAACAATTGAGTGAATAAAGTCAAATAACACAGATTTACCATTTTTAGACTTTGATTCACCTTTATGCACCTGCCGCTTCATAATACATTTGCAGTATAAAATTATAACAATTAAAGCACATGATTATGAAGACAGTATTGATTACCCTGGGAATATTTGTGAGTTTGACTGCATGCAGTTCAAATGAAGATAAGGATGCGGTTTTAAGTAATAAAGAGAAGGCTGTAGCCGTATTGAATAGTATTGAAACTGGCGACCAGACCGCAATCGCTTATATTAATCCGAATAATTATACCCAACATAATCTTGGTATAGCTGATGGTTTGGCCGGATTTGGAGCTGCATTGCAGCAATTGCCTGAAGGAAGTGCGAAAGTGAATATTGTGCGTGCTTTTGAAGATGGTGATTATACTTTTACCCATACCGAATATAACTTTTTTGGACCCAAAGCAGGTTTTGATATTTTCCGATTTGAGGAAGGACAAATTGTTGAGCACTGGGATAACCTAAGTGTGATAACTGAGCCTAACTCAAGTGGCAGAACCCAGTTTGACGGGACTATTGAAATTAAGGATAAAGATAAAACGGCAGCCAATAAAAAATTGGTAGAGCAGTTTGTTAATACCATTTTGGTTCAAGGAAAAATGGATCAGTTGGGCAACTTCTTTGATGGTGACAATTATATCCAACACAATTCTGGTATTGCTGATGGTTTATCCGGATTGGGAAAAGCATTGGAAGAACTTGGCAAGATGGGGATTTCGATGATTTATAATAATGTTCATATGGTATTGGGCGAAGGCAACTTTGTATTGGTTGTGAGCGAAGGTCAATTTGGGGATGCCCACACATCTTACTACGATCTTTTTAGAGTCGAAAATGGTAAAATTGCCGAGCATTGGGATGTAATGGAAACGATCCGACCTGAGTCTGAGTGGCAGAACAAGAATGGTAAGTTTTAATATTATTTGATTGTAATAGTCAAGGGGCCAGTCGGTAAAACCGAACCAGCCCCTTTTTTCGTATATCATATTTTAGAATTCTCTGATTAAATTAAAGAATGGATTTTGCTTATCTGTCATTACTACCAGTTATTCTCGTTTTATTTATAGCTTTCATTACTCGAAAAGTCCTGCCTGCATTGTTGGGAGGGATATTGCTTGGTGTTGCGATACTAATTTATAAAGAAGAAAGTTTCAGCTATGGAATTAAGTGTTTTACCGATGTCTTATTCAATGGTTGGTCTGTGAAATCGCTTCTTTTCTGTTTTTTGATTGGAGCCTTTGTTTTTATTATTGAGGCTTCGGGTGGGGTAGAAGGTTTGGTTCACGATCTGACCGTGAAGAAGCAATTGGTTACTTCGGCTTGGTCCGCTCAATTATTGGCTTACCTGATTGGTTTGCTTCTGTTCATTGATGGAGTTAGTTCAATTGTCGTTGCCGGAGTAGCGAGTAGACCCCTATTTGATAAGTTAAATGTTTCAAGGCACAAACTCGCTTATATAATTGATTCTACAGCATCTCCTGTTGCCTGGTTGTTTCCGGTAAATGGTGCGGGGGCTTTTCTCATGGTTATGATTGGCAGTCAGATTTCTGCAGGTGTGATCGATGGAGAAGCTTTTGGTTTTATTCTATCGGCACTGCCTTTTCAGCTCTATGGTATTTTTTCCATTTTGCTTGTGGGGCTCGGTATCTTCTCTGGTAAGGAGCTGGCTGTCATGAAACGACAGGTTTCCTTTAGAGATGTTCAAGATAATGATACTCTTATTTTTAAAACAGATCTTCCGCAAGGAACCATAGCCAGGTCAAGGAACATGCTCTTGCCATTATTGCTTCTTCTGATCCTTAATTTTGGGATACTTTTCATTAGCGGTGAGGGAAGTCTGATAAAAGGAGATGGCGCAAGTGCATTGGCTTTAAGTGGCGTTTTGACACTGATTCTTACAGGACTGTTTTATCATAGGCAAGGACTCGCCGATTTTCGAAAATATTTGAAATGGTGTTTTCATGGGATGTCTGATTTTCTAGAAATAGTTATCATTTTGGCTTTGGCATTTACCATGAGTAATGTGATTAAGAGTTTGGATACGGGTACATATATCGCCAGCTTATGCGGAAATGTGAATGTGGCATGGCTGCCTCTTATTGTGTTTTTGGTGGGGATTTTAATTTCCTTTGCCACAGGAACCAGCGGAGGAACAGTTGCTATTCTGATTCCCATTACCCTGCCGCTTGCAGCCGGATTGGATGCCAATATCTCCTTGATTCTGGGTGCCATTATTTCGAGTGCAGTTTTTGGTGACCATTGTTCACCCATTTCCGATTCTACGATACTGTCTTCGATGATTGCTGAAATTCCTGTGATGGAACATGTCAGAACACAAATGCCCTATGCTCTGATTAGTGGATTTCTCTCAGTAATTGGATATTTGATGTTGGGCTTTATGATGTAGCTGATGAAATAATTTTGAATGAAATAAATAATAACCTGACGTTTTTTATAAGTTGTAACTCTTGTGAAAAAAGAGTTATGTCGAGTTTATAATTAAGTCCTATTTTTTATGCGTAAGGTTTACGCCCACAAGTATTAAGCAAATTGCTAAAATTTGACTGATTGTAATTTGATCGCCTCCAATAGTAATGCCCCAGAATAATGCAACAATAGGTATGAGATATGCAATTGATGCTGCAAAAATATGAGATGATTGTTTTATAAGCTGATTGTAAAAAATCACACCAAAAAAGGTTAAAACTGCCAAGAGAGCTAACATGCCAGCGCTTTTTGTGAAGTTTGGAGAATCTATAACGACACTCAGGTCGGTAGTTAATAGAAAGATTCCAGCCATAGGGCCAACGAATAAGAATGCTAAGGATGCAATTTCAATTCCATTGAGTTTGGGTAGAGTAAAACTGACAATATTGATACTTATGGCTACTGAAAGAATTGCCATAAACACATAAAAGACGCCCATGTATTGAGTGCTACCAAAGGAATCTCCCATAAGGACAATCATACAAGAGCCGACAAGACCCAAACCTATTCCAATAAGGGTGTTTCGATTTGATTTGCCTTTAAAAAATAGGATGGCAAGAACTAGTGTGATGCTAGGAAGCATTGCATTTAGCATGCCAGCCAAAGAAGAATTTATAAGGGTTTGAGCTTTGGCAAAGAAGAATGAAGGGCCTATGTTTCCAGCTATGCCAGAAAGTAATAAAGGCCCAATATTGTCTTTGTTTAGCTTCTTGAAGTTTTTAAATATAAGAGGAAGGAATAAGATAAATGATAGGAAAACCTGAAATGCTGCAACCTGACTATGTGTAAAACTCTTAAGTGCAATTTCTCTTAAAATATAGGGGCTGCCCCAAATGAAAGAAACTAATAGTAAGAATATCCAGTTTTTGTATTTTGCTTGCATTACCATCTAAATTATTGAATTAAGATACGTCGTCTTAAATTAGAATTTTTTAATTTTCATCCTCACATCCTCACATCCTCACATCCTCACATCCTCACATCCTCACATCCTCACATCCTCACATCCTCACATCCTCACATCCTCACATCCTCACATCCTCACATCCTCACATCCTCACATCCTCACCCTTCGACTCCGCTTAGGACACTGGATCAATGTATTATCTAGTCTTTGTCTTCTTCGAAAGCTTTATATTTTGCAGTAAGCGATGCAATCATCTCGCTAAATGAACTTACAGCAGCTAAAGTATCCTTTGAAACTTCTTTCTTTTGTAGGCGAAGCATTAGTATGCCATAAAGTGCAGTTAGGCATAGTTCGATATCATTGTTATTATCAGTGGCTTGCGATTTGGTTCTAAACTCGGCAATATGACCAGCTGATTTTTGAAATAAAGCGATATAAGCCACATCCTTGTTGTTATTAAGAAGGTGCAAGTGATAATCGAATAGTTCGTCAATATTGTTTTTGATGATTTGTAGGTGACCTTTTTCTTCGACCTTCTCAACCTTCATCATCTCTATTAGGTTTTCATACCATTCCTTAATTTCTATTTGCTTCTCTTCTGGTTGTTGGAAATGTTGAAGAACGGCTTCTGTAATAGCAGTGATATCGAATTTGTAAGCTCTGATAAGATCTTCGATTTGCCACATGTACAGGATATATTCTGCTAAATTGGTCTTTCTTTTCTCTTGTGCTATAATCATCTTTGGGATATAAATATTTATTAATTCGTTTCGATTATCTATTTAATCGATGTCTTTAAGCTTGTCAATCATTCGCCTATCGTGCTTGGTAGGTCTACCAATACTTCTATCTCTTTTTTCAAAGCCAAAGTTTTTGGTTGCATCAAGTAAATTGAGTTGATCTTGAGCTGTAACATCTTTCACAAAATCGACTGCGAGTTTAGCAGACATTCTTTTTCCAGAAATATCAAGAACTTTATATGATCGCGTAATAGGAGGAACTCTTAAACTTATAATCTCGTTTAGTCTGACTTCACGTGATGGTTTAATAGTAACACCATTAATCGTAACTTTTCCTTTCTTGCAAGCTTCGGATGCCATACTTCGCGTTTTGAAAATACGAACAGCCCAAAGCCATTTGTCAATTCTTACCTTATCGTTCATAGTGAGTTTCTATTATGAGGTAATTAGGAATATTATTAAGTCTTATTCAGCAGCTTCATCCTTAGCTTTTTTAGGCTCTTTTTTTGTGTTGTAAGCTGTCATTGTGCGTTGCACACCTATCGTACTTATACCTTTAATCATATTGATACTGATTTTGTATAATTCAGGTAGTTTTTCGAGCTCTTCTTCTGACCATTTTCCTAGTACATAGTCAATCTGTTTTCCTTTACTAAAATCAGCTCCAATGCCAAAGCGTAATCGGGTATAGTTTTGATGCCCTAATGTTTCGTTGATGTGTTTTAATCCATTATGTCCGGCATCACTGCCTTTGGGACGTAGACGAAGTGTTCCGAATGGCAGAGCCAAGTCGTCAACCAAAATCATCATATTTTCAAGAGGGATGTTTTCTTTTTGCAGCCAATAGTTTACAGCCTTACCGCTGAGGTTCATATAAGTGCTCGGTTTTACAAGAATAAACTGTCGGCCTTTGAATTTGTATTCTGCAATGGCTCCGTAACGACCATCTTTAAATTCGATTTTAGCTGTTTCGGCCAAGGCATCTAAGATTCTAAAACCAACATTATGGCGGGTGTGATAATATTCAGGTCCAATATTTCCAAGCCCAACAATTAAATACTTCATATCAGCGTTTTTTTCTGAATTATTGGCTTTTTCTCTTTTGAATAAATCTGTGATAAACTTAAACATATTGCTAGTCATTTGAGAGAAGAATGAAGGCCAATTTAATCAATAGTTTTTGATCTTTTATACTTGATCAAGTAGTTCATTCTTAGAATGAACAAAAGGGTAAATTGGTTTTAAAAATAAAACTCCCAAGCATAAGGCTTGGGAGCTTGTATTTTTCGCTAATACTTGTATTAGCAAGCTTTTTGGAAATATTATTCCCCTCCAGCCATTGCAGCAGCACGAGCAGCTCTTGTAAGTTTAACTTGAACAACTACAGCACTCTTAGAGTTCAATAGCTCAAGGTTCTCAAAAGATAAAGCTCCAACTTGGATACTCTTACTTAATCCTAGATCTGTTACATCAATTGAAAGAGACTCAGGAAGATCCTTCATCATAGCTTTCACTTTAAGTTTTCTTAGGTTTACAGCAAGTTTACCACCTGATTGTACACCAACTGCGAAACCTTCAACTTTAACAGGAACTTCAACTTCGAATGCTTTATCTTCAGTTACCTGGAAGAAGTCAACGTGAAGAGCCTTATCAGATACAGCGTGAAACTGAACGTCTCTCATTACTGCAGTAACTACTTTACCTTCAATATCAAACTTAACGATGAAAGTTTCTGGAGTGAAAAGTAATTTGTTAAGTGCTTTTTCGCATACAGCAAAGTGAATGTTTTCTGCACCACCGTAAAGCTCACAAGGAACTAATTCTTCTTTACGTAAAGCTTTAGTTGCTTTTTTTCCTAGATCTGTTCTTAATGAACCTTTTAATTCTAAAGTTTTCATTGTACTTTTTTTGTTATGCTACTCAATATAAAAATCATCACCCTTGGTAAGCAGGCTCAATTCATATCCCATCACACGATTATAAATAGTAATACCAAAATTCGCCGCAAATATATTAATTAAATAATAAAGTTTGAGCTAATTGACTCGTTATTATAAACATTAAGGATTGTTTCTGCAAAAATGTTAGCAATCGTTAATGTTTTAATTTTTTCACTTCCTCCATTCAATTGGATTGAATCGGTGAAAAGAACTTCTTCAAGTGCTGATTCTTCGATTCTTTCGTGTGCTGGCCCTGAAAGAACAGCATGAGATGCAATGGCTCTAACACTTAATGCACCTTTTTCTTTTAGCATGTTGGCAGCTTTTGCAATAGTACCTGCAGTGTCAATCATGTCGTCAACAATAACAACATTCTTGCCTTCAACATCACCAATAGCAGTCATTTCGCCCACTACATTTGCTTTTACTCTTTTTTTGTGACAAATAGCAAGACCTGCATTTAGGTACTTAGAATATGCATTTGCTCTTTTACTTCCACCCATGTCTGGAGAAGCAATTACTAAATTCTCAAGATTTAATTCCTTGATGTATGGTAATAATACAGATGATCCATACAGGTGATCAACAGGAATATCAAAGAAACCTTGAATTTGATCTGCATGTAAGTCCATAGTCATAACACGGTCTACACCAGCAGCTACTAATAAGTTAGCAACTAGTTTTGCCCCGATAGCTACTCTAGGACGATCTTTTCTGTCCTGACGAGCAAATCCGAAATATGGCATTACAGCACATACTTTATAAGCTGATGCTCTTTTGGCAGCATCAATCATCATTAAAAGTTCCATTAAGTTGTCAGCAGGAGGAACAGTAGATTGAACGATAAACACGTGAGCTCCACGAACTGTCTCTTCATAAGCAACTTCAAATTCACCATCACTAAAGTTAATGATGCTTGAATCACCGATCTCTAGTCCGGCTGCTTTAGCAATTTGGGCTGCTAATTTTTCACTCTTTGAACCTGCGAAAATTTTAATTGGGGCATTCATAATTTGGTTGTTTTTTACTGATGTTGTAAGTGACATTAGTGCTATAATTATTGAATTGTTTGAAGTTCTATAATCTGCACTAAGAAAACGATGGTGCAAATTTAAGAATATAAACTCGTTTTTTATAAAAATAAGAACGCAAATGTTGTATTTGTTCTCTTGTAATTGAACGACTTAATTGATCGTCGTTTATAATGAAAAAAGAAGATTTCGCAGGGAAATCTTCTTAGGTCTTATTCTTATTTGAAGCTGACAATCTTATTTGTTTCTTCTATAAATTTTAAAATTTCTTCTTGTCCCATTCCGGATGAGGCGGAACTGATGACATAAGGGGGCATTTCTTCCCATCTTACTAACATCTGTTGTTTATAAGACTCAATACTATCGGCTAGTTTTCTCTTGGTAAGTTTATCAGCCTTTGTGAAAATAATAGAGAAGGCAATCTCCTTACCATTTAACCACTCCATAAAGTTGAGGTCGATTTGTTGCGCGTCGTGACGAGCATCGACCAAAACGAAAAGGTTGACTAGATTTTCACGGCTTTCGATATAGCTGTAAATAATTTTGCTGAAACCACTTTTTAGGTGTTTCGAAACTTTAGCATAACCGTATCCTGGAAGATCGACCAAATACCATTCCTTATTAATTTTGAAATGGTTCACGAGTTGGGTTTTTCCCGGTTTTCCTGAAATTTTAGCTAAATTTTTGTGATTGGTTAGCATATTAATCAGGGATGATTTCCCAACATTCGAACGTCCAATAAAAGCATACTCTGGCATATTTGCTTTAGGGCATCTTGTTACGTCGCTGTTCGAAATAATAAATTCGGCTGTATTGACCTTCATATTCTATATTTTTTTGCTCGGCAAAGTTAATCAGAATCTAGCTTAATCTAAATATTGATAGTTATATTATTGATTGACTCTCTAAATTTGATGAAGAGACTCATGTTTTCTATTATATATAGCAAGCTTTTCTTACTGAATAAAAACTTCGAGAAGCTTTGTGTTCGTATTTGGCTTCAGTTTTAAATTCTTTAAACTAGCAGGAATTAACACGGTTTCTCCCTTTGTCAATGAAACTGATTCTTCATCTTCAACTTGAATTTCGCAACTTCCTTCAAGGCAGATATAGATTACAAATGAATCGAGTTGGAAATAATCCTTTTCAATTGTTTTATCGAACTCCAAAATGTTAGTTGTGAAAAAAGGACATTTTACGATCTCAGAACTTTCATTGATTTTAGATTCAAAATCAGTTCTGTATTTTTTCTCGAAAGTGTAATCCAATGCTTCCTTCGCCAGATCAAGATGAAGTTCACGTGTCTGTCCTGTTGTATCATGTCTGTCCCAATCGTATATACGATAAGTAATGTCTGATGTTTGTTGAATCTCGGCAAAAAGAACACCTTTCCCAGTGGCGTGAATTCTACCAGCAGGAATCAAATAACAACTATTTGCTTCTGCTTTCTCTTTATTAATAAGCTCAGACAGATTTCCATTTTGAATCGAATCAAGAAATATATTTTTATTCACGGGCTGGTTGAAACCTAAAAGAAGCTCTGAGTTTTTTTCAGCGTCAATAATATACCACATTTCAGTTTTCCCATATGCCTTATGCTTCTCAAGAGCAAATTCATTATCTGGATGAACCTGAATGGATAAATTTTCATTAGCATCTATAAATTTGATTAGTAAGGGGAATTCGAGACCAAATTGATCGTAAATTTTGTCTCCAACCAAATCACCCATATAAACTTCAATTAGTTCTTCTAAATCGTTTCCTTCAAGAAAACCATTCTTTACAAGGGAAAGATCACCTTCTAAACCTGATATTTCCCAACTTTCACCGACTTTATTAGCAGGATTAAATTCTTTGTTAAGAATTGTGTTTAAACGGTTTCCTCCCCAAATTTTTTCTTTGGGTATTGATGTGAATTTTAAAGGATATAAGTTCATAAAGACTAATTTGGAATATGTGGCTTAGATAATATATGTTTATCTAATAATATGAAATAACTATATTGCTGAGACATTTTTAATCAGGTTCAATTTTCAAATGAATTTGATTTTTTGACCTAAATGTAAAGACTTAGAACAATTTATTGAACTATAAAACTCAGCATAAAATTTGTATCTTTGCGACGCAAAATTAGTGCAAATTTATAATATTTGATTTAAATACCATTTCACATGTTAATAATTGGAATAGCAGGAGGTACAGGTTCGGGTAAAACAACCGTTGTGAGAAAGATAATTGAGCGTTTACCTAAGGGAGAGGTTGCCGTATTACCTCAAGATTCCTATTACCGAGATAGTAGTCATTTGCCATTGGAAAAGCGTCAGGAGATCAATTTTGATCATCCTAATTCAATTGAATTCGAGCTTTTGCAAGAACATTTAAAGCAATTGAAAGCAGGTCTTGTCATTGATCAACCTATTTATTCATATTTAACTTGTACCCGTTCGGAAGAAACAATTCCTGTGCAACCAACTGAAGTGGTTATCATTGAAGGTATCTTGGCTTTAACTCAGCCTGAATTGCGTGATTTAATGGATATTAAAGTATTTGTTGATTGTGATGCAGATGATAGATTGAACCGAGTCATCAAGCGTGATATTGTTGAACGTGGCCGTTCCGTAGATAAAGTTTTAGCTCGCTATGAGGATGTTCTGAAACCGATGCATTTGCAGTTTATTGAGCCAACCAAACGCTATGCCGATATCATTGTTCCACAGGGTGGCAATAATCATGTAGCTATTGATATTTTAACTCAATTTATTCAAAAGAACTTAAAAGTGAGTGTTTAATTAATCACTCAAAGACATATATCGTTTAAAGAGGAGATTTTGTTATGATCTCCTTTTTTTATAGATTTAATTTTCATTTATGATAAATTATTGATTATGCTTGATGATATTAAAATAGAAGATTTACTTTTTATCGATATTGAAACGGTTTCAGGTGAAGCTGACTTTGATAAAATAAGTCCCAAGTTGCAAGACTTATGGGAGAAAAAGTCTAACTATTTTAGAGATGAAGAGCAAACGGCTTCAGATGTTTATGGCAGAGCTGGAATTTATTCTGAATTTGGGAAAGTTGTGTGTATCTCAACAGGTGTAATTGTTAGGCAGGCAGGAGAAAAGCATTTTAAGGTTAAATCTTATTACAGTCATGATGAAAAACAATTGTTGGCTGATTTTGGAGAGATGCTTGATCGTTTTTGCTCAAAGCCAACAAAGAATCTTTGCGCTCACAATGGTAAAGAATTTGATTTCCCTTATATCGCACGCAGAATGTTGATTAATGGATTGAAATTACCCAAAGCTCTAAATATAGCTGGGAAGAAACCCTGGGAAATCAAGTTTATTGATACCATGGAGCTATGGAAGTTTGGCGACTACAAGCATTATACCTCTTTGGCTTTGTTATGTGAGATTTTTAATATTCCAACGCCAAAAGATGATATTGATGGATCAATGGTCGGTCAGGTTTATTGGGAGGAAGATGATTTGGAGCGCATTGCTATCTATTGCGAAAAGGATATTTTGGCAACCGCTCAGTTATTTTTACGATACAAAGGTGAAGGTCTGATACCTGAAGTAAATTTCGAGAGGGTATCAATTTAGTATCATAATCTGTGCAATATTTTGCTTATTTTCGTGTTTAAAATATTAGTGTTGAAACGAAAATTAGTTTTAAAGCTTAAATATATAAAAAAGGATGAAAAAAATAGGACTTAAAAGTATAGGTGTTTTTGCAATTTCAATGTTCGCAATTGCTATTACTTCATGTGGAGGCAGTAGTGGAGGAGGAGATACTGAGATTAAATTTGATAAAGATGATTTAGTAAATAAATACTGGTTTGCGAATGATTTTATTTCTGATGATTTTAGTCAAGACGATGACGTTATTGTTTATTTCTTTGAAAGAAATGGAGATCTTATTAAACAAGAATATGGCGGACGAGAAGAAAGAGAAGTTGGGACTTGGAGTCTTGATGAGAAAAAATTGGTTATAAAAGATGAAACATTTGGTAATGGGGAGTCTATTGATTGGTTTTTACAAAAGGGGACTGATTCAAATAATCTAGTGCTAAGTGCCGATAATAGACGTAAGTTAAACTGTTCTACAAGTTTCTCTGGACTTAACGATGTTACAGCTGATGCTTTTGTTGTAAGTGAAATTAATTTGGCAGGTGATGTATCTAGATATATGCAATGTCGAGTTACTGGTAGAGATATAAAGGATGCTAAGTTGTTGTTAGAGTCAGGACCGAAATTAGTATTGACAAAAGTAATTGAGGGAACTGAATCTGTATTTGTACTGGGTGAAGATGGCATTAATGAAATTAAATCAGAGACTTTTCCTGAAAATGATGATGCTAAGTTTTATTTAAATTTAGATAAAAATATTGAGGTAAAGTTGTCTGATATTAATGACAATAAATCAATAGCATCTCTAAAGAATGAGATTGACTATAATCAAGGGACTCATCTTGTAAAATGGAATGCTGTAGATGAGAATGACATTTACTATTATGTAGAAATATTAGATTCTGAAGGTAAAATTGTATTTCGAAGTGGTTCTCTACCTGCAGTAGCTAATCAGGAAATGGAGATAGAAATTAATAGATCTGTTGATTCTGTTTTTGAATCTCTTGATGAGCTAAATGTAAGTGAACAATGCAAAGTTCGAATTACAGGGGTGAAATACGAAGACGAAATAAACCCTTCAACGTCAAAGTATGAGGATTATAATGTTCAAGCAAAGACTGTTTTTTCTTATGTGATAATTTGGTCTTAGTTTTCGAAAACTTTTTTAAAAAATAGCCGAATTGGAGATTATCCAATTCGGCTATTTTTGTGTTCGTTTTCACAAAGAGAAATTATTCCAAAATAAAGTAGTTAACGGTCTTTACTAGCAAGTTTGGCTGTTCAGCATGCACCCAATGCCCAGCTTTAGGAATGCTGGTGATTTCAGCATATGGGAAAATGGTTCGAATAAGCTTATGGTCGTTATCGCAGATGTAATTCGATTCCTCGCCTTTTATGAATAAAACAGGGAAGCCAGTAATGCCTTTACCTTTCATAAAAGAACCTTCATCAATGCCATCCATTATTTGTGCTAAGTAGTCGCTGATTGTTTTAATATTCAATTTCCACCCAAAGCTTTTGTCCTCGTTCCTTTTAAGATTCTTCAGAAGGAATTGTCTTACCTTTTCACTTTTAATTTGCTTAGTAAGTTCTATATTTATTTCAGTTCGTGATTTAAATGGGCTTAAATCAATATTTAGAATAACTGACACGAGATGTTCGTGATTGATGGTTTGAGGAGTATAGTCAGAGATTTTGCTGTAGTTCTTAGGTGCAATATCAACAACAAGCAAACTACTAACTCTCTCTGGATGATCTATAGCAAAAAACATGACCGTTTTACCACCCATAGAATGACCCAGAAGAACAGCTTTGTCTATTTGTTGATCGTCCATAAATTCTAGAAGATCGTCTTTTAGGTCTGAATATGTGTGCGAATCAGAATGTGGCGAATTTCCATGGTTTCGCTGATCAATTAAGAAAACTTCGAAATTCTGAGCTAATTCCTTTGCTACAGTTAGCCAATTGTCCAGGCTTCCATATAAGCCATGAACGATTATTAGGGCTGGCCCCTCGCCAAGTTTCTTGTAATTGAGTTTCACGGTTGTCTGTTGGTGAGTAAATGGTTTGATGTGAAGATATAATCCTTCACATCAAACTAATCTGGTTTATTTTAATTGACGCTTGTACATTTGAACGGTATTTTCCATTCCAAAATATAAGGCATCAGCAACTAAGGCGTGTCCGATTGAAACTTCAGCAAGATTGGGTATATTTTCGTTGAAGAACTTAAGGTTCTCAAGACTCAAATCGTGACCAGCATTTATGCCAAGACCAAGTTCATGAGCTTTTTCAGCAGCAATAGCGAATAAGCGAACAGCTTCTTTAGGATTTTCTGGGAAATCTGTTGCGAAAGGCTCCGTGTAGAGTTCTATTCTGTCTGTTCCTGTTTCTTTAGCACCTTCAACATTTTTAAGGTTTGTATCCACAAAAATAGATGTGCGAATACCAGCAGCTTTGAAAGTTGAGATAACTTCAATTAGGAAATCTTTGTTGTTAACCGTATCCCATCCTGCATTCGAAGTTATAGCTTCTGGTGGATCTGGAACTAGAGTTACTTGTTCAGGCTTTACGCTTAATACCAAATCAATAAATTCTTTATTTGGGTATCCCTCAATATTAAATTCAGTCGTAACAATCTTTTTAAGATCTAATACGTCTTGATAACGAATGTGGCGTTCGTCTGGACGAGGGTGAACTGTGATGCCTTCTGCTCCAAATCTTTCACAGTCAGTAGCCATTTTGCAAACATTGGGCGTATTACCACCTCGGGCGTTTCTTAATGTTGCAATTTTGTTTATATTTACACTAAGTCTAGTCATTTTATGAAGAATAATTGAGTTCTTGAAATTAAAACTCAAAATTTGTACTATTTAGTTGTTTTGCTTAAAGGCAAAATTAGAAGTATTTCCTTGAAAAAAAACCTAATATGATTGCAAAAGATTTAATTTCTGATGTTGTTCCGGTTTTGAGAGAGTCTGACACAGGTCTTCAAGCTCTAAATTGGATGGAAATATTTAAGGTTTCTCACCTTCCTATTGTGAGAGGCGATGAATTTATTGGGCTTCTTTCGGATAATGATATTTACGATTTAAATCAGGTTGAAGAACCTATTGGGAAACAGAAATTATCTTTGTTTAGTCCCTTTGTTACGCAAGATCAGCATATATACGACGTAATTGAAAAAGTTTCTCATCTTAAATTAACGGTGATTCCTGTTCTTTTAGAAGATGAAACATATCTTGGTTTGATCACTTTAAGTGATTTGATGCAATATGTCGATAAAATCTTTGCTGTGAGTGAACCTGGAGGCGTTATTGTTTTAGAATTAAACTCCATTGATTATTCTTTGAGTGAAATTGCTCAGATTGTAGAAAGTAATAATGCTAAGATTTTGAGTCTTTACATTAAGTCATCAGATACTTCACGTAAAATTGAACTAACTATCAAGATTAATAAAACAAATTTATCATCTATTATTCAGACTTTCCATCGATACGATTATATCATTAAATCGACTTTCCTAAGAGACGATGATATGCAAGATTTGCTTTTCGATCGTTATAATTCTTTTATGAAATTTTTGAACACCTAATTAATGTGATTCAAAAGCTCCATAATCTTGTTTAGCTTCTCTATTCCCTTATATTTGTGAATAAATTATAATACAAGTTATTGTAATTGTAAATTGATGTGGAGTTTCAGCTCTAGTCATTTGTCTTGAACGCTTACAATATTAAAAACAACATGAAGGTAGCCCTGTTTGGGAAGCAGTTTAGTGAAGATTTTCTAGATAGCTTTAAATTAATTTTAGATGAGTTTAATTCTCATAAAATTGAACTTTGCATTTATCGTCCATTGTACGATTTTATCGTAGATGAATTGGATTTTACTCCAGATGTGACTGATTTCTTTTCTGAGCATGCCGATTTGGATAAAGAAGTAGATTACTTTATTAGTATTGGTGGGGATGGTACTTTTCTTGACGCAGTAACCGTGGTTCAGGATTCTGGAATTCCTATTGTGGGTGTTAATAGTGGGCGATTAGGCTTTATGGCTCATATTGCGCGAGAAGAAATACCAGCGGCGATTTCTGATATTTTTGATGGTAATTATTCGATTGAAGAAAGAACTTTACTAAAGGTTCAAACAAAAGATAATGGGTTATTTAAAGATTTTAATTATGCTTTAAATGAGTTTACAGTTCATAAGAAAGATTCGGCTTCGATGATTACCATTCATACTTATATCGATGGTGAATACTTGAATTCATATTGGGCTGATGGATTAATAATTTCTACACCTACTGGTTCAACAGCCTATTCTTTGAGTGTTGGGGGGCCTATTTTGATTCCGAATACACAAAATTTTGTAATTTCTCCAATATCTCCACATAACTTGACAGTTCGTCCAATTGTAGTACCAAATCATCAGGAGATAAGCCTTAAAGTTGAGGGAAGGAGTGATAGCTATTTAGCATCATTGGATTCCAGATCGGCCAGTTTTGAAGCCTCAAATGAATTAAAAATAAGTAAAGCTGATTTTAAAATTAAGGTGCTGAAATTAAAAACTCATTCTTTTTATACAACCCTCCGAAACAAGCTTATGTGGGGTGTTGATAAGCGTAATTAGTTAGGTTTTAAGGGCTAATGAAAACATTTGTAAACCGCGGTTAATTTTTGTTAAGACCCGAGGTTTTTTCAGATTATATGCTACTTTTGTAGCTTATGATTGAATAATATTCGATACTTAGCGCATCTTATGTTCGAATAAGAAGAATTAAGTTATATAAACGAGTTTTTCATGTATAAATTTATTTTAGGAATATTATTCTTTTTTATTGGTCACTCAATTTTTGCTCAGAATTCATCTGATGTCGGAATTATTGTAGGAGCCAACTATTATTTGGGAGATATTAACCCTAGTAAACAACTTTACTCAAGTTCACCGACAGTAGGTTTCATGTACCGTTATAATATGGGGCCAAGATATGCTTTGAGAACGAGTTTGAGTTTGGGAAATTTAAAAGGTGACGATCTCGATTTTGATAATAAGTATCAACAAGACAGAAATCATTCTTTTGAAACAGAATTGGTTGAGTTTTCCTTACAGATGGAATTTAATTTTCAACCTTTTTTATTGCCATTGTCAAGTAGGGCAAAACGTTTTTCACCCTATATTACAAGCGGTTTGTCGTATATATCATCTAGTAGTACGACATCATCAATAGCTATTCCAATGGGAGTAGGATGTAAATATATAATTGGTAAACGTTGGACAGCTGCTGTCGAGTGGTCGTTTAAAAAGACCTTTACCGATGATTTGGATGGTTTAAGTGATCCGAATAAATTAAATATTGCCAATAAGTTACACAATGATGATTGGATATCATTTTTAGGTGTAACATTAACATTGCAACTCTTTAACGATCTGCAATGTCATGCATATGATAGAATAGTAAAATAATATATGTCGATTACAGATAAGATCATAAAAGAAAGATTACCCAAGCATATTGCTATTATCATGGATGGTAATGGTCGATGGGCAAAGGAGAGAGGCGAGCATCGTATTGTTGGTCATCAGAATGGTGTGGAAGCTGTTCGACAAACCGTTGAAGCTGCTGCTGAGCTTGGTATATCTTATCTGACACTTTATGCATTTTCTACTGAAAATTGGAATCGTCCTAAAGATGAGGTTTTAAGCTTGATGTCATTACTTGTTGATGCCATCGAACATGAGACTCCAACTTTGATGAAGAATAATGTTCGATTAAAAGCTATTGGAGATCTAAGTACTTTACCTGATGAGGTAAGATCGAAATTAGATGGTACAATTGAGAAAACTGGAGTTAATACAGGATTGACTTTGGTATTAGCATTAAGCTATAGTGCACGATGGGAAATTATTGATGCCGTAAAACAAATAGCTCTTAAAACAAAAGATGGAGAACTTTCAGTTGAAGATATTGATGCTTCTGTGTTTGAAAATCATCTGACTACAAAGGGGATTCCTGATCCCGAATTGGTCATTCGCACTAGTGGTGAGTACCGAATTAGTAATTTTTTGTTGTGGCAAATTGCCTATTCTGAATTCTATTTTGCAAAATTGTTTTGGCCTGACTTTAACAAGGATGAGCTTTGTAAAGCGATTTTAGACTATCAAAATAGAGAAAGACGTTTTGGTAAAATTAGTGAGCAAGTAAATAATAAGTAAGAATTAACTATTCAATTAGATAATGATTAAACGATTAACTTTCCTCTTTTCTCTTCTTATAAGTTTAAGCACTTTAGCACAAGAAGCCGATACTATTTACAATCCTACGGTGAACTATGCTTCGCCAAAAAAATATGAAATTGGTGGTGTCACTGTTTCTGGTATTAAACATCTCGAAAGTGATGTCTTGATACGAATAGCAGGCTTTAAAGCTGGTGAACAACTTGATGTTCCAGGAGAAAAAATCACTAAGGGTATTCAGAAATTATATAAGCAAGGCTTATTTTCTGATATAAATATTAGTGCAACTAAACTGATAGGTAAGAAAATATACTTAAATATTCATCTTCAAGAACGACCTCGTTTATCTAGTGTAAACTTTGGAGGTCTTTCCAAAAGTGAAACAACAAAACTTAAAGAAAAGTTGAAGTTGATGAAGGGGATTCAGGTAACAGATTTCTTAATTAATAATGCAGAAATAGTCGTTAAAGATTATTTTAAAGAGAAAGGTTACTACAATACTGATGTTAACATTGTGCAACGAGATGCTACAGATGAAGAGAATAGTGTTGTATTGGATATTCTTGTAGATAGAAGTAATAAGATTAAAGTTCGAAATATTTTTGTTGAGGGAAATAATGAATTTACATCAAAGAAGATTAAGAAATTCATAAAGAATACAAAGGAGAAGAAATTGAAAAACTTCTTGAAATCTTCTAAGTATATCGAGGAAAAGTGGGAAGAAGACAAAATGACTTTGATCGAGAAGTTTAATGAGAAAGGTTTTCGAGACGCATTAATTATTTCTGATAGTATTGTTGAAGTTGAGGATGATCGAGTTGATATTTACTTAAAATATAAAGAAGGGAATCGTTATTATTTTAATAATGTAACTTGGGTTGGTAATACCGTTTATAATTCTTTCGTTCTTGATCAAATTCTAAACCTTAAAAAAGGAGATACTTATAATAGAACCCTATTGGATAAAAGACTAACAATTGAAGATGATGCTGTTAGTAATCTTTATTTAGATAATGGGTATTTATTCTTTAACGCAAATCCTGTAGAGACGGTTGTTGGTACGGATTCAATTAATATTGAAATGCGTATTATCGAGGGGAAGCAAGCCTATATCGATAGAGTAAATATTATTGGTAATACAAAAACACATGAGCATGTAGCTCGAAGAGAGCTTCATACGTATCCTGGCGAATTGTTCAGTAAAAAAGATATTATTCGTTCTGTACGTGAATTAGCTCAATTAGGACATTTCGATCCTGAGGCAATTAATCCTGATATTCAACCTAAACCAGAAAGTGGAAAAGTTGATATTAATTATGAGTTAGAAGAAAAGGCTAATGACCAGATTGAGCTTTCAGGAGGTTGGGGTGCTGGTATGATTATTGGTACTGTAGGTTTGAAATTTTCAAACTTTTCTATCCGTAATATGTTTAATAAAGAAGCGTGGAGTCCACTTCCAACTGGTGATGGACAGACATTGAGTATCCGAGCACAAACGAATGGTTCATATTATAGTTCATATAGTATTTCATTTGTAGAACCTTGGTTGGGAGGTAAGAAGCCTACATCCTTGAGTACCTCTTTCTATTACTCAAAACAGTCAGGATATAGTCGTTCGTATAGTCAATATAATAACAGTCAGCCAAATTCAGATCAACAACAAGAAGTTTTGGGTATGAGTGTTGGTTTGGCAAGACGATTAAAATGGCCAGATGACTTTTTTACCTTACAGAATGAGATAAGTTATCAAAATTATCGATTAAAGGATTGGCAGTATTATCTAATTCATGATGGAACATCGAATAACTTTAGTTTTACAACAACTTTATCCCGAAGTTCTATTGATAATCCTTTATATACAAGAAGAGGTTCTTCATTTTCTTTAAGTATGAAAATTACACCTCCTTATTCTTTGTTTGATAATGTCGATTATTCTCGACTAACAAATAGCGATAGAGACCAACAGGAGAAATACAGATGGATTGAATATCATAAGTGGGTGTTTAAAGGCAAAATGTTTTCACCGATATTGAATAAGAATGACAAATTGGTTCTATATACAGGAGCCGAGTTTGGTTACCTGGGTCACTATAATAAAGACAAGCGTTCTCCTTTCGAAGGTTTCGAAGTAGGGGGTGATGGTATGTCAGGATATTCAATGTATGGTAGCGATAATATTGGTCTACGTGGATATGGTAATGGAACTTTAACTCCTGTTGCTGCTAGTGGTCAGCGCTTGGGTGGTAATATTTATTCTAAATTTACAGCTGAAGTTCGTTATCCATTATCTTTAAGTCAATCTGCAACTATTTATGCTCTAGCTTTTGCTGAGGCAGGTAATGCATGGTACGATTTTGAAGATTTCCAACCATTCAACGTTAAGCGTTCAGCAGGTGTTGGTATGAGAATTTTCTTACCAATGTTTGGATTGTTAGGAATTGATTGGGCATATGGATTTGATGATGCCAATAGAGCAGGTGAGAATGGTAGTCAATTCCATTTTGTAATTGGTCAGCAGTTTTAACATATTTTGATTATTTATAAATTGATGTTGTCTTTATTTCTATTAAATTTATAATTAGTATATTCGATACTTTCAAAAAAAATAATCACAGATGTCATTAATTTCCAATTAAAAGACTAATTAATCAAACAAATATTATGATGAAGTATTTGGTATGTGTTTTAAGTTTCGTTCTGTTTGGTACTTTGAGTTTAAGTGCGCAACAACAACGATATGGTTTTGTTGATACAGCGTATATACTCGATCATGTACCAGATTATAAATCTGCACAAGATCAATTGAACGAAATTTCGGCTAAGTGGCAATCTGAGATCGAAGGTGTTTATATCGAGATTAAGAATTTGCATGCTAAATTACGTAAAGATCAGGTCTTCTTATCTCCTGAGTTGAGATCAAAAAAAGAAAAAGAAATTCTTGAAAAAGAGGCTTTGGCTCAAAAATTGCAGAATCAGTATTTTGGACAGAATGGTGCTCTATATAAAAAGAGACAAGATTTGGTTCGTCCAATTCAAGATGATATTTATGATGCTATTAAAGAAATCGCTAAGGCTGGTAATTATGGAATGATTATTGATAAAGCTAATGGACCAACGATCATTTATAGTAATAATAAATTTGACCTTAGTGATAAGGTTTTATATAAATTAGGAATAAGAGTAAATAAACAATAAAACGATGAATTTGATTTGGTCAATTTAATTGCTGATTCAACTTCATATTTAAAAAAGAAACCAAATGAAAAGAATTTTAAAAGTTACTTTGTTAGCCGTAGTGCTTTTGACTAGCGCTAATACTTTTGCTCAGACTCTTAAATTAGGTCATATTGACTCTTCTAAGCTTTTAGCTATAATGCCTGAGAAAGATATGGCACAGAAGCAAATTGAAACAAAAGCTAAAGAATTCGATACGCAAATTAAAGCGATGCAGGCTGAATATCAGGGACTTGTTGAGCTTTATGTAGCTGAAAGAGAGACTTTGTCTGAAGCTATTCGTAGTGATAGAGAAAAAGCAATTCAAGATTTGCAGAACCGTATGCAAACTTTTGATCAATTTGCACAAAACAAAATCCAAACAACTAGACAAGAGTTATTGAAACCTATTTTTGATAAAGCTTCAAAAGCGATTAAAGAAGTTGGTGAAGAGAATGGGTTTACATATGTATTAGACCTTAGTACTGGTGTTGTTTTATTTAATTCAACATCTAGTATCGATATTATGCCACTTGTGAAAACAAAATTAGGTATCCAGTAGGAACACTTGCTTTGGCAAATGAAAATATTTAAAGGTAGGCTTAGCAATAAGTTCTACCTTTTTTTTGTATCATTAGGTGAGTTTTATATCAAGTATTTTTAATCTAATGAGTAACACGTTTAACGATCTTTCTTCTACAAAACGACCAATAGGGGTTTTCGACTCTGGTTATGGCGGTTTAACCATTCTTGATGAACTGATTAAGCTTATGCCTCAATATGACTTTATTTATTTGGGAGATAATGCACGTGCTCCTTATGGTACACGATCTTTTGATGTTATCTACCAGTATACCTTACAAGCCGTAGAAAAATTATTCTCTATGGGATGTCAGTTGGTTATCCTGGCTTGTAATACAGCATCAGCTAAAGCCTTGAGAACTATTCAACAGAGAGATTTACCTCGTATAGCACCCAATAGGAGAGTTTTAGGCGTTATTCGACCAAGTGTTGAGCAATTAGGAGTCTTAAGTCACACAAAGCATGTAGGAGTGATGGGGACACTTGGTACCATAAGGTCAGAATCATACTTAATGGAAATGACTAAATTGTATCCTGATTTCACAGTTGTTCAAGAAGCTTGTCCAACATGGGTGCCTTTAGTTGAGAATAGAGAGTTCGATAATGAAGGGGGACGATATTTTATTAAAAAGCATATTGATTCACTAATGTCGAAAGATCAACATATAGATACCATTATATTGGCATGTACACATTATCCCATTTTGAATAAAGTAATTGAATCTTTTTTGCCCAGTCATATTCAATTAATATCTCAAGGACAGATAGTAGCTAGAAGTTTAATGGATTATTTGCAACGGCACCCTGAGATAGATGAAGTTTGTTCTAAAGAGGGGCTTCTTCAATTTTTTACGACAGAATTTATTACTGATTTTGAAGAAAAGGCAGGCGTGTTCTTAAAACGAGACTTAAAAGCCCAGCATATCACTTTAAGTTAGTCATGTACAATAACTGTAGATTAATTGTACATGACTAGTAAAACATTATTACTCATACCAACTAGCATACATTGCATATGAGTTGGCGATTCGATTAATTTCTCCTTCGAGTAGCTCAGGACTTAATTCCTTAATCTTTTTGGCTGGGGAACCAGCATAAACACTTCCTGATTCCACATGAGTTCCTTTTGTTACAACAGCACCTGCAGCAATAATTGCATTAGACTCTATTATGGCATCATCTAATACAACAGCACCCATACCTATTAAAACATTGTCTTTTATAGTACACCCATGTACAACAGCATTGTGTGCGATAGATACATTGTTACCAATATTTGTTGGTGACTTTTGGTAGGTTGCATGTATTGTCGCATTATCTTGAATGTTGACATTGTTTCCAATTTTAATGTAATGTACGTCACCACGAAGTACCGCTCCGAACCAGATGCTACATCCATCTCCCATTTCTACATCTCCAATAATACTAGCATTAGGTGCCAAGAAACAATTTTCTCCCATTTTTGGAGATTTTCCTTTTAGATCTATAATATAAGCCATGTCTTATTTTTCTTATTTAGTTTGAATTTAAATACAAATTTAAATAAAAATTAGATACTAAAATTGGGAATTTATTAATGTTGAAATTTGAGTAAAAACAACATATTTTAACATACATTAACTTGTCTGCCTGCGTTGTAGGGCCATTATGATTTATTGAAATTTTGATTAAAACGATTATGATGTTTATTATCTACTTTATAATTTTAATATAATACTCGCATATTGTTGTCCAGAATGCTTTGATTATTTAAGAAAATTTCACACTTTTGGTAGTGCTTAAATCAATTTTGTAGTCTTGAAAAGCGGTGTAACCCCCATGAGTAAAGACTTACGACTAGATTTTAAGAGCGTTAGCACGATGATTCTATTGTTTTCTGAATAGTTGCAAATGATTACTAATATTTTCTGAGTGTCAATAAATGTTAATTAACCACTAACTAAAAATTTATGAAAAAAAGTCTATTTTCGATGTTAATCCTTTGCCTAATTGGATTACAGAGCGTATTCGCTCAAAGTCGAGAAGTTTCAGGGGTTGTGACATCAGCCGAAGACGGTTTGTCTATACCTGGAGTTTCAATTATTGTAAAAGGTACTACTATTGGTACTTCTACGGATTTTGATGGAAAGTATACTATTAGCGTACCTGCTGATGGTAAATTTCTTATCTTTTCATCTGTAGGAATGAAAAAAATTGAAGTAGCTATTGCTTCAAATGTTATCAACATGGTTATGGAATCCGAGTCAGTTGGTATGGATGAAGTAATTGTAGTAGCTTATGGTACTAAGAACAAGAGAGCTATTACTGGTGCTATTACTAGTGTTGGAGCTGATGTTTTGGAAAATCAGATTGCAGTTTCTCCTATTAGTGCAATTCAAGGTGCTGCTCCTGGTGTTAACATCTTAACTTCTGGTGGACAGCCTGGTGAAAATCCAACGATTCGTATTAGAGGTGTTGGTTCTGTAAATGCTTCTGCTGATCCACTAATCGTTGTTGATGGTGTTGTTTTTTCGGGTAACTTAAATTCAATTAGTTCTTCTCAAATTGAAACTATTAACGTTTTAAAAGATGCTTCTGCATCTGCTTTGTATGGATCAAGAGCTTCTAATGGTGTTATCTTGATAACAACTAAAAGTGGAAAGTATGTTAAGAAAGATGCGACTATCTCTATTAATGCAAGAGCTGGTGTTTCTAATGCAGCTGTAGATTTGTATGACTATGTAGGTTCTGAGGATTATATGAAATATTCTTGGGAATCTATTAGAAATGGTGAATTGCCAGATAATGCGACTGCTGCTGATTATACTACTGCAGGGCAAACTGCAACTAATAATTTGATTACAACTCTAGGTTACAATCCTTATGATACTGCAAATCCAGTAGGAGCAGATGGTCAAATTGTTGCCGGAGCAAATCTTAAATATGATTCAGATTGGTATGATGCTTTATCAAACGATAATGCATTTTATAATGAGTACGATTTAAGTGTTAGTGGAAGTAGCGACAATGTTGTTTACTTTATTAACGGTAACTACCTTAAGCAAGAAGGTGCTATTATTGAGTCAGAATTCGAAAGATATTCAGGACGTATTAACCTTAAAGCAAAATTAAGAGACTGGATGGAAATGGGTACTAATACTTCTTTCTCTAAATCTATCCAGAATTACCCAAATCAAGCTGGTAACTCATATACTAGTATTATGCAATGGGCGAATTCTGTAGCTAATATTTATCCTATTTACCAAAGAGATGCTAATGGTGATCTTAAATTCGAAAATGGATCTAAGATGTATGACTATGGTAATGCAAGTGGGCAAGCAGTAAATGCTGTTCGACCTGTTTTAGGTGGTGAAAATGCAGTGTCTTCTTCATTAATAAATGAGATTCTATACACGCGTTCAAATCTATTTTCGTCAACTTTCCTTAAGATTGACTTACATAAGAACCTTTCTTTTAGAACTAATTTTGGTTACGAAAGATATGTGTATGACTCTAATGAATATGATCATTATAAATTTGGATCTGCTTCTTCAGTAGGTGGTCGTGTTTCTCAGCAGAGAACAATTACTGAGACAACAACAATTACTAACTCGTTGAATTATAAGAAAGATTTTGAAGATCATTCAATTGCAGTTGATGTTATTTCTGAGATGTATGATTATAATTATGATCGTATGTCAGCACAAGGAACAGGTTTTTTACCTGGAGTAAAAGTAATGTCTGGTAGCACTCTTCCTGAAAGTGTTGGTGGATATGTTAATTCTGAAAGACTTGAGTCTTATATGGCTCGTGTTGATTATAACTACAAGCAACGTTATTTTCTTGATTTTAGTGCAAGAAGAGATGGATCTTCAAGATTTGCTGAAGATAACCGTTGGGGTACTTTCTACTCAATTGGTGCTAACTGGATTTTGTCTGATGAAAATTTCATGAAGAGTTTCGCTGATAAAATTGACTTGTTAAAGATTAGAGGTTCTTATGGTGAGCTAGGTAATAATAGAGGTATTGGTTATTTCCCATACTATGCAGCTTATGATACAGGATGGAATAATGGTGAAAACACTGGAGTTCTTCAAGGTGGTATTGTTGATCAAAATATTAAGTGGGAGAAAACTGCTTTGTTCAACGTTGCTATTGACTATGGTTTCTTCAATAATAGAGTAACAGGTTCTGTTGAGTATTATAGTAAGGAAGCTATTGATCTATTATTTGATATGCCTTTACCTTCTTCTACAGGAAACACAGCTGTAACAACTAATATTGGTACGGTTAAGAACTCAGGTTTTGAGTTTATTGTGAATACTGTAAATGTACATACTGATGATGTTTATTGGACTTCAACTTTTAATATTTCAACTAACAAAAATGAGTTGACTAAGTTGCCACAAGAAGAGATTATTAATGGTACTAAGAAGTGGAAAGTAGGAAAATCTATGTATGATTTCTTTATTAGAGATTATGCTGGAGTTGATGAACAGACTGGTGAAGCTCTTTGGTTAATGGATGTTGAAGATGCAGAGGGTAATGTAACCCAAGAAACAACAAATGATTATAATGAAGCTGATCGTTATTACCAAGGATCTTCTTTACCTGATTTTACTGGAGGTTTTGGTTCTTATTTCAAGTATAAGAATTTTGATTTGAACGTTCAGTTTAACTTTAGTGTTGGTGGACAACTTTATGATTATTCTTATGCAGGATTAATGGGAAGTCTTGACAGACCAGGTCGTCAACTACATGTTGACATTAAGGATCGTTGGCAGAAACCAGGTGATATTACAAATACACCTAAGTTGACTACTGAAGATAATGATTATAATGGAACTTCTACTCGTTTCCTATTTGATAATGATTACTTAAGAATGAAGGCTTTAACTATTGGTTATAACCTTCCTGAATCTCTTTTGAAAAAGACAAAATTGAGTAAGTGTCGTTTCTATTTCCAAGCTGATAATTTGTTGACTTTCTCAACAATAAAGGGTATCGATCCTGAGCAAAGTTTAGCTGGAACTACTGATAGTCGTTCAAATATTATGAAGACTGTATCAGTTGGTGTTAACATAGAATTTTAACCTACTAAAAATTAAGAAATGAAAAAAATATATATACTATTAGCAAGTATTGCTATCTTGGTAGGAGGATTTGGATGTTCAGGTTATCTTGATGATCCAAAGCCCACAGATGTGCTTACAGCACAAGATATCTATGGTTCGAATGAAGGGGTTCAAGCATACTTCTCAGGGATTTATAGAATGTTTAGGAGTCAGTATTCAGATGGTAACACTCATTTCGGTGGGGTTTACTCAATGTATTATGCTAGATCTGTTAAAGCTAATGACCTAATTTCTGGTCCAACATGGTTTTTATATGACTATGCTCATACTTATCGTACTCCATCAAAAATGAGAGTAACTATAACTTGGCAGTATTTTTATGAATTGATTAATCATGCTAATACCATTGTTAAGGAAGTAACAGCTAGTTCAGCAATTGCTGAAGCTGATAAGCCTGCTTTCATTGCAGAAGCAAAAGCTTTACGTGCATTTGCATATTTTCAATTGTATTTAGAGTACTATTCTAAGGATTCTGGTTTGCAAACACCTCCTTTGTATAAGGAGCAAGTTACAGAAGCTGGACCTATGTCTAATCCTGCAGAATATGAAGCTTTCATGATTCAAGATATTAATGAAGCTATAGCTGGATTAACAGATAGTAGAATTAATAAGTCATACATGAATAAAAGCGTTGCTCAAGGACTTAAAGCTCGTATTTTAATGGCTTTAAATCAGGATTGGGATCAAGTTGAAGCTGCTGCTAGCGCTGCCTATGGTGGAGATGCTGTTGCTGCTTTAGACGGTGCTTCTATATATGCTACTGGTTTTGATGATATGGGTTCTGATGAAGTTCTTTGGAGTATGGATCAGCAAGCTGACCAGTCTAATTATTATTACATTGCACCTCATGCTTTTGCCGATCATAATCAAAATGCTTATTTTGGAATGTTCTGTAATAATACATTTGTAAATGAATTTTCTGCAACTGATGTAAGAAATGAATTTTGGAATGGTTATGGAGTTCCTGCTACAGATTACAGACAATATATCACTGATAAATTTGTATTCGCTTTCGATTCAGATATGCACTTAATGAGAAAAGCAGAAATGGTTCTTATTGATGCTGAAGCTAAGTATCGTAATGGTAAAGTGGCTGATGCTCACACTTTACTTTATGCTTTACAATTAGATCGTGATCCTAGTGCTGTTAAGTCTGCAAATGCAGGTGCTGCTTTACTAGAAGAGATTCTTTTGGAAAGAAGAAAAGAGCTTTATGCTGAGCTTGGTGTTGAGTGGTTTGATGCGAAGCGTTTGGTTAGAGGTATCACTCGTGATGGTAACCATCGTGTAGATATTACTTTAGAGCCAAATGATAAGAGATTTTTCTTAACAGTTCCTCAAGCTGAGATTGATGCTAATGTTCTTATTGATGATACTGTGAATGATAACAGATAATTAATAACATTTTATACTTAAATTAAAGGATTACTCAGTTTTGAGTAATCCTTTTTTTTGTCTATATTTAATTTATCAAAAAATAAATTATATACCTTATACTATGAAGATTACACGTATTGCTTCTACATTTGTTCTTATTTTTCTTTTCTACACCCCATCAGTTTTTTCTCAAGTCAATGGCAGTATTGCTATTGATTTTTCGGAAATAAATAAAAATTTATTTGAGGATTTTTCAAATCTGTCTAATGTTGACGGTGATTTTTTTATCAATAAAGACTGGACTGAGGGCTCTGTGTTTTTTAATGATAAACATGTTGTAAACAATGTGTCTTTGAGATATTTTATTAAAGGAAAAGAAATGCATGTTAATCATGATGGGAAAATCATGAAAATCATAAATCAAACCTCAATAGATTCTATTATAATTGGTGAACACAAATTTGTTTATTCGGAATTGATTTTCGGTTCTACTGTAATCCAAGATTACCTTGAATTATTGTCTGCTGGTTCTAAAAAGTTATATAAGCACTATACAAATAAGTTTATTAAGGCTAAAGAAGTTAGTAGTTATCAAACTCAGGAATCAGATAAATATATTATTAAAAAAGAATATTTTGTGGGAGTTAATGATAATGTTGCGGAATTCTTTAAGCCCAAGAAAAAAACGATATTAGCCTTGTTTTCTGATAAGAAAGAGAATGTAGTTGATTTTGTAAAGAAAAATAAATTAAAGTACAGCAGGGAGAAAGATCTAGTTAAGATTTTTAATTACTATAACTCTCTTTAGAAATATACAAGCTTTAAAAAATACTTAAGTGTTATTCTCAATTTACGAGAATAACACTTTTTTTATGCCAAATAATACAAGGGGGAATGGCTTTACTGATTAAAATTCATTGAATTTGTCTCGTTTGCGATTTTCGTTAGTTTATTTATAATGCTTGAAATAGTGCTTTCTATAATTCAAACCAATTCTGGAATTGAGTTCTGCATTGGATTGATCTTTTAACTTTTGTTAATGTTTAATCATGTTTTCTTATTTGTTGTTAGTTCAGTGTTTTATCTTTTTTGTTTGTTTTGTTTTCGTTTGTAATGTTGTGAGATTGAGATGTGTACATAATGCTGATTGTTTGTTCATTTGTTAATGCTTTTTTAAGTAAAATTAACAACGTTTTTATGTTAGGGATGTTTTTGAAATTCCAATTATCGCTTGCCGATTTAAGTTTTTTTCACACTTTTGGCTTCGCTTTTAATGATTGCTAAAGTTTTCGAAAAGCCCGTATTTGCAGCATATTGAGATGTTTAATCGTTTTGATTGTTGTTGGGTGTTGGAGTTTTGATCGATTTATTTTAACAATAATTAAGGTAAGTCTAAAGACAAATAATTAACCACTAACTAAAAATTCATGAAGAAAAATTTATTTTCGATGTTAGTCCTATGCCTAATAGGATTACAGAGCATAATGGCTCAAAGTCGAGAGGTTTCAGGGGTCGTAACTGCAGCCGATGATGGGCTCTCAATCCCTGGAGTTTCTGTTGTTATTAAAGGAACCACTATTGGTACCACTACTGATTTTGATGGTAAATACACTATTAGTGTTCCAGAATTAGGAGAAGTTCTTGTTTTTTCTTTTGTAGGTATGAAAACTACTGAAATGCCAATTAATTCTAATGTCATCGATTTAGTGATGGAGTCTGAATCAATTGGTATGGACGAAATTGTTGTAACAGCTATGGGTGTTACACGTGAAAAGAAAGCTCTTGGATATGCTGCAACTTCTGTAGGAGGTGACGAGATTAGTAAATCTCAGGCAATTAACCCAATGAGTGCACTTCAAGGTAAAGTTGCAGGTGTTGATATTTCAACTGCTCCAGGCCCAGGATCAACACAGAATGTAATGATTCGTGGAGCATCCTCTTTTGGAAATAACCAGCCTCTTTATATTGTTGATGGTGTACCTATCACTAATGAGCAGAATAGTTCAGGAAGTGCATTGAATTCACAAGTTGACTTTGGTTCTGGTATCAATGCAATTAACCCTGATGATATTGCAGATATGACTGTATTGAAGGGTGCTGCTGCAACAGCTCTATACGGTTCTCGTGCTGCCAATGGTGTAATCATGATTACAACTAAGTCAGGTAAAGATACTGACGGTAAGATGAGAGTGTCTTATAGCGGTTCTGTTACTCTTTCTAAAGTTGGTCGTCTTCCTGATGTTCAAAATCAATTTGGTCAAGGATGGTCTGGAGACAGAGCTCTTGATGAGAATGGTAACTGGGGTCCTGAATATGATGGTAAAGATCGTGTTTGGGGTAATGTTGTTGATAACAGTCAGCAAATTAAACCTTATGTATTTTTAGAAGATAGAGTACGTGATTTCTATGAAACAGGTAAGAATGTTAAAAACTCTGTTTCATTGAGTGGTGGTAATGCGACTACAAACTACTTTATGTCATTGTCTCAAAACTCTGTTGATGGTGTTATACCAACAGATAACGACTCATATAAGCGATCTACTATTTCGACTAAAGGTTCTCATACAGCTGGTAAATTAACGGTAAGTTCTTCTGTTAATTTCAGTACCGAGAAAACAAAAGCGGTTGCTTCTGGTCAAGGGACATCTGTATTTAGATCTTTATACGAATCTGCAAATGATCTTTCTATTGTAGATATGAAAGACTATAACAATAAATTCAATAACCTGGATAACTATTTTACTCCTTATGGTGTGAATCCTTACTATGTATTGAATGAGAATTCTGCTGAGCAGGATAAGAAAAAAATCTTCGGTAAATTCCAATTAGATTTTGCATTTACGGATGATATTAAATTGAGTTACCGTTTTGGTGGTGACTACGAAACAACAAGATCAGAAACGCATACTGGGATAATTGGATTTACTCCAGGGGCACATAATGATGGTTCTAGTTCTGCAAATGCAGGTAGTTATTCTGAGACAAGAAGATCAAGAACTCAAGTGAATCATGATTTGATGGCTAGTTTAAAGCAGAATCTTAATGAAGATTTTACTTTAAATGCGATTGTTGGTTTGAATGTCAATGAAAGAAAATACAACTGGTTATCAGGAAGTATTAATTCAATTGATATTCCTAATTTCTATAACCTTAACAATAGTTTTGCACCTTCAGTATCAGGTCAGTATAACGAAAAGCGTCGATTGATAGGGCTTTATGCCAATGTCGATTTCAGTTTCAGAAATTACGCTTACCTAACTCTTACAGCTCGTAATGACTGGTCGTCGACTTTACCTACTGGTGAAAACGATTATTTCTACCCAGGTGTTACAGGTAGTTTCCTAATTACCGATTTCTTAAAGTATAACGATGTTGATACTGGAATCTTAAGTTTTGCTAAAGTTAGAGCTGCTTATGGTATGACGGGTAACGATGCTGATCCTTATTCAGTTTATGATCGTTATGTTTCTGCTTTCTCTTCAAATCCAGGTTACCCTAAAATTGATGATCTTTCTTTCCCTCTAGGTGGTGTGAATTCATATATGGCTTCTAACCGTTTGGGTAATCCAGATTTAACTAATGAGTTGACTAAAGAATTCGAATTTGGTGTTGAAGCAAATTTCTTCAATAACCGTATTGGATTTGACTTCTCGTATTATAACCGTTTAACTGAAGGTTTGATTTCAAGTCTACCTAAAGATCCATCATCAGGTTATACAACTCAGATGGCTAACTTAGGTGATGTACGTAATCAAGGTATTGAGTTTGTATTAAACTTCACACCTGTTAAGACTGAAAACTTTACTTGGGATGTTTCTTACAATGTTGCTTTGAACAGAAACAAGATGGAAAATCTTGATGTTGATGAAGTATACCTAGGTGGTTTCGGTGGAGCTGGAATCTATGCTGTAGAAGGAAAATCTATGGGGCAATTCAAGATTGCTGCAGTTAAGAAAGTTGAAATCGATGGTGTAATGAAAACAGTTGTTGATGGTAGTGGTAATCCTCAACCAACAACAGAGACTGAATTTATTGGTAAAGACATCAACGAAAAATACAGAATGGGTTTAACCAATACTTTTTCATATAAAGGATTTACATTGGGTGCAACTCTAGATTTCCGTTACGGAGGTCATATGTATTCTTATACTAAGGATTATTTACATTGGACAGGTGCTTCTACTGAATCAGTATTGAATGATAGAAAAACATTCCTAGTTCCTAATTCAGTGATTTCTGATGGTAGAGGTGGTTATGTTGAAAATACAACACCAGTTGATCCTACTGCTTTGCATAAATTCTATGGCGATGGTGGTGGATTCGACGGTGATGCTGATAACATTATTGATCGTTCTTACCTAAAATTAAGAAATGTAAACCTTTCTTATTCATTATCTAAAAACTTTTGCGAGAGAATTCATGTTAGTGCTTTGAGTTTATCATTAAGTGCTAGTAATATTCTATTGTGGACACCAACTGAAAATGCATACATCGACCCAGAAACAACAACTTTTGGTAATGATGTTAGAGCTAAATTCGGTGAGTATGGTGCCGGACCTAGCAACGAGTTTTACACTTTTGGATTAACTTTTACTTTGTAAATTAAAAAGAACTATGAAACATAAATTATTAACAGTATCACTAGCATGCCTTACCTTTTTTGGTTCGGGCTGTGATAGCTATCTAGATATAAACGAGGATCCCAATGTATTAAGTGAGATTCCTGATGCAAAAGTTGTATTACCAGCTGCTGAAATTGGATTAGCCAATCAGCTTATGGGATGGGAATTTGGATTTGGTGGTGGATTTTGGGGACAATATTGGACTCAAGCCTATTCTGCTTCTCAATTTAAATTCTTATGCGAATATCAGGAAACAAGTTTTTCTAATGCTTACACTGAACTAACAGCTGGCGTTTTAAATGACTTAGATAGAATGAAAACGGTATCAGCTGATTCAGAAAATAAGGGAAATTATTTTGTAGCTGAAGCACTTTCTATCTTCTCTTGGCAAATTATGACTGATGTTTGGGGCGATGTTCCTTATTTTGATGCTCTAAAAGGAAATACTGGAATCGTATCACCTGAATTTGATGAGGGCAGTGTAATTTATGCTGATCTACTTACTAGAGTTGAGGCATTAATCGCTATGGATCTTTCTGGTTCTACTCTTGATGAGAATTATGATTTTATATATGCTGGTGATTTAACTGCATGGAAAACTTTCGCAAATTCACTTAAGTTGAAGTTGATGATGCGCCTTTCTGAAACTCCTGCTTATGACAATGCAGCTGTTGTAAGTTTTATCGAAGCTTCAAACTTCATTTCTTCTAGTGCGAAGATTTCAGGTTCTGTATGGTCTGATGATGATAAAGGTGGTGTAGAAGGAAAACGTCACCCAATGAGAGAATTCGAACAAGGTGAAGCATTAAACCTATCAACAAATGTTATTGCGTCTAAAAACTTTCTTGATTATTTAGAAATAAACAACGACCCACGTCTTGATATGCTATTTGCTAAAACTGGTAGCTCTCATCTTGGTGCTTTTGTAGGCGATTTTGATTCTAATGAAGATTCAGATGGTGATGGTGTTAAGGATGATGCAGAAGATTACAGTCAGCCTGTTTTTCAAGCACAAATGGATCTAATTATCATGTCAGCATGGGAAATTAATTTCTTCATTGCTGAGGCTTATGCTCGTGATGGCAATAATGGTAAAGCTAAGGAGTTTTATGATCTTGGGGTTCAAGCTTCAACAAATCAACATGCTAGTGATGTGAATCAGTATTTGAAAGCTGATGAAAAAGCAGCCATAGTTACTACTTTAGTAAGCGATGATATTATTACGACAGGTTACGCTACTTGGGTTAGTGGTTCTGTAGAAGAAGGAATTAAGCAAATTGCAATGCAGAAATGGGTGGCAAATGCTAATTACCAGCATATTGAATCATTCTTGGAGCGTAATAGAACAAAGTATCCAGAAGTAAACCTTGTAGATATTCGTAAGGATCGTGCTGATGCTTATACGAATTTCCCAGTTGGATCTTTAACAATTTCTGTTGCAGGTAGAGCAAAAACAAATGCTAAATTACCTTCTGCACCAATTTATCCTGCAAGTGTTTTGACACGTAATATCAATGCACCAGCACAGAGAGCAGATCTTTTATCTAAGGTTTGGTGGAATCTTAAGGCAGAATAATAATTGTAATAAATTGAGATAGGACATTATCAATCTTAATGTCCTTCTCTTACAATAAAATTAGAAAAATGAAAAAAATATTATATTTATCAATGTTGTCTATCATCGCCTTGTTTTCTTCATGCGATGATAAAGGAACAGAAGATATTTCGAGAATAACTTATTACCCATTATTGGAAATGGCTGGTGAGGAGATTGTAGTCCTAAATGTGGGAGATGCATATACAGATGCTGGTGTTTCGGCATTAGTTGGCGGTGAATCTGCTGAAGTAACTATTGATGGAACTGTTGATGCCTCAGTAGCTGGGATTTATTCTATCCACTATTCTGCTTATAATGAAGATGGATTTAGTGCTAGTGTTTTAAGACAAGTTATTGTACAAGATCTTGCTTCAATTGCAGGAACTGATCTTACAGGTTCTTATAAAAGAACTTTTTATGGTAGCCCTAAGAATGGTGGTTTCTCTGAATGGGTAGCAACTGGAGCAGCTGGTGTATACAATGTAAACGACGTAGGTGGTGTGGATTCAGGTTCATACGAGTACGATTTAGTTGTATACCAAGTAGCAGCTGATAAAATTGTGATGCCAGTTCAAGCTAATGCAAAGGGAGGAACTATTTTTGCTAGTTCAGCTAAGTCGGGTTCTGCGCCAGACGTAATTTCGTTTAATGCGGGTTATATCTGGAGTCTTAAAGGATCTGGATACGGAACAAACCCTCGTACTTTTGAGAAACAATAATTTTAACTGTTAAAGTAATAGAAATGAAAAATATAATTAATAAATTATTTCTCGTTGCCACTGTGATGATAGTAGGATTATCGTTCACGTCTTGCGATGAAGAAATTGAAATTTGGGATAGTGCAACTCTTGATTATTCAGGAACGTACGTAAGCCAGGTACAGCTTGAAGATGGTACCGTTATTGCCGATTATAGTGATTCTAGAAAGATCGACCTTTATAATACTGAAGCAAATAAGGCAGATGAGTTATGGATAACAGATCATGCTAAATATCTTGAGATTACATCAAAGTTATTTTTAACTGGAGACGCTTCTGCTTTTGCATCTAAGTCTCTTAGCTATGATGATCTACCTATTAATCATTCTATGGTTAAAGTACCATCAACTAAGCCAACTGCTGCAGGAGAAACTTCTGTGAAAAATATCTGGGGTGCTAAAACTGCTTTAGTTGAAGGTAAAATTTTACCAAAGGCTGCAACTACAATTGGTGGTAATGTTGCTGACAGTATTTTTATGAAGGTGATATTCTTATATGGAGATGTTACTTTCAAGTCTCAAGAAGTACCTGAGGCTTATAGAGCTAATCCTGATGTTGCTGAATTCGAATGGATTTTTGATTCATCAGTATATGATGAACTAGATGATGACGGAGATGCTCAGGACGAAATTTATATGTATTCTGGTCACCGTTATACAGGTTTTTCAGAAGACTCTCACTAGAATTTTTTGATTCTTTTATAAAAGGCTGCCCATTGGGCAGCCTTTTTTTTATGTGCGGAAAATGCCGCAATTCTTAAAATATCGATTTAAATTAATTATAAAATATATTTATTTGTCATTTCTTGTTTTTTGTTTTAAACTTCTCTTAATAATGAATCTTTTGTTAATAATCGGATGTCGTATAACATTTTGTGTTTTTTTCACAATTAAGAAGGAGGGTAAATCAATACCATACTTAGGTTTTGTATTGTAACTGGGTCGAGTGTCTTTATTTTGAGAATAATTGTTTAGTTGTCTGTTCGTAAGCTTGATAGCTTATGTTCTGTGTTTGTAACTCATAGTTTAGGATGTGTTATAAATACCTATTTTTCTTATTTTGCACATAGCTTTTCTCTTATAATTTTTTTTGTAAAACAAGGAGTCTTCTTTTGTCCTTGCAGTTTTTTGTTTGTTAGTTTAAGTTTTTTTCACACTTTTGGTTCCGCTAAAAATAAAATTTAACATCTATTATATGTTAGACCAACCGAACTTAGGGGGTTTGGGGAGTTTTGATTTTGTTTTGAGCAAATTAAGGATGATTTGCTCTATCTAAAAGTTAGAGCAAACTGATAATTTGAATTAACCACTAACTAAAAATTCATGAAAAAAAATCTATTTTCGATGTTAGTCCTATGTCTAATAGGATTACAGAGCATTATGGCTCAAAGTCGAGAAGTTTCAGGGATTGTTACATCAGCTGATGATGGACTATCTATTCCTGGAGTTTCTGTAATTATTAAAGGTACCACTATCGGAACAACAACTGATTTTGATGGTAAGTACATTATCGCTACAGAAGAAGGACAAACTCTTGTTTTTTCTTTCGTAGGAATGAAAAAGGCTGAATTACTTGCTAATACTGATGTTATTAATTTAGTAATGGAATCTGAGTCTATTGGTATGGACGAGGTAATGGTCGTTGCTTATGGTACAGCTAAGAAAGAGAGTTTTACTGGATCAGCAGCTGTTGTGAAAAAAGATGATATTGTAAAGGTATCTGGAGGTGTTGCTCAGGCAATTCAAGGTAAAGTTGCCGGAGTACAGGTTATCGGTGATGATATTCGTATTAGAGGTTATGGCTCTTTTAAAGCTTCAGGAGATCCTCTTTATGTTGTTGATGGAATTATTGGTGCTCCAACTCCAAATACAGAAGATATTGAGTCGTTTACAGTTCTAAAGGATGCATCTTCAACTGCACTATATGGTTCTAGAGCTGCTAATGGGGTAATTATTATTACAACTAAGCGAGGCAAGAAAGATCAAAAACCACAGTTTAATTTTAAGTACCAGCATGGTGTTCATAAAATTATCGATCCTGACTATGACCTAATGAATGCACAAGAGCATTTTCAAACGACATGGAACGGGATTAGAAATCAAGAACTTAATAAAGGCGCAAGTAGTGCCGATGCAATTGCAGAAGCACAAAATGAGATTGTAAATAAATACAACGGAAATAATCCATTTAATATGGATACTCCTCTGGACGATAACGGCATGTTAAGAGATGATGCTAGATTATTATACAGTACAGATTGGCAAGATGCAGGCTTGCAAGACGGATCATATAACCAGTATGACTTGTCAGTTACAGGTGGTAGTGATAAATCTTCTTACTATTGGTCTTTAGGCTATAAAGATTATGAAGGTTTGGCAAAAATTGACAAAGACGAGCAATTTTCAACACTTTTTAATTTCTCAAGCGATCTTACTGAAAATATAGAGGTTGGAATTAACTCAAATTTGAAGTATAAGACATTTGTTGGAGCTTATACTGAGAAAGCAAATGAGAGTAATTTAATTTATGTTACTCGTGTTTTGACTCCAGTTGCACCTTTGTACGAACAAGAAAAGGTGATGAACGATAATGGGACATGGTCTTATAGAGATGCGTTAGATGCTAATGGCAAAAGACAGTATGATTGGACTAACCCTAACTATAAAGATTACAATCCAATTGGTCAAATGGAAGTGGACCCATCAAGTGGATATGGATTTAGAATGTTCGTTGCCCCTTGGATTAGAGTGAATTTAACTGAAGGTTTATCGTTCTATGGTAATGTTGCGGCTAGATTAAATACTGATAAAGAAAAATCAGTAGGAAATGCTTTACACGGATCAAGTGCAGGTGATGGAGGTATGTCTACAAAAGAGTCTTTCCATTCACGTAAATTTAATACTCATGCGTCATTTAGCTATAAATTTGACCTGAATGAGGATCACCACTTTAGTATTTTAGCAGGTGCTGAAATGGAAGATTATACTTACGAATGGTTCAGTGCTTCTACAGTAGGTTACCCATTAGGCGACGTTTCTGATGAATTATCAATTGGACAAAAACCTAAGTATACAAGTTCTTCTACTACTGAAACTGGTGTTCTATCATTTTTGTCACAAATAAAATATAATTATTTAGATCGTTATTATGTTGACGGTTCTTTTAGACGTGATGGTTCTTCTAAGTTTGGAGAAAATAAACGTTGGGGTAACTTCTGGTCAATTGGCGCTAGTTGGAGAGTCTCGGAAGAATCTTTCTTGAAAGATGTTGAATGGATTGATAATTTGACATATCGTATTTCATATGGTGTAACAGGTACCGATGCGATTGGTTCATACAAGTATGGTGATTACTATTCTCTTGGATCAAATTACAACCGTCAGACAGGTATTGTTCATTCCACACTACCAAATCCTGACTTAGGATGGGAGCAGAGTAATTCATTGTCAACAGGTGTTGATTTTGCTTTATTTAATACACTATCAGGTAGTTTAGCGTTTTATAATAAGAAAACTTCAGATTTATTATTTGATGTGCCAAAAGCATATACAACTGGTTTCGATGAAATTTTCATGAACATTGGTGAGATGCAGAATAGAGGTTTAGAATTTGAACTTTCTAATGTTAATATTCAGAATGACAATTTTACATGGTCTACAAGTATTACTGCAACTTACAATAAGAATACCATTAAATCATTGCCTCAGGATGAAATCATTAGCGGTTCGAAGAGATACAGAGTAGGTGGATCTTTATATGACTATTATATTAGAAAATGGGCTGGTGTAGATGCTAATAATGGTGATGCATTATGGTATAAAGAAGATGGTTCAACCACTAATAATTATAATGATGCTGACAAATTTAATGTAGGACGTTCGGTTCCAGATGTAACGACTTTTATATCGAATAGTTTTACCTATAAAGGATTTGATTTCTCGTTCCAGATTTATGCATCAATTGGTGGAAAAGTTTATGATGGAGCTTATGCATCTTTAATGCATGGCGGTACTGACAAGGTATCTCAGTTATCTACTGATGCATTGAATTCTTGGAAGAAAAAGGGTGATAAAACAGATGTACCTCTATATGTTTATGAGAGTTCAAATAAATCGAACTCAATGTCAACTCGTTTCTTATATGATGGAACTTTTGTAAAACTTAAGAACCTTTCTTTGGGTTATACTTTACCTAAGCATATTATTAATCGTTTCGGTCTTAAGAGTGCTCGTGTTTTTAGTACTGTTGATAACCTGCTTACAATCTCTGATTTCAAATCAGGTGATCCTGAAATGAGATTATCAGGTAATGGGGTAAATTATAAGTTTCCAAATACAACGACTTGGAGAGTTGGAGCTAGTATTAAATTTTAAAAGATTTTAAGATGAAAAAAATAATATATTTTATTCTTGGTGCAGCAAGTTTGATAAACACTTCTTGTAGTGAAGAAGATGTGTTGGAAGTGAATCCAACTAAAAAGATTGATGCAAGTGCTGTATTTAGCTCTGTAGAAGCAGTGAATGCTTTTCGTATTGGTATGTATGGTAATATCGCTTATGGTGATGCAACTCTTTACACAACCCAATTACCTTTATTGTATGATATCATGGGTAATGATATGGTTTACGGAAATACTTGGTTTGGAACTTTAAATAATGCATTTAATTACAAAGTAGGTAAAACCAGTGGCGAGACGAGTAAGGTTTGGTCACAATGTTATTATTTTCAGGAGATTGCGAATACGATGATAGCCAAAGAATTCGTTGGTATCGAAGAGAGTATTGTAAAGCAATATAAAGCAGAAGCTCGAGCACTGAGAGGTATGGTTCATGTTGATGTTGCACGTTTTTTCGGTAAAGCGTATCATTTGGATAAGGGAGCTTCTTTAGCTATTCCTTATGTAGACTATGTTGATTATGATGCTCTACCAGCTAGAGATGATATGAAAACGATCTATGCAAAAGCGATTAAAGATCTAACAGAAGCTATTCCTGATCTTCCAGAAGCAAAAGGAAGTGCTGTAAACTATATGAATAAGAATGCTGCTTATGTTGCTTTAGCTCGTATTTATGCAGATATGCATGAGTTTGGAAAAGCACGTGATTATGCTCGTTTAGCTATCGTTGGTACAAATCTTTTATCTACTGAAGACTATAAGTTAGGCTTATCTACTGATAATGATGAATCTATTCTTTGTTTTTACACTGATAAGGATAAGTATTATAAATATCGTATTTTCACATCATTTCACGATTCTTATGATGGTATGGGTGATGACTTCCTTGGGAATTCTTCTTTAGTTGAACTTTTTGCTGATAATGACGTAAGAAAAGCCTTCTTTATCTATGAACCATATTATTATAAATATTACGATGGTAATGTTTATAATGGGAAGTCTTATCCTCTTTCAACTTTGCTTGGCGCTGCTGAAGCTTCAAACGGTAAAGGATATTACACTTCAGGTAAATTTCCTCGTAAAGATTTAGTGATGAATAGTTCTAGAGGGTCTGTAGGATTAGGTGATTATAATGCAATGAGGAGTTCAGAAATGATTCTTTTAATTGCAGAATGTGATGCCGAATTAGGTGATAATAATACAGAAGCTCAGGATCTATTGTTTGACATTGAATTTCGTTCACTTCCTACAGCTGTTAAATCAACTGCTGTTGGTTCTGCACTTGTAGATTTGATTCGTTTAGAAACTCGTAAAGAAATGTGGGGTGAAGGTCATGCTTTACGTTACATCAAGCGATGGGGTATTGATTTAGTGCGTGATGGTTCACAACCAGAACACAATACAATTCCTGCTGGAGATGCTCGTTTCCAGTGGCCAGTTCCTGAAAGAGAATTGAATGCAAATCCGAATCTTAAATAAGTACTTAAGATTATTAGATATTAAAGAGGGAATCCATATGGATTCCCTCTTTTTTTGATTCAATTGTCGCGTCCTAATATAGCGTTGCACAATAAATATATTGTCAGAGTGCTTTGTTGGTAAGCTTATTCTAGGTAAAAAAACAATTTTATTGTAGTTAAAGGATATGTCATAAAACACTTGGTCCTATTTTACAGATATTTCAGTACTCCTATTGTTACATAATGAAATCCTATATCATATAATCACTCTATTGTTAACAAATGTGAAATTGATGATTCATGTACCCTTCGTTTAATTTGTTAGGTATTTCTTATGTTTGAATCCAATGTGAGTGTTGTATTTCATAATTCAGAATGCTTTGAGCTTTATTTATATTTTAATTAAGTAGAGTGTTTTTTTTGAGACCTATGTTACTGTTTTTAATGCCATGATTTTAGTTTGTTAGTTTAAGTTTTTTTCACACTTTTGGTTCCGCTAAAAATAGAATTTAACATCTATTATATGTTGGACCGACCGAACTTAGGGGGTTTGGGGAGTTTAGATTTTATTTTGAGCGAATTAGTAATGGTTTACTTTATCTAAAGGCTAGGGTAAACTTAAAATTTGAATTAACCACTAACTAAAAATTCATGAAAAAAAATCTATTTTCGATGTTAGTCCTATGTTTAATAGGATTACAGAGCGTTTTGGCTCAAAGTCGAGAGATTTCAGGGATCGTTACATCAGCTGATGATGGACTATCTATTCCTGGAGTTTCTGTAATTATTAAAGGTACCACTATCGGAACAACTACTGATTTTGATGGTAAGTACACAATTGCTACTGAAGAAGGACAAACTCTTGTTTTCTCTTTCGTTGGGATGAAAGCTACTGAACTAGCAGCTAATACTGATATCATTAATTTGGTAATGGAGTCTGAATCTATTGGTATGGATGAGGTTATGGTTGTTGCTTATGGAACAGTTAAAAAATCTACATTTACCGGTGCTGCTTCAGAAGTGAAAGCTGATGAGTTAGAAAATCTTGCTGTCCCAACTTTTACGGATGCATTGCAGGGTAGTTCTTCTGGTATTCAGGTGAATAGCGCTTCAGGAGATCCAGGGTCTGGTTCTACTATTCGTATTCGTGGAATTGGTTCATTAAACGCTGATGCAGGACCGTTATATGTAATTGATGGTATTATCATTAATAGTGGTAATGTATCTCAATTACATGATTCAAGTGATCCAAGTAGTGTTGCTGCAACTGATGTATTGTCTACTATTAATCCTTCGGATATCGCTTCGATGACCATTTTGAAGGATGCTTCTGCAACATCTATTTATGGAGCTCGTGCTGCTAATGGTGTTGTTCTTATTACAACTAAAAAAGGTAAGTCTGGTAAGGCTAACATTAGTTTTGATGCTAAATGGGGGATTTCAACTTTGCCAAACAAAGGATACGATCTTATGAGCTCAGAGCAATATTTCAAGCATTATTTTGATGCTTATAGAGCTACTGGTCTTTCTGTAAATGATTCAAATTCTAAAACAATTTCTGCATTATCAGGTAATAATCCTTATAATGTTGAAAACCCTCTAGGTAGCAATGGTCTTGCTGTTGATGGTGCTAAACTAGTTACTGATACTGACTGGATTGATGAAGTTTTCAGAACGGGTAAATCTCAGGAATATAACTTAAGTGCTTCAGGAGGTTCAGATAAGACTTCTTACTTTATATCTTTAGGTTACTCTAATCAAGAAGGTATTGTTGGAGGAACAGATTTCGAAAGAATTAGTACTCGTATTAACTTGGAAACTGAACTTTCAAAACGTATGAAGATAGGAACTAACACCTCTTTAACTTATACTGATCAGAATAGAGCTTCAGCTAGTACTTCAGGAGCTTCTTCTACACGTAATGCTCTTTTATATGGAAATGCAATTCCAGTATATGAGCAAGGTGCTAATGGAAAAGATGCTGTTGATGATAAAGGAAATAAAATCTACAACTTTAACAACCCTGTTAGTCAAGATTTTAATCCACTTTACACAGTAGATAATGATGTTTATAATACTAAGACTTACCGTGTATTGTCTGGTATCTATGGTGTTCTAAATCTTGATGATGTAGTAGATGGTTTAGAATTTAGAACTGATGAATCAATTGACTTTTACACTGTTGATGATAGTCAATTTTATAATCCTTTCCATGGTAATGGTCCTTCTGTAAACGGTCGTGGTTATGCTTATGCTACATGGAATTCTTACTGGACAACTTCAAACAAATTAACCTTTGATAAAACAATTGGTGATCATCATTTCAATGCTTTAGTTGGTTTTGAGGCTTCTGAAAATAGAACACGTGTTGTAGAAGCTCAGGCGACTCAATATGCTATTTATGGAGATGTTGTTCTTCCAGAACTTTCAAATGCTGCAAATTACGAAGCTGCAGGTTCATCTATAAACAAATGGTCTATGATGTCATATTTAGCACGTGTTAATTACGACTTGCTAAATAAATACTACGTATCTCTTTCATGGCGTAATGATGGATCAAGTCGTTTTGGTGCTGATAACCGTAAGGGTAATTTTTATTCAATTGGTGCTTCATGGCGTGCTTCAGAAGAAGATTTCATGGCTGATATCTCTTGGATAGATAACTTGAAAGTTAGAGGTAGTTTTGGTACTTCTGGTAATGATCAGGTTGGTTTATATAGTTTTAAAACTAACTTCTCTAGTTGGAATTATGATGGAAAAGCTGGTAACGCACTTTATTTACCTGGTAATCCTGCCTTAGGATGGGAGCAAAGTGCTGCATTAACAGTTGGTGTTGATTATACTGTGTTTGGAGGCAAATTGTCTGGTAGTCTTGAGTATTATTCTCGTAAGACTCAGGATCTTTTATATAAAACACCTATTTCTTTAGTTTCAGGGTTCCCAAGTGTAACAAAGAACTCAGCTGAGATGAAAAATTATGGTGTTGAAATGTCTGCTGATTACCGTGCTATCGATTCTGATGATTTCAAATGGGATGTTGCTGTTAATTTGACTTTCAACAAAAATGAAATTACATATCTTCCAGTTCCAAAACAGATCAATGGATCTAAAATTTGGACAGAAGGCGGAAGTATGCATGACTTCTATTTATTGAAATGGGCTGGTGTTGATGAAACAAATGGTTCTCCTCTTTGGTATAAGAAAGTTAAAAACGCTCAAGGCGAAGAGACTGGTGAACTAGAAACTACTAGTACACGTAACAGTGCTGATAAATTCAATGTAGGAAGTTCTCAACCAGTTGCTTATGGTGGAATTCAAAATGCTTTCACTTATAAGAATTGGACATTATCTGCTAACATCTACTTTAGTGTAGGAGGTAACATTCTTGATAACGTAGAAGCTGACTTATTGAATGACGGTAATAACCTTGGATATCAATTATCTACAAAACAATTAGATTCTTGGACTCCAGCGAATACAAAAACAAATGTTCCTGTATTTGTTCCTAACAATAGCAACAGCTCAAACTACAGTCTATCTGATAGATATTTGTATGATGCTACTTATGCTAAGTTAAAGGCAGTAACATTATCTCATAATTTCTCTAAAAACATTACCAACAAAATGGGTGTTTCTAGATTTTCAGTTTATGTGTCTGGGAATAACTTATTGACTTGGACTAAAGAAAGTGACTTTAAAGGATTTGATCCTGAAGTTGGTTTAGCTGGTAGAACAGGATATGTTACTCCAAATCCTCGTACAATTGTATTTGGTGTAAAATTAGGTTTTTAAGATAAAAAATAATCAAAATGAAAAATATATTAAAAAGCTTTATCGCTCTTTCTCTACTTGTCAATTTATCGGCTTGTAGTGATGAATTTTTAGAGCAAACACCTTCTGATCGACCATCAGAGGAGGTTCTTTTCAATTCAATTGGAGGGGCACAAGTTCATTTGAATGGAATTTATGCTCTTCAGAATGCCTCTAGTGCCGAAGGTACAGTAGCTTTTGTAGCTGCAGATATGTTAGGTGAGGATGCAACTCTTATTTCTAGTAATAACTATGGTCGTTTTAAAGATTTTTATAGATATAACTTTACCGTAACTAATGGTCGTGCTTATGACATCTTTCGTTATAATTATCGCACCATTGCTAACTGTAATTTGTTTTTAACTCAAATTGACGGTATTGAAGGTGATGCTGCAAATAAAAATGATTTAAAATCTCAGGCATTGGCTTTGAGAGCTTTCTCATATTTCAATTTAGTTCGTTGGTATGGTGAAACTGCTTTTACTAAGGATCCTGCCGGACGTGGAGTGCCAATTAATACAACTGTTAATGGTTTAGGTGGTTACGATATTCCACGTAGTACTGTTGGTGAAGTTTATACACAAATTGTTACTGATTTGGCAACTGCAGAAGCTAACGCGATTGAGTCTGATTATAAAGGATTTATCGATGCTAAAGGTATTGCTGCTCTTCAAGCTCGTGTGTGCCTGACAATGGGTGATTGGACTAATGCTTCAAAATATGCAAAGAAGGCCTATGCCGGATTTACTTTAATGAATGAAGAAGCTTACTTAAGTGGATTCAATTCGACTTCTACTGAAGTTATTTGGGAACAACGTTTTGTTGATTCTGATGTAAATACTTTCATGAGTATTCCTTCTTTTACATATACTTGTGGTGATATCACTTATACAGATACTAAAGGATTAGCTGTAGCTGATGCTGATGATAAATTTGGTGATGGTGTAGTAGATTATAAAGATCTAAACCCAAAAACCAGAGGTGATGTATTTGTTTATGGTTATAATTCTTTGAGAGTAACACGTGGTCTTATTAATTTATTTTCTGATTCTGATATAAGAAAGAAAATGTTCCCACGTAGTATCACTCCTGAAGGTGATGTTATCCTTAATGAGGATGGTGATATAGCTTATGCTCAGTTTCACACAACTGATGGTTATTTAACAACTAAATTTAACAGTGCTAATCCTTCTGCATTAGGAACAGGTGATTTCCCAAGAATCAGAGCTACTGAGATGTATTTAATCGAAGCTGAAGCTGAAGCAAACCTTGGAAACACTGCTGTTGCTCAAACTGCTTTATTAACTGTACAGGAACGCGCTGATGCTTCTGTTGTATCTGTTACTGAAACTGGTGCTGCTTTATTAGATAAAATTTATCTTGAACGTCGTAAAGAACTATTCTTTGAAGGTCACCGTTTCTTTGATCTTAAACGTTTAGACTTAGATTTAGATCGAACTGCATCTACTGTAGATCACTGGTCTGATTTTACTTCAATTAATGAACCTACTTCTGATGTTATTCGCAAGAATAGTGTTTCTAAGAAATTCTGTATGCCAATTCCTCAAAAAGAAATTGATGCTAATGAAGCTCTTACTGATGCTGATCAGAACGAAGCATATAAATAATATTTGCTTTATCATATTTAAAGGCTGCCCTCGGGTAGCCTTTTTTTGTATCTATATTCTAGTAAATTGCATAAAATATTATACTATTAAGACTCAAGTTCAATCCTAATTCAGAACAATGTGTTTAGTTGCATCATTGGTAAATTAAATTTGGTGATTTAGGATTGAAGGTTTAATCCTGATAAAGACCCAATCGGTTTAAATTTCATAGTTAATTAAAAAGAAAAAAAAGCTTAAAATCTTTTGTGTTTATACTGGCTTAGTCTAAGCTTTAAACCTGATGTGCAAACCTTTGCATTTTTCTTTAAAATTCTTTTTCATTTTCTTGCCTAAGTGGCGGTAATCATTACCTTTACCCACTGTTGTAGAACATGTGTATTAAGAACTGTTCTAAAACAGAAACCCAGCAAGTAGAGTTAAAAGCTTGGTTGAAAGTTTGTAAGGATTCATGATTTTTAGATAGGTTCTGTTTTTTTTGAAAGATTTTCATCCAATTCCCCATACTCTTGAGTGGAATTTGATGTTTGATAATTTTAGATTATTAATGTCGAATTATCGATAGTCTTTCTAGATGATCATTCCCAAAATATAGAATTTGACTCCAATTTTCATCCTACTCTTGACTTTACATCAATAAAACCAAACAACTTAACAAACTAAGAATTTAACTCAACGTTAAATCAAACAATCATGAGTCAAAAGACAAAGATTATTGAAAGAGAAGAGGTTGTTATTCGATTTTCGGGAGATTCCGGAGATGGTATGCAATTAACAGGAACTCAGTTTTCTGATACTTCAGCATTATTTGGGAATGATGTAGCAACATTCCCTGATTATCCAGCAGAAATTCGCGCCCCACAAGGTACAGTTGGTGGTGTATCTGGCTTCCAATTACATTTTGGGCATCAAGAAATTTATACGCCTGGTGATTATGCAGATGTATTAGTTGCGATGAATCCTGCGGCTTTAAAAGCCAATTTAAAGTGGGTGAAAGCGAGTGGTACTATCATTGTAAACGAGGATAGTTTTACGGCTAAGAACCTTGAAAAAGCAGGTTACGACTCAGATCCTTTATTGGATGATAAACTTGCCGACTATAATCTAATTAAGGCCAAGGTTACATCATTAACGCGTGAGTGTTTAATAGATTCAGAGCTTGATCAGAAATCTATTCTTCGAAGTAAGAATATGTTTACACTAGGTATGGTATATTGGATGTTTGATCGTCCATTTGAGCATACTGAGGAATTTATTGAAAAGAAATTTAAGAAATACCCTGCGGTTGTAGATGCAAACAAAAAGGTACTTCGTGCGGGATATAATTTTGCTAAAACAATTGAGGCTCTGCCTTATAATTACAGTGTAGCACCTGCTAAAATCCGTAAAGGAACATATAGAAACATTACAGGTAATAAAGCAACAGCTTGGGGATTGATGGCAGCAGCTGAGAGAGCTAATCTAGAGCTTTTCTGTGGTTCGTATCCTATTACTCCCGCTACTGAAATTCTTCAGGAATTAGCTGCGCGTAAAGATTTAGGCGTGAAAACGTTTCAGGCTGAAGATGAGATTGCAGGTATTTGTACTGCAATTGGAGCTAGTTTTGCTGGTGACTTTGCTGTAACCACGACTTCAGGTCCTGGTTTAGCACTGAAAACAGAAGCAGCTGGTCTGGCAGTTATGACTGAATTACCTCTTGTAATTGTAAACGTTCAGCGTGGTGGACCATCTACAGGTCTTCCAACAAAAACGGAGCAATCCGATTTACTTCAAGCTATTCATGGTCGAAGTGGTGAGTGTCCTATGCCTGTTATTGCAGCAAGTACACCATCTGACTGTTTCCACTATGCATTCGAAGCAGGTAGAATTGCACTTGAGCACATGACTCCTGTTATTCTATTAACTGATGGCTTTATTGCCAACGGAGCTGAGCCTTGGAGAATACCGAATATGTCTGATCTTCCAGAAATAATTGCACCTATAGCAAAAGAAGGAGATGATTTTCTGCCCTATGCTCGCGAAGAGAAACGATTAAGTCGTAAATGGGCTATCCCAGGTACAAAGGGACTAGAGCATCGTATTGGCGGTCTTGAAAAAATGGATGGTGATGGAACAGTATCATATGTGCCAGAAAACCACCAGGTGATGAGTGATATTCGCAAGAAAAGAGTTGAGCTTGTGGCTAATAATATTCCTGAACTTAAGGTGAAAGGAAATGAGGAAGCTGATGTTCTTGTAGTAGGATGGGGTGGTACATATGGTCACCTTACAACTGCAGTTCGTGAATTGCAAAAGGAAGAAAAATCCATTAGTCTGGCTCATTTCAATTATATTTTCCCACTTCCAAAAAATACAGCTGAGGTTTTCAGTTCTTATAAGAAAGTTATTGTGTGTGAATTGAACGATGGTCAATTTGCTGAATATCTAAGAAGCTCATTCCAGGATATTAAGTTTGAACAACACAATAAATTGATGGGATTACCATTCACTGTAGTGGAATTAAAAGAAAGATTTAACCAATTATTGGAGGAGATATAAGTCATGGCTGATACAGTATTAAACCAAACTAATATTAAGAAGCTTAGTGCTAAGGATTTTAAAAGTGATCAGGAAAATCGCTGGTGCCCGGGTTGTGGCGACCATGGTATATTAAATTCTGTTCAGAAAGCCATGGCTAACATGGAATTTAAGAAAGAAGACTACGCTGTAATTTCCGGTATTGGTTGTTCTTCCCGTTTTCCATATTATATGAACACGTATGGCTTTCATACCATTCACGGACGTGCTGCTGCAATTGCTTCAGGCGTTAAATGTGCCAATCCTAATCTTGAAGTACTACAGATATCTGGAGATGGTGATGCTTTAGCAATTGGTGGAAATCATTTCATTCATGCTGTACGTAGGAATATCGACATGACCATTCTTCTTTTCAATAATGAGATTTATGGTTTGACTAAAGGTCAATATTCTCCAACATCGAATCAAGGTATGGTGACAAAAACATCTCCCTTTGGATCAATTGAGGAACCTTTTAGGCCTGCTCAGTTGGCTCTAGGAGCTGGTTCAAAGTTTTATGCACGTTCTATCGATACAAGCATTAAATTGACAACAGCAGTTGTTCAGGCCGCTTCGGCTCATAAGGGAACATCTATTGTTGAAGTTCTTCAGAACTGTGTGATTTATAATGATGGTGCACACTCTATAATTACGGATAAAGCAACTAAAGAAGAATATCAGTTGATATTGGAACATGATAAACCAATGATCTTCGGTAAGGAGAAAAATAAGGGATTAATCATGGGATCTAATGGTAAGTTAGTTGTCGTTATTATTGGTGAGCATGGTATTTATGAAGAAGATGTTCTTGTTCACGATGCTCACTCTGAAGATCCACATATGCACTGGTTACTTTCCAGTATGATGGCTCCTGAATACCCTGTAGCTTTGGGTGTTATTCGTGATGTTGACGCAACTTCTTACGACGAGAAGATGGTGCAGCAGATCAAAGATGTTCAAGCACAAGCTACATTAAAATGTATGGATGACTTGCTTAATAGTGGAGACACTTGGACCGTTGACTAGTAGAATTCTAAAATTCATTGAATATAATCCTGTTTGGTACTATACCAAACAGGATTTTTTTTGTCAATTTCTCGTTTGACACCTTATTTATAAAGCATTTCTAACAAACAATTGTCAATTGTTTATTACTTTCATCCGTCAAATACAAATACAGAACGAACATGGAAGAGATTGCGATATCTAAAATTTATAAACGAAAAAAGAACGACAGAGATATTTTCCAGGAATTGATGCCATTTAAGGTCAAGGAAATTCTTCTTGTTGCGACTTATTACGATTCATATACGATTGTTAGGGAAGGTCAGTTCTCTGATAAAATTGTTGGAGAATACCTTCAGCTTAATTTATATACGGCACCACGATTCACTAGTGTAACCACCAATGAAGAAGCTCTTCAGGCTATGGACGAGCGCAATTTCGATATTGTGATTCTAATGGCTGGTCTCGATAAGGAATCTCCTATAAAGCTTAGTCAGGATATTAAAAAGAAACAGCCCGAACTACCCGTTTTAGTTTTGGTTAATAACAATAGTGACTTGGCTTATTTTGATAAGGCAGCTGATAAAATCAAAAACAATATCGAGAGGGTATTTGTTTGGAATGGCTCTACTAAGATCTTTATGGCCATGACCAAATACATTGAGGACAAGATGAACCTTGAGCCTGACTCTAAAATTGGTGATGTCCGGGTGATGTTATTGGTCGAAGACTCAGTCAAGTATTATTCTCGATATCTACCATTGTTATACACATCAGTTATGACTCAAACTCAGAAAGTTATTTCTGATGAAGATGATATTGATGAGATGCATAAAATTCTTAAAATGCGTGCAAGACCAAAGGTTATTTTGGTTAGTAGCTATGAGGATGCAGTTGACATTGTAGATAAATATCTTGAAAACTTACTTTGTGTGATTTCTGATGTGCGATTTGCTCGTGATGGGAAGCTGAATGATGATGCAGGAGTTGATTTGATTTCATATGTGCAGGATAAAAAAATGCGAATCCCATGCGTTATGCAATCTCATGATACGGATAATGCGATGCGTGCTTTCCAGGTAAATGCTGATTTTATCAATAAAAACAGTGATACATTAGCCTTAGATATTTTCAATTTTATTCACTTAAAACTGGGTTTTGGTGATTTCGTATTTAGAAATCAGAGCGGTACTCAGGTTGCAATGGCAAAATCACTTGAAGATTTTGAGGAAAAGTTAAAGTACGTGCCAGATGAATCATTATTATTTCACTCTAAGCGAAATGGAATTTCAACTTGGTTGATGGCTAGAGGAGAAATTAATATTGCAAAGAAACTTCGACGTTATCAAATTTCAGACTTTAAAACGGTTCGTGAATTACGTCAGTTTTGTTTGGATGTTTTTGAAGCTTCACGATTGAAACAATTGAGAGGTCGAATCATAAAATTTAGACCCAGTTTGGCTAACTCTAATCACTATGTCATTCGTCTAGGGAGAGGATCAGTTGGTGGAAAGGGGCGTGGATTGGCTTTCTTGAGTAATTTTACAGAAAATATCAGTTTCCAGAAGCTGATTAAAGATATCAATATTACCATTCCAAGAACAGCAATTATTGGGGTTGATGAATATGATAATTTTCTTGAAGTAAATAATCTAGTTGAGAAAATATATAATGAAAAGAACTACGAAGACATTAGGAAGCAATTTATAGAGGCTCAATTACCTGAGAAACTTCGTAAAAAGTTGCGTCAATACCTTGAGAAAATTGATAAGCCATTGGCTGTTCGCTCATCGGGATTGTTCGAAGATTCCTTGATGCAACCATTTGCTGGTGTATATGCAACCTATCTTCTTCCAAATAATGATCCAGATTTTGAAGTTCGTTTTGAACATTTGGTAACAGCTATCAAAATGGTGTATTCTTCAATTTTCACACCTGAAGCTAAGGCTTATTTTTCTGCAGTTGATTATAAGATTGAAGAAGAAAAAATGGCTGTGATTCTTCAAGAAGTTGTTGGTCAGGAACACAATGGTAAATTCTATCCAAACATTAGTGGTGTTGCACAATCATACAATTACTATCCATTCTCATATATGAAACCCGAAGATGGTTTTGCCGTTTTAGGTATAGGTTTGGGTAAATATGTTGTTGGTGGTGAGAAAACACACCGTTTCTGTCCTGAACATCCAAAATTACAGTTGGCATCCATTCAAGATCAGGTGAAAGATTCGCAGAATTATTTCTATGCGATCAATATGGAATCTGATAAGTTAAATTTGCTTGAAGATGGAGAAGATGCAGCAACTATTAAATATGACCTTTCAGTAGCTGAAAAGGATGGTAATTTATTGCATTGTGCCTCAGTATATGATGGACGTAATGACAGAATTGAGCCAGATTTGAGTTTAAGAGGGCCACGAGTTGTTGATTTTGCCAATATTTTAAAATACAACCAAATTCCATTAGCTGAAACCTTAAGTATTCTTCTGAATATCTTCAAGCAAGCTATGGGAGCACCAATTGAAATTGAATTTGCAGTTGATCTTTCAAAGGGTAAAAATGGCTTGCCTACATTCAACTTACTTCAGATTAAACCTCTTATCCGTCAGGAAATGAGTGTTGAAATTGATATGAAAAAGGTGGATAAGGACAAGTTGGTTTTATTGGCTGATAAAGGAATGGGGAATGGTAAGATCGATCATGTCCGTGATGTTATTTTTATGGACTTGAGTAAATTTGATCGAATCAAAACCGAAGAAATGGCTCAAGAAATAGCTATTCTCAATCAGAAAATGAAAGAGCAAGACAGAGAGTATGTTTTGATTGGCCCAGGTCGCTGGGGAACAAAAGATAGATTTACTGGAATTCCAGTTCTTTGGTCTCAAATTTCTAATGCAAAAGTTATCGTTGAGCAGGGGCTTGAAGATTTCCCATTAGATGCTTCTCTAGGATCACACTTTTTCCACAATGTGACTTCGATGAATGTTGGCTACTTCTCTGTCAAATCAAATTTACCAACCAGTTTTGTGAAAGAAGATATTCTGAATAAGCAAGAACTCGTTGAGCATCTACATTATTTTAAGCATGTTCGTTTTGCTGAGCCATTAGAAATATTGATGGATGGTAAAAAACAAATTTCAGTTATTAGCTTTAAATAGTTAAGAACAGATTTATTTATATAAAAAAAGAGATCTCAAATAATTGAGATCTCTTTTTTTGTTTGATCCTAAGATCAATATTTTGGTTTATGCTTGGTATGAATCTACACCAGCAGTTTCCATTTTACGATCTACTTTCTTAACTAAACCTTGAATTACTTTACCAGGACCAACTTCAGTAAATGAGCTAGCACCGTCAGCCATCATGTTCATCATAGTTTGAGTAAAACGAACTGGAGCTGTTAACTGAGCAACAAGATTTTTCTTGATTTCTTCTGGATCAGTAACAGGTTTTGCATTTACGTTTTGGTAAACAGCACAAGTGGGCGTAGAAAAGTTTGTGTTTTTAATCGCTTCTTCAAGCTCTACACGTGCAGGCTCCATTAATGGAGAGTGGAATGCACCACCAACTTTTAGAGGTAAAGCACGTTTAGCACCCGCTTCTTTTAATTTCTCACAAGCAATTTCGATACCTTTCATGCTACCCGAAATTACTAACTGTCCAGGGCAGTTGAAGTTAGCAGGAACGACAATTTCTTCAATCTCAGCACAAATTTTCACAACAGTATCGTCATCAAGACCAATAATAGCTGCCATAGTTGAAGGCTCAACTTCACAAGCTTTCTGCATAGCAATAGCACGCTGAGAAACTAATTTTAATCCATCTTCGAAAGAAAGAGCACCATTAGCAACAAGAGCTGAAAATTCACCTAATGAGTGACCAGCAACCATTTCTGGTTTGAAATCATCACCTAAAGTTTTTGCTAAAATAACAGAGTGAAGAAAGATAGCTGGTTGAGTTACCTTAGTTTGTCTTAGATCTTCATCAGTTCCGTTAAACATTAGCTCAGTAATGTTGAAACCAAGAATTTCGTTGGCCTTGTCGAATAATTCTTTACCTAGTTCAGAGTTTTCGTATAGGTCTTTACCCATACCAACAAATTGGGCGCCTTGCCCAGGGAATACATATGCTTTCATAGCTTTCGATTAGTAATTGATACTTATCAATCGTTAATTAGTAATTATTAGTTCTTGTAGAGATCAGTCGAATAAATTCTTCGCGTGTAGCGACTTTTTCGAATGCTCCAGTAAAATCAGAAGTTGTTGTTGTTGCGTTTTGTTTTTGAACACCTCTCATAGACATGCACATGTGTGTTGCTTCAATTACAACTGCTACTCCAAGAGGTTTAAGCGTATCTTGAATACAATCTTTAATCTGCGTGGTTAACCTCTCTTGTACTTGTAATCGTCTAGCAAAAGCATCGACTACACGAGCAATTTTACTAAGTCCGGTTATAGTTCCATCAGGGATATATGCAACATGAGCTCTTCCTACAAAAGGAAGCATGTGATGTTCACACATCGAGTAAACTTCAATATCTTTAACAATCACCATTTGGCGATAATCTTCCTTAAACATTGCAGACTTCAATATTTCTTCAGGTTTTATATGGTAACCTTGAGTTAGAAATTGCATAGCCTTAGCGACTCTTAATGGAGTTTTTTGAAGTCCCTCTCGCTCCACATCTTCGCCCAGAAGTTCCAATACTTTATTGTAATGAAACATGAGTTGCTCAGTCGTTTCCTGGTTGAATTTTTCTATTTTTGTGAAACCTTTATTTTCCGTTTCGTTAGTTGAAAATTCCATCTTATATTTTGTGTTTAAATACTATCGTTCGATAAAATTCAATTGATATGCTTTTCTAATAGGTCTATCAATTTGTCAGCTTAAGCTTGCAAATTTAAGTATATTTTTTGTCGATTGAGCAAATTTAGGAAAGCTTTGTTATTGCTAAGTACTTGCATCTATGGATATTTTAATTGTTAGTCCCACTTTTATCTCCCTTCAAAAATTTATTAGTCAACTTCAATTGATTGATAATTATGGGAAAAACTATGCTCGATTTCAATTGGCTGAAAACGAATTTGATATTCTAATATCAGGTTATGGGGGTAGTATTGCTAGTCATTGGATAAATAAAGCCATTCAGCGAAAAAGCTACGACTTGGTTATTCATATAGGACGATCATTTGCGCTCAATGATAAATCTGAGCCTGGGAGCCTTGTAAATGTTATTGACGATTACTTTGGTGATATGGGCTTTACTTTTGATTCAGGCTTTCAATCATTTTTTGATTTCGATCTGATTCCTAAGAATGAAGTACCGTTTAAAAATGGTATTCTCGAAAATACGTCTGATTATTCCGAGATATTAACGTCCTTCAGAAAAGTAAGTGGTATGACTTGCAATACCATTCCTGCCAACCTATTTCAAATAGGAGAAATCTACATTAAGAATTATCCTGAGGTAATTAGTTCAGAAGGAGCAACCGTTTTATATGCTTGTTTAGAATCAAATATTGATCTTATTCAACTTTCATATGTGGTAGGAAAACTAGAAAGGGCTACTGATAGTTTGAATATTGATGATTTAGAAATTGATAATATTACTGATGTTCTTGAAGAACTCCTTGTTAAACTATACCAGTTTCAATTATTGAAAAGTTAAATCTACTTGAACTTTATCATGACTGCCTTTTTGAAGTAAAGAGCCTGGAATATACCTCTCGCAAGCATAAAGGATAACATGGCAATCCAAAGTCCATGGTTAAAAAGAATATCTTTTAGCGCCCAATAGACTGGTATAAAAATAAGAATGGTTGCAGCCATCATTGTCTTTCGCATATAAACAGAGGCTGTTGCTCCAATATAAATACCATCGTAAAGGAAGGATGCGAAACTCAATATAGGAAGTAGAATTAACCACTTTAGATAAGGATTAGCAGCACTCAGTGTTTCTGAATTATTGGTTAGCAATGAAAGAATCCAACTGCCACCCAAAGCATAAAATAGAGTGAAAATAAGACTAATTCCCGTTCCCCAGATAAACAAATATCGGACTGTAGTGAGAAAGTTTTTACGGTTCTGAGCCCCAACGAATCGTCCAACTAAGGCTTCGGCTGCGTAGGCAAATCCATCCATCAGATATGAAAAGATGAATAGAAATTGCAATAGGAGCGAATTGACTGCGAGAATTGTCTTGTTAGTGCTAGCTGATTCTGTTGTGAAAAATGTAAAGACAAAAATGATACAGAGGGTACGAATAAAGATATCCTTATTAATCAAGACAAAGTGTTTCAACTCTTTAATTTTCAGTAAGCCTTTGTTTGTCCAATATTTAAACAATCTGCGATAATGTCGCCAAATGAAAATGGAAGCCAGTATCAGTCCGCAATATTGAGCAATTACCGTACCTAGTGCTACACCTCTAGCATCGAGATTTAACTCATAAACAAAGAAGGCAGACAAACTGATGTTGATGATATTACAGATAATGGCTATCATCATTGGAATTTTAGAATTCTGCATGCCAATGAACCATCCTGTTAAGGCATATAATGAAATTGTTGCGGGTGCTGCCCATATTCGGATATTATAATAGGAGAGTGCTATGTTTTCAACTGAAGCTTCTGTATCGATATAGTTAAAGCTTAAAAGAGCAATTGGCTTTTGAAGTAACAATATGAGAATGCTACCAATAACTGCGACGAGCAATGCTCTTCCTAGTGATAGGATACTTTCGCTTAGGTTTCTAGCTCCGTAGGCCTGTGCTGTAATGCCACTGGTCCCCATTCGCAGAAATGCAAAACCCCAATATAGAAAGTTGAAAATGGTGCCACCTAAAGCAATCCCACCAATAAAATCTACTTCCCCTAAATGACCCATTAGTGCCAAGTCAACTATTCCTAGAAGAGGAATGGTGATGTTACTAATGATATTGGGTAAGGCGATATTTAATATTTTCTTATTCACTTCCTTTTTTTTGAGATTTAATTCGCTGCGAAATTACAGAATAGACTTGAGGTATTTCTTATTTGGAAGGGAAAATAGACCTAAGTTTCTTTAGTTAAGGCAATAAAAAAGGAAGAAAATTATGTGCTGTAATAAATAATGAAAAATAAAAGACAAATAAGTCTTAAAATATTTGGAAGAGATTTATTTATAATATAGATTTGTTTTGTTATTGAGAACGAGATTAAATAAAAATAGTCAAGCTTGATAATTTCTTTTACTGATTTAAACTGTTAGAATATGAGTTTTGAATTACCTAAATTACCGTATGCATATGATGCGCTAGAGCCACATATTGATGCTAGAACTATGGAGATTCACCATTCAAAGCATCATGCTGGATATACTAATAATTTAAATGCGGCAATTGCTGGTACTGATCTTGACGGAAAATGTATTGGTGAGATTCTTGCCAGTGTTTCGAGACAATCGGCTGCTATTAGAAATAATGGTGGTGGTTATTATAATCATGATTTGTTTTGGAAGTTAATGTCACCTAATGGAGGCGGAGAACCTACTGGAGAATTGCAAAAAGCTATTAACAATACTTTTGGTGGTTTTGAGCAGTTTAAGGAGAAATTTTCAAAAGCAGCTGCTACACGTTTTGGTTCAGGTTGGGCTTGGTTAGTTAAATTATCAGATGGTAGTTTGAAAATATGCTCTACACCTAATCAAGATAATCCATTAATGGATGATGCAGAAGTAAAAGGAACACCAATTTTAGGATTGGATGTATGGGAACATGCTTACTATTTAAAGTTTCAAAATAAAAGACCCGATTACATTTCAGAATTTTTTGAAGTCGTTAATTGGGAGGAAGCGTTAAAGCGCTTTCAGGATTAGTTTTGTTTATTGTTTTTTTGATTTTGGATCGACTTTCGAATTTATTCGAGAGTCGATCTTTTTTTTGCCTGATTCAAGATTTTTGATGAAATTAGAGTAAATCAAATAAACAAAATTATGAAACATGAACTTCCAAAATTACCTTATGCACTAGATGCATTAGAACCCCTTATTTCACAGCGGACACTTGAGTTTCATTACGGAAAACATCATCAGGCCTACGTCAATAATTTAAACAATTTGATTGAGGATACATCGTTCGAAAATGCCGAATTGGTTGATATTATTCTGAAATCAGATGGTGGAATTTTTAATAATGCAGCTCAAGTTTTTAATCATACCTTCTATTTTATGGCTCTTAAGCCTAGAGGAGGAGGAAAGCCTCGAAATAAATTGTACGATGCGATAGTTTATACCTTCGGGACGTTTGAAAAGTTTAAAGAAGAATTTTCGAAAGCTGGAGCAACTCTTTTTGGTTCAGGTTGGGTTTGGCTAGTTGCCGATACGAATAATAAACTTAGTATAGTGAGAACTCCAAATGCAGAGAATCCGCTTTGCGATAATTTAATGCCAATAATGACTCTTGATGTATGGGAGCATGCTTATTATCTGGATACTCAAAATGCCAGACCCAAGTATATTGAGAATTTTTGGGAGTTGATTGATTGGGAGTTGATAGAAAGTCGTTTTGAAAATTTATGATGCGTTTAATTTATGTTATAAACTGAGCTGTTACATATGTAGCAGCTTTTTTTATTTTAGATTTGTACTCACTTATAATAATTTTTAGTTAATTAGTTAGATCTTAGGATTAGCTAAATCAAGGGCTTACCTATTTCAAAGGATTTTCATTTAAAATGAATTTAACTATTGATGAAAAGTAATATATTCCCTATCTTAAAAAGAGAGTAAAGGAGATTTTTTTTCTGAGTAAAGTGTATCTAATCGATATTTTCAACCGTATAATAAGACAAGATTCAAATGTTAAAGGAATTAGTATTAAAAAATAGAAGTTACCGACGATTCTATCAAAACGAACTTATTGAGAAAGCTCAATTACGTCAGTGGATCGATTTAGCTCGATTAGGTGCCTCTGGTAGAAATGCCCAAAGTTTAAGATATGTGACTGTGACAGATCAAGAGTTGTGTCAACATATTTTTGATAATTTAGCATGGGCAGGTTATTTGAGTGATTGGAACGGACCTGTAGAGGGAGAGCAACCGGTGGCCTATGTTATCATGTTGAATGATGAACGATTGAGCAAAAATTACTTTAGTGATGATGGGATAGCGGTACAGAATTTGTTGCTAGGTGCTGTTGAAGATGGCTTTGGAGGATGTATTCTGAGAGCTTTTAAAGAAAAGAATCTTAGAGAATTATTAAAAGTATCTAATGACTATTCAATTATTCAGGTTGTCGCTCTGGGAAAGCCCAAAGAAGAAGTCGTTATTGAAGAAATGAAAAATGATGATATAAAGTATTGGAGAGACGAAAAAGGCGTACATCATGTGCCCAAACGGAAACTCGAAGATCTTGTTATAAATGAATTTTAGACTGAAATACCCTGCTTTATGAGAAAATTAATATTGTGTTGTGTTATAATTTTTACTTTCATTTTCGCGAAAGAAACCAAAGCTCAGAGATACAATCTGGATTCTATATTTTTTACAGGAGCTGTAATGGATCAGGTTGATTTGAAAGGATTGCCATATGCTCATTTTAGAGTAAACAAAGAACGAGGAGGTACGACTAATGAGTATGGAAGATTTTCTTTCTGGGTAAATTCTGGTGATACTATCCAATATTCATTTGTTGGTTATCATGATGTAAAAGTTATCGTGAGTGATAGTTTGAAACAGGATGATTATCTATTTGGGGTATTTCTTGCTAAGGATACGATTGCACTACAAGAGGTTTTAATTTTACCTCGATTTGGTGATTTTAAAGAAGCATTTATGAATGCTAAGGTAAATACGCCTGAATATGTGAGAGCAAAAAATAATGTCAATTCTGCAACTTATCAGGCTTTAACAACACGACCAACCACAATGGATGCTAAAGCAAATACTGATTTACTCATAAGGAATCATGTCGTAGCTATAGAAAACAAAAGGATGATTGCTCCTGAAATGACAGTTGGACTTAGTACGGCTCGAACCTTACCAGAGTTAAAGAGATTGAAACGAAAGAGGAAGATGAAAATCTCTGAATCAATTGTTACAGATTCTGAGATTAAAATTCTTCAGCAAATGTATAAATATGGCTTAAAAAAGGAATAAAAAAAGCGGTGAGAAATCACCGCTTTTTTGTTGTCTTATCCTCTGCTAAAAAGTGCTTTTATAATTAGCATGGCCATTTTCGGATTTTCTTTAAGCCTACGAGTTGAATACCCAAACCAATCTTTTCCAAATGGAACATATACTCTCATTTTGTGTCCTTTGTCAAGTATTGATTGTCTCAGTTCTGGTGTAACACCATATAGCATCTGAAATTCATATTTATCCTTAGGGACATTGTACTTTTCTATCAAATTATATGCTGGCTGAATTAAATTCTTATCATGAGTAGCTATACCAGGATAGATACCATTCTTAAGCATCAAATCAAGATCTTTGATGTAGTTCTCGTTGATTTCTTCATATTTCGTAAAAGCAACCTCAGCTGGCTCTACATAAATGCCCTTGCATAAGCGGTAGTTAAGTGCTGTTCCATTTTGCATATCCAACATGTTTTCCAAATCGGAAAAAGTACGTTTAAGATATGATTGTACTACTAAGCCTACATTTTTAGGAAATTCTTTTCTTAAACGTCTGAACATATCAATTTCATTATCCACACATGGTGAATCTTCCATGTCGATTCGTACGAAATTGTTGTATTCAGCAGCCTTGGCAACAACTGTTCTAATGTTCTCATAACAAACCTCAGGATCGATTAATAAACCGAAAAAGGTTGGCTTTACAGAATAGTTCCCATCAATCTTATTTTTTTCAAAAGCTTCGATAATATCCAGATACGCATCTCTATTTTCTGTCGCTTGGCTCAAATCTTCAATAAATTCACCTAAAAGATCGACAGTGACTTTTATACCTTGTGCATTTAAGTCAAGTGAGGCTTTTACCGCATCATCAATTGTTTCTCCAGCAATATATCTTTTAGAAAAAAGCCAAACTATTTTTTTAGGCATAAAAGGCAGAGTTGCTGCTATCAATTTATTAAACATCTCTTGTGGTTTTAAGGGTTAATCTTGGGTTTATTGTTGGCTAAATGTAAACATCATGAGAACTAAAAAGAATGACGTTTATCAGCAATTTCGATTGATTTTGAATAAGGGGTTATTTTTTACTATCAAATGAAAAATCTATCTCAGAAGTTTTTCCATTATCATTTAAAACTTATATTTGCTAGGCTTAATTTAAAACGCAGTAAAATTCAAGGTTTATAGCAATTTTGAATTGTCTAAATAAGTACCTAAAATCAATTAATATACGCTACTATTCGTTTAAGAAGAAAATTTCAAAAGAAATTACTTTAAGGGCAAATTTTCCTGATTTGACTTTGTCTTTTCAGGTTGGCAATTTAAAATCAAACTAGAAAAACATGAAAAATTTATCCATTGTTCTTAATGCAGTTTTAATTGTAGCTGTTGGAATTTTATTCTTTTTACATTTCTCAGGGGATAGTAAAACTGAAGTTAAAACCATTGCTGGAGAAGGTGCTGTTGTGTATGTAAACACTGATTCATTATTGTCGAGTTATAATTTTTCTGTCGATTTGAATGAGCAGTTTCTTAAGAAGCAAGAAGATTCTAGAACTGATTTTAATTTTAAAGCTCAAAAATTAGAAAAAGAGGCGGTTGACTTTCAACGTAAACTTCAAAACAAAGGTTTCTTAAACCGTGAGCGTGCAGAAAAAGCACAAAGAGACTTAATGGAAAAGAAACAAAACTTAGAGCAGCTTGACAGAAAGTTAAGTGCTGAGTTGATGGCTGAGCAAAATGGTAATTCTAAGCAATTATTTGATAGTGTTACAAATTATATGGAATTATATAATGCGAAGCATAAGTATAGCTTAATTATTAGCACAACTAAAGGGGGAACAGTTCTTCACTCTGCTAAAGGTTTAGATATTACTAAGGATATCATTGATGGTTTAAATGCCAGATATAAGAAATAAGCTTAAAAATTATTGAATAAAGGGGCAGAGGCTGATAGCTTTCTGCCCTTTTTTTATCTTTGTGGCTGTTGATGACTATTTATGTCAGCATAGAAAATATTACCAATTTAAAACTTACACAGCAGATTAATGAGTTTCGCAGATAAATATCTAAAAAAGCAACAAGTATTCCCTGATTACTTTAATAATGAAGTGCCCGATAATCTAGGATTAATTGTTACAATTCCTTGCTTTGATGAACCCGATTTAGTTTCAAGTTTAAAGGCTTTGTGGCTCTGTGATCGACCTGGCTTTAAAGTGGAAGTTATTGTTATCGTTAACTCGGGTGTACAAGTTTCAAGTGAAGTGTTAAGTCAGAATGCTAAAACGATTGCTGATGCTCAAGAGTGGATGTCTGCACATGAGGATGAAAAGTTGAAATTCTTTTTGATTGATCAGCCTAATTTACCGAAAAAAACTGCTGGCGTCGGATTAGCACGCAAAATAGCTATGGATGAGGCTGTGAGTCGTTTCAATAAAATTGGTAAATCTAATGGTATTATTACCGGTTACGATGCCGACTCATCATGTGATGCCAATTACTTTACAGAGATCGAAAAATTATTTAAAAAACATCCTAAGGCAAACGGAGCAAATATATTTTATGAGCATCCACTTGAAGGGGAGGAGTTTAGTGAATTAATCTACAATTCCATAGCTCAGTATGAATTGTATCTGCGCTATTATATGCTTGCCATGCGATTTACGGGGCACCCACATGCCTATCATACCGTCGGCTCTAGCTTTGCGGTTTCTGCCGAAGCATATATTAAACAAGGGGGGATGAATCGTCGTCAGGCTGGCGAAGATTTTTATTTCCTTCAAAAAATTATTGCTTTAGGTAAGTTCTATGAAATTACGCATACTCGAGTTATTCCATCACCTCGTACATCGGATCGGGTTCCTTTTGGAACAGGGAAAGCAATGTCTACTTTTGTGAACGAAGGTATTAGCAACTATAAAAACTACAATTATGCAGCTTTTAAGGATTTAAAAGTATTCTTTGATAGAGTAGATGATTTTTTTGGAGTAGACTATGATACATTTATTAATAAGTTGATAGTTGAATTGCCTGGGCCAGTTAGGAGTTATCTTAAGGAAGATGATTTCTTTGAATCTCTTGATGAAATCAATCGTAACTGTGCTTCAATTGATGCTTTTAGAAAGAAGTTCTTTGGAGCATTTAATGCTTTTAAAGTTCTAAAATATTTGAACAATGTTCATGAGCAATTTATGGAAGAAGAAAGTGTTATTGTAAGTGCTAAATTATTGCTTAAGGATTTGGGTATAGGTACTAAAGGTATCTATTCAGCAAAGGAATTACTTGAAATATATAGAGACTACGAGAAGACACATTAGGCTAAAAGAAGAGCATGGATTAATATCCATGCTTTATAGTTTTCAATTTATTGAAGAACAAAATTAATGGCTGTTGTGTAGGTAACTTGTACGGGAACACCTCTTTGTTTACCTGGAGAAAAAGCAGGTAAGTTTTTAATTACTCTAATCGCTTCTCGATCAAGATATGGGTCAATTCCTCTAAGAATTTCTACATTTTTAACCCGACCATTGCTTCCAACAACAAATTTTACAAACACACGGCCTGAAATTCCATTCTCTTGAGCAAGAACAGGATACCTGATACTTTTATGAATATGCTTATTTAGTTCAAAATTGCCTTCTGTCATAGTCTTGCAAATGTCAGGGCGGAAAATAGGCATCTCCTCAACCACAACAAAAATCTGCTCCTCATCCACAAGCTCCTTTTCCTCTGCCACTTCAGTTGGACGAATATCAAACTCTGTTTCCTGATTAATATCTTCTTCTTCTATTTCTAGATTAAGGTCTTCTTTCGAATCATTTTCAACGATGGTAATCACATCTTGTAGTCTGATTTTAACGGGGGGTTTTACCTTTGGTCTTTCGGGTTCTTGCCTGGTTATGGGAACAATTTCTTCTAATTCGGTAAGTTCTTGAGCATTGATGATAACGTCAGTATCTTTAATTTGAACTCGCCACTTAAACGCAATTAGTACTAGCAAAAGGGCTATCGCTAGTCCAACCTCAAAGAATAAACTCTTTTTCTTTTCTAGGTCTGCATTCTCTCGTTTTTTAGGTAACATGGCTAGGATCTCTTAAGTTTATATAATAATCTCAAATAAATCGTAATTCAGAGGTTAGGGTGTTATCAGTTTATAAAATGCGTCTACTTAATTATACGGTATGGTATTTTTTTAGTTTCAGATGAAAATAGACGTATTGGTATATACTGTAAAGTACAAAAAAAAGGAATAGTTTTCACTATTCCTTTTCAATTATTATAAAAATATCTTCATTTTTCTTTTTCATGAGATATTTTTCTCGAGCAAATTTCTCTAAGTTTTCTCGATTGGTTTTCAGCTCATGTATACTTTCTTTATCTTTTTTGATCTTTGTTAAAAAGTGCTTTTTTTCTTCGCTTAAAGCTTCAATCTTACTTTTATATTCTTTGCGTTCCCATATGGAGTGTTGATCGAAAAAGAACAACCAAAAGAAGAAGACCAGTAGACTAATGGAGAATTTGTTACTGATAGCCTTAATTAGAAGCGATTTAATTTTCGATTTATCCATTTTAATATTTTAGTTCTATTGGCTAAAATTAGTGAAAATATCTTTTTGTTAAGAGCTTGTTCCTAATTTTGTAAGTCAAAAAGAATAGATTGAGGGATTAATAACACAAAAGGACGTTGATTCTTACAATCAGCGTCCTTTTGTGTGAATTATTTAAATCTCTTATACTTTATAAATCGGAGTGAATTTATCTGGCTCACTTTCCCTCATTATGTCGTAAATAATTTCAAAAACATCTTCTGCATTAGGGTTTGAGAAATAATCACCATCTGTACCATACGCAGGACGATGATCCTTTGCAGTTATAGTGCGTGGCTCAGCATCTAGATGAAAATAAGCTTTTTGTTCTTCAAGAACTTTTTGCATCATAAAAGCAGTTGCTCCACCCGGAACATCTTCGTCGAAGAAAATCACTCGATTGGTTTTCTTCACCGATTTAACGATCATATGATTAACATCGAAAGGTAAAAGAGTTTGCACATCAATAAGTTCAACTGAAATATTAAATTCTTTAAGTTGTTTTACTGCATCTTCAGCAATCTTCACACAAGAGCCGTAAGTCACCAGGGTAATATCTGTACCTTCTTCTAAAACCTCGGGTATTCCAAGTGGAGTTTTGAACTCAGCAAGGTTATCAGGCATCTTCTCCTTTAATCGGTAGCCATTTAGTGGTTCAATTACCAAAGCTGGCTCATCTGCTTCCATAAGGGTGTTATATAAGCCTGCAGCCTTAGTCATATTACGTGGGACACAAACATGTATTCCTCGAATTGAATTGATGACCATACTCAAAGGAGAACCTGAATGCCAGATTCCTTCTAGACGGTGTCCTCGTGTACGAATTATTACTGGAGCCTTTTGTCCACCCTTAGTTCTGTATTGTAAGGTTGCCAAATCGTCACTCATTGTTTGTATCGCATACAAAAGGTAATCGAAATATTGAATCTCAGCGATTGGACGTAGACCACGCATAGCTAAACCAATCCCTTGTCCAAGAATTGTAGCCTCACGAATACCTGTGTCAGAAACTCTTAATTCGCCATACTTTTCTTGCATGCCTTCCATACTCTGGTTGACACCACCAATAAAACCAGTGTCTTCACCAAAAGTTAATAACAAGGGGTATTTACTGAAAAGCTGATCAAAATTGTCACGAAGGATTTCTCGACCAGTTACAATTTTAGAGCTATCGGAATAAATCGGTTTAACCGCAGGGATATTAGATATCTGCTTGTCTGTTTCGCTATATAAATGTGAACTGTAGCGTTCGTGATTTTCTTCAAGGGTGTCCTTCAACCACTGTTGAAGTTGAGATTTCAATGGTTTAAAGGTTGCACACGAACTGCAAATATGACGTAAAATCTTTTTTGCAGAACTGACATTATCTTTTCTAATTGGATGAATGACCTTTTTCAAATCATTAATAATTGCATCGATACGCTCCGTTTTTTTGCAATTACAAGCTGAAGCTTTTACCAATTCGACTAATTCATCACGTTCTTTCTTAACTGGCGTAATAAAGGTTTTCCAAGCTTGCTTTTTAGCTTCTTTTACGATGTTGATACTTTCTTCTTCAATAGGTACTAATTGCTCTTCTGTTGCGAGTTCCATATCAAGCACCCACTCACGCATTTTTTTGATAGGATCATATTCCAGTTCCCATTTAAGGCGTTCTTCAGTTTTGTAACGCTCGTGGGATCCAGAGGTAGAATGACCTTGTGGTTGAGTCATTTCCACAACATGGAATAATGTTGGAATATGCCCTTCTCGACATTTCGGTACACCTTCGGCATACATTTTACAAAGCTCCGGATAGTCCCATCCTTTAGCTTTATAAATATGATAACCATCACCATTCTCATCAATTTCAAAGCCTTTAAGAACTTCAGATATATTTGATTTGGTCGTTTGGTATTTGTTTGGAACTGAAATACCCCAACCGTCATCCCAGACACTCATTGCCATAGGAACTTTTAAAACACCGGCAGCATTTATTGTTTCCCAAAAATGACCTTCAGATGTACTTGAGTCACCAATGGTTCCAAAAGCGACTTCGTTTCCTTTGTCCGAGAATTCAGAGAAACCATGTAATTCTTTATTTTGTCTGAAAATTTTAGAAGCATACGCTAGACCCAAAAGGCGAGGCATTTGTCCTGCAGTAGGGGAGATGTCAGCTGATGAATTTTTTTGTTCAGTTAATACTTTCCAGCTTCCATCAGCATTCAAACTTCTTGAAGCATAGTGGTTATTCATTAAACGGCCACCATTTCCTGGATTCTTATCAAGTTGAGTCTCACCATATAGTTGTGCGAAGAATTCTTCAGGAGTTAGCATGCCAGCAGCTAGCATAAAGGTTTGGTCACGGTAATAACCAGATCGCCAATCACCATTTTTAAAGTTTTTGGCCATGGCAATTTGAGCAAGCTCTTTTCCATCTCCAAAAATTCCAAATTTAGCCTTACCAGTTAGAACCTCTTTTCTCCCTAATAGACTTAGTTGACGACTTATATTTGCAATTCGGTAATCTTCAAGGACTTCATTCTTGAAATCTTCGAATGAAATTTCCTTTTTAGTATTCTCCTTATATATTTCTGACATACTCACAATTAATAATGATTAATAACAATTAAAGATGTAAACGTTTGCGTTTAAACTAGTCCTTTATCATCCATTTTGTTAAGCCATACAAATTTAGGAAGATTTATTCTAAATAAGAAAGAAATATGATACTATTTAGGACTCCCTTGTCTTAAATGATTTGCATTGTGTTTGGGAAATGGTATTTTTGTAACAAATATAAATATCTAGGGACATGGTTTTAAAGCTCATTTTAGTTAGTGTTGTTATTTTAGGAATAGGGTTTATTGGTTTTGCTATTACGATTCTTCTCAAGAAAAATGGGCAGTTCCCAGAGACGCATATTGGGAAAACAGAATTTTTAAAGAAACAAGGAGTGACTTGTGCCACCTCACAAGATAAGCTTGAACAAGCTAAAGCTTATAAGAAAGGTCAGTATAGTAAAGAGACAATATTGGAGAAGGAAATCAGTAAACTATAGATAATTATTTGAGGTTTTTATTAAAAAAAAATAATTACTTAGCTTATTTTATGACAAACATTTCTGTTTTGGCTTAGGATATAAAATACAAAATCCCCATTCATTTTTGAGTGGGGATTTTTTTTGTCAAACCAATAAGTTCTATTCAGATCAATTTTTATTTGATAATCATCTCTTTAATTTTGGGGCTAGAATAAGTTTGATATTTGCCATCTGCATCGGAGTAGATGAAGTAGGCTTCCAAATTAGGATCATTCTCTACAATGGTTTTGCTTCTTTCTAAACCCAAAACCATAAAGGCTGTAGCAAAGGCATCAGCAGTCATGCAGTCTGGTGCAACTACTGAGGCTGAAAGCAGACTGTGCTGTACCGGGTAACCTAATTTTGGATCGATTGTATGGGCATACTTCTTACCATCTTTAATATAGAACTGACGGTAATTACCTGAAGTAGCCATTGCGCCGTTTGGTAAGCTTAAAATATCTTGAATTTCTCTGTTTTTAACTTCCGGGTCATCAATTGGTCTATCGATACCAACTCGCCATGAGCGCTTTTTATTACTGACACCCTTAACTCTAATCTCGCCACCAATTTCAACCATATAATTCGAAATGCCTTTGCTTTCTAAAAATTCGGCAACAACATCTACGCCGTAACCTTTAGCAATGGCACTAGGATCGAACATGATTCTGGGATCTTCTTTCACAATTTTGTGATTAATCAGCTTCACTTTCTGATAACCTACGATTTGCAATAGGCTATCGACAGGAATATCTTCTGGATCCAATTTGTTTTTAAAGCCAAATCCCCAAGCATTAGCTAAGGGAGCTATGGTCATGTCAAAGGCTCCACCTGTGATTTCTGAAATTTCTAGACTTCGATTAAAAACTGTTTCAAAATATTGATCGAGAACAACTGTTGCGTCGTTGTTATTAACTCGAGAAATGATTGAGTTGGGTTTGTATGTTGACAGAGAGTGATCAAATTCATTCATCTTAGCTTTAATCTCTTCATGTAAATCTTTAGCCTCTGGGTTATCATATATGATGTGATAAATGGTTCCCCAGATATAACCCTCATTAAATTGATACTCTTTTTTTGCAGGTTGACAGGCAAATAAAAGGAGCGAGGCTAAAACAAGTAGTTGAATTCTTTTAATCATGATGACTGATGTTCAAAATATATTTTTACAATTGGATTGTAAAGTTAAAAAAAAGTAATGTCTGCGACAAGGCATAAAAAAAGCCTCGGAAAATCCGAGGCTTTAAAATATTTATCATCCAAAATCGTCAAAATCAACCATTTCGTCTGGTACACCTAAGTCATACAGCATTGTTGTAACAGCTGAATTCATCATTGGGGGTCCACAGATGTAGAATTCGATATCTTCTGGCTCATCGTGATTAGCTAAATAGTTATCGTAGATCACTTTATGTATAAATCCAGTTGGTCCTTCCCAGTTATCTTCTGGCTGTGGCTCAGAAAGAGCTAAATGCCATTCGAAGTTAGGGAAATCAGCTGCAATAGCATCAAACTGATCAGCGTAAAATACTTCTTTTAATGAACGAGCACCATACCAGAAAGTAGCCTTACGACCAGTTTTCACCGTATGGAACAAGTCGAAGATATGAGAACGCATTGGAGCCATACCAGCACCACCACCAATAAACATCATCTCGTTATTGGTCTCTTTAATGAAGAACTCACCATAAGGACCTGATATAGTCACCTTATCACCAGCCTTACGCGAGAAGATAAATGAAGAACAGATACCTGGGTTTACATTCATCCAGCCACCTTTTACACGATCGAATGGAGGCGTTGCAATACGAATGTTAAGCATTACAATGTTTCCTTCAGCTGGGTGGTTAGCCATTGAGTAAGCACGGTAAGTAGGCTCTGGATTTTTCATCTTAAGATCCCACAGTTTCATTTGATCCCAATCTCCACGATACTCTTCTTCAATATCCATATCCTTAAAATCAACTTCGATTTTAGGAACATCAATTTGAATATACCCACCTGATTTGAAATCTAAGATTTCATTATCTGGTAGTTTTACAACAAATTCTTTAATAAATGTTGCAACGTTACCGTTCGAAACCACTTCACAATCCCATTTCTGGATACCCAAAATTTCTTGAGGTATCGACATGCTCATGTCTTCTTTTACTTTTACCTGACAAGCTAAACGCCAATTAGTCTGCGCCTCTTTACGAGTAAAGTAATCAACTTCAGTTGGAAGAATGCTACCTGCTCCGTCAAGTACTTGACATTTACACATTGCACATGTTCCACCACCACCACAAGCTGATGGTAAGAAGATTTTTGCTGCACCTAAAGTACCTAATAGGGTATTACCTGGCTCTACAACTAACTTTTGATTACCATCATTGATATCAATCGTTACTTCTCCTGATGGAGTTAGTTTCTGCTTTGCAAATAAAAGTATAGAAACTAGAATCAGGGTCACAAGTAAAAAGACAGCTATACTTATGGAAATAACGGTTCCCATTGTTGTTAATAATATCATCTCTATTCTAATTTAGAATTATAATTCTCGATTAACTTGAGCTTAGAGTTTGATACCCATGAAGCTCATAAAAGCAATTCCCATTAATCCTGTTACAATAAATGTAATTCCAAGACCTCTAAGAGGAGCAGGAATGTTTGAGTAACGGATTTTTTCGCGAATAGCTGCGATACCTACAATTGCTAGTAACCAACCAATACCTGATCCAAGACCAAATGAAGTTGCTTCTGCTAATGTTGAATAATCTCTCTCTTGCATGAAAAGAGAGCCACCCAAAATTGCACAGTTTACTGCAATAAGTGGTAAGAAAATACCTAGAGATGAGTAAAGTGCCGGAGCAAATTTCTCAACAACCATTTCAACCAATTGTACCATAGAAGCAATAACTGCAATAAACATGATGAAACTTAAGAAACTTAAGTCAACATCAGCCATCGAAGAATCAAGCCATACTAGAGCACCTTCAGCCAAAATATATTTGTTTAGCAAGTAGTTCATAGGAACCGTAATTCCTAATACGAAAATTACAGCTAAACCTAGTCCCATAGAAGTTTTTACAGTTTTAGAAACTGCAAGGTATGAACACATTCCAAAGAAGAATGCGAACACCATGTTGTCGATAAAAATCGACTTGATAAATATATTAATCAGATTTTCCATGTTTCGATTTTTCTTTAAAATTACGACTCAATAAGAGATTTGTTACGAGATCTCTGTACCCAAATAATGATACCTACAGTAATAAGTGCCATAGGAGGTAATATCATTAGTCCGTTGTTCTGGTATCCCATATCGTAAAATTCCTGAGGAATTACTCTGAAACCATATAGGGTTCCAGATCCTAACAATTCACGAAAGAAAGCTACGATTACAAGTATAATACCGTATCCAGCTGCATTACCAATACCATCAAGAAATGCTGGCCAAGGTTTGTTACCAAGAGCAAACGCTTCAAGTCGACCCATGATAATACAGTTGGTGATAATTAGACCTACAAATACTGAAAGTTGTTTACTTACATCGTAAGCAAAAGCTTTTAGAATCTGGTCAACAAGAATTACCAATGCTGCAACAATTACAAGTTGAACAATGATACGAATTCGTGAAGGGATAGTATTTCGTAGTAATGAAACTATAACATTTGCAAGTGCCAATACAGCCATAACTGAAATAGAAAGTACAATAGCTGGTTCCAATTTTGCAGTAACTGCTAAAGCCGAACAGATACCAAGTACCTGAATGGTTATCGGATTATCGATTCCCAACGGATTGGTAAGCAATTTCCGATTTTTAGCTGAGAATAATGGTTCTTTATCGCTCATCTCTTACTTTTTTGAAGATTTAAAAAACTTTTCATAACTGCTAAGGTTATCCTGAAGCATAGCCTCTAAACCTTTTGATGTAACAGTACCACCTGACACTGCATCAAATGCATGCGGATTATTCGAAGCTGTTCCCTTCACTAATTTTAGAGAAGTAAACTTACCAGCTTGATTAAAAATCTGCTTTCCTGTAAAAGGAGCAAGGAAATCAGCATTTGAGATTTCAGCACCTAGACCAGGAGTCTCACCTTGATGATCGAAAATAGCACCATAAATGGTTTTACGATCTGATTCCATTGAGATAAATCCCCAAATTGGCCCCCACATTCCTTTACCACGAACTGGAATAATTAATTTCTCTCCGATACCTTCTTTTTTGAAAACAAAAACGGGAAGTCGTCTTTCTGTAAGATCCTTCTTATTTTCTCTTTTCAAATCAACTTTAAAAGTCTCAGTTTTATCATTTGATTTCACTTCGCCTTCTGAATTTACGATAATCGCTTCTACGATAAATTTATCGTACAGCTCAACCGCATCAGCAGGAGTCGAAGCAACATTCACAGCCCTAAGAATGTTTTGCTTTTTCTCAATTTCTTTATTTGCATTTTGGCGGTCTTTCAATGACAATGAAGTAAAAGAAAGTACTGCCGCAACAATCACTACCATAATGGCAGCATAAAGAAATGTATATGTATTGCTTTGAGTATTCATTTTTTAAACGGTTTTTTGATTAAGCATTTACCTTAACACGTTTCAATCTTTTCTTGATGTTACCTTGAATCACGTAATGATCGATTAGTGGAGCAAAAGTATTCATCAATAGAATTGCTAACATCATAGCTTCTGGGAAACCTGCGTTCATCACACGGATTAATACAGCTAGGAAACCGATAAGGAAACCGTAGATGATTTTACCGCGAGCAGTTTGAGCTGCAGAAACAGGATCGGTAGCCATAAAAACAGCACCAAAAGCAAAACCACCCATAATAAGGTGTTGCCATGCTGGAACCAATTCCATATAAGCATTACCTCCTACAAGGTTAAAGATTGCTCCCATAGTGTAACCACCAACAAATACGGATGCCATGATTTTCCAGCTTCCAATTCCTGAAGCGATTAGAATAACAGCTCCAATAAGAATAGCAATAACTGAAGTTTCACCAATTGATCCTGGGATTAATCCAACAAACATATCCCATGCATTTGATAGGTGTAGTGTGTAGATTGAAGTCGCAGCCTCACCAGTTGCATCAACAAGAGTTGCAGCGTGTGCTAAAGGTGTAGCTCCAGAGAAACTATCAGCTTTATCAGCAATCCAAACGATATCACCAGACATTTTTGAAGGGTAGGCGAAGAAGAAGAACGCACGAGCTATAAGAGCTGGATTCCAAATATTCATACCTGTTCCACCAAATACCTCTTTACCAATAATTACAGCAAAAGCAGTTGATACAGCAACCATCCAAAGAGGTGCTCCAACAGGCATAATTAGAGGAATAAGCATACCTGAAACCAGGAAGCCTTCGTTTACTTGGTGACCGCGCATTTGAGCAACAGCAAATTCAATTCCCAAACCAACCACGTATGAAACAACGATAATAGGTAGGATTTCGATTAAACCATAAATGCAAATATCTAAAAATTCAGTATTTGCAAGTTGCCCAAGTGAAAGGAAATGCTGGTAACCTGTGTTATATATTCCGAACATTAAAGCTGGAATCAAAGCTAATACAACAACCGACATAGTACGCTTCAAATCGATAGCATCTTTTATGTGGGTACCACTGTGTGAAGTTATATTAGGGACGTATAGGAAAGCTTCAAAAGCCTCAAATGAGGACTGCAACTTTGCAAGCTTCCCACCCTTTTGAAATAAGGGTTTCTTTTTATCAAGAAATTTTCTTAATGCTTTCATTATAAATAGTTTTCCGTTTTTTTTAGCTCATTTCTTTAATCATCAGATCAATTCCCTGACGAACTAAGTCCTGTACATTAATTTTTGAAGTACAAACAAATTCGCACAAAGCAAGATCCTCAGGAGCTACTTCGTAAATACCTAACTGTTCCATCTGATCGATATCTTCAACCATAATAGACTTAATTAGTTGCAACGGAAGTACGTCCATTGGTAAAACCTTATCGTATTCACCAGTCATTACGAAAGCACGGTGCTCACCATGAAGGTTTGCATCTAAGCGGTATTCTTTGTTTGGCGTTAACCAAGAGAAGAATGTTTTCGACATAGAGAACTTCTTTAAGCCAGGTAGTGCCCAACCCAAGAACTCATACTCGTCACCTTCTGGAATAACAGTGATTTGTGAATCATAGAAAGAAAGGTAACCATCTTCAGGAATTTGAGTTCCTGTTAGAACATTACCCGAAATGATTCGAATCTTATCGTCATCTTTAAGCTGTGCTTTAAGAATATTCCGAACTGAAGCACCTAGAGTTGTCGTGTAATAAGCTGGATTTTTCACTTCCGATCCTGTAAGAGCAACTTTACGGCTAACGTCGTAAATTCCTTTTTGGAATAGTCTACCGATGAAAAGTATTTCTTGTGGACGAACAACCCAAACAACATCACCCTTATTAATAGGATCAAGTTTGTGGATTTGAACACCAACATTACCCGCTGGGTGAACACCTGCAAATTTGTTAATAACAACATTTTTTGCTTCAGTGAAAACCTTAGACTGAGTGTTCTTTGCATCGATGTTTAAGTGAACTTTACCATCGGTAAGCTTAGTTAAAGCATCAAGGCCCATTTGAAAAGCCTCAGCTTCACCTTCAACTAAATAATCGAAATCGGCAGCTAGAGGCGCAGAATCGAAAGCAGAAATGTGAATTGCTTTTGGCGCATCAGCAGGATTTGCGATAACGTCGTAAGGACGCTGACGAAGGAAAGCCCATAAACCTGATTTTAATAATTCCTCTTTAACTTCCTCGCGAGATAAGTCAGTAGGATTAGCTTTTTTGAATTCCTTGTATTGCAATTCATTGTCAGCCTGAATAATGACTTCAAGAATTTTTCTTCTTTCGCCACGATTCACGGCAACAACCTTACCACTAACTGGAGACGTAAAATTAATTTCAGGATGATACTTGTCGAAGAACAAAGCAGAACCTGCTTTTACTTCAGCATCAACCTTTACTTTTAATTTTGGTGTAAGTCCAGGGAAATCGGTAGGTTTAATTGCAAATGTCTCAGAACGATCAGCCTTTTCAAGTACTTTGTCAGCCTTTCCTATCAGCTTAATATCTAAGCCTTTTTTGATCTTTTTAACTTCAGACATGTTAAACTATTTGATATGATTAATTTGTTTCAAAATTAACTAAGTCCAAGCACGTTTCTATTTTGATAATGGTATCTTAATGTCGTTTTAGAACTTTAAGAAACCATATAGATTGTCTTGGAAAATCGAAAACAAAGATATAAAGCAATTTTATATATTTGTAGAAAATTTTGCAATTTATAAACTTCATATATAGATATCCAAATGTATAGGTTCCATCGTACCCTTTTATTTATTTCATACTTCTGTATCTCTTATTGTCTAAGCGCTTTTGGCTCAGAAGAGACAGATGTTTATAAAAATGAAATCACCAAAGTTAGCATTCATACTGTTCAGTGTCATCCCAGAGGATGGGAGTTGTCCCCACCCATTGTCGAATTGAATAGTCAAAACCAACTTCAATTCTCATTTGACGAATTGGGGAAAGAGATACAGGATTATTCATACCGACTCATTCACTGTGATGCTGATTGGGAATCGTCTGAATTAAGTGAGTTCGATTATTTAGATGGTTTTTCGGAGAACCAGATTCAAGATTATGAATTCTCTTTCAATACAAATGTCGACTATGTGCATTATTCACTCTTATTACCTAATGAGGATGTAAAGTTGAAGCTCTCAGGTAATTATATTCTTGAGGTATATCAGGATTTTGATGTCGAAAATATTGTGCTAAGTCAACGGTTTATGGTTTTGGATTCGAAAGTTGAGCTTAAAGGAAAAGTGAAGCATCCTATCGATATGGAGAGAAGAAAAACCCATCAGGAAGTCATGTTTAGTATCTTTCATCCTAGTTTTTTAATTGATAACCCACATTCTGATCTCACCGTTATTTTACGTCAAAATGATCGATCTGATGGTAGTCAGATGAAAGTGAAGCCTGTGTTTATTCGTAAAGATGAGTTAGTTTTCGATAACAATCAGGAATATGTGTTTCCTGGTAATAATGAGTTTCATTATTTTGATTTGAAGAGTTTTCGCTATCAGTCCATTTATATTCATTCCATTGAAAATGTAGAAGAAGAAACTGTAGTGACTTTAAGTCCAGGTAAAATCCGACAATTTGATCCTTATATATTCAGAAGAGATAATAATGGAATCTCCGTTGTTTCTGTTGACGAGAGGAAAGAACCAACGACTGAAGCTGACTATGCTCATGTTGTTTTTACACTCCCTTTTGATAATGAGTTGAAACATGGTCAAATGTATGTTTATGGTGCTTTTAATAATTGGGAATGCAATGAGAATAATCGAATGGTTTACGACTACGATTTAGGTGTATATCAGAAAAGCATTTATTTAAAACAAGGGTATTATAACTATGTGTATGGCTTGTTAGAAAATGGGAAAGATTCTCCAAATATAAATTACATAGAAGGTAGTCATTGGCAAACTGAGAATAACTACTTTATATATGTCTATTATCATGATATTGAGAAAAACTACGATCGCCTGATTGGATTTAAAACGCTGAATTCTACAAAGAATTTTTAGCCGTAGTTAATAATTTAAGAAAGCTTCCCTGTATTCGTTCTAAATTCGAAAAAATAGGAATTGGGACGTGTATTGCTTATGAATTATTACTAATTTTGTTATTAAAGTAATAGATTGTAATCAAGAGTTGCTGTTGCGTACATCAGCTTAAGCTATAAAAATTAAAGAAAATGAAGTTTCAAATTGATGAAGTTGATCAGAAGATACTATCTTATTTGATAAAAAATGCACGTATTCCTTTTCTAGAAATTGCTAGAGAGTGTGGTATTTCTGGTGCTGCCATTCATCAAAGGGTGAAAAAACTTGAAGATGCTGGCGTTATCGATGGTTCAAGGTTTATTGTGAAGCCAAGAGCTTTAGGTTATGAAGTTTGCGCTTATGTTGGTATTTTTCTAGATCATGCACATCAGTATAAGCAAGTTGTTGGTCGGATAGAGGCTATCCCGGAGATTATTGAGTGTCATTTTACGACAGGGAATTTTACATTCTTAGTGAAAATGCTTTGTCGAGATAATCAACATCTTATGGATGTCTTGATTAATACACTTCAAAATGTGCCAGGTGTTTCTAAAACAGAAACCTTTATTTCTTTAGATCAAATAATTGATAGAGATATTGTTGTAAAGTAATTTTGCAATAGATGAAAATAAATTCAAAAGGCTTTCTTTAAAGGAAGGCCTTTTTTTTGTGCATTCTATTAAGCTTTTTTAATAAGGAATATTCCAAGTTAATTTTTATCTTTCGTCTGTTTTGGGCAAACTTGTTGGTTTTATCGGTAGTTATTGAATCGATTAGATTGTAAGTTGGCCTCTTTTTATAAGTTATTATATCTTAAAACAACATATCATGTTTTCAAAAGACGTTTACATTAACAGACGCGATAAATTGCGTCAATCCATGAAAGATGGAATTGCATTATTCCTTGGTAACCCAGATGCACCCATGAATTGCCCTCATAATATTTACCACTACCGTCAGGATAGTAATTTCCTTTATTTTTTCGGTTTAGATCACCCAGGTTTTGCAGGTGTTTGCGATATCGATAATAATAAGGATTACATTTTTGGAAACGATGTTGATATCGATGATATTATTTGGATGGGCCCACAGCCATCTGTAAAGGATCAATCAGCTAAGGTTGGTATTGAAGCAACTGCTCCATTTACAGATTTGAACAAGTTTCTTACTGATGCTATGGAAGCGGGTCGTAAAATTCATTTTTTACCCGTTTATCGTGCTGAGAATAAAATATTGTTAGAAGAATTAGTAGGAGTTAAGCCAGCTGATATCAAAGCTAACGTTTCGGAAGAATTGATTAAAGCAATTGTGGCTCTTCGAGAAATTAAAGAGCCTTGTGAAATCGTAGAGCTTGAACGTGCTGCTGAAACAGGTTATCAAATGCATGTTGCAGCTATGAAAATGGCTCAGGATGGTGTTTACGAAAGAGAAGTTGCTGGTGAGGTTGAGGCTATAAGTCTTCGTGCTGGCGGTATGCTTTCTTTCCCTGCTATTGTCTCAAAACGAGGTGAAACTCTTCATAATCATGAGCATGGTAATCTGCTTAAGAAAGGCGATTTATTACTAGTTGATTGTGGCGCTGAGACCGATACACATTATGCTTCTGATAATACACGAACAATTCCAGTGGGAGGTAAGTTTACTCAAAAGCAAAGAGAAATATATGAAATTGTATTAGCAGCTATTGATAAAGGAACTGCATTAGTTCGTCCAGGTGTTGATTACCGTTCTATTCATTTAGAAGTATGTAAGGTGATTGCTTCAGGATTGATTAAACTTGGTTTGATGAAAGGTGATGCTGACGCAGCTGTTGCAGCAGGAGCTCATACTTTATTCATGCCTCATGGTTTAGGACATATGATGGGCTTAGATGTTCACGATATGGAAGATCTTGGTGAAGATTACGTTGGGTATGATGAGAAGATCAAGCGTGCTAGTCAGTTTGGAACAGCTTATTTGCGTTTAGGAAAAGAGTTGAAGCCTGGTTTTGTTATTACTAATGAGCCTGGTATCTATTTTATTCCAGCATTGATTGATAAATTCCAAAACGAGAAGCAGTTCTTAGATTATATCAACTTCGATAAGGTAAATGAGTATCGTGATTTTGGTGGTATTCGACTTGAAGATGACCTTTTAGTTACTGAAGAGGGCTGTCAGTTAATTGGGAAGAGAATTCCAATTACAGTTGAAGAGGTTGAAAATACAGTGCTTTCGTAACATAATAACATCGTAATAAAAATTAAAGAGGTATCCAATTATGGGTGCCTCTTTTTTTTTGTTTATATAAGCTATAAATTGTGTATCTTTGAATATGTTGGTTAGTCTATGAAATCGATGATTTAGTCATTGTGAAGTTGTTGTTTGTGTAAGAAATTGAGTTATTACTGTTTTTTTTGAATATATTATATAGCATAAATTGAATTGATTCAGTTTTTATTGTTTCAATATTTTATTATAGATAATAGTAGTTTTAACCTCATCTCTACCTAGATATGGATACTAATACTGTGAATCGTAAACGGGGCATATTATGTTCTTCGTTTCTACTGAGACTATGTACTTTCCTCATACTTAGTCTATTTGCACCAAAACTTTTTGCTCAGTTGGATTATATCCACTATGTTCCACCTATGTATTCAGGATCTGGTGTTGATGCGGATGTTGGTCGCAATGTCGTTGTAATTACAACCGATAGTAGAGATTTAATTGATGTAGACATCTTTTTAGGTGGTTCTGCAACTCCATTTAAAACAGTACAGGTATCAAAATCGGCTCCTCATGAGCATGTTTTTGAAACGCCATTGGGTAATTTCTATTCTGATATTATCACTTATCCTTTCGTTTATGATTTTCCTAGAGGCTTATTAGGAGCTAATGAGCTTAATATGGTACTGCCTAATGCAGGTATGAAATTCAGGTCATATGATGCGCCTATTTATGTAAATATAAGACATGTCTCAAGTATACATGGTGCCTCCTTAACGACGAAGGGGCGTTTTGCAATGGGGCAGGAATTCCGCTCAGGACATATTTATACAGATGCAATGAATGCTACAAAAAAGCGTTCACATTTTCTATCTGTAATGGCCACTGAAGATGGGACTTCTGTGAAATTAACAAATATCAATATTGGTATCTTGAGTGATTTTACATTACCGGGTTATTCTAAAGCGATATTACCAAGTGATACAATCAGAATTACTTTAAATGAAGGTGAAAGTTATGTGATAGGGGTAGACCATGATTTGACCGCATTCGATTCTGGTAAAAGAAATGGTATGAATGGAACTCATATTCTTTCTGATAAAGATATTGTAGTGAACACTGGGTCTTGGACATCAGGTCCAAGTAACGGACAAGATATTGGTATTGATCAGATCGTTCCCTATAGTGAAATACGTGATAAGTATGTGGTTATGAAAGGCCAGGGGAATAATACAACTGAACGTCCTATTATAGTCGCAACGGTTGATGGTACGGATGTTTATGTGAATGGAGAAACAACACCTGTTAATCCTGTGCCTTTAAGTGCTGGAGAATACTATGCTATCCCTTCGAGTAAATATGTTCTTGATAATAGTATATATACGATGTATATCGATACCAAAGATCATAATGTCTATGTGTATCAAACCATGTCGGGTAGTGCATCTCAAATAGGACCTACGGTTGGAATGAATTTTATTCCGCCGCTTTCAGCAACTGGTATGCATCAGGTTGATATTCCATTTGCAGATTATTTAGCACAGAAATACGTGACCTCTGTTATTACAATATTGGCTCAAAAAGGAGCAACTCTTCAATATGAAAATACAATCTTAGGTGTTACGACCACTGTAGTAATGCTACCTTCTGAAGCAGCTGATATACCTGGGAATAATGAGTGGGTAAGCTTTAAACTGATGAATGTAAGAGGAGATATCCGATTCCAAAGTTCCAGAGCATTGAATGTTGCCTGGACTGTTCAGTCTGGGTATATTGGTTCAGCTGGCTATTATTCTGGTTTCTCAAAAGCAATTCCTAAAATTATTCCAGATCTTCATGTTGATCTTGAAACTGCTCTTGATGTTATATGTGAAAGTTATGACGATAATATTGAAGTGGGGTTTAATGCAACTCCGATACCTGATTTCTATGAATGGTATGAAAATGAAATTTCTGAAGCAAACTTATTATTTGAAAATGAAAAGTTAATAGTACCTGCTCCTGATGAGCCTACCAAATATCTGTTGTTGGCCTATTTTCGTGATCCTTCACTAGATATTCTTTATAATGGAGATTTTAGTAGTGGTCGAGGAAATTTTGAAACAGCTTATGATTGGGTTCAAGGGAATTTGAGAGATCCAGGTGAATTTGCATTGACTTTTACTCCTAAAAGCGAGAATGCTGCATTCGAGGATTTTGATGATATGGAAGGAGGCGGATTGATGTTTTTAGCTCAGTCTAATGTTCCAGGTGATACTGTTTATCAAAAGTTAGATATTCCAATTGAAAGAGAGTCTAATTATATTTTAAAAGTTCACGGTAGAATGGCTCAAGTTGGCAAGCCTCAACTTTTAGATATTTATATTAATGAAGAGAAAGTAAAATCAAATTTCTTAATTGATGATGCTTCAAATTGGCTGTCCGTTAATGCCCTGTGGAAATCTAATGATAATCAGAAAGCAACGATTTCATTAGTTGACGCAAACGCAAGTGGTAATTTGGGTGTATTTGCTATTGATAGTATAACATTTATACCAGCAATTGTAGAACCTGGTGAATTTAATGCTTTAGTCGTTCCTAATTATAGTTTTACACCTTACGATGTACCTCAGCACTTTTGTTTAGGTCAATCTGGACTTATTGATATTTCTAATGGTGATACGAGTTGGTATAATTATTTGTGGGAAAGAAAAAATGGGGAGAATGATTATGTACCTGTTGCTGAAGGAAATGTTACAGGTCTAGATACTCATGTGTTAGGCTTTACCAATACAACTGATGATAATGCGGGGATATACCGCTGTACAATTACTTTTAAAGAGGAGTTTGAACAGTGTGGAGCCACTGTCGGTCCTGCACATATGGAAGTAGAGGTTGTGATTGATGAGCTTGCATATATTACATCACTTACGGGGAATGCTGACTTGTGTGAAGGGGAATCTGCAGCACTAGAAGTTAATGTCGAAGGTAAATATAGTAGAATTGCTTGGTCAGTAGATGGTGTTGAGAAGGCAGAAGGAAAAGTTTTTGATTTTAATTTAGATAAAGCATATGGAGCTGGTGTTTATACAATTCGATGTGATGTTGAAAATGCTTGTACTCCGATATCCCAGCAAGTTCAAATTGAAATTTTTGGAAAACCACATTTGACTGAATTACAAGTTCCAGTAGGATTATGTGATCAAGATTTGGTAAATCTTACAGCGGTAGGTTCTACTCCTGTAGGAGCGACAATGGAATATTCTTGGTATCGTGATGATGTTTTGATTGAAACAAATAATTTATCAGTATTTCCAGTTTTACCTAGTATGACAGATTCATATTATAAGGTGAGTGTTGCAGCTAGTTATAATGTTGGAGGAGCTGATGAGCATACTTGTCCTGGAAATGAATTGACTGAAATATTGTCTGACGTATATCCTCAAATAGTATTGGCTCCTTTAGTGCCACTCACTTTGTGCGAAGGAGAATCTCATTTGTATAAAGCGGAATTAACACCTCCTGGAGATTACTATACTTATTTATGGGAAACACCTCCTGCTATAACAGGAGATAAAACAAAAGTAGACCTTAGTGTAACAGGTATAACAACGGCAATGGCTGGGATCTATAAGGTAACTGTTACAAACCGATGTGGAACTGAAAACGCCACAAGTGTTTTGACAGTAACACCAAAAATGAATGTTACAGATATTACTATAGATAAGATCGGTCCATACTGCGATGGCGAAAATGTAACAATAACTGTTATTGATAATGGACATGCAAATTTTTATAAAGCAGAAAATGTAAGTGTAGGCCAGGAGCAAACGATTAATCCTATGGCTAACCCATTTGTCTTTGCAGCAAATGCCTCAAATATGGGACAGTGGGAAATTACTGCTGAAGGTAATTGTGGAACAATATACTATGAGCCTTTTGCAATTAATCTGTTAGATAATTTTTCAGATCCATCACTAGCTAATATCACGACTTGTTTGGGTGAAAGTGTAAGCTTTGAATTGCAGATTGAAACAATCCCATCCGGATCAGAATTGACCTATACATGGACAGATCCAAATGGAGATCCAATTATTATTGTAGATCCAAATCCTAAGCATATTGTAAGTATTAGTGCTGTTCAGGCTGGAGACCTGGGTACATATACTTGTATTGTAGAGAATAAATGTGGCTATAGTAAGGCTGTTATGGCTACTTTGAGTATTGAAAGTGTGACAAGTGCATTAACAGCTCCTATTGAAGAAGTTTGTCAGGGAGTAACGAATTATATTTTTGATATCCTTACAGTAGGTTCACCAGAATTTGCCTGGAGATTTAACGATCCTAATGGGACTGTAATTGGAACCAATAGTTTTTATGAAATTACGACTGTTGAATTAGCTAATGCTGGTGTTTACTATTGTGATATTACCCTGGAGTGTGGAACCGTTGAAAAATACCAACGTCAATTAGTCGTTAATGACCATATTAGTGTTGTAAAAGATCCTGCAACGATTTTGGATATATGTGAAGGAGATCAGACAGAGTTAATAATTAATGTTTCTGGAACTCCAACTTCTATTAAGTGGTTTGATAATGCAAATACAGAGTTGACTGCTTTTGAGGGGGAAACAAGAATTTCAACTGGAATTATTGGAGCTTCTGGTTCTTATACTTACACGTATAAGTTGACGGGCGAATGTGAAAACCCAGAAGATAATTTCGTTGTTACGGTTCATGATAGACCAAGTATTAACCCTATTGCAGATATTGATGCTTGTGTAGGTAATATTCCATTGAGCATGACTGTTGTTGGAATAGACTATGTTCAAGCTTCCTGGTTGAAACCAGATAATAGTTTTCTGGCAAATGGATTAACTTATACCATTACAGGAGTTTCATATCCTGCATCATCTGGAAACTATATAGCTAAAGTGAGTACGACTTATTGTGGTGATATAACGGCTATTTCTAAGGTTAATGTTTTTGAACCAATTACGCTTGTTTCAAATTCTGACATAGCACCTAAGCCATGTATTGGCGAGCCATTGAGCTTAGTCGTAAATGGTGAAGGTGATGGCTTGTCATATAAATGGACTAAAGGGGGAGTTGATCAAGGAATACAGCCTATTCCCAATATCCTTGATTTAGGATCATCAGATTTATCAGATGATGGAGCCTATAAATGTGAACTTATTTCAGCAAATGGATGTACTGGTGATGCTGTTGATTTTACAGTTGATGTACGAGAACATGCAAAAATTACTTTGCAGCCGCTTGCTCAAACTCCATGTGAAGATGACGCATCTGTAATTTTTAAAGTTACAGGAACTGCTGAACTAACACCATCATACCAATGGTATAATAATAATGTATTAATAAGTGATGGAGGAGATTTCTCTGGAACTACAACAACAGATCTAACTGTTTCAAATTTATTGGGGCATGATACTGAATTATTTCATTGTGAAGTTAGTGGAGATTTTTGTGATCCGATAGAGTCCGATAAGGTAAGTTTAAGTGTAAAACGGAATATCACAATAACAAGTCATCCTGATGATATTACAATTGATGAGAATGGATCGGCTACTTTTACTGTAACAACAACAGGTGGCGATCCTATTTCATATCAGTGGTACGAGAATGGTGTGAGTATGGGAGCTACTCCAGTTTCTGCACAAACTGCTAGTCTAACTTTGACTTCAGTTCCATTGTCAAAAGATGGATCAATCTATTATTGCAAAGTTACTAACTCATGTGATGTAGAAGATAGTAATCCTGCAAGCTTGAATGTGAATGTTGATAATAGAATAACAGTTCAAGGTGTAAATACTGAAGCTTGTGAAGGCAGTTCATTCATTTTCACAGTGCAATATGAAAATACAACAACTGCTTGTGCTTGGGAATATGATGATGGATCTGGTTATAATCCAATAGGTGGATTAGGGTCTTCTAGTTTCAGTGCAACATCTTCAACTTTAACTGTAACTACGGCTACAATGGCAATGAACTCTTGGAAATTTAGAGCTCTTGTTAAAAGAACTGGGTATGTTGATAACGTATCGAATGAACTTGAGGTAAAAGTCTATGAACAAATAAGTTTTGATAATATAACAGATGTAACTCTTTGTTCTGGTACGGGTGAAAGTTTTACTGTAACAAATTTAACGGGTACTGGTCCTTTTGATTATGAATGGAAAAGAGGAATTGCTAGTTTGGGATCTGGTTCAAGCTTAAATTTGAATGCGGCATCCGCAACTGATGGTATATATTCGGTAGGCGTAACTAATAATATTTGTACACCTGTTGTAAAAACTTTTAATATTTCTCATTATGCAGATCTTATTATAACTGGAATTTCTTCAATAGATCCAGTTTGTGAGAATGTTGCAGAAAACCTTGTTGTTAGTATTACAAAAGATCCAACTTTAGCAGATACTTATTCATGGACGAAAGATGGAAATCCACTTGTAGGTAATACAAATACTTATACTATAGATGGAACAAATACATTACAAACAGGACTTTATGAAGTTGTCGTTGGTGATGGATGTACGACGAAAAGTATAAGTTCTTTTGTGAATGTTTTAGATGATATTGCTCTATCAACAAGTTCCCCTATTACAACGGATCTTTGTGAAGGAGAAGATCTGAGTTTACATGTATCAGGTTCTGGCGTAGATTTAGCATATAATTGGTATAAAACTACAGCTCCTGGTGTTAGCTTATCATCAGATGAAACACTTGAGAAATTGAACATGTTTTCAGCTGATACAGGTGTATACCGATGTGATTTAACATCTGCAAGTGGCTGTAATACTGATTTTATTGAATTTACAGTAAATGTGAATAAACATGCTACAGTTGATAATCCTACGGATGAGAATATTTGTGAAGGAACTGGAAATGCGATATTTAATGTAATTGCAACAGGAAATGGAACTATCGACTATAAGTGGTACGATAATGATGTGTTAATGCCTGGTGAAATAACGGCAAGTTTATCAGTGCCAAGTTTACTAGCTAATAATGGTCATTCTTATCATTGTGTGGTTAATGGAACTTCATGTGATGAAGCTGTATCTGAAAAGGCTATTTTGACTGTTAAAGAAAATGTTGTAATAACTAAACAGCCAGTTGATGTAAGCGTTGCTGATGGTGGAACTGCTGTATTTACTGTGGAAGCAAGTGGAACAGGTCCATTTACATATCAATGGTTTGAAAATGGAGTGAGCATGGGAAGTACCCCTGCATCTGCTCAAACTAAGACATTGACTTTATTAGCTCTTTTAATAAATAATGGCAAACAATATTATTGTGAAGTCACAGGTGATTGTACTTCAGTTGATAGTGATCCTGCAACCTTAACAGTTGATGCAAGTAAGAGAATTACTGCTCAGGCAGTAAATGCAGAAGCTTGTTTGGGTGATAGTTTTACTTTTGTTGTTGATTATAAAAATACGACTGATGTTTGTGAGTGGGAGTATAGCACTGGAGGAGCTTATAATCTAGTTCCCGGAGCTATAGGTACTTCTGTTGAGACTGCTGTTAATGGTACGATTGATAGAAATACACTTACAGTAAATTCAGCAACGTTAGCAATGAATTCGTGGACGTTTAGAGCTAGAGTTAAAGAAGGCGTTTTAGCTGACGATGTTTCGGATCTAGTCGAAGTTAAAGTTTTTGAACCTACTAATTTTACCGCTATTGCTGATGAAATTCTTTGTAAGAATGAAGGTGTTAGTTTCACTGTTAGTGGAGAGAGTGGGACAGGGCCATACACTTATGAGTGGAAACGCGATGTCGCTTCAATAGGAGTTAATTTAAGTTTAAGTTTAAATGGAGCAGATGCTACTGATGATACTTATTCAATTGGTGTGAGTAATGGGGTTTGTCCTGTTACTACGAAGACATTTGATATTTCTCATTATGTGGATCTTGTTATAACTGGCATTAATGATATTGATCCAGTCTGTGAAAATGTTGCTGAAAATCTAGTAGTTAGTGTTACGAAAGATCCAGCTTTAGCTGACTCTTATACTTGGACTAAAGATGGAGGGGCATTAGTTGGAATCACAAATACTTATACAATTGATGGATCGAATACTTCTCAAACAGGACTTTATGAAGTTGTGGTCGATGATGGTTGTATGACGAAGAGTATTAGTTCATTCGTTAATGTATTAGAAGATATTGCACTATCAACAAGTTCACCACTTACAACTAATTTATGCGAAGGTGAAGATTTAAGCTTACACGTTACCGGTTCAGGTGTCGATTTATCATACAATTGGTACAAAACAACAGCTCCTGCAACTAGTTTGTCATCAGATGAGACATTAGATATTCCTAATATGCTTGAAGCTAATGGTGGTGTATATCGATGTGATTTAACTTCTGCTAGTGGCTGTAATGCTGATTTTATTGAGTTTACAGTCAATGTAAGAAAGCATGCTACTGTAAATAATCCTACAGATGTTAGTATGTGTCAAGATACAGGAAATGCATTATTTAATGTTGCTGCTATTGGTAATGGAACCGTAGTATATAAATGGTATGAGAATGATGTTTTAATTCCTGCTGCAGTAACATCAAGTTTATCTGTAGCTAGTTTATTAACTGCCAATGGTAATTCTTACCATTGCGTTGTTAATGGAGATTACTGTGATGAGGCAGTATCAGAGAAAGCAGTCTTGATTGTGGCTGAAAATGTAACGATTACAAATCATCCTGATACTATCAGTATAGATGAAAATGGATCCGCAACATTTACAGTAGATGCAACTGGTACTGGACTTTCTTATCAATGGTTTGAAAATGGAGTGAATATGGGAAGTGCCCCTGCATCTGCACAAACTAATACATTGAATCTGACTTCAGTTCCTTTAACCAACAGTGGTAATACTTATTACTGTGTAGTAAGTGGAACATGTACAAATGAACCAAGTGATCCAGCAACTCTAACTGTTGTTGGGGAAAATAGGATATTGGTACAAGCTGAAAGTACTGTTGTTTGTGAAGGAAACCCTTTCACATTTGAGGTTCAATACAAAAATACAACTACTGCTTGTGCTTGGGAGTTTGATTCAGGTTCGGGTTATAATCCTATTGGAGGATTAGGAACTGTAGTTTTCAATCCAACTTCATCAACTTTAACAATTACGCCTTCTACTGCTGCCATGGATACTTGGAAGTTTAGGGCTATTGTAAAGAGAGCAGGATTTGTAGATAATATTTCCAATGAAGCCAGTGTAAAAGTAGATATACGAGCGATTTTTGCTGATATCGCAAATGTTCAAATTTGTAATGGTGAAGGGACTAGTTTTAGTGTAAGTAGTTTGACTGGATCTACACCGAATACTTATGAATGGACTGAAGGTGTAAGGAATTTAGGTGCTAATTCAAGCTTAAATTTAATTGCAGCTGATGCTACGGATGGTACTTATTCTGTTGGTGTAACAGCAGGAGTTTGCCCAGCTGTTGTTAAGACTTTTAATATCTCTCATTATCCTGATTTAGCATTAGATAACCTGATTCATGATAACACACTGTGTCCAGCTGAAAATATAAGTTTAAATGTTGTTATTGCAAGTGGGCCTGCACAGTCTGCTAGTTATTCGTGGACTAAAGATGATGTTGATATGGGAATTATAACAGCATCATATAACAAATTGAATGTTGCTGATGCAGAAAGTGGTTTGTACAAGGTAACAGTTGAAGATCACTGTATGACCCAATCAAAATCAATTCAAATTGATGTTTTAGAGATTATTACAAAAACTGATATATGGACAAATGAAACGCTTTGTGTCGGGGATGATTTATTACTTGAAGCTAATGTAGCTGGTGATAATCCAACTTATTCGTGGACATTGCCAGCAGCAAGCACTCGAATTATAGGTGATGTACCTAATTTGAAAATTGACGCTTTATTGTCGACAGATGCAGGAACATATACTTGCGATATTACAGGATCATGTGGAACTGCAAGTTATACAGTTGATATTATTATTAATGATGTTCCAAATATTACGACAGACCTTAATCTATCGACGGTATGTGAAGGAGATCTTTTAGTACTCGGACCAATTGCTTATGATGCGACTACAGGAGAGAGTATTGTTTGGAAGTTTGAAGCTGCTGTTATGACAGGTGAAAATGTAACAAACTTAGATCTTGGAATAGCAGAGATGGCTGAAGAAGGTAATTATAGGGTTGAAGTTACAAATGCTTGTGGTACTGATTTTAGTTTAGCTTATCAGGATATTAAGCCAATACCAACGCTTGCACCTATAGGCGATCAAATTGCTTGTCAAGGGGAAGATGTCATTTTTAGAGCAGTGGCAATAGGTGAGGATTTGACTTACCGTTGGTTAATTGATGATCTGGCTCAACCTGCACTTGATGATCTAGCTGAGATTGAACTTTCTAACGTCTTACCTTTAGATGGCAATACTGCTAAGAATTATAAAGTAGAATGTCGAGTTAGTTCATGTGGTACGGATCTAAGTGAAATTGCAAATCTTACCGTGAATCCTAATACCATATTAAACACCTCACTTAAAGGTGAAGTCGTTTATGTTGGAAAGAGTCATGTATTTGATTTGGATATAACGGGTGGTAATTTGACTTTTGAATGGCATCATATTAATACAGCAAGTGTTGATACTGAATTGGTCGCTGTTACAACTAAAACCTTAACTATAGATGAGCTTAGCATGGCTGATGCAGGTGAGTATTATTGTATAATAACTGGTGATTGTGGTGTAAGATTTACATCTGGTTATCTAACTGTAAAAGATCCACTGAAGATTGTTACTGGTTTTACTTTTGTTGATATTGAAAAGTGTTATGGTGAGCCATTAAATTTAAATATTAGTGTTGAAGGTGAAGTCTTCTCAATCAATTGGTTTAAAAACAATGTAGATCTTGTACATCATGAATTAAACTATTCAATACCTGCTTTAGAGATGACGGATGCAGGATCTTACCATTGTGAGATTGTAGGGGAAGGATCTACTTTAAAGGAAACTGTAAATGTACTTGTCTATCAAGCTACAGTTCTAAATTCAGATTTAAAGGATAAGGTTCTATGTGAAAATGAGAATCTATCCTGGATTCCTGCTATTTCTGGTTCATTATTGACTTATGATTGGAAGCATAAAGGAATAACTGTCTCAACAGATGCTGCACTTAGCATTTTGAATACGCCTCTGGATTCTGCAGGTATTTATTCTGTAGATGTAACAGGTAAATGTGGAAGTGTTTTTACAGAAGCTGATTTGATTATTAAGAAGCTTCCGGAATTCATTAGTAATAGTGAAGATTTGGAAAAATGTGAAAATGATGCTGAAGCAATGTTCACAGTTGATTTTAGAGGTGATAACTTAGTTTATCAGTGGCAAAAAGATGGGCTTGATATTGCTGGTGTTAACAGTACGGAGTTGAAAATACAGAATTTGAGAATTAGTGATGCAGGAATATATAAATGTGTTGTGAATTCTTTATGTGGTATTGCAGCTGAAAGTCTTGAGATGAAACTTGTTGTAATTCCTCAACTTAAAATCTTGAGTGAAAGTCCTGGAATGGAAATTTGTGATGGGGATAGTGTTCAGTTTCTTGTTGAAGTTGAAGGTACTGATGAGGTTTATCAGTGGCAAAAAGATGGTGCTACTCTAACCGGAGAAAATGCACCACAGCTTATTATTGATCCAGCGAGTTTAACGGAAGATGGTTATTACAGTTGTGAAGTGTCTGATAGGTGTACGGCTAAGAGATATTCAAATTCTAAAAAACTAACAGTTAATGCATTGCCAAACTCGCAAATCTTTGGACGAATGACGCTTTGTGTGTTGGAAGATAGAGTTGCTTATAACACAGCCTTATTACCAGATATTAATTATGGTTGGTTAGTTGACGGAGGTGAATTCACCACGCCTTCAGAAGGAGTAAGAACAAAAATTACCTGGGGAGATGTGATAGTAGACAGTAAAGTCAGATTAAAGATTTTGAATGAAGCGACAGGCTGTTATTTTGAAGTGGATTCTTTAGTTGAACTTCATCCTCTACCTGACGTTAATCTTACCGCTCTTGAATCTAAAGGGATTTGTGAATCTGAATTTGCATTGTCAGGTGGTTTCCCTACTGGAGGTATATATTGGGTAAATGAAGTTGCTCAGAATACTTTTGATCCTTCACAAGGAAATGGCGAGTATCAAGTTCGTTATTCTTATACGGATGATTTAGGTTGTTCAAATAGTACGGGTGAACTAGTCATGAAAATTGACTCATTACCAATCGTTAAGATTGTTGAGGATGTTGTAGTTGGATCTTGTGAAACTAGAATGTTGAGTGCGGAGACTCAAGAAAACAATATTAAATGGGCTCCGAGTCGATATTTAGATGATCCAAATTCAGAAACGCCAACTTTTACCGCTGGAGAAACAACACTTTATGTTGCAACTGTAGTTGATAAATATGGTTGTGTTGGTAATGATATTGTAAATGTAACTGTTGCTCCACTACCTCTTATCACGACTATAAACGATACGATTATTGGAGAATGTAAAGAGATCGAGTTAACAACGGATATTTCAGGTGATATTAAAGAAATCAATTGGACAAGTCCGGATGATTTAGATAATTCTAAAAACTCAAACCCTAAATTGATAAAACGTCACCTAGGTGTAAATGACTATCAGATTAATGTGACTGATGAATATGGTTGTGTTGGTTCAGCTTCAATAAAAGTTGAAGTGTTACCAAATCCAGAAGTTGGAGAGAATCAATTCTTGTGTGAAGGTGAAACGCTACTTGTTGATACGAAAGATCTTTCTAATCCTGTTTGGGATGATGGTTATACGGCCTGGGAAAGAACGATAGACAAGCCTGGAGAGTATGTGTTAAGTGTAGAGCAGAATGATTGTGAGCTGAAGCAAAGAATAGTGATGAACCCATTACCAAAATTTGAATTGGATCACACGATTCAACCTGGTATAGTCATTTTTGAGGGGCAAACAATTACTCTTGATCCTGAGCTTAATCCTGATTATGGGCCTTATGTATACGACTGGAGTGATGGTAGTGTATTGCCACAATTAGTAGTAAGTGAATCGGGTATTTATAAACTGAAAGTAGAAGATGATATAGGCTGTATTGCAATTGATACCGTTATGGTTGAGGTTAAGCCTATCGGAATTGAATCGCCCAATGCATTTACACCTTTATCAGAGAACGAAAATGATCGTTTCTATCTTAAAGATATTAATGTGACAGAGAAATTTGAAATGTATATCTATAATCGTTGGGGTGAGTTAATGTTTCAGACAAATGAGGCTGGTTATGCCAACGGTTGGGATGGAACCTATAATGGAGACGATTGTCCCGTTGGAGCATACGTTTGGGTTTTGATGTTGGATGGAGAAATGAAAGAAAAAGGTAATGTGATCTTGGTTCGTTAAGAATCTTTATCAAACTTATTAAAAGAGTTGTCTATTGGGACAACTCTTTTTTTATGCAAAACATTGTGCTCTGTTTTTGTAACTCTTTGTATATCTTATAGTAATATAGGTTCTTTTAATTGTTGGCTTTTTTATTGCGAGACAAATTTTTAGTGTACCCTTAAGATTCCTTGTTTTATTTAGCCTCTAGATATACCTGATGAGCTTTGGTGTGTAACTTGTTGTGCAGTAGGTGATACTAGTGATGGGGATTAATTATTCTTTTGTTAGTTATTAAAAAAAATATTAACTAAATTCATTAACTCGTTATGTTCATTGTTGTTACCTTTGTCAACTAACCAAAATCCCTGTGATGAATTTTTTGTTTCGCTCTATGAAAATCGAGGCTTGTATTAAAATAGCCATTCTATCTTTTTTATTTCTTCTTCCTTTTGCTGCCAAGGCTCAGTTGGATATAATTCATTATGTGCCACCAATGTATGCTGGTACGACTTCAGATGGGGATATTAAAGATCATTGGGTTGTTTTAACAACACCATCAGAAGCGCCTATTGATGTTACAATAAAGAATAGTGATGAAACTTTTTCTACAATAATTGAAGGTATTTCAATTACCAATCCAGTATCTTTTAATTTGGGTTCAGGAACAATTAAAAATCCTCCATTTGGTGTGATTAATTACAAAAGGTTAAATCAAGTTATTTCCGATCAAGGTTTAATTTTTACATCAAAACAACCTTTTTATGTGAATATCAGGCATAAATCTGATATTCATGGTTTGTCTCTAACTTCTAAAGGACAAGCTGCATTAGGGACTTCTTTCCGTTCCGGACATCTGTATAGTAAGCGAGGTTCAAATACCGACTCTGGATGGGGAGATGAGAAAAGATATTGGGATAGATATAAAAGGAAATATATTTATTATAATGATTATTCAGTTGTAAATCATAGAAGCCATTTTATTTCTGTAATGGCAACAAAGAATACAACCAGTGTTACGTTTTCAGATATTAAAGTTGGAAATTTGACTTCTGCCACTAAAACAGCTATGCCTGTTAATGGAGATATAACAGTAATATTACAAGCTGGCCAGAGTTATGTTATTGGTGCTGACCATAAATTCTTATCTCCCGATGATGTTAATAAGTTTAATGGAACGAAAATCACTTCTGATAAACCTATTGCGGTAAACTCGGGTTCTTGGACGGGTGGAGCTTGCCTTTATTCAGCACAAGATATTGGAGTAGATCAGATTGTACCTGAAGATTTGGTTGGTCGCCAATACATTTTATTGAAGGGGAAAGGAAATGATGAAACTGAACGTCCTATAGTTGTAGCGACTGAGGATGATACTAATATTACTGTCAATGGAATAAGTGGCGTTATAAACCCAGAACCTTTAAATGCAGGGGATTCTTATGTTATAGACGCAGAGTATTTTACCTCAGAGGGAACCATGTTTATTGAAACAAATCATGATGTTTATTTGTATCAAACGACTTCAGCTTCCAACAAGATTGTTTATGATAGGTATGGGAACAAAATCGATTATGCTTTTGCTACTGTTGGAATGAACTTTATTCCTCCTCTGAGTGCTCTAGGTTTCCGTCAAGTTGATATCCCTTTCGTGAATGAACTGGGAACTGGAATTGTAGTCATTTATGCACAAAAAGGAGCTGCAGTAAATGTGAATGGAAATACACTTCCATCTGAATCAGCCAAGAAGGTGAGTGGTAATAATGAATGGGTCGTATATAAATATTCAACGACTGAAAATAATGTTTCTGTTATATCGAATAAGGCAATTTATGTTGCATTATCAGTAGAGGATGATGCTGTTGGTGCAGCTGGTTATTTTTCTGGCTTTACGAAATCAATTTCGCCTATAAATCCTGAAGTCGTTTTTAATTATGATCTCGGATATATCTGTTCGAACCAAGAAGGGAATATCACCTTAGAAGTTAATAGCACACCCATTCCCGATTGGTATGAATGGTATCATGATATTATTCATCCTGACTCAATTAAATTTCCAAATGAGCCCCTAGTTATACCTGTACCAGAGGAGGCAACTAAGTATATTTTAAAGGCCTATTTCCGTGACCCTAATATGGATATTCTCTCTAATGGTGATTTTAATTTTGGTATATTTAATTCTGTATCTGATCTTGATTTTACAGATATAAGATTAGATAAACCAGGTACAGCGGCTATCAGTTATAACCCTCAGGTTCAAAATACAAGTTTTGAAAAATTTGGAAGTTCTGAGCTTTTAAATAAAGAACCCGAATCTACTAAGCTAATGTTATTAGCTCATTCTTCAGGTAATGGAGCTTCTGATGTCATATGGCAAATACCAGCAGGTAATAATATTGATATTACAGACCGGCTGTTCATATTAAAATTATACGGTAGACTAGCTCATGAGATTGATGTAGATTATTCAGAACAGTATATTGATGTTTATGTTAATGATGATAAAATTACCCCTCAAAAAATAAAATTTGATAAAACAGATGCTTGGAAATCAGTTAAGGTATTTTGGCGCGCTGGTACTGCTGAGAGTGCTACAATAAAGATTGTGGATGCGAATGCGACTGGAAAGCAAAGCGTTTTTGCAATTGATAGTATTTCTTTTGTTCCAGCAGTTGATGCTGAGAAGGTATTTAATCCTGATGTTGTTCCTAGTTACAGCTATACCCCTTATAATAAAGGATTGCACTTGTGCCAAGGAGCGACTCAAGGCGTTGCAGATATTAAATATGGTGATATGGGGTGGTTTACATTCTTGTGGGAGAAGAAACTGCCCGATGATACGTATGTTGCAATCACTGATACAAGTATAGAAGGAATTGATACTTATAAATTAATATTTAATAATGTTGTTGATAGTCATGCTGGTATTTACCGATGTACAATAAATTTCAGAGAAGATTATGCGCAGTGTGGAATTGATGTGAAGCCCACGCATGTTGAAGTTGAAATCTTTGTTGATGAAACGGCTAGTTTGGATGCTCTCGTAGGAAAAACAGAATTGTGTGAAGGAGTTTCAACAGATATTACAGCTACAGTTTCCGGAGATTTTAGTGTGATAAAGTGGGAAGTATTTAGAAAAGATGAAGCTACTGCATTGGAAGTTAAAGAGAATAGTTTTAATACGTTCGTATTTAACTCTGACTTAGATTATAGTGCAGGTGATTATACAGTTCGCTGTGAGGTGGTTAATGGATGTAAACAGAATTTAATTAAAGAAATTAGCATTGAAATTTTAGGTAAGGCTAAATTGAAAAGCCTTACTGTTCCTTTAGATTTGTGCGATAAGACTGCAGCTTTATTAGTAGCAAACTTGGAAGATGGACCAATTTTAAGTGCAGCTACAATTAAATATTCATGGTTTAGAAATGATGAATCTGTCCCTTTCCTTGTCAATGATGAGTTGACTTGCAATGTAATACCAGATGTTAATGATGAGTATTATAAAGTAGCAGTTACTACAACTTATAATGTTAGTTCAGGTGTTCTTACTTGTAAAGGGAATGAAATACAGGAGAGTTTAGTTGATAATCCTATTCATCCTGAGATTAAAATTATAGATATAAAGCCTGTCTCTGTTTGTGAAGGAACAGCATATACCTATAATGTAAAGTTAGAGACTCCAAGTTTATCATATATATACATGTGGGAAGTTCCTATAGGAGCCCAAAAAGATAAGGTCGTACCTGATGATTTTAATTCTAGTTCTTTTAGTATAAATCCTGTAGATATTGATAAGCTTGGAAATTACAAAGTTACAGTTACAAATAATTGTGGCAGTAAAAGTAGCACAAGTACTTTATCAATGATTCCAAAATTAAAAGATGTTGTTATTTCTATTGATAATGAAGGGCCATATTGTCCTGATGAAAGTGTTGAGATTTCTATTACAGATAATGGAGAAGCAACACTGTATTCAGCAAAGAATTTGACTACTTTAAAGGAAATAATACCTATGCTTAGCCCTTTAACTCTACCTGTTGTAACTAATGAGGGAGAGTGGGAGATTTCAGTTGAAGGTGAGTGTAATGCTTTGGTAACTAATCGATTTAGTGTTGATATTTTAGGTAAGTTTTCAGAACCAACACTTAAAAATAGTACAGTATGTATTGGGCAGGATGCGAGTTTTGAAGTACAGATAGCAACAAAACCATCTGGTTCTAAATTAACTTATACATGGACTGATCCTAATGGAACACCTGTTGTAATAGCAGACCCGAATCCTAAGCATATTTTAACTGTTTCTAGTGTTCAAGCTGAAAATTTAGGTATTTACACCTGCGTTGTAGCTAATAAATGTGGTTATAGTAAGACTGTTACAGCTACTTTAAGTGCAGAAAGTGTAACTAGTTCATTAAAAGAAACCGATGTTATATGTCAAGGTTCTTCTGATTATTTATTAAAAGTTGATTATGTTGGAACACCAACTTTTGCATGGCGCTTTGTAAATTCTTCTGGAGTAGAAACTATTCTAGGAACAAATCCTTCATACACGATATCGAAAGTTGAATTAGCAGATGCAGGAATATATTATTGTGCTATAAAATTAAAATGTGGTACAGTTAATTACCAACGAAAATTAGTGGTTAATGATCATATCTCTGTAACAGAAGATCCTGCTGTAGTTTTGGATATTTGTGAAGGAGATAAGACTGAGTTAATAATTAATGTTACTGGAAATCCAGTTTCTATTAAGTGGTTTGATCATACAGATACTGAGTTGACTGCTTATAAAGGTGAGACTAGAATTTCTACTGGAATTATTACTACTGCAGGAACTTACAATTACAGATATGAGTTAGTTGGTGATTGTGAACCATTGGATGGTGATTTTGATGTTGTTGTTCATGATAAACCAAGTTTAAATGCAATTGCAGATATAAATCGTTGTGCTGGAAGTGATATTCTATTAAGTATGATCGTTATTGGTACTGACTATAAGGCTCCAACTTGGTTGAATCCAGATAATAGTTTGTTAGCAAATGATCTAAATGCGACAATTACTGGAGCGATTTATCCAACTTCTTCAGGAAATTATATAGCTAAGATTAGTTCTAAATATTGTGGGGAAGTGACAAGACTTGCTAAGGTAAATATTTATAAACCAATTGCAGTTTTTTCAAACTCCGATATTGCTCCTAAACCTTGTGTAGGTGAGCCATTAAGTTTAGTCGTAACCGGTGATGGTGATATTTTATCTTACAAATGGACTAAAGGTGGAATCGATCAAGGCCCACAACCAATACCCAATATTCTTGATTTAGATGTAGCTGACTTAGGAGATAATGGAAATTATAAATGTGAACTGATTTCAACAAATGCTTGTACAAGTGCTTTTGTTAATTTTACTGTTGTTGTGCGTAAACATGCTCAGATAACTTTACAACCAATAGCTCAAAATCCTTGTGAAGATAATACTTCAGTTATATTTAAAGTCACTGGTACGGCTGAGTTAACTCCATCATATCAGTGGTTTAATAATAATGTATTAGTAAATAATGGTGTCGATTTTACTGGGGCAGAAACTAAGGATTTAACAGTTAGTAATTTACTAGCCTATGATGATGACTTATTTCATTGCAAAGTTAGTGGAGAATTTTGTGATCCTATAGAATCCGAAAAAGTAAGTTTAACTGTAAAACGAAATGTTACAATAAGTACACATCCTGCAGATAGAACAGTAGATGAAAATGCTTCAGCCGTTTTTACTGTTGTTGCTACAGGTGATGAACCTCTAACTTATCAATGGTTTGAGGATGATGGAACTGGTTTTGTGAGTATGGGTAACTCACCTGCATCTGCAGAAACATCTAGTTTAACTATAGCTTCAGCAAGTCTATCTATGAATGGTTACAGATATTACTGTAAGGTTACAAATTCATGTAATTTTAAAGATAGTAATCCTGCAACTTTAAGAATTAATTTGGATAATAGAATAACTGCACAGGCTGAGAATACAGAATCTTGTGAAGGGAGCTCGTTCAATTTTGTAATTCAGTATGATAATACAACAACAGCTTGTGTTTGGCAGTACAACGATGGTTCAGGTTATCAGGCAATAGGAGGATTGGGATCTGATGTTTTCTCAGAAACTTCATCAATCTTAACGATAACACCCGCAACATCAGCGATGAATTTGTGGAAGTTTAGAGCACTTGTTCAACGAACAGGATTTGTTGACAATGAATCAAATGAGTTTGAAGTAAAAGTTTATCAGAAAGTTCTTTTTGCTGATATTTCAGATGAGACTTTATGTATAGGAGCAGGTAAGAGTTTTAATGTTAATGTAACTGCAGGAACGGAACCTTTATCTTACGAGTGGAAAAGAGGAACTACAGGATTAGGCACGGGTTCAAGTTTGAACTTAGATGCTGCCGCACTTGCTGGTACTTATTCTATAA
>NZ_JBTCHQ010000050.1:0-333 GCF_054254355.1 Ancylomarina sp. YFZ004
CCTAGTCCATCAATCTTAGACCAATTGTATTCTAAATTAAGTCCCGAACCATTTACTTGTAGGTCTAAAGATTCGCCTTCACAAAGTGAACGTGTATCTGGAGACACAGCTACTAAACTAATAGCATCTAGAACAGTTATAGAAATTGATGATGTTTTTGTTGTACAATAATCTGTTACAACAACTTTGTATATGCCACTTTCCAATGGCGTTACATTCGTTTTATTATACGTCTCATTTGAACCTATTGAATTCCCATCCTGTGTCCAGGTGTATGTAACAGGTAGAACTGGTCCACTTGTTGGTATTGCACTTAAGTCAATTTCAGCACCG
>NZ_JBTCHQ010000051.1:0-331 GCF_054254355.1 Ancylomarina sp. YFZ004
CAATATCGAAAGTAATTGGTGATCCTGTATTGTTTGGGCTGCTTAAAGTTATCGTGTAAACAATATCCGTTGGAGTAAGTTCTGATCCCTGAGTGCTGACACTCAAGGCTGCTGATACACTTTCATCATCGGTAATATTCGCCGTAGCACTGGCCGTGCCAATGCTTATGGAACCATTGCTTGGGTTACTTATTATGGCAATTACGGTTTCCGTATTAGCTTCCAATAGGGCATCGTCGATTACCAATACTGTGAATGTTCCTGTAGAAGCCCCATTGGCAACAGTTATTGTAGCACCTGATGCGATGGCAGTATAATCGACACCACTGCT
>NZ_JBTCHQ010000052.1:0-329 GCF_054254355.1 Ancylomarina sp. YFZ004
TTATGCGGTATTAATCCAGATTTCTCTGGGCTATCCCCCAGTATAAGGTAGGTTGCATACGCGTTACTCACCCGTGCGCCGGTCGCCATCTTCTAGCAAGCTAGAAATGCTGCCCCTCGACTTGCATGTGTTAGGCCTGTCGCTAGCGTTCATCCTGAGCCAGGATCAAACTCTTCGTTGTATAAAAAACTTATAGTTAATTCTGCTCGTGGATAATATCTAAGTTAATTCGTAAATTTAATTGACAAGGTTATTTTCTTGTATTTACCTAACTTTATTCTACTTCCAATATTTTCAAAGAACTCTCGTTCAAAATTTCTAGTTTGTTT
>NZ_JBTCHQ010000053.1:0-238 GCF_054254355.1 Ancylomarina sp. YFZ004
TATTAAACTAGCATCGGCAACTGTCACAACTCCGGTTGTTTCATTTATCTTGAAACGTCCGCCTGAATTATCCAATAGGAAGTATGTGATATTATCACCATCGGCATCTGTGGCCAAAGCAGTAATATGAACCACGGCGTCAGCTTCAATATTTTCACTAATGGAGTTAGCCGCTGGATCATTGTCGATCAAGTTTGTAATAGCATTGTCTGTATCACCACCTGTTCCATCAACATCA
>NZ_JBTCHQ010000054.1:0-228 GCF_054254355.1 Ancylomarina sp. YFZ004
TAATTCACCATCACTAACTGTTAATTCAAAAGTATAAGCTTTATCAGCATCTACTGCTGGTGCAGTGAAACTTGGTGCTGAAGCATTTGCATCAGTAAGACTAACACCTTCTTTTGATGTCCAAGCATAAGTCAATGTTGTGTTAGCATCGACATCACTTGAAGCACTTGCATCCAAAGTCACAAGATCGCCTTCGTTTACTGTTTGCGCATCACCTGCATTAGCAAC
>NZ_JBTCHQ010000055.1:0-222 GCF_054254355.1 Ancylomarina sp. YFZ004
GCAAACTGAGTGATTCTGAAATTGCAGCTCTAGGCTATATTAAGACTGAGAAAGATGATGATATTACGAATGAGATTCAGGACTTGGCCTTGGATGAATCTACACATATATTGACCATTACCAACAACGGATCAGCCAAAGCAATTGACTTAAGCCTTTATCTTGATAATACCGATACCAAACTGAGTGATTCGGATATAACAGCTCTAGGCTATATTAAGG
>NZ_JBTCHQ010000056.1:0-213 GCF_054254355.1 Ancylomarina sp. YFZ004
TTGAAGCTGACGCTGCGGTTCATATTACCGCTTTGGCCACAGATGCTGATGGTGATAATATCACCTACTTCCTATTGGATAATGCAGGCGGACGTTTCAAGATAAATGAAACAACAGGAATTGTTACTGTTGCCAACGCAGCTTTGATCGATTTTGAAACCGATGAGTTTCATATTATTCGCATTGAAGCAAGAAGTACAGATGCAAGTGTAA
>NZ_JBTCHQ010000057.1:0-204 GCF_054254355.1 Ancylomarina sp. YFZ004
AATCAGTAACCCAAGCAATGGTTCCATAAGCATTGGCACGGCCAGTGCTACGGCGAATATTACCGATGATGAAAGTGTATCAGCAGCCTTGAGTGTTAGCACTCAGGGATCAGAACTTACTCCAACGGATATTGTTTACACGATAACTTTAAGCAGCCCAAACAATACAGGATCACCAATTACTTTCGATATTGATGATGCAGC
>NZ_JBTCHQ010000058.1:0-201 GCF_054254355.1 Ancylomarina sp. YFZ004
TCCCTGTAGAGGATCCATTAGCAACACTAATTGTTGCAGCAGCTGCAATGGCAGTGTAGTCGCTCCCGCTGGTGGCTGTTCCTGAACCTGCATCATCAATATCGAAAGTAATTGGTGATCCTGTATTGTTAGAGCTGCTTAAAGTTATCGTGTAAACAATATCCGTTGGAGTAAGTTCTGATCCCTGAGTGCTGACACTCA
>NZ_JBTCHQ010000006.1:0-302617 GCF_054254355.1 Ancylomarina sp. YFZ004
ATTGCAATATCAAGCCAATGGTGATGCGCCTATATTGGCTGTACGCATTCAAGAAGTTTTTGGCTTACTTGAAAACCCCACTGTCAATCAAGGAAGACTTTCAGTACTTATGCATCTCTTATCTCCCGCATCGCGTCCTATTCAAATCACCTCCGATCTACCTAATTTCTGGAGAAATACCTATTTCGAAGTCCGTAAGGAATTGCGAATTCGTTATTCAAAACACTACTGGCCTGAAGATCCCAAAGAAGCAGAAGCTATCAGAGGTGTTAAACGAAAACGATAAGAGCTTATTTATCCATTTGTGAATTATTTCAATTGATTCTATATAAGGTGCACTTTTTACAAGATTTTAATGTTTCTATTCAATTAAATCTAAATAATCAGAAATATATATTGAAGAAATCTTCATGGAATAGAAGACTGGAAATGAAGATTGTAATTTTTTGAATAACAAACGATTTTGCATGTAAGTATTTGTGAATGCATGGGTTATATGAATTTTGTATTGCATCTGGAGTTAATGAATTTTCCTTATTGAAAATTAACGATTTCGTATGTTGTATTTAGACTAGTTTTTGAATTGTAAATATTAATATTTAGTGTTTCCTGTTTAAAAATTTGACAAACTCCTTTGAATGAGGCAGTAGAAAAGGGAATCACTTGCTATTGCTACTCTTAAATTGTATATTTATTAATCAAGATTCGATAAAATAATTTTATTCAGATCTTCTTATTCTCTAAGTGCTAGATCTTATGGCAACTCAATCAAAATCTAATGAACATGCATTTGATATATTGGCTCAGGCTGATATCGATCAATCCGTGATAGATTCGATCGAGGAAAGACATATGAAAATTGAAGAAGCCCTCGAACAGGAACGTCAATTGTATCTTGATTTGGCCAACTCACAACCTACTGGAGTCTATAGAATACGTATACATAATTCTTCTAGGTGTGATGAAGATAAATGGCGAAGCTCCAATGAAGTACCATTTGAAGTGGAGTTTGCTAATATTCGTTTTTGTGAAATTCTAAATATAGAATTAGAAGTATTTCAGAAAAATCCGGCTATTATCAAAGAACTAATTTGTGAATCGGATAAGGAAAGTTTTATTCAAAAAAATATAGAATCTGACAGGGATCTCACACCTTTTATATGGGAAGGTAGATTATTTGTTAGAAATATAATTATTTGGGGGCATTTTGAATCTACACCAAGACTTTTACCCAACGGTGATGTAATTTGGACAGGTGTCTTTTTTGATATCAGCAGGCGTAAAAAGGAGGAGCAAGAAATTCGGGCTAAGAATGAGGAATTACAATTAGCCAATGCAGAGAAGAATAAATTTTTCTCAATAATAGCACACGACTTAAAAAGTCCCTTTAATGCCATAGTCGGGTTTACTAAAATGCTAATTGATGAAATAAAGCTTAAGAATACCGATGGCATAGAGAAATATGCTGAGATTGTTTTGGAATCGTCTAATACTGCTCTTGGTTTATTGACCAATCTAATGGATTGGGCAAGGTCCCAAACAGGACGCTTGACATATATGCCAGAGTTATTTGATATGCATAAATTGATTGAAGAAACTGTGCATGTCTTTTTACATGTGGCAAAAGGAAAAAAGATAGATATTCGTATTGATATTGATAGCCAATTACTGGTTTGTGCAGATATTTCAATGATCTCAACGGTACTAAGAAATCTCATTTCCAATGCCATTAAGTTTACACATGCAGGTGGACAAATAATCATTCGGGCAGAACAACTTACTCATCATCTTAAAGTGATTGTAAGCGATACTGGAGTTGGTTTGTCAGAATCGGCTATCGATAAGATTTTTAGAATCGATGAAAAGTATTCTACTTCAGGTACGCAAGATGAACAAGGAACTGGCCTAGGCTTAATTCTTTGTAAAGATTTTGTGGAGAAGCATGACGGTCATATTTGGGCCGAAAGTTTAAAGGGGGTAGGTTCTAACTTCATTTTCACACTCAAGAATAATAAATAGTCTTTATCATTTTAAAAAAAAATCTTAGCCATGTCAATATTGATGTGGCTTTGTTGTGATTGATTTAAGTGAAAACAGATTAATTGCCTTACTTTTGACAGCTAATAGTCAAGAGAGGGTAACTTTTGTTTGTAATCCTTTATTTTGATTTATATATTTTGATTGTGGAGAGAAAAATAGAATTACTAGCGCCAGGGGGAGATATTGAAGCCATAAAAGCAGCGATACTTGCTGGAGCGAATGCGATATATTGTGGCTTGGATAAGTTCAATGCCCGAAACCGAGCTGCTAACATCAGCTTCGACGATTTACAGGGGATTTTAAGATTGGCACATCAGCACGATTGTGAGATTTTCATCACCCTTAATATCATCATCTTAGAGAGCGAAATGCCTGCTCTAATCAATCTCTTGAATAAATTAGCGAATACTAACATAGATGGCGTTATTGTTCAAGACTTGGGCATGCTTTATCTTCTGAATAAATATTACAAGAGCTTCGATGTTCATGCGTCAACCCAGATGACCACTCATAATAGAGGACACATTAAATTTCTTTCTCAGTTTGGGGTCTCCCGTGTTAATTTATCTAGAGAATTAAATATTCATGAGATAAAGGAACTGAGTTCTGTAGGGCGTGAAAATCAGATCTTGACCGAGGTATTTGTGCATGGTTCTAATTGCATTTCTTTTTCAGGCCTTTGTTATATCAGCTCGGTAATTGGAGGTAATTCGGGGAATCGAGGTCGTTGCAGTCAGCCTTGTAGAGATAAGTATGTGCGAACTGCAGAAGGAAAAGATTACCCACTTAACTTGAAAGATAATTCGGCCTATTTTGATATCAAAGAATTGTATGAAGCTGGTGTTTATTCCTTAAAGATTGAAGGCCGAATAAAGAAAGCCGATTACGTTTATGCAGTTGTGAATAGTTGGAAAAAGAATATTCAATCTTTATTCAATAAACATAAAGGTGGAACTGATAATAGTGCCTTGTATAAGGTCTTTAATCGGGATTTCTCCAATACATTCTTAAAAGGGGATATCAACAAAGGAATGTTTATCGACAACCCTAGAGATAATACCATTAAACATCTTTCAGAAAAGAAAAACTATGCCTCGGCACAAGAATTAGAGGTGGCTCACTTGGCTTTGTATCAGGAAAAAGATGATCTCAAGAGCTTTATTAAAAAGAACATAAAAGAATTAGATGCAAGCAAGGCATACTTGCGTATTTCTTTGTCGGGAGAATGTGATCAGCCATTAAAGTTATCAGCAAACACGCCTGAAGGTTCTTTCGATTTGTTGTCGGAGGTTCCTCTTCTGAGAAAGGGTAGTGAGGTTTTGAATAAGGAAATGGTATTGAAGCGCTTTAAGGCTATAAACGAAACGGCTTACTATATTGAAGAACTCGATATGGATCATTTAGGAGCTGATTTATTTATCCCATATAAGGAACTGACTTCTCTTAAAAAGCGTTTGCTATTCATCTTGAATGGTTCAAAAGAAAGCATGGATCCGATTACACTTCCAAGTCTAGAAAAATCGGAAGCAATTATAGAACGAGCCAAACTTTCCATCTTGATTTCTTCAAAGGATGATCTCTCACTTTGTGATGAGGATACAGAGCTTATTTATTTTCAATTACCCAATAGCTTTCAGAATAGACTAGCTGAATATCTTGATCTTTTTAGAGAGAATAAAAAGTTGATCCCTTGGTTTCCTTCGGTTATTATAGGTGAGGATTACAATACGGCAATTGAATTCTTAAGCGAATTGAAACCTCATGAAATTATTAGTAATAATACGGGGATTGCCTACGAAGCCTGTCAAAGAGGAATCGATTGGATAGCGGGACCAGAGCTTAATTTGACCAATTCGTATAGCCTTTTGTGTTTGAAAGAGCAATTGAATTGTAAGGGGGCTTTTTTATCTAATGAGCTAAATAAAAATCAGCTTAAACAGATTAAGTGTCCTGATAATTTCGAATTATATTACAGCATATACCATCCGCTTGTGTTGATGACGAGCAGACAATGTTTGTTCCATCAGGTAACGGGTTGTGAGAAAAACCGTGTTGATGCCACCTGTATTCAGAATTGCAATAAAATATCGTCTATCATGAATTTAAAAGAGGATACCTTTCTTATTGAGAAGAGCAAAGGGAATTATCACCATGTTTATAACGAACACAATTTCCTGAATACGGCTATTATTAAAGATTTACCCAACAAGTTCTCAAGCTATTCTATCGATTTAAGTGATATTAAATCAGGAAAAGATGCAAAGCTTGATAAATCGAAATTGATTCACTTGTTTAAATCTGTTTTAGATGGTGAAGCTGATTCAGAAGAGGGATTACGAGAATCCATCGTTTCAAGCACCTGCGGACAGTACAGAAAAGGAATTTAGCTTATAGAGTTTATTGCATTTTATAACATTTTTTAAGTTTATTAGATCAAGTGTTTTATCTACTTTAGATACGTCTTGGTGCGTGAAACATTCAGAACAAATCACGACATAATTCTTGAAAAAAATATTGAAATGAATTTCGGAACGGATAAACAAACCAAGCAAGATTTAAATCTATTTTCAAAGCAAAAGGGCGATCTCTCTGTGTTTGATTATTATAATCGAACAAAAACAAAAGGGGGTTGTCTTGCGTTAGAAACGCTGATGGAAAGTCCATCCTGCGATTTGAATGAAATAAATCAGCGAATTGAGACGATTCGATTTATCAGTGAACATCAAGTCAAATATGAATTTGATAAGGATGCTTTGGATTTTATAGAGCATTACCTGAATCAAAATACAGATATTCTTCGTAGTAATGTGATTGATTCTTCGCTCTCCTGGCTTAAGAATAAAATACAGCCCACCAATGAGTACTATATCATTACAAGGGGACTTGAATACCTGAAGGGATATATTCAAGATCTTTCCTTTTTGGTAAATGGTTTTAATCAGACTGAAGTACCTGTGTTTTTTATAAACTTAATTCAGATCGTTCGAGAGTTTGAAGCCTTGCCAAGTATTAAAAAGATTCTCAATCCGAAACATGTGAAATTCTCATCCCTCGAATTGAGTCACCTCGATAATTTGATAAGAAGCAATGAAAAGGAACGGGTACTTGAGCTTTTGAGGCTTACTTATCAGCTTGATGCCTATATGTCGCTTGCTGAAACGGCAGCGGATAAGAATCTGGCATTCCCTGAATTCAGCGAATCAGATACACCCTATCTGAATATAAAAGGTTTCTATCATCCTTTTTTGGAAGCGCCTATTGCCAATGATATAGAAACGGATAGTCATCAAAACTTGTGTTTTGTTTCAGGTGCCAATATGGCTGGGAAGTCGACCTTTCTAAAGTCGATCGGCTTGTGCCTGTATTTGGCGCATATCGGATTCCCTGTACCGGCCAAATCAATGAACAGTTCCATATTTAAAGGATTGTATTCCACCATTAATATTTCTGATGACATAGAGAAAGGCCATAGTCATTATTATAGTGAGGTGAAACGGGTGAAGGAAGTCGCTTTGCAGATAAAGGACAAAAAGAATGTTTTTGTCATATTTGATGAACTGTTTAGGGGTACTAATGTGAAGGATGCCTACGATGCAACTCTGTTGGTGACCAGTGGTTTTGTGAAAATAAAAAGCTCCCTGTTTTTTATATCGACGCATATTGTTGAGGTCGGTCATGAACTGGAAAAGTTGGAGGGAACCTGTTTCAAGTGTTTTAGCTCTTGCCTTGAAGAGGGAAAGCCTAAATATGATTATAAATTAGAAGAGGGCATTTCTTCGGAACGACTAGGCTTAACCATCGTTGAGAACGAGAACATTATGGAGATTATTGAAGAGATTGTTGCGGACTCAGCCGTAAAGGTATAAGTTAATTACCGCGTGGATTTTCTCTATTTATGGGTTTTGGGAAAGTGATCCGTTTTTTCTGTGTAATTTTGCCAGCAATTCTCCTGTCAATACGAATGGGGAAGTAATTATTGAACCAAGCAGCGCCAGTTTCAGAATAGAGTAAGTGGCATCTGAATAAATATAAAATACACATGCGAATAGGAATAATAGGAGGGGGAGCTGCAGGTTTCTTTTCAGCTATAGCTGCTAAGGAGAACTATCCAGAAGCTAAAGTGGTGATCATCGAAAAATCAAGACAACTCTTATCGAAGGTTAGAATATCGGGTGGTGGAAGATGCAACCTGACCAATTCTTGTGATCCTAAAGATCTTTATCAGGCTTATCCTAGAGGAGGACGAAGTTTGAAAAAAGCTTTTAACCTTTTTAATAATAAGGCTTGTGTTGAATGGTTCGAGACTCGTGGTGTTCCTTTAGTTACGCAAGATGACAATTGTATTTTTCCTGTCTCTCAGGATTCTCAGAGTATTATCGATTGTTTTTTGAAGGAATGTAAGCGCTTAGGTATTGAGATCCAAAAAGGATTGGGTGTTAAATCAATCACGCCAGTAGATGAGCAATTCGAATTAGATTTTGATACGGATAATGTGTTGTCGGGGATTTTTGATAAGCTAATTGTAACAACTGGTGGTTCACCTAAAAGAAAAGGTCTGGAATGGTTGGAGATCTTAGGTCATAAGATAGAAAGTCCGGTTCCTTCATTATTCACTTTCAACATGCCAAATGAAGCAGTAATCAAACTAATGGGTATCGTTGTTGAGAATGCTTTGGTATCGCTTCCTGGAACAAAACTAAAATCAGAAGGACCTCTTTTGATTACACATTGGGGAATGAGTGGGCCTGCAATATTGAAGCTGTCGGCTTTTGGAGCACGTGTTTTGAGTGAGAAAAATTATGATTTTAAAATCTTGGTTAATTGGGTTAATCAGAGTTCAAATGATGCGGTTGTTGCCGATTTAAATAAGATTATTTTAGAGAATACCAATAAGATATTAGCGAATTACAGACCTTATGCTTTATCTGATAGGTTGTGGCAATACCTATTGGAGAAAGGCGATTTATCACCACAAAAACGTTGGGGTGAGCTTGGGAAAAAAGGCATTAATAAGTTACTGAATATGCTGACTAACGATGAATATGCTGTAAAAGGCAAGACAACTTTTAGAGACGAGTTTGTAACTTGTGGAGGTGTAAGTCTTAAGAATATTGATATGTCGAGCATGCAATCTAAAAAAGTGAAGAACTTGTATTTTGCAGGAGAAGTTTTAGATATTGATGCCATTACAGGAGGCTATAATTTACAGGCTGCCTGGTCAACAGGATTCCTGGCAGGACAGCTGAGGTAAACTAGCATGTACAAAATCATAATTCTGAATTCATAAATCTTAATTTACTATTTAGCCATTTTTAATGATAAGCTCAAGACTTTCGGGTTTGATAATTGTGATGGATTTATCATTAAGTTGAATAATGCCATCCTTATGCAATTTTGCTAAGGTATGTATGGTGCTTTCCTTAGAACAACCAGCCAACGAGGCAAGTCCTACACGGGTAACTGGTAAAGTGAAACTATTGCTCTTGTAAATCTCTTCAAATTCCTTTAGAATAATAGCCACAGATCCTTCTACATTCTTACCAGCTAATCGACTTGTACGGTGCATAATATCATTTGTGAGCGATGACATATGGCGCATGAGTTTAAGGGCAAATTCTCCATTTTCTTTAATCAAGCTTAAAAAAATATCCATATTGATCATTCGTATTGTGGTATCTTCTAATGCGATTGCTGAGAAGTCCAGACTTTTGCAGGCAAAACTGCAGATGATACCTACAAATGAATCATCACTCAATAGTTTTAATGTAGAAAGCTTCGAATCGTTTGTGACATCAAGCTTGGCTAGCCCCTTTTCGAGATATAGGATATGTGAGGCCACAAAACCTTGTTTAATGATGGTTTCTCCTTTATTAAACTGGAGTGGGGTGGTGGATCTTTCCACCAAGTCTTTTTGGTCTGGTGTAAGAGAATCAAAACAGTCTTTTGCGCTAATCAATTGATGATCGGAATAATAGCCGTTGGTTTGATATTCGAAATTCATTTATGGAATTTATCTGTTTATAAAAAGCCTCAATATTTGGTGTTAAATTGCATCAAATATAGTGAATCTATGCTTCTATAGATTGTTTTATTGTTGATTAAGATAACACATTTTTGTTGGGTAATTTATTCAAAACAATTAAACCAATATAAAATGTCAGATTTAAAATTTAGAGTAAAAGCATATAGCGAGAATCCAACAAAGACAATTGTAAAAGCAAGAGGTTTTGAGATCATTATTGATGAACCAGCTGATTTGGGTGGAACGGACGAAGGAGCAAATCCTGTTGAATATATCCTTGCTGCATTTTGTGGATGTATCAATGTTATGGCTCACGTCGTTGCTAAAGAGATGAACATTGAACTTCGTTCAGTTAAGATTAAAATGGCTGGTGAACTTAATCCTAATCGCCTATTCGGAACTTCATTTGATGATAGAGCCGGTTATAAGGGTATTGAGGTTTCAATTGAGCCTGATTGTGACGCTTCTCCTGAGGTTTTAGCTAAGTGGTTAGATGCAATTGAAGATAGATGTCCAGTTTCAGATAATTTAAGGAATATCACACCAGTGAATTTAAAACTGAAAAAGAAAAAGCAGGTAGAAGAGGCTATGGCTTAGTCAACTTAGAAATAAATAAGCTTAGAATTTAGATGCATAGCTGTCACTCAATGAGTGGCAGCTTTTTTATTGTATGTTGATCAGGGAATTCTAAATCGAATGTGAAAGTGAATCTTAGCAATAAATAGATTAGTTTTGTATCAAATTTGAACCAGAACTGCGATTAGACTTTACTTAAAGAGCTTTTAGCCTGATTAAGGAACTATTGCATAATACCATAAAATATATGTCAGAGAAAGCATTACCTGTTGAATTTTCAATATCGAATAAATCCATAGAAATAGATCGACCAGAACCAATAATGGATGTGGATGTTTTGGCCTACAAACGTCGAATGGATCCTATGGATGCAGTAGATGCTTTAATTGAGGGAGAATATGTTTTAATTGTAGATTACTTTAGCAGTGGACTGACGGTTTTAAATGCATTGAAAGAACGCCTCACAAAGGAATATTCTGATCAATCTTTCCAGGGGCAACGTGATTATCGTTCCAAGTTTCGAGAACTCTCACATCGTCTGTTATTGTTGGTTAGCAATAACAAACTAGCGGTTAGAAAATCACCGGAAATTGGTTGGCTTAAAAGCTTGTATCCTGACATGCCAGAGTTTTTATTGCCCTTTCCTCAAGTGCAAGGTTTGAATAGCTCATGGCAATGGCACGAAAAAGGACTTTTTATTCCTGTTTTAGGCCGCAAGATTCGTCCCTTTTTTGGAACTTACTTTCCAACACGTTTCGAACATCTAATTCTTTTCGATAGTTGGATGAAACGATACGAAGGTGAAAAGAAATCGGCTATCGATATCGGAATTGGAAGCGGTGTGTTGTCTTTGCAAATGTTGAAACATGGTTTTAAAAAAGTGCTTGGGACAGATTCAAACCCCAATGCAATTGTAGGTATTCACGAGGAACTGAAGAGATCGAGACTCGATTCGAAAGTGGAATTGATTCATGGTGATTTGTTTGCAGATTCTAATGAAGAAAGTGAACTGATTGTTTTCAACCCACCTTGGTTGCCAGCCTCTCATAATTTGGAAGGAATTGATCAGGCGATTTATTACGATAAGGATTTATTCCCACGTTTCTTTGCCGAATCGTTTAAGCATCTTAAACCGGGTGGACAGATTGCTTTATTGTTCTCTAACTTGGGTGAAATAACAGGAGTAGGTGAAGAGCACCCAATTAAAAAAGAACTGGCTGATGGAGGCCGTTTTAAAGAGGAATTATTTATTTACAAAGCGGTGAAGGCAGCTTCAACCAAAACACAACGAGATCAGAAGTGGCGCAATAAGGAAAAAGTAGAACTATGGATTCTGAAAAAGATCTAGTTTGACTTCCATATTCTGTTGCAAGGCAAGACAGTCAAAATCGTTATGCGTTGACTATATACAAGCCGCTTACTTATAATAAGCGGCTTATCAAAAATCAAGTAACAATAATGCAAACCAACAAACTTAGTACTCAAAATATATTGCCACTCACTTGTTCACGAACTGGTAATTGCTGTCACGGGAAACATATTTATCTTAACCCATGGGAGTTGCTTAATCTTGCCAAGGAGAAAAAAAAGACTGCAGAAGAATTCCGTGATCTTTATTGCGATTTCGGAGGAATTCGATTGAAGTTTGATGGAAAAGTAGGGTGGAAGGGGCAACAAGCTTGCTCTCAATATGTCGATAATTTTGGATGTTCAGTCCATTTGGGGCGTCCATTAGCTTGTCGCTTATATCCATTAGGTCGTCAAATACAAAGCGAAGAAGTTCACTATATGTACCAAGGAGATGAATTTCCTTGTTTGGAGCCATGCCATGAGGTTGTAGAATTGCCTCAACTTAGTGTAGGTGAATACCTAAAAGGGCAGATGACAGAAAAGTTCGAAAAGGCTCAAGATGGGTATTTAGAACTGATGCAGAATTTAGCCGATATTGCCTTTGAATTATTGCTAGATACTGGTTTGTCTGAATCTGGTGATAAGGAAACATTGCCACTGTGGAGGGAAATGGGCAACGAGCTTCCAGAAGTATTAGCAGAGAGGATAGGACATGAGTGGGGAGATTGTTTGATGATTCCAGAAATTTCTGATGATGATTCTATGACATTTGTTCAAAAACATAATGATTTGCTCCTATCAAAAGCACAAGAGAAGTTTGGAGCCTTACAAACAAATCAGGAATTACATGAAGCCTCTGTTTTAATAATGGGAGTCGCATTACATCTTGCTCGTGGTTTAGGTGCAAATCCAAAAGATCTTGCTGAGCTTTGGATAGATACTGCAAAGAGTCATGGAGCTCAGGAATAATATGACCTATTATCGGAATTAGATGATTAGAAAAAATAAAGAAACCACAGATTAAACAGATGAACACAAATTTAATTTGTGCTAATTTGAGAAATTTGTGGTTAAATATATTCCATCTAATTCCCAAGATGATTCTGAAATTAGATTGGTGTGTGGGTTAATCAGCAGGGGATTTCTAAACTTGTGCTTTACGGGTTCGTTTTTTTAGTTTAAAAAGACGATCGGCATAGTAGGCCTTTAGTTCCTCAGCAAATAGCATGGGATTTTCATAATCTTTAAGCACCCTGTAGGTTTGTCTGTTTTTTGCTCGGATTAATTGCTGTTCGAGTGCTTCTTTTTCTTGTTTCAAATAGCCATCTTCAATTGATGATCCCGAATGAACTCTGTGTGTATCTTCGGTTTCTAATAGGGCATTCCCAGAAAAAACATGAGCATGAAAGAGCTGTAGTTCTCTTAAATTCCCCGTTTTATAAATTTCTATCAATTTACTCGTGACTTCGGTCGCAATATCAATCTTATTCTCTTCCATCGAGAATTTATCGGGATGTACGTGTAGCATGGCTTCTCTGTAAAGGCGTTTTAGTTCTTTGTTTTCTTCCTTTGACTTAGTCGAAGGTTCATTTTGTTTAGAAACAAGTTTAATGCCTTTAGGTTCTTTATAGTTTTTGCCTTTTTTTTTCTGTTCCAGACGTTTTTGCTTCTTTGCTTTCTGTATCTGTCTATACAGATCGCTAAGCTCTTGTTCCTCGATAATCATATCGATGAGGATGGCGCGTAAGCTTGCCTCAAAAACAGAAGTTTCTTGTTCAATGGCATTTAACTCATCATTTAAAGCCAGAATTTGAGCTTTAAGCGAGAGCTGTTCTTGTATGGGATTCTTAGTGTAGGGAAGATTCTGTTTAGACATAAATAGCAATTAAAAGCATACAAAGTTGCAGAATATTAATTGAGAAATGAATAGTAATAGGGTTTTATGGAAGAATAAACCTTTTTGTTTAATGCATTGTTTAGATAGCTCAAAGAGATTTCATAAGTTTGAGAGAGATTAGTGTTTAGCTAAAATGAATAAGTAGAGGGCATATGGATTATAGAGATGAAGTTTTTTTATTGGTAGCTGAAAATTTAAGTTTCTCCAGGGCAGCAGAGGATTTATTTATCAGTCAGCCTGCTGTAACCAAACATATCAAGGAATTGGAATCGAGGTTGAATATTGCTTTGTTTGAAAGGAAAGGAAATAAAATTTACTTAACCAAGGCTGGAAAACTGACTTATAGCTATCTTAAGAAGATAAAGCAGGAATACCGGGAGATGGAATACGAACTGGGCAGACTGAATGATACCTTTAAAGGGACTTTGCGAATAGGTGCAAGTTCAACAATTTCACAATATCTGATTCCTAAAGTTATTGCAGCTTTTCACAAGCGCTACCCGAAGATTGAACTTTACCTGCTCAATGGAAATTCATTTGATATGGAACAAAAACTGATTGATGAAGAGATCGATTTAGCCTTGGTTGAAAATGAATCATCACAGTCAAATATTAAGTATATGGACTTCCTAGACGATGAGATTATTGTTGTGACGGGGAGTAATAGTGTTTATTCAAAAAAGAAATCAATATCCGTTGCAGATTTCCAAACCCTTCCCATTGTTCTTCGGGAAAAAGGATCGGGAACGCTTGAAGTTATCCAAAAATCCCTTGCAAAGCAGGATATACATATCGATAAGCTTAATATTTTTATTCATTTAGGAAGTACTGAAGCTATCAAGAATTTCTTGTGTGAATTTGATGGAATTGCTCTTGTTTCAGAAAAGGCCATTGAGAAAGAGTTGAGACTAAAAGAAATTACAAAGCTTAACCTGAAGAATATTAGTCTGACCAGGAAATTCAGAATCGCTCTTTTGCAGGGCCATGAAGTTTCATCTACAAAACTATTTATAGAATTTCTGTCTGCGTATAACTTTTAGTTATAGCTTATAATAATTTGCTATTTGCTTTGGTTATGGATTGCGTGTAGGTTTGTCACAAATAAAATTGACAAATATGACACTCAATCAGAAACACATTAATTTGATTTATGGCGCAATGCTTTTTCTCTGCTTTATGCCATTTATCTCTCCTGCCATAGCATTACTCTTTGGTATTTTACTTTCGTTATTTGGCTTAAAACAAACCAATATTGCAAAGTATACATCTTTTTCTTTGCAAGCGTCAATTGTTTTGATGGGTTTTGGTATGAACTTGGTGCAAGTTATGCACACCTCACGAACAGGTCTAGTCGATACGGCTATTTCAGTTGTATTCGTTATGGTTTGTGGGCTCCTTTTAGGTAAGTTGTTAAAGGTTGATTCTATAATCACTATCTTGATATCTGCAGGAACCGCTATTTGTGGTGGAAGTGCTATTGCAGCTGTAGCTCCAGTAGTAAAGGCCAAAAATGCTCAGATCTCTTTTGCACTGGTTGTGGTTTTTATACTAAACGCTATAGCCTTAATTATATTCCCAATTATTGGACATTATTTTAATTTAAGCCAGGAAACTTTTGGCTATTGGGCAGCTATTGCTATTCACGACACGAGTTCGGTTGTTGGTGCGGGTGCCACTTATGGCGCAAAAGCGCTCGAAATTGCAACAACAGTGAAACTAATACGAGCTTTGTGGATTATTCCACTATCTATCGTGATATTCTTTGTTCAAAAAGAGAAGCCTAATGGTAAAATTAAATTGCCATGGTTTATAGGCCTTTTCATTATCAGTATTCTTATTGCGTATCTATTTCCTAATATGCAAACAACCTTTTCTCATTTAAATTGGTTAGGAAAACGAGGAATGGTAGTCGCTTTATTTCTTATCGGATCTAATATATCAATAGCAGAAGCGAAACAAGCTGGCTTAAGAAGTTTCGTTTTAGGTATAGTGCTCTGGTTACTTATTGGAGTTTCTTCTTTTCTTGTGCTTACATCTAACTTTTAAATATGATGTTTTATTTCTGGATTATTTTGATTGTATCAGTAGCAAGTTTGGTTAAAGGGATTACAGGTTTTGGTTTTGCGTTAATATCGCTGCCTCCTTTAATGATTTGGTATTCACCTAAAGAGTTAATTCCTGTATTAATTCTGTGTAATTTATTTGCTTCATTGGTTATTGTTTTACAAAAGAAGGACAGAAAACTGGTGAACAAACAGTTTCAGTCATTAATAGGTTTTGGAGCCTTATTTACCCTTGTTGGTGTTCTAACACTCAAATATATATCAGAGGACATCTTAATTACAATCATGAGTGTTTTCTTTATTTTATTATCTGTTTTTTCGCTTTTAGGAATCAGATATAGGATTAAATTATCTGATTGGTCATATAGACTAGCAGGTATGTTTCTTGGATTTTTAACAGGAAGCATTTCTATTAGTGGGCCGCCATTAGCTCTTTTTCTTAACTCAGCTAATGTAGATAAACAGGAATTTAGAGAAATATTTTCGTGGTTTAGTATTGTTACTGCATTTATAGCTCTTATCGGATACAGCTTATTGGGGCTATTAACGTTGGAAACTTTTAAAATGACGCTTTTATTTCTGCCCATACTTTATCTGGGTTCATTTATAGGGAAAAGATTAAATCATCGGATCTCACCACTTTTGTTTAAAAATATAAGTGTGTGTATCACCTTACTTTCGAGCTTGTTTTTACTTTTAAAATGAGCCTTGAATATTTGAATATATCATGATATTCTCTTTACATTTATGCTCCATAAATATCAAATATAGAGAGATGAATCAAGACCAAATTATAGATAGAACGGTTGCATTTGTAAAGGAAGTATTAGCTGATGCTGAAGGAGGACATGATTGGTGGCATATTTATCGGGTATGGAAATCTGCCAAGCAAATAACTCAATCTGAAGAAGTGGATTTATTTATTGTTGAGTTAGGTGCTTTGCTTCATGATATTGCCGACTCTAAGTTCCATGATGGTGATGAGTCTGTAGGTCCTCGAAAAGCCAGAGAACTTTTGACTTCACTTCAAGTGACTGAGGAGGTAATCCTTCATGTTGAGAATATTATCTCAAATATCTCTTTCAAAGGTGGTAATCTAGAGCAGGAATTTAAATCTGCAGAGCTTGATGTTATTCAGGATGCTGACCGTTTAGACGCCTTGGGAGCCATCGGTATTGCCAGAACATTTAATTATGGGGGGCATAAGAATAGAGAAATTTATAATCCTGATATCAAACCTAATTTGAATATGACAAAGGAGGAATATAAGAATTCTGATGCACCAACTTTGAATCATTTCTATGAAAAATTACTTCTTTTAAAGGATAGAATGAATACTGAATCGGGAAAGAGAATGGCAGAACAGCGCCATGAATTTATGAAAGGCTATTTGGACCAATTTTATCAGGAATGGGAAGGTGTTTTGTAAAAGTCCAAACTTGTGACTTCATGTTTTTATTATAGATTATGGAGACGATAAGATTAATAGATATTAAACATCTGTGTTTTTCTGAAGCCTGGGTATTATACGAGGATGCTTTCCCTTTGGAGGAGCGACGTTTAATCAATTCTCAGGCTGCAATCATGAATCATCCCAATTATCACTTTGAACTCATATTTCAGATTGATTGTTTTCTGGGTATCTTATTCTGGTGGGGATTTGATGATTTAAGGTATATCGAGCATTTTGCGACATTGCCAGCTCATCGGGGAAAGGGATATGGAAAAGAAATATTGGAGCTGTTTATACAAAGAGATTCGAGGCCTATCGTTTTGGAAGTAGAACTTCCCGAAAATGAGATCGAGCAAAGGCGGATTCAATTTTACGAACGAATCGGTTTTCATTTGACGGATCATTTTTATCAGCAGCCCGTTTATAATGAAGGAGATTTACCTCTACAACTCTTATTGATGTCTTACCCCAAAGGTATTTCAGCTAAAGAACTTACTCACTTTATTAAGGATTATCACCCGATTATATACGGGATTAAGTCGAATTGAGAAAGTTTACCAGTAATTGGAAGTAAGGTCCACGTTTATTGTATGCATATGTTTTTTTGATTTAAAATTGTTAATTTGACAAGATGAAAGTCTTAACTCTTATAATTTGTATCATGATGGTGGATCATTTTATTCTTTTTGATTTTAATAAAGGAAGTGAAATTGATAATTGGAAAGTTGTTAATGATGAGGTTATGGGGGGGCGTTCCGAAGCTCAATTTGGACTTAATTCAGAGGGGCATGGTGTTTTTTCAGGACAGGTTTCATTGGAAAATAATGGCGGTTTTTCTTCTCTGCGATATCGATTTGAGAGTCTGGATGTGATCAAATATAAAAAGGTAGTTCTGAAACTTAAAGGTGATGGTAAAGCCTATCAATTTAGACTTAAGTCAGATTTAACCAACGCTCACTCATATGTGAAATATTTTCAGACATCTGGTGAGTGGGAATCTATTGAGATTGATTTTAAAGACATGCATCCCCAATTTAGAGGGCGTGTATTGGATATGCCTAATTATTCTGGAAAAATGATGACTGAAGTTGCTTTTCTAATTGCCAACAAAAAAGCAGAAGCTTTTAGGCTTGAAATTGATAAGATCAGTTTAAAATGATATTTGTTTTAGTTATTGAAGAACACATAATTTTGAGTGTCAACACCAGAATACATCGTGTTTATATTTAGAACCTCTTAAAATAACCCATTATTAATGGAATTAATTTAAATAATCATCTATTGGAACGGGATTCCACTAGCATAATTCTTACTTTAGGCTTCTTAATTTCCCAATTCTAAAATCTGATTTATGAAGCTGATACACTATATCGCTTTAGGCTGCTTTCTACTTTTATCTCTCCAATCTTATTCTTCAGAACGAAAAAAAGTTCTGGTATTACATTCCTATCATCAAGGTTTGCAGTGGACTGAGAATGTGAATTCAGGCATTCAAAAAGTAATGGATTCATTGGGCAGTGAGTTTGAATTGGATTACGAATATCTGGATACCAAACGGAATCCATCCCTTGAATATCTTGATAAGATAATTGAACTTTACGACCTGAAACTTCAAAAGGAGAATTACGATGCTATTATTGTGTCAGATAATAATGCTTTGTCTTTTGTAAAAGATCATCGAAAAAAATATTTTCAAAATACGCCAATCATCTTTTGTGGGATCAATCATTTTAAAGATGAATTGATAAGGGGCTTGCATAATATTACAGGTATTGCCGAAACTGTCGATTTGGAAGGGACTGTTGATCTGGTCTTAAGAACCAGACCGAACACCAAACATCTTCTCGTTATTAATGACAATAAAACAACAACAGCCAAGTTGAATAAACAGTTGATGCTTGCTCTTGAAACTAAATACAAGGAGAGGCTGAATTTTATTTATTACGAGGATCAAAGTATCGAAGACTTGGTTGATAACATCCAAAAAGTAAAAGGCGATACCTCAATTTTATTGCTGACTTTCAATAAAGATAAGAATGGAAAGTTTATTAGTTTTCAGGACAATTTAGATATTCTGGTTTCTCAAAGCCGTGTTCCTGTTTATATTGCATGGGCATTTTTTATATCCGAAGGCGTGCTTGGTGGTAAAGTCGTGAGTGGGAAACTTCATGGGCAAATGGCTGCCAAAATGGTTCTTAAGGTTATTTCAGGAACACCTGCAGACTCTATCCCTATTTACCGTGAACCACTTGATGAGTATGTGATTAATTATGAAGACCTAAAGCGGTTTAATATAAATAAGACATCTCTACCACCTGAAACTTTTCTGGTTAATGAGCCCCAATCCTTTTATAGTGATAATAAGGAGTGGCTTCATATTGTTTTCGGAATCCTTATAATTGCAACAATTATCATTATTACGCTTTCCAGAGCTATTTTACGAAGAATTAGGGCTGAGAAAGCCTTGTTGAGAGAGCAGGGGCGATTGAAAATATCGGTTATGCATGAACGTTTATTGGGTAAAATTGGACGTTTATTAAATGCTTCGGAAGACTTTAAAAATGTTTTAGACGATGTGTTGAAATTGATGGCGGATGAGATGAATGTTGCACGGGTAAGCCTTTATTCATTTAACGATTCAGCAGATGCGGCTGTGAAAATCAATAGCAGGGTTTTAACCAAGGGGGATCGCATAAAGGATATAGATCGGTTTTATTTTTCTGAAATAGAGAATGCTATAAACCGTGTGAAGATGAACCTCAGTGTTGTTTCCACTGATTTATCAAATTTAAACGAGAAAGAACAAGCGTATTATAGGAAACGAAATATTGAGGCAGTAGTTCTTTTGCCAGTTGTAGTCGAGAATAAAGTCTTGGGATTGATGGGCTTTTCACAAAATGAAGTTCACAAATGGACGCGTGATGAAATAAGTATTTTCTTTTCAACCGTTAACATGATTGCGAATGCTTGGGAGCGTAATGCATTAATGAATGCCAGGCTAGAGGCAGAGCAGAAAAATGTCGAAGCCATGAGAATGTTGGAGGAATCTTCACTACTTGCATCAATAGGGGTTTTGTCTGCAGGTATTACTCATGAAATCAATCAACCTCTAAATGCTATTAAAATTTCTGCTGATAGCGTTCTATATTGGCAGAAGAGAAATCCAGGACAATTGCCTGAAATGTTTGTAAGGAAAATTAATACAATTTCGGAAGAAACGTCGCGTATAGATTCCATCATCAAACATATGAGAACTTTCTATGACAAGCCCAATGTCGTTTTAAATGAGACTATAGATATGGTTGAAGGCGTGAAGCGATCTTTGTCTTTGGTAAAACGTCAGGTTTGCGACCATAGTATTGAGTTAATTAATGAACTGCCTAATGCATCAGTTCAGGTTTGTGCCAATTATGTGCAGTTTGAACAAATTGTTGTCAATTTAATTGTCAATGCAATTCATTCTTTGGATAAGGTGCAGAAGGCTAATAAAAAAATCAAACTTCTTGTTTATCAGGATTCCGCTCATGGTGTTTTGGAAATTCATGACAATGGTTTAGGTATTGAAGATGACATTCGTGAGAAAATATACGATCCTTTATTTACGACTAAAGGATCCGATGAAGGGAGTGGATTAGGTATGGCAATTGTGAAATTGTTTATCGATAGGTTTCAAGGTGAAATATCCGACTATAATAATGAAGATGGGGGCGCTAGTTTTATTTTAAGATTTAAACTACAAGATTGAAAATAATATATTGATGATATGAGCCATTAGCATTACTTTTAATGAAAAGTATGATTATTGGCGGCCTCTTTCCGGTAGCTATCATGAGGGTGAATAAATAAATGATATCCATATGAAACGAACCATGAGCAATACTTGCACTCACTGGAAGGTGATTTTTGGCGACTTCCATATGACCTTAACAAGAAAATTATATCCATATGAATATTCTTATTGTTGATGATGATAAATCCAGTGGATCTGCAGTTGCGGAATTTATTGAGGAGCAGTTGGACTACAAAATTAAACTTTGCCATAATGGGGAAGATGCTCTTGTTGCTCTAAAAACGGATGATTATCAGATGGTTATTTCCGATATGCGAATGCCAGGTATTTCTGGTTTGGATCTTTTGAAAAGAATCAAATTACTGCCTAAGGGAGAAGCCATTGAAGTTATAATCATGACGGGTTTTGGAGATATGGAATCATCCATTGAAGCTCTGCGTAGTAACGCTTATGATTATTTGCTCAAACCCGTTAATGTTGAGGAGTTAGCGATTCTTATTGAACGTGTTGCCGAGAGTATTCGATTAAAAGATGATAATTGCATCTTAAAAGAGAACACCCCAAAGGGTATTTCGAATGATAATAAGGAAGACGCAGAACGGATTAAATATTATGAAACGACAATTCGGGATATTACCAGTGTTGGCAAAGTAGGCGTTTTTTCTGATGCCATGCGAGGTGTCGTTAAAATGGCTGAACAATTTCATGAGGACAGAAGCGTACCTGTTTTAATTGAAGGGGAAACGGGTACTGGAAAAGAAGTTATGGCTCGTTTGGTTCACTTCGGACAAGAGAGTGACATTCTTCAGCCTTTTATATCGATTAACTGTTCAGCTATTTCTCCAACTTTGTTCGAAAGTGAACTATTTGGATACGATATAGGTGCATTTACAGGAGCACGTAAAGATGGAAAGCTTGGTAAATTGGAATTGGCACAAGGTGGCACGCTATTCTTAGATGAAATTGGTGAAATGCCTTTGGATATGCAACCTAAATTGTTGCGGGTATTGCAACAAAAGGAAATGTATCGTGTAGGAGGAAACAAAGCCATAAATCTGGATGTCAGGGTAATCTTTGCCACTAATAGGAATTTGAAGCAAATGGTGGCTGAAAAAACATTTAGAAGTGATCTGTATTATCGCCTAAATACGGGAAGGTTGTATATTCCGCCATTGCGAGAACGTAGAGAAGCAATTTTATCCTTTACTCAAGTATTTCTGGATCAGTATTCCAAGAAGCGTGGACGTCGATTTCGATTCATCAGTAAGGATGCCAAAAAAATGTTGCAGGATTACGACTGGCCTGGAAATATTAGGGAACTTAAGAATTCCATAGAAAGGGCAACACTCCTATTTAATGATCTTGATTTAAAACCGGAGCATTTACGTTTTTTACAGGCTGATGAGACTGATTTTGTGACTTCAGAACAGGCTCTGGTTCCAGGAAGAATTGTTTTACCTGACGATGAATTGGATATTGAACAGTTGGAGTTGGAAATTGTTCGGAAAGCTTTAAAGAAGTTCGATAACAATAAATCTAAAACAGCAGACTATTTATGTATTACGAGAAGTGCTCTTCGTAGTAGAATGAATAAACTATAGAAATTCCTAGAGTATCTTTTTCTAGATCTATTTGGGTAAATATTTTATTTTAAAAGCCAATGCTGCATATGAAAAGCACATCTGTAGCATTGGCTTTATTTGTGTGCGGTTTGGAACAGTTGTTCATTTTGGAAACGAGTTATTATTGCTATGTTCATAATTGAACACTTTTGTTTGAGGTTTTATGCTGTCTTGTCTTTCCTTAAGTGTCACATATATAGGGTTTAGTGTTTTGTTTTGCTGTTTATGTTTGTAAAATAGATCTTTGGCACTTCTTTTGTTTTCCCATAAGCCGAAGTCTCACCTAAATTTGAATAGATATGGAAGCTAGAATCGATACACATATTAATAAAACTATTTGTGGAAATCTGAATGATAATCTTTTGGATTTATTTCTCTTGAATTCAAAAAACTTAGGACACGATTCCTTGAAAGTTGATAGTAAGCTTTTTACTGAAGCGGCTAAGCAAGATAATGTTCAGTTTGAATTTATTCGGTTGAAGAGTTTCGATCTGAATAAAGCATCTTTTGATATCAGTAACTCTAAGAATGCCATATTAGAGGCTGATTTTGGGATAGCCGATTCAGGTAAACTGGTTATTAATACACAGGATTCAGATATTTTAGTGACAATGCTATTGGCTGAATCGCTACATATTATTCTTCCCTCCAGTAAAATTCTCTCTTCTATGTCTCAACACAATCAAATGAGTGGCAAACCTGCTATTGATATGTTTCGAGGTATTTCAAGTAATACGGCTGACTCTTATAATAATGAATTGAGTTTTTCACATGAAAATCTTAAAACCTCGATTTATGTTATCGAGGATCTCTAATAATTTTAAACGTCCCGTCTAATTACCTAAGCCTCCATATAGTGGAGGCTTTTTTTTGCCATAAATTTATTAATATCCTGACTGTACTTGCTTGTACACGTTTCTGTAGTCAGTTAGCACGCCTAAATATAATCGTTCACACATAATTTTCGCATTGCTGCCTCTGGTTTATAATATGTGCTTAGAGAGTTGGGGATTTGTAATGCCTTTTAATAAAATAATCACTTCATAACTAAGCTGACATATAGAATTACACCTTGATGTTGTATTGTAAATTTAACTGTGTAGACCGTTTATACGCCTTCATGTTCGCATATTCATTCTGTTTTTATTAGGCCTGTTAACTGACAAGAATACTTGTTGGATTATAAGCTCTTTAAATCGATGTGAGTGTTTTTCTATCTCGATATTTAATAAATAGCTTCATTTTCCTAATCAACCTATAAGTTGATTGATCATCAAATTCATCTTAGAATGGCATGTTGTTTCCCGTTCAATTACAGCCAATTGTTCAATCCTGCACTGCTTATTTCATTAGTTGTTCAGAACTGAACAGTCTTGCAAACGATATAATATAATATTATCGCAAACCTTTTCGCTATCTAATGTGCTGTGTGTCAATGTTAAGAATCTTGGAATGATTCTATATAGTAAGGAGTGGGGATTTGTGGCATTCCTATTGGTTAGGGATTCCACAGCAAAACAAAAGACTAACCCACATTATAAAGACAGCTATGAAATTACTAGATCATTTTTTAGAGAAATCGGCCCTTGTTGGAAATGAAAACCGCATAATGAAAATGGCCGATTTTCAAAACGAGTTTAATAAGGACCAATTTGAATATATCCATGTTCCCAGTTTTGATTTATCCGTTGAGTGTCGTGCAGGGGAAGCTGGCATAGGGAGAGCATTAATCGAAGCAGATTTCGCCATTGGAGAAACAGGGTCGGTTGTTATAGATAGCTGTAATGAGAATTTACGATTGGCAAGCTGTCTTGCCGAAAAACTGGATGTGATTTTTCCTTTAAGCAAACTGGTTGCCAGTATGCATGATGTTGCCGGATTTCTTGAAGAGAGAACCTCAGGAAGTGGAGGCTATGTTGCTTTTATAACAGGAGCAAGTCGTACAGCAGACATTGAACGTGTACTTACTGTAGGTGTACACGGACCAAAGGAAATGACAGTCATTATTTTAAACGATTTATAAGCAAACGCCATGACAATACAGACCCAAATAGACGAGAAATTAAAAGATAAAGTATTGTATCAAAACCTTAAGGGGTTTGCTACAGCCTATAAGGCATCAAAAGAGAATGCCTACAAAGGTTTGGATTTTGAGGTTTTAAGAACTAAAGTTCATGATCTAAAGGATCGTGATTTGAATAAAGTCATGCAACAGTTCAACCAATTTAAAGAGAACGTTGAGCAGCATGGTTGTAAAGTATTTCAAGCTAAAACAGGAGATGATGCCTGTAAATATATCGCTGATGTCATGAAAAGTCATGATGTCAAATATATGGTCAAGAGTAAATCTATGACTTCTGAAGAAATCCAATTGAATCAGTATTTGGAGAAAGAAGGCTTGAGTCCTATTGAAACAGATTTGGGCGAGTGGATTCTGCAGATTGCAAATGAGCACCCATCTCATATGGTGATGCCAGCTATTCATAAAACCCGTCAGCAGGTTGCTAAAATATTCTCTGATTATACTGGAGAAGAAGTCGATCCTGAAAACATTAAAGCCATGGTTGAGATTGCACGTCGCTTTCTTCGCGAATATTATTTCAAAGCTGGAGTTGGAATGACGGGTGCAAACGTTGCAGTTGCAAGTACGGGAACTATTGGTCTGATAACCAATGAAGGGAATGCACGCCTATCATCTACTGTGCCTCCTGTGCATATTGTTTTGGTTGGTTACGAAAAGCTTTGTGATGACTTTGGTCAAGCATTGGATATTGTTCGTGTTCTTCCTAAAAGTGCAACAGGGCAAATCATTACTTCATATACAACTTGGATTAAGGGTAGAGTCCCATCTCATAAAAATGAGGAAGGTATTAAAGAAACGCATTATGTTTTTCTTGATAATGGACGCTTAGCTTTCTTAGAACATCCTAAATTCAAAGAAGCTCTAAAATGTATTCGTTGTGGTAGCTGTGCCAATATTTGTCCTGCTTACGAAATGGTTGGTGGTCATGTTTATGGAGACAGATATATTGGTTCAATTGGACTGATTCTTACAGCACTTTATCAAGGCGATGCGGCTGCCAAAGATATTCTTAAAATGTGTATTGGATGTAGAGCTTGTTCATTCAATTGCCCATCAGGCATAGATCTTCAGAGTTTGATTTCGGATTTAAAACTCGTTGTTGGTAAAAAATATGGCATTAATCCAATTAAAGAGAAGGTGTTTAAAGCTGTGGTTGCCAAACCTAAAAGAATGAAATCACTTTTAAGTCTGGGAGCAAGTTTCCAATTTCCTTTAACCTCAACTAATAAATTGAATAAGGAAAAAATAATTAAAACTGTTCCTATGTTGCCTAAGGAGATGGATTTCAGAAAATTTCCAGCATTGGCTTCTAAGACTTTTAGTAAGCGTTTTTTCAAGGACGGCTATGATCAGTTTTCTTCACAACGTAAAGTTTTCTTTTATCCTGGTTGTGCCATTGAGTATTTCTATCCTGAAATGGGATTGGCTATGGTCAAGTTGCTTCAGAAGAGCGGTATTCAGGTTGATATTCCTAAAACGGCAGCCTGTTGTGGTATTCCTGCAATTGCTTCCGGAGATCCTGATAACGCAAAAACAATGATTTTTAATACACTTGATAGTTTGAATGAGACGGATGGGTATGAAGCCCTATTGGTTCTTTGTCCAACCTGTGGAGGTGCTATCAAGCATGAGTTTTTAGATTTCACAAAAGAAGATCCTGATCGTTATAAAAAGGCTTCTCAATTAGGAAACATGGTGACTCCTGTAGGAAAGTTTCTAGAAGAAAATGGTATCAAATTTAAAGTTATCGGTCAAAAGAAAGTGACTTATCATACACCTTGTCACGGTTCCAGATCTTTGGACTATTCTGCAGAATCATTCCTTTCATCTGTGCTTGGGAAACAATTTATTCCTCTTACCGATAGCAATGTGTGTTGCGGATTTGGTGGGACCTATTCACTCGACTTTTCAAGTATTTCCAATGGAATATTGAATAAGAAAATTGAGAATATTGATGCTACTGAAGCTGAGATTTTGGTTACCGATTGCCCAGGCTGTGTTATGCAGATTAATGGAGGTTTAATGCATCAAAAGAAAGCGGTAAAGGTGATGCACCTTACCGAATTTATCGAAAATTACCTAGTTGTTGTTGAGTAACTACTAATAAAAATAAGCCCAATGGAATTCAATGTAAATAAGATGGAAACGAATAAAGATTTGACGGATTTGAAACATAAACTTATTGCCTTGGATGGCATCATGCAAGAAGGTTTTAAATCAATTTTCCTACATGATAGCGATGACTCAATCAGTGAGAGTAATAGTGATCTAAAGTCTTAATATATAACTAACCCAAACCAATCACAACCTAAAATTTAACTTATGAACGCAATACTTGCATTTTCCCCAATTCTGCTAACCATCATCTTGATGGTTGGCTTTAACTGGGGTGCAAAAAAAGCCCTGCCTTTATCTCTGTTACTTGCAATTACAATAGCTCTAGGCGTATGGAGAATCGACTTACACCATGTCTTAGGTTACTCCTTTTTCGGATTTTTAAAGGCATTTGACATTCTCATCATAATATTCGGAGCCATTTTAATCTTGAATACCATGAAGATATCGGGTGCCATGGCAGCCATTAACAATGGTTTCAATGGTATAACAACGGACAGACGTATACAGGCGATTATTATTGGCTTTATGTTTGGAGCTTTTATCGAAGGTGCAGCTGGTTTTGGAACCCCTGCAGCCTTGGCAGGTCCACTTTTGGTCGGTCTGGGTTTTCCTCCTCTTGCTGCAGCTATGGTAGCTTTAATTTACAATTCAGTACCTGTTCCTTTTGGTGCGGTTGGAACACCCATTAGTGGTGGAGCCATGGCTACCCTTAGTGAAAACCTTTCAGGTGTTGGTGCAAACGTTGAAGGCTTTAAGTTGATGTTGACCCAGTGGGTTGCCATTCCTAATGCTATGGTTGGAATTTTCATTCCTCTATTAGGACTTATCATATTGACACGTTTCTTTGGAAAAGAGAAATCAATAAAGCCAGCTTTGGCTGCTGCGCCATTTGCAATCTTTGCAGGTTTGGCTTTTGTAGTACCTTATGTTTTGATTGCATCGACTTTAGGTCCTGACTTACCATCTCTTTTAGGCGGATTTATTGGTTTAGGGATTGTTATTTTTGCAGCAAAAAGAGGTTTTCTTGTTCCTAAAAAGAAATGGGATTTTCCAATAAAATCTGAATGGGAAAAATCATGGATGTCTAATGAAACCATACAGGAGCCAACTGAAAATAAGATGGGGCTTTTTAAAGCTTGGATGCCATATGCTTTAATTGCCATTATATTGGTTGTGACACGTATTCCTGCATTGGGATTGAAATCTTTTCTTGCTTCTCAAACTTTAACTATATCTAATGTATTGGGTATCGCAGACTTAAACTATGTTTTGAAATGGGCTTACTTGCCAGGAACGATTCCTTTTATATTGGTTGCTTTAATTACCAATGTAATGTATCGAATGAAGACCAAGGAAATTTTATCGTCTTGGAAAACTACATTTAAGCAAATCAGTGGCGCAGCAATAGCTTTGTTTGCTGGTGTTGCTATGGTTCAGTTGATGTTAAAGTCAGGAGCAAATGGTGCTGGATTAGATAGTATGTTAACTGTGATGGCTAATTCGATTGCTGATTTGTCCGGGGCTGCTTATCCTGTGATAGCACCTATTGTTGGCGTATTAGGTTCTTTTATGTCAGGTTCTGCAACGGTATCCAATTTGTTATTCTCTTCTCTACAATTCGAAACAGCTTCCATTCTTCAGATTCCGGAGGTCTTGATTGTCGCTGCTCAAACCAGTGGTGCTGCTCTTGGAAATATGATTTGTGTTAACAATGTTGTTGCTGTTTGTGCAACAGTGGGCTGTGTAGGAGCCGAAGGAACAATTATACGCCGAAATGCAATACCCGCATTTATATATTATCTATTCATCATGATTATTCTCGTTGTTTTCATCAGTTTGGGCTTTGACCCAATGCCATTGTAAGAAAGCAGGGGAGAGAGAATTTGAATATTGGCTTCGGCACTATAATCTTAAAGTGCTGATTGCCATATTATTTACCAGTTTGTTGATAATCTTGATTTATGACTGAACTAGGCTTTATCGAAGATTGGAATCAACTAAAACATTAGACTATGTTGAAAGGAAATTATAAGAAGTTTTACGATGAAATTAATTCAACAATTGAAACTTCTCGTTTGTATACAGATCATATAAGGAACTTGGCTTATGGAACTGATGCTGGTTTTTATCGGCTAATTCCTAAGATCATTGTACGTGCTATGAATGAAGATGAAGTTCAAAAAGCACTGCTTTTAGCCAATAAATATGAATTACCTGTCACTTTTAGGGCTGCGGGAACAAGTCTCGCAGGACAGGCAATTACCGATTCAATCCTCATTATAGCGGGGAAGAACTGGGAAGATTTCGATATTCTTAAAGAAGGTGATGAGATTCGAATGCAACCCGGTATTGTAGGGGCTCGTGTGAATCAAATTCTTGCTCCTTTGGGACGAAAATTAGGACCGGATCCAGCTTCTATCAATTCCGCTATGATTGGTGGTATTGTGATGAATAATGCTTCGGGTATGAATTGTGGAACTCATGAGAATTCATATGAAACCATTCTTTCTGCGCGCTTAGTTTTTTCTGACGGAACTGTTCTCGACACAGGAAGTGAAGAAAGTAGAAAGAGCTTCTTGAAGACTCATGATTATTTCATTGAGAAGATTGAAGAAATGCGAGATAGTGTGCGCTCCAATAAAACTTTGGCAGATCGTATTCGTCATAAGTATAGCATTAAAAATACCACAGGGCTTAGTATAAATCCTTTTATCGATTATTTCGATCCGTTTCAAATTATTGTGAATTTGATGGTTGGATCTGAAGGAACATTGGCATTTATGTCAGAATTGACGATGAAAACGGTTAGCAATCCTAAGTTCAAGGCTAGTGCCATGATCTATTTTGAAGATATTGTGAGCGCTTGTAAATCGGTAGTAAGCATGAAACCTGGCCCTGTACATGGTGCTGAAATGCTTGATAGAATAGCTTTACGTTCTGTTGAAAATGCTGATGGGATTCCTCCATTTATTAAGGATTTTCCTGAAGGAGTAACGGCAATTCTTGTTGAAACTCTTGCAAACAGTAAGAAAGAGCTGGATAATAATATTAAGGAGATTAAATCACTCTTAAAGGACTATAAAACAGTTCGAGCTATTGAATTTACCGATAAAGTTGAGGAGTATTCCAAGTTTTGGAATATCCGTAAAGGGGTATTTCCTGCGGTTGGAGGCTTGCGTGAAAAGGGAACCACTTGTATTATCGAAGATGTTGCTTTTCATCTTGAAGATTTACCACAAGCCACTGCTGATTTGCAGGAACTCATTGCTAAGTATGGTTATAAGGATGGTGTGATTTATGGACATGCTCTGGAAGGCAATTTCCATTTTATTTTCAACCAGAACTTTGATAAGCCCGAAGAGCTTGAGCATTATAAAAAATTTATGGCTGAGGTTGATTATTTAGTTGTTGATAAGTACGATGGCTCATTGAAAGCGGAGCATGGTACGGGACGAAATATGGCTCCTTTTGTCAAGCATGAATGGGGTGAGGAAGCTTATCATTTGATGAAAGAGATTAAGCATCTTTTTGATCCTAAAAATTTATTGAATCCTGGTGTTATAATTAATGATGATCCAGAATGTTACGTTAAAAATTTCAAGACATTAGCTCCTGTTCACGAAATTGTTGATACCTGTATTGAGTGCGGTTTCTGTGAAGTAAATTGTCTAACGGCAGGTTATTCACTTTCTGCTCGTCAGCGTACTGTGGTACAACGTGAAATCAAGCGATTGGAAATGACCCATGAAGATGATGAACGCTTAAAAGAATTAAGAAAAGGTTTTGAATACCTTGGTGAACAAACTTGTGCTGGAGATGGTCTATGTGCAACGTCTTGTCCTGTAGGAATTGATACCGGAAAATACATTAAATATTTGAGATCACTAGATATGGCTGGTGATAAAGCTCAAAAGTATAGTAAAATGGCTGCCGATAATATGCATAAAATTGGTCCTGTCATTCGTGGTAGCCTTAAGTTTGTGAATGGTGTACATACGGTAATGGGGACAACTTTGTTGGGTGCTGTGGCTGGAGGTTTTAGAACTTTAAGCGGTAACACAATTCCTCTTTGGACAGCAGCTATGCCTAAGGGCGCCAAAGCTCCAATGCCACATCCAATAAATAAGAAGAACCCATTAAAAGTTGTGTATTTCCCATCTTGTATCGCTCAAACCATGGGACCTGCTAAAGGAGATCCCTATAAGCAACCCTTGCATGTTGTTACTCAAAATTTATTAGAGAAAGCGGGTTATGAAGTGATTTTTCCTGAGAAGATGAGCTCTTTATGTTGTGGTACACCATGGGAAAGTAAAGGACTAACGAAGCATGCAGATCAAAAATCTTTAGAATTGGAGGCTGCTTTGGATAAAGCATCAGAGGGAGGTAAATACCCAATATTATGTGATACCTCTCCATGTTTGTATCGTATGCGTCGTGTTATGAATCCCAAATTAAAGTTATATGAACCAGTTGAATTTATTCATGCGCACTTATTGAATAAATTAACATTTGAGAAAGTGAACGAGGTTGTTGCTATTCATTCAACTTGTACAACTACAAAAATGGGATTAACGCCTCAATTGAGAGAGGTTGCAGAAGCATGTGCTCAGCAAGTGGTTATGCCTGGTGAGGTTGGTTGTTGTGGTTTTGCTGGTGATAGAGGCTTCAATTTCCCTGAAATTAATAAATACGCACTTCGAAAATTGCGTCCTGTTTTGAATGAAAGTAAAGTTGTTGCTGGTTATTCGAATAGTAGAACATGTGAAATTGGCTTAAGTAATAGTGGCGGTGTGCCGTATCAGTCTATTATCTATTTGGTAGATAGAGTGACCAATGCGAAAAATTAGCTTAGAAAATAGTTTGTGAGTAGTTAGGACGTGTCCTGCTGCAGTTGTTGTGAACATACACATTAGACAAATCTGACTCCAATAAAAGGTTTTTATTTGACTTAACTTTGAAGGACGTTTAGTTTCTGTCTTAGGTGTATGATTGATTGTTGTGAAATGCATATAAAACAGATCTGGCCTATTAATCAAGGTTTTTAATTTGACTTAGCTTTCGATAGATAAATCAGGATCTGTTTTTATGTGCATTATAAACCTGTTTTAACCCATATAATTAAACCCCAACATACATGTAAACTTGTGGTTTGTCTGTGTGTAAAAAATGCAATAATGAAAAAGATTATACTAATGTTGATTGTGTTCGCTCCTCTGTTGAGTTTAGCGCAAAAAAAAGAAGAAATTAAAGTAAAGCTGAGTGGTTTTGTATCGGCTGAAGCTATATTGGATACAAGAAAAACGGTGAACTCACGTGAAGGAGATGTTATCCTGTACCCAGCTGCAAAATCCTATGATATTAATGGTGCCGATATTAATGATAGATCAGAATTGTTTATGACGACTATTCATTCTCGGTTAAATGTCGGTATTTCTGGTTTTGAAGCCTTCGGAGCAAAAGGTTCTGCTACCGTTCAAGGTGACTTTGTAGGTACATCGAATGATAAAATTGGATTGTTCCGTTTGAGACATGCCTTTGTGAAATTAAACTGGGAGAAAGATGAATTGCTAGTTGGTAAATATTGGCACCCTATGTTTGTAACCTCTTGTTTTCCTAAAGTAATGCATTGGGGTGGGGGACTGCCTTTCAATGTTTTGGGAAGAGCACCACAGTTTCGATATACTCGTAAATTAAGTAATAAAGGCTATGCGATGCTGGCTGTTTTATCTGAAATGGATTTTAAAAGCAATGGTCCTGATGGTGCCAACGTCAAATATGTTCAGCAAGCAAGTATCCCTGAATTCTCGGCACAAATTAAATATGATTTAGCTAAAGGATTTAGCATGGGAGTAACAGCTGGTTATAAATTTTTAAAACCAATGGTTGTTAATTCTTTGGGAGCAAAAACAGATGAGCTTTTATCTAGCTATCAGATGAATGCTTGGATGTCTTTAAAAACGGATAAAATAGCATGGAATCTTCACACTATTTATGGTCAAAACATGTACAATTTCGTCATGCTAGGTGGTTATGGTGTTAAGAATGTAAAAGCAAATGGCGATTATGAATATACGAACGTAAAAACATCGTCTATTTGGTCTGATGTGTACACAACTACAGGCAATGTTCGTTATGGCTTGTTTGCAGGCTATACGAAAAACCTTGGGGCTGATGATAATTTGGCAACAAGTGCCGATGGTTTTGTTGGTTTATATAGTAGAGGTTCTAATATCGATTACGTTTATCAGTTTGGACCTCGCCTTGAGATCTATTCAGGTAAATTTATGGTTGGTACACAAATTTTATATACGTCTGCTGCCTATGGTACGACTCAGATTGACGGTACAGTAAGTGATTCAAAAGAAGTTGGAAGTTCTAGATTTTCACTTCATCTTAAATATTCTTTTTAGTACATGATAGTTTTTAGTTAAGTTGTTTGTTTTTCAAAAGTGGGTTTAATGTTTCATAAGCCCATCTGTTCACGAGCCTCAACCTTTGGTTGAGGCTATTTTTATTTATGATTTCTGAGTACCCATCTGGTGGTTTGGCTAAAATTCAATATTATTTAATTGTTTCAATTTGCTTATATTTAGTCAATTAATATTCTTGATTAAGAATTGAGATTTAAAATTTATATATGGATTTAAGCCTTGAATTAAAAACGAAACGCTTGATTTTACGCCCTGTAAATATCAGGGATGCAGAATTGATTTTCGCTTACAGATCGGATGCCATTACCAATCAATACCAAGGATGGATTCCAAAAACGATTGATGATGCTCAGACTTTTATTTCTAAGGTTTCAGAGAAGATTGATGAGTATGATACTTGGTTTCAATTCGCTATTATCTCTAAAGTAGATGGTGAATTGGTAGGCGATATTGGTATCCATTTTTTTGATGTTGATAGGTATCAAGTTGAGATTGGTTGCACGCTAGCAAAAAATCATCATGGCAAAGGTTTTGCAAGTGAGGCACTAAAAGGCACTATAGATTACCTTTTTGAAGATTTGAATAAGCAACGCATTACTTGTTCTATAGATCCTCAAAATCAGGCTTCAATTAAGATGGTTGAAAGACTTGGTTTTAGAAAAGAGGCACATTTTAAGCAAAGTATTTATGTTGATGGTGAGTGGTATGACGATGTGGTTTATGCCATTTTGAAAGCTGAATGGAATAAGTAATTAAGCTTTGTTATGATCTATTCATAAGCTTATTAAGTCTTTTTGGAGAGACTTGTAGTTGTTTTTTTTGCATAATAAGATTTTTTCGAAAGCCCTGAAAGGGCAATACTTGAATAACCGTCTATACAATGGACGGTACACTGTAATCAGAATGAAAATCCCTAAAAGGGGTCAATTATTTTCGATTAACTGTTTTCCCCCTTCAGGGAAAATGTTTTTGCAGCTTTATAACCACACATTTTATGGGGGGGGACTCAAATCTAGCCACCTTCGGGGCTATTTATATGATTTTAACAAATACTATAGAACCCAATTAATCTGTGAAAACCGAAAATGCGAGCTCGACGAACTCAATTTGTGTAATCGGTGGTTTAAAACAAATTGCAGATTCTGAATGGATAAAGGTAGAAAACCTGTGGCTTAAGCGAATATATTCAAGCTGGTATATTTATAGATTTTTGAGAATAATAAGTAGACAAAAAGAAGCTAGATATATGAAACGAAAGACATCATTCGGGACCATGGAGATTCTACTTGAGAAAGATGGGCAAATTATATCTGAAATTCTGGTCTTTGAGGAAGAAGGGAGAGGGCACAAACACCCTTTGTGGGAGATCTGCTATGTGACCGAGGGACAAGGCATCATCGTAAATGGTGATAAGCATGAGCAAGTAAAGAAAGGTTCGGTTTGTAAAATAGCTCCCAATACAGATCATTGGATGATTCCTCAAGATCATATGGAAGTCTTATTGGTGTATTCACCCAATCCATAGAAATCCATTGCTTGCTTTGTGATCATTTTTGCTAAAATAGTCGTATTTTTGCAGATCGTTGATGGTTTATTTAAACCAATAAAATAACGATTATTCATATACCGATTATAAAGCTATGCTTCCAGATAAAAAAGATCACGCTAAGATAAAATCAAGATTACACCCTCGCAATAAGAATCGAGAGCGTTACGATTTCAAAGAATTACTCGTGTCATGCCCTGAATTAAATTCTTTTGTGATACTGAACAAATATGACGATCAATCTATCGACTTTGCAGATCCTAAGGCAGTAAAGATGCTAAATAAGGCTTTATTGATGCATTATTATGGCTTGCAGGAATGGGATATTCCTGAGAACTACTTATGTCCTCCAATTCCTGGTAGAGCTGATTACATTCATCACATTGCAGATCTTTTGTGCAGCAGCAATTTTGGTGAAATGCCAAAAGGCGAGAAGATTACCTGTCTTGATATTGGTGTTGGTGCTAATTGCATTTACCCAATTATTGGACGAACAGAATACGGCTGGTCTTTTATTGGAACCGATATCGATCCAATTGCTCTAGCTTCTGCTAACAAGATAATTGAATTGAATCCAACACTTAAAGGTGGTGTGGAGTGTCGACTACAAGCTAGCAGTAAGGATTATTTTTACGGTGTATTTACTCGTGAAGAAAGTGTAGATCTGACCGTTTGTAACCCGCCATTCCATGCTTCAGCAGAAGATGCGCTTGCAGCTTCGAAACGTAAGGTGAATAACCTAAATGAGAAGAAAGTAAAAACGCCAACATTAAACTTTGGTGGACAGCAAAACGAATTGTGGTGCGAAGGTGGAGAAGGCCGCTTCTTGAAAACTATGATTTCGGAAAGTAAGAAGTTTGGTAAGAGCTGCTTTTGGTTCTCTAGCCTTGTTTCCAAGCAATCGAATTTAAGGTTGGTTAACAAGATTCTGCAGGATCTTGGCGCTGAAAAGGTGGAGACCATTCCTATGGGACAAGGAAATAAAACTAGCCGTATTGTGGCTTGGACATTCCTAAACGCTGAAGAGCAAAAGGAGTGGAGAGAGACTCGCTGGAAGTAAACAAAGCCATTTGAAAATATTGAAGAGGATGATCACTTATGATCATCCTCTTTTTATTTTCTGAGACATACAATTATGATGTTGTTTAATTCTGTCAGGATTTATAGTTTTTTTTGTTTGTTTTTCTTTAAAGGAATTCTAATGCCCAAAGTGGACGAAATACCACTGTAGTCTATTTCTTCGTCCAAGGCCTCCATTGTGAAAATATATTTTAAGTCAATTGAAAAGACGATCTCTTTTCCTATCGGGAAATCAAATCCTGTATTCAACAAGTAACTGTAACTAATTGTATTGAAACTTTTGTTCATCCAGTCGTTGTTCTCTGTTTTGAAAAACAAACCGATTCCACTCCCGAAATAGGGGCTTATCTTCGTGTCATTGGATAGAAACTTAAACCTTCCCATAGCATTGAGAGGAATGATAACAAGATGGTGTTTTCGGGAATTGTAATTAAATTTGGTATATGATATTCCGGAATAAACAGAAAAGGATAACTGTTTTCGTTTGTACAAATCGATTCCCAAATTAAGGCTGGGTACCGTCTTGTAGAACTCCCGAGTCAGTTCGTCGGTAAAATCATACATACCTAATTGTATTGATAGCTCCTTGTTAGGCGTTTGAGCCCTAAGCTGCGAAGCTGTTAATAGGCCAGACAGTATAAATATTTTACAAATCAAATTCATCCACCACTTCATTGTATATACCTATTGATTTAACATTAATGCGATTTGTTTTTTCAAATACAGAAATTTTTAAGAAATGGAAGTAATCTCCTCCATTTTCATGATCTAATGGGGACCCACCCCCTCCTGAAATAACATAGTTTATTTCATCTTTTTTGCTTAGGTCAAACCGGTGATTATGTCCTGCGAAAATGATTTTGATTTTATTGTTTCCCTTAAAAAGGCCATGCAATTGCTCACTGACCTCCATCGGGTATTTCCAATGGAAAATGGGATGATGCATGAAGATGAAAATGTTTTGTATTTCCACCTTGTCCGAAACAGAATCCAGTTGATGCTTCAGCCATTCAAATTGAGAAGATCCAATATTGAATTCATGCCCTCTTTTGTATGAATCCAAAATAATAAATAAGGAATTTCGATGGCTGAATGTATAATTGAACTGTCCTACAGGTAAGCCTGTTTGTTTACTAAAGAAGAGATTGTCTTTAGGACTATTTCCCTCATGGTTTCCTCTTACCATATACAGGGGCATAACATCTGTAATGGGCTCTGATAGTCGCCAAAATTTAATCCATTCAATTTCGTTTCCATCTTCCAGCAGAACATCTCCAAGGCAAACTGTAAATTCAGATCTGGGCTGTATGCTTCCAATTTTCTCAGATAGATGGGCATAGATGCCAAAGCCTCTTCCAACATCACCGAAAGTTGCAAAAGACCAGCTTTCACCCTCACTTTCAATATCAGGAAGTTTTGAACATCCCCAATGTGAAACAATGATAAATGCTAGAAAGTAATGACTATATCGTAAAAATCTCCTTACCACATGAACTTAGAATATTGTGATTATTAATGATTAATATGATTATTGGGAAAGTGAGCTTGTCGGTTTGTTCTTTTTCTTCTTTCATTCAATTTACAAAAAAAGGATGATTTTATCATCATTTTTAGGATAGTGTATGAACTTTGGATTTAAGAAATCTTTTAAATGTTTAGCCTTTGAAAACTAGCTGACAAATACATTGCTCATAGAATTAGATCTTGTTCAATCTTCTTACCATATTTTATTATGCAAAGCCTCAAAACAAGAGATACTCCCCACTTGAATAACAAATTATAAGGATTTCCGAATTTGAAAAAGAATAACTGAATCATAGAAAATATAGAATGAGTTTATTGGCGATGTTTTTAGAATGAAAGTATTTTAATATAACGATGAGGATGATCTTGACTAGTCATCCTCTTTTTATTTCTCGACAATTGAACTGAAGTATCACAACATAATTCTGTTTTTTACTATCTTGTGTGTTCAACGAAAGCACACATATGAATATTCTACAAATCATACCAGGCTCTGGCGGTAGTTTCTACTGTGGTAACTGTTTACGCGACGATAAGTTTCATCTTGCTATGAAAAAGCAAGGTCATGAGGTTACTAAATTGCCTATGTATCTGCCTTTGTTTTCTGATGAGCATGACCTCCACGAAATACCTGTTTTTTACGGTGCCATTAGTATCTATCTAAAGCAATTGTATCCTATTTTTAGGCATGCACCTGCCTGGGTCGATCGTCTTTTGAATTCAGGACCCATGTTAAAGCTAGCGGCAAGTATGGCCGGATCGACTAGTGCAAAAGGGCTGGAAGAAATGACCATATCCATGCTGATGGGCGAAGAAGGTAAGCAAAAAGATGAACTGAACCGGATGGTCAGTTGGATGTCAGAATACCTTCAGCCAGATGTTATTCATATTTCCAACGCACTTCTACTGGGCTTGGCTCCAAGATTGAGAAAAGAATTCCCCAATGCGGTCATCATGTGTTCTTTGCAAGATGAGGACGTTTGGGTAGATGCCATGAATGATTCCTTCCGAGATAAAATATGGGCACTCATGAGCACCAAAGCTAAGGATGTTGATGCTTTTATTGCGGTTAGTGATTTTTATGCGAAGGTTTCATTAGAAAAAATGAAGCTTCCTAAAGAAAAAGTTTTCACCAATCATTTAGGTGTCGATCCTGACGAATACAAATGTGTTGCAGCTAATATCAAAGAGCGAAACATCGGATATATATCCCGAATGTGCGAAGCCAATGGTTTCGATATTATGGTAGATGCCTTTATTCTACTCAAAAAAGATAAATCTTTCGATGATTTAAAACTGATTCTAACAGGTGGATCAACAGGTGACGATAAAGCCCTCATCAAACAAGTACGACAAAAATTAAAGGACGCAAACCTAACTGAACAGGTGGAGTTTCACGAAGATTTTGATGGTGAGGGCAGACATGACTTTTTTAGCAAGGTTAAGATGATTTCCGTTCCTGTTCGAAATGGTGAAGCCTTTGGTTTGTACCTATTGGAAAGTATGGCATCAGGCGTACCAGTTGTTCAACCCAAGCTGGGTGCTTTCCCTGAAATAGTTGAGAAATCGAATGGAGGAATCATCTATGAGAAGAACACAGTAGAAGTTCTTTCCTTCGCTTTAAAATATCTTTTAAATAATGAAGATAAATTGCAAGAACTATCCCTTAGTGCACGCAAAGGAGTTGAGAATGAATTTAATATTTACGCTCAGACAGATAAGCTGATTGGTATTTACAGCCATTTTTTAGAGGAGAATTAAGGGATTGCGATATACGACTATTCAGGAATTGAATCGTATAAGTTTATCCTAGTGAACGAAAATAATTGAAGTGATTCTAAGATTTAGACAGCTTGATTAATAGTTTATTACAGGCGAATTTGTTTCGCTGATAAAGAATCTGTTGTCTTGTTAATCTAGACGTTTCATTTGAGTTATGTCCTCTATTATGTCCTTAAGTTTTTGTTCTGAATTTCTAATTGAAGTTTTTTGTATACTAGAGCTAATTGTTTAGCTGTTTTTACTTGATCAACGAGCATAATTAAACTTTTGTGATTTCTCCAAGCTTTCAGAAGTTGCCTTTTTGCTTGATCTAGGCTATCAATAGTTAGGTAATAGGTGCCCAAAGTTTTTTGACAGTAGTTTTTTTGTGTTGTTGAGTTGGTTTTATTAGCCAAACTAATCGTTTATGAATATCTGATAAAACGCCATTAGTTTTATTCTCTAGTTCTATTTGGATGCAGGCTTTAATTATATAATAGTTGTATTATATGTCTGTAATTGCCTGTAATACAGATGGTTTGTGAAGTCTGTCTAAGTGGAAAGAGCAGAATCTCTGTCTTGTTGGAGATATTTGGAAATTGTAAGCTTACTGTAATCAATGTTTTCTTCGATTTCAAATTTTGTTTCTTTATGCAAGCGTAGTGCTTATTGTAGATCGTGATCGGCATCTTTAAAATTATGCCATTTTATCATCAAACGACCTAGTTGCTGATAGCCTTTAGCACTTGCTTTCTTATCTCCATTTTCAATAAATAATTTGATGCCATCAAATATCATGTCGACACCCTTTTGTAAGTCACCAACAGCATCGTAACATAAGCCCAGGTTTTGTAGAATATATGAAACTCTAGAGTTACTCTTTTGTTTTTTTGCTATTGCCTGCTTGTAATGAATAATAGCTTAAGTGTAATTTCCTTTTGCAGAATATAAATCTCCTAAATATGCGCGTTTTATGGCTTTGGAGGCATTGGGCTTCGTTTCTATTAATTCTGAAAAATAACGAATCCCTTCATCTAGTTTTGATGCATACCAGTAGGAGTAGGACATTTGTTTTAAAATCCCTATGCAGTACTCTAGTGTCTTATTTTCCTTATTTTTTGCAAACTGTTGTATTGAAAATTGATAAGCTTCTTTATAATGATTTATGGCCTCAATATATGATTTTAAACCTTGATAATTTCGAGATCTTAGATATAAGGCTTGCAACTTTTCTTTAGGCCTGTCTATCTGGTTGGCAAAGTGTATAAGCTCGTTTGTTTTTTTCATCGATACCCAAAATTATTGTTTTGAATATAAACCTGAAGCCCAATATAGATTTGATTTTAGAATAGCAATTGAATCATTTAATTGACTCACGATGTGAAATTTCAGCATAATGTACTAGGGTGTCACCATTATTGCCAGAGCTAAATTCCCTTGCAAATTTAGAATTGTATTTAAATAGTTCTGTCCCGATTGCTTCTTAGAAATAGTAAGAATAGAATCAATTTTCTGATTACATAATCCTTGTAAAATGATTAATGTTAGGATGAGAAAAACAGATAAGAACCTTGGCATGAAATGGAATATTGTTAAAACGAAATCAAAAGTTTATAAAATGGGGATCATTAGCAAATATAACCGTTTAAGGCATTTAGTAACTTAAGTGATTGACTTACAGTATGCAGTTTATTGTTTAATGTAATGTCTATTACAATGTCTATTGCTGTTTTTTTACTAAGTAAGCTGAAGTTTACATATTTGATGTTTGTTAATAACACTTAATAGTTGAATTATGGTAAATAAACGATCAACAGAAGTTAATGAAATAAATCAGTTGACGTTTGAAAGCCATTTTAATTAAACCCAAATTTTGTAATGAAAAATTATTTAATGAAGAAAACAATTACACTAAAAAAAACACTTCTGATAACCGGCTGCATTCTTGCAGTAACTCTGTTTTTAAATAGCTGTGGCATTACTCAAAGTTTATTCTCTAAAGGACGTAGTGAGTTTAGTTTGGCGAATGATGAAATAAATAAGGGCAATGGACTCAAGGCTCTTGATCATGCTTTTAATGCTGTTATTATTGACCCTGAAGTGAGGGTATTCAAAAAGTTTATGTATATACATTTCAATGCAACACTTTCTAAAACCGATGCCTTTTTGTCTAGCTCCAAGAATACAAAAATTATTACACAAGCAGAAAAAAGAGTTGCGACTTATCAATTACTAGAGTCTGTTTTTTCTAAGCTTAAACAGGTTGACTTACCCTTTGTTCATCCGAAAGGGAAATGGGAGTGGACGGCTAAATTTGTTGATTATTCAGAACAAACAAAAGAATCGACAGAATACGCTTTTAAGCTAATTATGAAACAAGGGAAAGTGGATATTGATAAGTCTCTTATTAAAGATTCGTATGAGAAACTTAGCAAAGCTTATAATAAGTATTGTTCTTCTGATAAGCGAATTTCAACGGCTCAGAAAATAACAACATATTATACTGATTTTGCAAGTTTAAAAGAGAAAGGCACTGATGTTCCAACTCTTGAGCTGGCATATGAAGCGTGGGGATATGCTCTCATCTTTACACCAACATTAACAAAGGCACGTGATTCTAAGGATAAATTATCGACTAAGATTGCGGGTATATATTATAAAAAAGGATTGAAACTATTGGCTTCAAAAAATGTTGCTGATAATATCAAATCAGTTGATCAGTTTAAGTTGACTTTAAAGTGGAACTGTAATCATGCTGATGCTAAGAATTCGATTGATCTTGCAAAAGACAAAATAGCTAACTTCTATTATGATTCAGCTGTTAAAATGGAAAAAACTTCTAAAAGTGAGAAGGCGAAAATTATAGCCTTGTATAGAAGTGCACAGAAATGGATCCCAAATTTTAAAGATTCAATGTATCGTATCTATTCTTTGAATGTAGGAAGTGAATTAATCACTCTGAAGCAGAATTTAGCTGAAACTCGCAAACAATATACCGCATTGACGAATCGTATTAATACCGTTTCGGGAGCTGTTAATAAAGGATATGCCGCAATGGAAGCCATAACTTACCTTTCGGGACAGACCAGAAGTTTGAATACTAAAATGAAGAATGTGGAAAGTACATTGAAAGCATTCACACTGATTCCAATTGTTGGAACTGTGAGTGGCTTTACTGCCAAATCATTATCTATTGCTCAGAAGCCAATTGGTGGCTTGGTAAATAAATTTAATGCTATTGAACGACCTTTTATAACACCTACAAAATCAGCAGTAGAACAAGGGAAAAATACCGTTGATGCAATTAAAGGAATGGTCGTTACAACAAAGATTATTTTGGAGAATACTGAGAAAACGGTTGCTGGAATAGACGATTGTATTAAAAGTTTAGAGCTAGAGAGTGATTTCAAAAAAGTTGAAGGTGCTATAAAAGAGGTGAATAAAGGTTTGAGTGGTACGGCAATGCAAATGAGGAACTTAAATAACAGTTTAAGTAATTTTGAGAAAGGTGCTAAAGCTTTAGCTGTATTGAATTCACCAGCACAAAAAATTAAAAATGGCTTGAGAAAAATTAAACCAACTCTTGATAAGGCGAATAAGGTGACCCATGAAATGGATAAGGTGTTAAAAAAAGAGATTGGCTTTACTGGACCTATAAGCAGACATAAGTATAAGATGTCATTGTATAAGGCACTTACAGCAGGTGGAGTCGTTGCTAGGAAAATTGCTGGACTTGGAATGAAAATAGCTAAACCGATTATGAAAAAGATGAAAATTAGCTTTCCAACAGTGCCTGGTGTTGACGAATTGAGAGAAAAATTGGATGTTATTAAAAACGAATATGAAAAGATTAAAACAGAAACTTCAAAAATAAAGGAGTCTTATCAGAAATATACATCATTCGAGAGTCTTATTAGTAAGAATGTTAACAAGATAGTTGAGACTACAGGGTGTGGAAATCGAATTGGGACTATCGCTAGCAAGTAATGAGGAGAATTCATTGCAATTTGAATTGTTAACAAATTTCTTTTTGGTGAGAAAAATAAAATCAAGTAGCATTTAATAAAATGCTACTTTTGTTTTTTCAAATACAAAACAACAAACGTTTAGAAAGAAAGATGAGTATAGATTTTATATTTATGTTGACAAAGGATGATCAGACCATATCTGATGCAAGAAAGTATGTGAAGGAGATTGTACTTGCAGGAGCAAAGCATATTGGTTTTAAAGATATTGGATTACCCACAAGTGAATTAAAGTATCTTGCCGAAGATTTGAAGAAAGAAGGTGTTAAGGTTTATCTGGAAGTGGTGAGTTTGGATGCTGAGAGTGAGGAAAAATCAGCTAAGGTAGCTATGGATCTGAATGTTGACTATTTGTTGGGAGGGACAAGACCTGAGCTGATAGCATCAATAGTCAAAGATCACCCCTTAAAATATTACCCTTTTGTTGGTAAGATTGAGGATCACCCGAGTATTCTTACAGGAACGGTTGAAGAAATTGCTGCACATGCACAACAGATTACAGCCATTGATGGGGTAGATGGTTTGGATCTTTTGGCTTACCGATTTACAGGTGAGGATATCCCATTATTGATTAAGGAGGTTTGTAGATCATCAAAGAAACCGGTTATTGTTGCAGGTAGTATCGATAGAGAGGAAAGAATTGAAGTGGTGAAAACAACTGGAGCTTCTGGCTTTACTGTGGGAACGGCAGCATTTGATATGGAATTCCCATCAAGCCAATCAGACATTTCTGGGCAGATTCAAACAATATTAGAGATGAGCAGACAGTAATTCATATAGATTCTTCCTGAAAGGGAGAGTGTTGTTAATAGAAAAGAGGATAATCTGTTTAGATTATCCTCTTTTCTTATGCTGTTCTTTGGTCTTATTTCAGAGCAGCTTCAAAAGAGTAGGATTTGAAATTCTATACTCGTCAATATCATACTTCTTGGGGAGAATTATTAGTGTTTTTTCTGTCTGATATGAAATTTTCAGATATGGGTATATTGTTTAACTTTAGTAATTATTAATTCAACCTCTTAATTTATTTTAATGATGCAAAACCCTAAGAATAAAACATATTCTCCACTTGAAGAAGGGATAAATATCTATTCACATGCTTTGGGTTTTCTATCCTCATTTATAGGATCTATTGTCTTGTTTAGATATGCATACTTATATGGAGGCGTGAAGCATCTCCTTAGCTTCAGTATTTTTGGAATGAGTATGATGATCCTTTTCGCTGCCTCAACATTTTATCATCGTGCGGTAGATCCAATTAAAAGAGCACGCTTGAGAATCTTTGATCATGCCTCTATTTATGTGTTGATTGCTGGGACTTATACACCCTTTTGCTTAGTGACTCTACCAGAGAAAACGGGGCTCATTGTTTTTGCTGTTGTCTGGGGATTTGCCTTAATAGGTATCATTATTAAACTGTTTTTTACAGGACGCTTTTCTGTGTTTTCAACGCTTATGTATTTGTTTATGGGGTGGATGATGGTTTTTATTATCAAACCATTGTATCAGAATTTACCAGTTGAAGGTTTGTATTGGCTTTTCTCAGGCGGCTTGGCCTATACACTTGGAGCGATTCTTTATAGCATCAAGAGAATTCCCTTAAATCATGCCAGCTTTCATATTTTAGTACTTGTAGGCTGTTTCTGTCACTATATGGGGATCTATTTGTATGTGCTTTAATAATTCATAGCAAAGTTCTTTATTCTGCTTATAGAGAGGGATGTCTCGCTCGTTGCTCCTCATGAATTTATTACGAACCCCAGTTCCGAGAGTTTTCCCATAGGTTTGTATGGCCAAGCTTACTCTTTTTCCAATAAAGCGAAGAGTAGGATCAGATTGACTTGATTTTTATTCGCGAACTCAATTTTTAAGGCGCTCATGAGCCCTTCGGGCTTGTTTCCTTTTTTATCTAAGTACTGGACAATGGGAGATAATGAATACCCGTTCAATTATGAATGAATAAAAAAGTTGTAGCCTAGCGGCTTTAGCGAAAAAGTTTAAAGATAATACTGAAATTTCTACATAAGCTAAAAATAAACTAAGAGCATTTAGACACAACTTTTGTATCTGATCCGCGAAGAATACACATTATTGGACTTGAAACAAACACTCAGAATACCAGTATTAAAAAAAAGTAATGAGCTTTTAGCTATTCTTTATTCAGCTCTTGAGTATCATAATTTTAATGCAAGTGTAAGTGGTTCTGTTAGGACCACAAGTCACAGACTTGAGGTATATGGGGTGATCTCAGCCGCGCTCCTATCATCGATCCAAAAACGGGAGCCTTACAGTATCGGCATAAAATGGTTGACTTACAAATGCAGAGCTCCATTGAAACGTAAGTGCTTCAATGGCTCTTTTTTTTGTCTTGTTTTACCGTGAAATTGAATTCTTTTTTATGATATCAAAAAAAATGCTTGCGGTTCCCCAGACAATATACTTCAAGAATAAATTTGTCGTTTTGTTTCTCTGATATAATTATATGAAAACCATCAGGGTCGATTTCATAATTTAATTGCCAATTTTACTCCTTGCTCCAATAAAGATTATTATAGTAATTAAGCTCGTAAACTTTATTTTCCGCTGCAAGATAATGTAAGCCTTTTTGCTGTACATCCGACCATTGATACAAACTGTCTTTCCGCCTTCTTTTATTTACATATGAGACTTCTGCAACTTTACGTTTAGAAAGACCAACTTGTTTTAGGGCAGCTTATTGGAAAAAAAGCCATGGGTCAATTTCCATGGCTTTCTGTTTATTTTTATGGGAATTAAATGCTTGATTTTAGAGGGAATACTCAAAGTGTTTCATTTATGACTCTAAAGATATTGCAGCTCTCTTAATCTTTAATGGTTCCCCATTCTTAAAAAGAACGATAAAAGCTCCTGTAATACCACATGAATCTCTGAATGCTGCAGCTTCCCTGTAGGTTTTGAATGTGCCTATTGCATACTTGTTAAAGCCTTCGCTAAATTGATGAGCGATAGGCTCTTTACCCTTATATGTTTTGTGCAAATCGTTAACACCCGCCTCGTTTTTACAGGCAAGAATCTGAACTCTATAAATCAATTCCGGGACCACTTCTCTTACAAGTTTTTGTTCAAGCTCCTTGTTTAAGGCTTGGTCTTCCTGGGCAGCAGAAACGTCTTCGGCCTCTTTTTCAACGATAGTAAGTTCATGTTCAATAACTCTCTCTATCTTATAGATATCATAGCCGCCAAATCCACTATTGCGATCCGAACTTAAGTATTCTTTTCCGTCAGCAGATCTATAATACTGAATATCATTATAGGGGCTGTTTATAGGAATTCCCATATTTACAGGCGTACTCCAAGTTCCATTTTCCAAACGATCACATTTGAAAATATCAGAACCTCCTATTGTGTTATGTCCGGTTGAGTTAAAGTACAGTTTTTTTCCATCAGGAGAAACGAACACATCTGCTTCATCATAAGGAGTATTTATATCCAGACCAATATTTTTAGGCTCAGACCATTTCCCATCTTTATTCATGGTGCAATAGTAAATGTCACATTCCCCGTAACTTCCGCTTCTATTACTGACAAAATAAAGCTCATTGCCTGCAATACATGCCGATGCTTCTCTTGAAGAAGGCGTATTTACGAGACGGATACTTTCATTTAAAATCCATTGGCCATGTTTTTGTTGGGCAAGGTAAATATCACCTCCGCCATCAATGCCAGAATAAAATGCCCGCTCATTTTTTCCGTGGAAAGAGACCATTGCCACATTCAAAGCTTCGCCAAAAGATACATTTTCTTTTTTGAGATTTTTAAAGCTTTCATTGTCCACCGATACAGAATACACTTTCTCCATCAGCCTGCCTTTTGGAGTCGTTTCCCGTTGCGAACTAAAATAGAACGTATTATCTTTTAGGATCGGGTTCAAATCATTGTATTTTGAGTTTATGATAGGATCCAATAACTTTACTTCTTTGTCGGAATGTAAATTCTGTAGTTTCAGGCCACTTTTGCATTCGTTAATATGTTTCTCACACAACTCAATTAAAGTCTTATTTTCAGTTCCTCTTTCTTTGATTGCATTTTCAATGTTTTTATTAAACATTTTGATTGCTTTCAGGAATTCGGACCGGTATTGGAGTGTTAGTCCCATAAAATAATAAAGGTCCTTGCTTACATTAGGCCTTAATTGACCGGCTTTTTTCAGATAATCCAAAGCTTTTTCTTTTGAATCGCTCTGAAGACGGCAGATCCCAATATTGTAGTTCAGTTCTGGGTTTGTATTGTTATACTTGTAAGCCTCCATAAATAATGCTATACACTTATCAGCATAATTCGGTACTGTTTGATATAAGGCAAGTGCTTCTTTAATCTTGGAATAGGCAATAACTGACTCCGCGCTATTATTCACAAAATCATTTTTCTTCACTGGAAGTACATTCTGACCACTTGCCTCCGAAAAACAAAATAGGGTGAAAATCAATAAAACAATTATATTTTTTGAATTCATAGGAGCTAGAATTAAGATTAGTACGTATTAGTGATCTAAAATAATCAAAATAATAAATAATAAACCATAATAATGATTAAATGCATTGAAAATGTCTTTTTTGAGATAAATTCTGTACGTTAATGAAAATTTGAGTGAAGAATTGTAAGTGCCCAGAACTCATGTAAGCAGGGAGAAATTTGTTTGTCTATTCTATAGATATGGTAATTTATTATCCCTTTGGTATTATTCGGAACAATTATGAATATTACTAAAATGAGAAATATTAAAAGCTATTTTAATATTTCAAATTGTTCAATCACTATTGTTTATACACGATCATTTTTAGCAACTGGTAAATTATTCTTGAGTAACTCACTAGTACAGTCATTTTTAATAAACATTGTTATAGTGCCGTCAGTTTTTTACTTTTTATTTGTATCGTGAAAAATGCATTCCATTCCACCCCAACAGTCTTTATAAGTCCTGATATTCGTTTTTAAGATCCTCCCAGAGAGATAGGCTGCAGGAGAAACAAAGAGAATGTTTCCTTTGTCTGCAAATTCAGAAACAATAACGCTCAATTGAAAGATATTTTCATTTTGTTTGTCTTGGTGCTTAAGAAACAAGCTTGACAAGCAGTTTGATCATAGGATGGAGTGAAGGTGGGTTTTTCATTCGTAAAGACTAGAGAATGATCTTAATAAACTCCACCAGGATTTGGTAAACTCTGCATACCAAATTAAAAATCACTTCCTGTAATTTTTAAGCCGAGCCATAGTTTGTTTTCATATTTGTTCAGCTCTAATTCATATTGTCTTTATGTATAACGGTCTGTTCTAGTGTTTGTTTGCTCGAGTTTTACTTAATAAAAGGAACTGCGAAATTGTGATTCCAATTACGTTAATATATAGAATGTGATTATGTCTGATATAAAGATGCCAATTTCTTCTTTTATGTAAATATATTTTGTCAATTAATTATACAGTTTAGCTCCTTTTTTTTTAGTTATTTATCATCTTGTTTCGTACTTTCGAAACTTGACAAATTTGGCAGCTTTTCTGTTATGTTTTTAAATGTAACTTTGCGAAGTTCTAAGTATTCAAGTATTTCTATTGTGTTGGAGGCAATAATACATAAATATATAGGTGGAATTGTTTGGTATTCATAATACTAGAGTAAGTGTTCTTTTTTTTTCGTATTGAGCGGAGTCGAAGTGTACTTTTAACCTTTATACAAAACTTAATTTAAAAGTCAATAATATTTATATTTACAAAAAAATGAAAATTAAAACTTTAAAGTATTTATCACTAGTCTTTTTACTTACTGCAAGTTTTAGCTTGCATGCTGAAGACAAGAAAACAGAGAATGAAGCTCCTCAGACGGTTGTTTCATCCAAGTACATTTTAAATCAATATGATTTGAATCGGTTTGTTATATCCGGAGCCATAACTACTGGTTCTGAATACGACAGACTTTTTGGAGGTCAGATCTCTGCAGACTATCGATTATCGAAACGAATTTCAGTTGGTGGACAAGGGGATTTCTATTTTTCGAGTTCCTATCTGAATGGAAATCGTGAATATGCTCTTGCCTTGCGATCAAATTATCATGTTCTGAAGATTGAAAAATTTAGGAAAGATCCATGGGATGTTTATCTGGGTTTAAGTATTGGAACTAAAGTTTACCCGGCAGCGGTTGAATTCTACAATGTATTTTTAGGTGTATATGTTGGTGCACGTTATAACTTAGATGAAAAATGGAAGGTGTTTTCTGAAATCGGAACAAGAAATGCTGCTTTAGGTTTGGCGGTTTCGTTTTAGAAAGTCGGCATCTTCTTTTGGTCGGCTACTACAGTTGATAAAGTCAAAAAAAAGCTGGAACATTCCTGTTACCAATCTAGCTTCTCAGCTTGATAGGTTAATTTCCAAAATACTAATCAAGCTGTCAGTTTGTATAAGGTTCCCCATAAAACAAAACACGCTCGTAAATCATTGATTTACGAGCGTGTTTTGTTTTATGGGTTTTGTAAGTTTAATAGAGCGAAACTGATAAGCTGAGATCGTAAAATAATTTACTATCACCGTTTATTCCTCAGACAGCAAAATCCGAAAATCAAGCGGTTATATTGTGAAAAGCGAAGAGGGAGGAATGATTGCTCGTCATGAATTTATTACGAACCCTGGGGTTCTCATCCTTTGAAAGTTTATGTCATAAAAAAAGCACCAAAATTTTGCAACTTTGGTGCTTTTTTCAGCGGAAAGAGAGGTCGCTTTTTGAGTGTGGTTTAATGATTGATTTATTGTTGTTTAGAGTGGGGTTGTTATTTGTGTTCACATATGAACTCATTCAAGAATAATATAACTTGCAGTGATAAACTAGTTGTAATCAGTCTATAATGGGTGATGATTATTAAGAATTATATATTAATATTTTGAATAGCTGTCTCGATTTAAAATATGTCGAAAAAATCCCAAATCTAAAATGTATTACCATCTGTCATATTTACGTTATCACCACTGACTAATATACTCTGTTTTTAGTTCTTAATCTGATTAGGATGATTATATATCTTATTCTTAGATGGATTTCGAAGAAAGCTCATTGAATTAATCTGACATATTGTTGTTATTGATTAGGATTCATATTATTTTTCCTATCTTATAATATGCGTTTCTTTTTTCCAAAGTAAAGGAAGTGGGAAATCTCCATACTATTCTCGTGTCCCGGGAGTCAATTATTCTTCAATTAATATATTCTTTACATACATAAGCTTTCTGTTTATTGTGACTGTTTTTCCTATTAACAGAATGTTCTGATCCTAAAATTGTTTTATTGTGAGAAAAGTTATCTGTTTAAGTTTAATCTTTTGTTTTGTTGTTAGCAGTGTTTTTGCTGAGATAAAAAGTGTTGGAATTCCATTTATTCGTAGTTTTTCTAAACGTGAATATAAAGGGGGCTCGCAGAATTGGAATATGGTTCAGACTTCGAATGGCTTGATGTATTTTGCCAATAACGATGGCGTTTTAGAATTCGATGGCAATTCGTGGCGTCTAATTCCTATGCCAAACAGTTCTGTTGTTCGATCACTGGCAGTAGATAGTTTGCAACGGATTTATGTGGGGGCTTATAATGAACTGGGGTATTTGGAACCCGATCAGCAGGGCAAGTTAAGCTATCACACCCTTATTGATTTAATACCTGAGGCAGAGCGAGATTTTTCTGAGATTTGGCAAATTTTCCCCTATGAAGATGGCATCCTGTTTCATTCTTTTCAAAAGATATTATATTATAAAGGTGGTAAAATTACGGTCTTTAATAGTCAAACTGAATTCCACTATAGTTTTATGCTGGGGAATCAGTTATTTATACAGGAGAAAGAAAAAGGTTTATGCTTGTGGAACAATCAGAAAGCAGAGCAGGTTAGTGGTGGCGGATTTTTTAAGGATCTTGAGATTGTGAGCATTTTACCTTATTCTGATCATTCTATGATTATTGCCACAGCTACGTCTGGTTTATTTCTGTTTGATGGAGATAAGGTCGAAGTTTGGGATGCTTCCCTTAATGAGATATTTAAAAAGGATCGATTATTTTCGGGGATTTCTCTTGGCGATCGTTTTTATGCTTTTGGAAGTGTCGTAAATGGGATATATATACTCGATAAGTCTGGACAATTGGTTCAGCATATTAATTCTGATAAGGGCTTGCAAAACAATACCATATTATGCCTTTTTCAGGATCAGGAAGAAAATCTTTGGTTGGGGCTCGATAATGGAATTGATTATCTGGAGATTAGCTCACCCTTGTCTCTGTTGAAAACGGATAGGGATATCGGTACAGGATATACCTCTATTGTTCATGATAATTACCTTTATCTGGGGACTAATATGGGCCTATTTTGTAAAGCGCTTCATAATGAATCAAATCTAAGCTTAGAAACAGATGATTTGGAATTGGTTAAAAACACAACGGGGCAGGTTTGGTCTTTACAAGTGGTTGATGGGGAGTTGATTTGCGGACACAATAAAGGGACTTTCCGAATTGAAAAGAATCAGGCTAATTTGATTTCTGATATTGAAGGGGGATGGAAGTATTTGTATAAAGAAGAATTTCCTAACCAAATGATATGTGGGACCTATTCAGGATTGATCCTGTTCGAGAAAACAGCAAAGAGTAACTGGAAATGGCAGTTTGTGAAAGAAATTGGTGGTTTTAATGAATCGTCTCGTGAAATGATATGGGACGATGACTATTCAATATGGATGTGTCATGGTTACAAAGGGGTTTACCATATCTTTTTGAACCCAAGTTTGGATTCCTGCGTCAGTTATAGATTTTATGATGAGAATGATGGTTTTAATTCCCGTCTGAATATTAATGTTCAGAAGATACGTGACGAAATTGTTTTTTCAAGCCCCAATGGTTTTTATAAATACCAGCCCGAATTAGATCGCTTTGGTGAGCATAAATATCTAAATGACTTATTAGGACCTAAGGGGTGGGTTAGTAAATTGATTGAAGATGATAATGGAGATGTCTGGTTTTTTCAAGGAGGAAATCTGGGCTTGTTAAAGCGACAAATAGGGAATTCCTATGAGATGATTAGGAAGCCATTTGTTTCATTGAAGGATGCCTTTACAAATGCTTTTGAGAATACTTACACTTACGATCGGGAAAATGTATTGATTGGTACCGAACAGGGCTTTGTACATTATAATCCCTCCATAACAAAACGATATGATTCCGATTTTCAAGTTTTAATTCGTGAAGTAAGTCTCACTAGTTCTCGAGATTCGGTGATCTTCTTTGGCGAAGCCAATCAAGCTGGTTTGACTGCTGATGATATGTCTGTGTCATTGCCTTATAGTAATAATGCCTTACGCTTTATTTTTTCGGCACCACAATATAGCGATCCAGATTTAGTGCATTATCATTATCAGTTGATTGGTTTTGAGGATGCACCTTCTATATGTGGGAGCACCCTACAGAAAGAGTATACTAATTTACCAGAGGGGGATTATATTTTCAGACTTGATGCCCAAAATCAATATGGAATTAAAGCTCAGTCTGCTGAATTCTATTTTTCGATCGCTCCACCTTGGTACAGGTCTATAATCGCTTATATCCTTTATGTACTTGTTTGCATTTTTATTTTACTTCTAGCTGTTTATTTAATCAGGAGAAGAATGAGAACTGTACAAATGCGCCTAAAACAAAGACAAGATGAAGAGTTGAAGGCTAAAGAACAAAAGTTTCGGGAAGAGGCTCTTTTGGTTGAAAAGGAAATTGTGCAGCTACGAAATGAAAAGCTTAAAAATGAAGTTGTTTTCAAAAACCGAGAATTGGCTAGTTCGACTATGAATATCATTCATAAAAACGAGGTGCTTTCATATGCCTTGGGTGAATTGAAAAAAGCTTTGAAGAAAATCCAGGATCCTACGGCTCTTGTTCAGGTTAAAAAATTGGCGAAAACTGTAGAAAAGGAATTTAATAGCGAAGAGGATTGGGAGCAGTTCGAGTTGAATTTCGATCAGGTACATGCCAATTATCTTCAGAAACTGAGAAAGGAATACCCTCAGCTTTCGCCAAAAGATTTAAGAATGTGCGCCTATCTAAGAATGAACCTTTCAACCAAAGAAATCGCACCTCTAATGAATATATCGGTTCGGGGTGTTGAAATCAGTAGATACCGTTTAAGAAAGAAATTTGAATTACATAGGGATGACAATCTGATTGAATTCCTATTAAATATATAAAGAGGCTTTGAAATAGTTAAAGAGTGGAGGTGTACACGTGATTCTCCACTTTTTTGTATGATGTATTTGGTTAAGAAAGTGTCAAATGCTCATCTGTTTTTATTATGTGCTTAAAATCAATCGGTTAAGTGTTAAGAGTTGTTAAATGACGTATTTGTGATGTATTGTGTTTAAGCATATGATGTATTTGTGATGTACTTGATTCCTTTGTGTTTTGATAAGATAGCTCTTTATTGCAATCGATTTAAACGCGTAAGAATCGATCACTAATTCAATCTAAACTAAAACAAAGAGCACATGAAAAAAACAGTCTTGTTTTTGTTTCTGGCATTTTTATGTTGGAATACGTTTGCGCAAGGACATTCGGTCAATGGGGTTGTAACCTCGGCTGAAGATGGCTTACCTATGCCATTTGCCTCAGTTGTACTTAAAGGTACAACTATTGGTACATCGACAGATATCGATGGAAATTATTCAATACAAGCAGATGATGACGCTATAATAGTGTTTTCTATGGTAGGTTTTGCCTCTCAGGAAGTTAAAGTAGGCAGCCAAGTTACCATTAATGTCATACTGGCTGTTGATAACATGGGCTTGGATGAAGTCGTTGTTATTGGTTATGGTGTACAGAAAAAGAGTTCTGTAACGGGTTCTATATCCTCGCTAAAAGCTGAAGATATTCAGAAAATGCCTATTCAACGAGCTGAACAAGCTTTGCAGGGCCAGGTTGCTGGAGTTCAGGTAACGATGGATTCAGGTCAGCCAGGAGCAGGTTTATCTGTTAACATTAGAGGTGTTGGTACCACAGGAAATTCACAACCACTTTACATTATTGATGGTAATCCTGTAGGTGATATCTCTTATTTGTCTTCTACAGATATTGGTAGTATGGAGGTCCTAAAGGATGCTTCCGCTTCTGCTATTTACGGAGCCAGAGGAGCTAATGGTGTTGTTATTATTACCACTAAGCAAGGAACTAAAGGTAAAGCTAAACTATCTTACGATGGTTATTATGGTATTCAGAATGCATCGAGAAATATGGATGTTCTTAATGCAAGCGACTATGCGATGATCATCAATGAATCTTTATTGAATGATGGTTACAATAGTTCTCACGCAAACTGGATTCAGGATGAAGAGTTGGCAGGTATCGGTTCAGGTACGGATTGGCAAAAGAAGATTTTCAGAAACAATGCGCCTATTCAAAGTCATACTCTGTCTCTTAATGGTGGAAATGAAACGATATTGTATTCAACAGCACTATCTTATTTCAGTCAGGATGGAATTGTTTCTGAAGATAAATCCAGTTACGAGCGTGTCAATTTTCGCGCAAAAGGTGACTACACTTCTTATAATAAGAAGTTAAAAGTAGGGACATCTTTCGTCTATTCTCATAGTACTTCTCAGGGAGTCGATCCAAACAATGTTTACAACTCTCCACTGGCACAGGCTATTAATATCGATCCTATCACAACCGTTAAGGATGAAGATGGAAGCTTTTCATGGCCAATACGTAATATGCAGGAGATTGTAAACCCAATTGCAGCCATGCATTTTCTGAATGATGAATACAATACGGATAAAATTGTTGCTAACCTGTATGCAGAATACAAGGTGATAGAACACGTGAAAGTGAAAACTTCAATTGGTATTGATTACGCTTACCAATGGCACGATATTTATAAGCCAATTTATCAGTTGAGTACCATTACCAAGAATGATAAAACCAGGGTAGAAAAAAATATGGATAATTGGTACAGCACCAATTGGGAAACTACAATCAACTATCACAATACGTTTGGTGAGCATGAGCTTGATGTATTAGTTGGAACAACTGCTTATACCAATAACTATGAAAATCTTAATGGTAGTGGTAGTGAATTGATTATTGAGGGTAAAGCTAATGCCTATCTCGATAATGTTGGTGATAGTAAAAACACATCTGCAGCAGGAGCCTTTGAATCGAATTCTTTATTGTCCTTGTTTGGACGTGCTAATTATAGCTTTAAAGATAGATATATGGCATCAGTAACTGTTCGTCGTGATGGATCGTCTCGATTTGGACCAAATAATCTTTATGCAACTTTCCCTTCAGTTTCTACTGGATGGATCATGTCCGAGGAAGATTTCTTAAAAGACAAGTTAGGCCCGATTACTTTTATTAAAGTAAGAGCGAGTTGGGGGCAGAATGGTAACGAGAATATTGGTAATTTCAGATACTTGTCGTCTATTGCCAACAACCACAACTACAACTTTAACGCAGGTACAGTTGTGAATGGTTCTTCTCCTTCTAAGATCGCCAATCCTGATGTTAAATGGGAAACTTCAGAACAAACCGATATTGGTCTTGATCTACGATTGGGTTCTAATTTCTATATGAACTTAGATTACTATGATAAGAGAACTAAAGACCTTTTGATTGATGCGCCAATACCAGGTTATATTGGTAATAGCCCGCCTACCGTTAATGGCGGAACTGTACAAAATAGAGGTTTTGAAGCCTTGTTGGGTTACAATGGCAGATCGAATGATTTTTCATACGGAGGTACGCTTAACTTTTCGGCTAATAAAAACGAAATGTTATCGATCAATAACGACCAAGGTGTTATTAATGGTGATGTGAATATTGGTCCTTCAGGAATGAAAGGCCTTACCATGGCTAAAGTAGGCCAACCAATTGGTTACTTCTCGGGATGGGAAACAAATGGCATCTATCAGAATCAAGCACAAATTGATAACAGTGGTTCTCATCAGCCTAACGCCACACCTGGCGACTTGATTTATGTCGATCAGAATGAAGATGGTGTCATGGATGGTGCAGATAAAATCAACCTGGGTGATCCTCATCCTGATTTTACAGTTGGTTTAAACTTGAATTTCGCTTATAAAAATTTTGATATGAGTATGTTTTGGTATGCTGTTGTTGGGAATCAAATTGTTGATGCGACGCGTCGTTACGACTTACCTAATGCCAATTACCAAACATCTGTTTTAGATAGATGGACCGGTGAAGGTTCAAGCAACAAGACTCCAAGGGTAAGCTTTGATGACCTTAACAACAATCAAGGAAATTTCTCTGATTTTATGGTGGAAGATGCTGATTATTTAAGACTTAAGAATATTCAGTTAGGTTATTCTTTACCAAAATCTGTTTTGAATAAACTTAATATTGAGCGATGCAGATTCTATGTTTCTGGTGATAATCTATTAACATTCACCAAGTATTCAGGTTTAGAACCTGAGATTGGAAACAGTGATAATGTATTTTTCACAGGTATCGATCAGGGTATTTACCCTCAGGCAAAAGTCCTTACTATAGGTGCTAACATCACTTTCTAAGATATTTTTAACAGATAAAAACTAAAACAATGAAAAAGATAATTTATATACTTCTTTTTGCTGTTACTTTCATGGGTTGTGATGACTATCTTGAGAAAGATTTAGTGGTAGAGCAGACAGAGGAAAACTTTTATCGTACAGAAGACGATATGTACAGAGCTTTGGTAGCGGTTTACGAGCCACTTCAAAGAAACTGGGGCGAGAGCTTGCAAATAATCATGGATATTGTTTCAGACGATGCTTATGGTGGAGGTGGTTCTGCTACTGATGGTGTTTCTGGAAAGAAAGCTGACAGAGGTTTGACTACAGCATCAGAGGGTATGTGGAGTGCTATGTGGAATGACCACTATGCTGGTGTTTATGGCGCAAACGTCTTTTTGGAAAAAATAGATGCTTCTGAAATTTCAGAGGAGCAGAAGACACAATTTAAGGGCGAAGTTCTTTTCTTAAGAGCCTATTATTATGCTAATTTAGTTCGTGTTTTCGAAAATGTACCCTTAATTACTAAAACCCTTGCATCATCAGAATATTCACAAGCCGCAGCACCTGTTGCAGATGTGTATGCTCAAATAGCAAGCGATTTGGAAACTTCGATTTCTTACCTAGATGGTGTGACATACGACAATGATCAAAAAGGAAGAGTTACAGAATGGGCTCCTAGAGCATTATTAGCGAGAATGTTCCTTTTTTATGATGGTGTTTATGGTAATGGCGATGCCAGTTCGACTATGCCTGGTGATATTACAGGATCTGATGCTTTGACTTATTTAAATGAAGTTATCACTACTAGTGGAGCAGATCTATTACCAGACTTTGGAAACCTTTGGGGACACTCTGAGTTTACAGATTCATGGGTTGAAAATTCAATAGAAGGTATTTTCGAAGCTCAATTCTCAAACCAAGGAGAAGGCTGGCAGTGGAGCAATGCACCTTACGATATTGGAAATAAGATGGTTGTATTTGTTGGGCCAAGAGGAACTGGTGCTGATTCTGAATATTATTCAGGTTGGGGTTTCTCTCCTGCTACACAACAACTTTATGATTCTTATCAGGATGGTGATCTGCGTAGAGATTTCACACTTTTAGATATGGTCTCTGAATTGGGCGAAGGTAACTTCGAAGAGGCTGATCAATATACGGGCTACTTGAACAAAAAGTATGCCGGTCTTAAAAGTCAAGTACCTCTTGTAGGGCAAGAGCAATTGAACTTCCCTCAGAATTATATCGCAATTCGTTATGCTGATGTTTTATTGATGGCTGCCGAATTGGAAATTCATTTGGGATCTGCTGCCAATGCAGCAGTTCATTACAATAAAGTAAGAGCCCGTGCTTTTGGTGCGTCTTATTCTTCTGTTAGTACGGTGACTTTAGCACAAATCTTTGAAGAAAGAAAGTTGGAGTTTGCACTTGAAGGCATCAGATATTGGGACCTTCTTAGACAAGGAATGCCAGTCTTAGAAAGTGCTGTTCAGGCTACTAATCTAGGTGGAATCTACAACTCAGCTGTTAACACAGCAGCAAGAGGATTCTGGCCAATTCCTTCAAGGGAAATCGCACTGTCGAACAATGCCTTAGAGCAAAATGTTGGTTATTAATAAGTTGAAATCGAATCATTTTAGGTGATTTATGAATTTCAGGACTTATTTGGTAATTATTTAAAATTAAAATTATGAAAAAAATATTATATTTTATTTTGCTTTTAGTTGTCGCTGTGTCTTGTTCTCCAGATGAGTACAGTACACCTGAAAACCTAATGGCAGAACAAATTGACTGGGGCTATACAGCTACCGATGTCACCAATGAATATACGCTATACAATAACACGCCTGGTGTAAGTTCAACTTGGGATTTTGGTAATGGTGTGACTCAAAAAGGAAATACTGTAACAGCACGTTATACCTTTGCTGGGACTTATACCGTTAAGCTAACCGTAACCTCTCAGGGTGGTGTTACGATCCTCGAGGATGAGATTGTTACAACTGTAGATAATCCATCTTTTCTTTCTGGATATCCTTACGATCAACTCGTAGGAGCTGGAGAACAAGTATGGGCTGTTGATGCGTATTCGAAAGGTGCTTTTGGCTTAGGACCTACCTTGGCTAATCCTACCGAATGGCATGCTGATGCTAAAGGTGCTCGTTTAGATAAAGGATTATATGATGACCGATTTACCTTTAAAATTACTGAATCAGGTTTAACCTTAACTCAACTAACCAATGGTGATGTTTATGCCAATGGTGGATGGGCTGCAGACTTAGGTTCTACAGATGGACATCAGGAACCAGATGGTGGTGACTTTATCATGCCGCATACAGGTGGTGATTTTGTTTGTACTATAGCAGGTGAAAAGTTGACTGTAACAGGAGGTGGTTTCTTAGGTTACTACGCTGGTGCTCATGAATATGAAATCATGACTTTAACAGAAGATTTATTAGAAGTCGCATTTTGGGACACTAATGCCAATTTCTATTGGTTTACAAGATTTGCACCCGTTGATAAATTAACGCCGGAACCAGAACCAGTTGTAAAAGAGCTTGAAAGCAATGATATCGCTGACGATTTTGAAGGCAATGGTAATATTATATGGGATACAGCAGCAATTGATGGTTTTGATATCATTGATAACTTTGCGCCATCAGATGTTAATGCGTCCGATAACATTATTAAGTACCAAAAAGGTGCTGGCGAATGGTCCAGTGTTTTGACTGTACTTGATTATATCATTGATTTATCTACAAGAAACCAATTCACAATGAAGGTTTTTGTTCCAGCTTTTAATGATTATACTACTGTTTGTGATCCAGGAACACCTTGGATTGCAGATCATAATCTTAAGCCTCAGATTGATGTGAAACTACAAGATAGTTCACTTGGAGGTAATGCTTGGGAGACTCAGCAGGTTCGTAGCCATACTTTAACTGAAGATCAGTTTGGTCAATGGGTAGAATTGACTTTTGATTACAGCGATGTTTCTGATCGTGTTGATTTTGATCAAATTGTTATTCAACTTGGTGCTGAAGGTCACTGTAATGCAGGACTTTTCTATATCGACGATTTCCAGTTGTTACCTTAATTAGTTTATGCCAGAGCACAAATCGTGCTCTGGCATATTTATACTAATATCTTCTTTACAAAATTTAAACAGATTTATTAAGATTCATTCATTGATTTTGAGCAATAAGAGGTAATTGTGAAGCCCACATTATTTTCTGAAGTATTTATCTGATATCACAATATGGTAATGGCTTTCAGTGCAATCTTATTGCTTATTTTTTAATACTAACTAAGCTTTTTTTATCAAGAAGCAATGAATTATAATTCAATAACTTCTATGAAAATATTACGCCCACTTACATACGTTAATCTACTTATTTCCATATTATTTGCTTCTGTTCTATTGTCATGTCAGAAGAGTGATGATGAGGAAACATACATGCCTGATTTTACATTTACTGAAGATGTTAATGATGCAAATAAAATTATGTTTTCGAATACAAGTACTGGATCGTATTTATTTATGCAGTGGGATTTCGGTAATGGAGAAGTTTCTGAAAAAGAAAGAGCCAACACAAATGATCAAACTGTTTTCTATTCTGAAAAGGGAGATTATAAGGTTCAGTTAACGCTTTGGGGACTTGATAATAAGTTATCGAATAATAAGATTTCGACGAAAACAATCAGTATTGAACAAGATGTTTTTCTTGCTGATTTTACGTATTCAATAGATGATTCTAAACCCAATTTTGTCACCTTAAATAATACAACTCAAGGTGATTATGATGCTATTTCATGGACCTACAATCACAAGGAACTGACAGGTGAAAATATCGATCAAACAGAGATCTATTTTCCCTTGGCAGGTATCTATGATGTTGACTTGCATGTTTATAAAGATGGTTTTGAAAGTCTTGTAACAAAACAGATAAGCATTGCACAGGATGATCCTGATTACTTAAATAATTTGACTTTGGTTTGGTCAGATGAATTCGATGGCAGTTCAGTGAGTCGTGACGAATGGACCTTTGAAACCGGAGCCGGTGGTTGGGGTAACAATGAGCTCCAAAACTACACGGATGGCAGCAATTCTGAAGTCGGTGAGGGGACTTTAAAGATTACCGCCAAAAAAGTGAATGATGCTGAAGTTGCAGGTTCTTATACCTCAACTCGTATTATTACTAAAAAGAACTTTTTATATGGAAGGCTTGAGGCCAGAGCCAAGTTACCTTCTGGGACTGGTGTTTGGCCGGCATTTTGGATGTTGGGCTCCAATATCACTACAGTAGGCTGGCCTGATTGTGGCGAGATCGATATCATGGAGTATGTCGGTTATGACCCCAATGTGGTCAATTCGGCCATACATACACCTTCGAGTTATGGCAACACTGTAAATCATAAGAGCTTAAATTTGGAAACTGCCGAAGAGGAATTCCATATTTACGGTATTATCTGGACTGAAAAATCCATTAGTTTTTATGTTGATGATGCTAATGATGTGTTCTATACCTATTCTCCTGCCAACAAAACAGACGAGAACTGGCCCTTTAATAAAAATCAATTTTTCATTTTAAACTTAGCCGTTGGAGGTAACTGGGGAGGAGCCCAGGGAATTGATAATTTGATCTTCCCTCAGACTTACGAAATTGATTACGTCAGGGTTTATCAGTAAACAACCAGGATTGACAATGAGGGGAGACCTCGATTTCAACCTTAATACACATATAATGCCACTAAAAAACACAATTATATTATTGGGAACGATTTTTCTGTTTGCAAGTTGCAATGGGAAAAAATCAGGATCCTCAACAAAAAATACGGAAAGCTCCCACAAGGACAATTACCAATTGGTTTGGAGCGACGAATTTAATTATACCGGTTTACCCGATTCAACTAAATGGATTTACGATACAGAAGGTAATGCCGATGGCTGGGGCAATAATGAAGCCCAATATTATACCACCACCAAGAAGGAAAATGCCTGGGTAGAAGGAGGCGTTTTAAACATCATTGCTTTAAAAGAACAAATCGAGGGGAAAGAATATACTTCGGCACGCTTAAATTCAAAAGCAAATTGGCTACACGGAAGAATTGAAGTGAATGCTAAGCTTCCAAAGGGGAGAGGGACGTGGTCTGCGATATGGATGATGCCGGAAGGCTGGACCTTTAAAGATGGCAATTGGCCAAATATTGGAGAGATCGACATTATGGAACATGTGGGACATAATTTGGGAGCTATTCATGCTTCGGCTCACTCTAAAGAATATCAATGGCAAACTAATACGCAGCAAACAGATACTATACATATAGCAGATGTGGCTGAAGATTTTCATTCGTATATCTTGGAATGGACACCAGAAGAGATGAAAGCCTATGTAGATGACAAGCTTTATTTTGAGTATAAAAATGAAGGATTAGGCGAATCAAAATGGCCGTACATAAAACCATTCTACCTTATTCTTAACGTAGCTGTGGGTGGTGCTTGGGGTAATGTAGAGGGGATTGATGCTGATGCATTTCCTCAAAGTATGCAAGTTGACTATGTCAGAATATATCAGAAAAAATAAACGCATTCATTACTGAATTTGGTAATGAATTTTAAATAAAATTAGAATACATGAATTTAAGATATACTGTTTTTGTATCGTTTATTGTTGCATTAGGAGGCTTCCTAATGGGATTCGATGCCTCGGTTATATCGGGTGTTGTGAAATTTATTGAACCCCAATTTGATTTATCTAAAATTCAATTGGGATGGGCTGTTAGCTGTCTAACACTAACTGCGACTTTGGCCATGTTTATGGCTGGTCCTTTAAGTGATAAATTAGGCAGAAGAACGGTTCTTAAATATGCCGCAGCACTATATTTTATTTCAGCAATAGGATCAGCGATAGCTCCCAGCTTTTGGTTTTTAGTTTTGGCTAGAATGATTGGTGGGTTTGGTGTTGGAGCATCGCTGATCATTGCTCCTATGTACATTGCTGAAATTGCTCCTCCAAAAATGAGGGGAAGGATGGTTTCTTTAAATCAATTGAATATTGTGCTAGGGATATCGGTCGCTTTTTTCACCAATTACATTATTTTGCAATTAGGAAAATCAAATGCAGGCTGGGCTGAAATATTTCAGTTTAATAATTACAATTGGCGTTGGATGTTAGCTTTGGAAGCCTTACCTGCCATCATATATTTCGTATTTCTATTTTTCGTTCCACGCAGTCCAAGATGGTTAGCCATGAATGGCTTGGATGATGAAGCATTACAGGTGATGGAGAAGTCATTAGGAGCTGATGAAGCCAAAATTCAATTAAAATCGATCACTCAAAGTATTAAAGTATCTCCACAAAAGGAGAAACCTTCACTAAAAGAACTGTTCAAGCCTTCAATGAAATTGGTGTTGCTGATTGGAATTGTCATCGCTGTTACTCAGCAAATTACGGGTATCAATTCCGTGTTCTTTTATGCACCCATGATTTTTGAACAAACTGGAATAGGAACTGACGCCTCATTTTCGCAGGCCATACTAGTTGGACTTATCAATCTTGTATTTACACTTTTTGCTATTTGGTTGGTCGATCGTATTGGAAGAAAACCACTTTTGATTTTTGGCTTAACTGGCATTGCAATCTCAATGTTTATACTTTCTGCTGGATTTGGCAGAGCAACTTATCAATTGACAGAAGATAAAATTCAGGAATGCGCGTCATTTGCTGATTCAGAGAATCTTTTTTCAATGCAAAATGTGGTTTTCTACAGTGATCTAGACTTTAATAAAGCATTAAAAAATAATATAAGCGAAAAGGTTTTTAAAGAGCATCAAACAGATTTTATCTCGAAAGCAATTAGCATTAACCCATGGTTAGTCTTGATTGGTATTCTTGGCTTTGTTGCCTCTTTCGCTATTTCTATCGGACCCGTTATGTGGGTCTTGTTTTCAGAGTTGTTTCCAAACCGTATTCGGGGACTTGCCATCTCTTTTGTTGGCTTAATTAATTCAGGAATAAGCTTCCTTGTTCAACTTGTTTTTCCATGGGAACAGATGAATTTTGGGAATGCAACAACCTTCCTTATTTATGGAATATTTGGTGCTATAGGACTTGTATTTGTCTTTTATATGCTACCAGAAACTAAAGGTAAATCCTTGGAAGAATTAGAATTGATACTTGTAAAAGAATAATAAACGAACTCTTCAATCGGTAAAATCAGATTGTAAGTTTTTAGATATAAAAATCAGAAGTTTTTACTATAAAAAATAATTGAAGTAGAATCAATTAATATTAAAATGAAGAAGAATAACATTTACTTGGGAGACACGAGTTTGAATTACAGCGGGGCTGAAGTCGAGGGGAAATTCGTAGAGCTACATAATGAGAAGTTTTACAAGATCAGCAATTCTGATCAGATGTCAGACTTCTTTATGAGTATAGTTAGTGATTCCGATCACTGGATGTTCATATCGAGCAATGGTTCTTTATCGGCTGGAAGAAAAGATAGGAACAATGCCTTGTTCCCTTATTATACTGTTGATAAAATTCACGATTATAGAGATAAAACAGGGAGTAAAACCATTGTTCTAGTTGAAAAGAATGAGAAAACTCTTTTGTGGAAACCATTTTCGAATGGCCTTAGAAATATATACAAGATTGAAAGAAATCTATATAAGAGTATCTACGGTAATAAGGTCATTTTTGAAGAGGTCAACTTTGATTTGGGAATGAGTTTCCAATATGGCTGGAGCAATACCGAGAAATTTGGTTTTGTGAAAACATCAAAGGTTTCCAACCTAAGTGATAAAACAGTAAAATTCGAGATTATTGATGGGATTGAAAATATCCTACCTAGTGGTGTTGATTACGATTTTCAGAATGAATATAGTAATTTATTAGATGCCTATAAAAAGTGTGAACTACTTGAGGAAAGTGGTCTGGGATTATATATGCTGAGTTCAATTCCTGTTGATAGAGCAGAACCAAGTGAGTCCTTAAAAACTTCAACGGTTTGGTCCTATGGATTGGAAGGCAGTAAAATTCTGTTGTCAGCTAAACAAATCGACGGCTTTAAAAGAGGTTACCCTGTTGAAACAGAAATTGATGTTAGAGCTGCCAAAGGTGCGTATTTTTTGAATTCTGAGCTTGAATTGTCTGAAAATGAATCCAAAGAGTGGATGATTATTACAGAACTTAATCAGGATAGCGTAGCAGTTGCCGATTTGAATAATTTTATCAAAACCGAAAAGAATATTTCTGATTTAATAGCAGAAGATATCGCTTTAGGGACTACGAATTTGATTAAAATTGTTGCAGACGCTGATGGTTTACAAATGGGTAAGGATGATTTGGCTTATGCCCGTCATTTTTCGAATACCCTTTTCAATGTTATGCGAGGTGGTATTTTTGTAGATAATTACCTTGTAGACTCTGTTGATTTTAAGTTGTTTGTTCAGCAAACGAATAAACCAATTGCAAAGGCATTTCAAGAGTGGATTGATCAATTACCAGAAAAAATTGCTTACACGGACTTGAATCAATTGGCCGAAAAAACAGGAAATTCTGATTTGATAAGAATCTGTTATGAATACCTTCCTCTAACCTTTAGTAGAAGACATGGCGACCCTAGTCGACCATGGAATCAGTTCTCTATCGAAACAAAAAATGAAGACGGTTCACCAAAATTAAACTATCAGGGAAACTGGCGTGATATTTTCCAAAACTGGGAAGCATTAGGGCTTTCATATCCTGAATTTTTGGAAGGCATGATCAGTAAGTTTGTAAATGCTTCTACGGCCGATGGTTATAACCCTTATCGAATTACAAGAGAAGGAATTGACTGGGAATGTCCAGATCCTAATGATCCATGGGCTTATATTGGATATTGGGGCGATCATCAGATCATTTATCTTCAAAAATTTCTTGAGTTATCCAATGAATACCATCCGGGGAAATTGGATAATCTACTGACCAAAGAGAATTTTGTCTATGCAAATGTTCCTTATAGAATTAAATCATACAAGGATATCGTAAAGAATCCGCAAGATACCATTGAGTTTGATTTTGATCTAAATGATCAGATTAGAGGAATGGTTGAAGAGATTGGATCAGATGCTAGATTACTTCAAAATGGTAAGGATGGCTTGTATCAAGTTAACCTAACTGAAAAGATATTAGTAACACTTTTGACTAAGTTGAGCAACTTTATTCCTGAAGCAGGTATTTGGTTAAACACCCAACGTCCGGAATGGAATGATGCTAATAATGCTTTGGTTGGGAATGGTGTGTCTATGGTAACTTTGTGCTACCTGAGACGATTCCTGAAGTTCTGGTCCGCTAAATTTTCTAATATTTCATTAGAGGAAGTTCAAATTTCTGAGGAAGTAAAAACTCTAATGGATTCCATTTTTAGTCTTTTTGTTGAAAATGCAGGTCTTTTGGAAGGTGGGTTCTCAGATGAAGACAGACGTCGTTTCGCTGATATATTGGGTGAAGCAGGAAGCAACTACAGAAATGGAATTTATGAAAATTCGTTTTCAGGTTTGAAAGAAACTGTTAAGGTGAGCGAATTACTCGAGTTCACCAATTTGGCCTTAGTTTATATGGATCAATCCATAAAAGTGAACAAACGCGAAGATGGACTTTATCACGCTTACAATCTGATTTCATTTACCGATCAAAGCGTTTCAGTTCGTTATTTATACCAAATGCTTGAGGGGCAAGTTGCTGTTTTAAGTTCAGGTTATTTAAATGCTGAGGAAAGTCTTGATGTATTGAATTGTTTGAAGTGGAGTGAACTGTTTAGACGTGATCAATACAGTTACTTCCTATATCCGAACAGACAATTACCGCGTTTTACCGAAAAAAATAACATCCCGGAAAATCGTGTTAAAGAATCTAAGTTGTTGAGTAAACTAATAGCTGATAATGATTCCTCAATTCTTAATGTTGATAGTATGGGCGGTTATCACTTTAACGGCACATTTAGAAATGCAGAAATTTTGAGAAATGCTCTTGGCGATCTAAACTCTGATAAGTACGCGCATCTGATTAAGGAAGAAAAAGAAAAGGTACTTGATATTTTCGAGGAGATATTCGACCACCAATCTTTTACAGGGCGTTCGGGTACTTTTTATGGATTTGAAGGCTTAGGTAGTATCTACTGGCATATGGTTTCGAAATTGTTACTAGCTGCACAGGAAAGCTATTTTAATGCGATACAAGAAGGTGCTAACCCGATTACTTTAGGTAAAATAAAAGATCATTATTTTGAAATTAAAGCTGGTATTGGCTTGTATAAATCACCTGATTTATATGGGGCTTTCCCAACTGATGCTTATTCCCATACACCTTCTACTGCTGGTGCACAACAACCAGGTATGACTGGGCAGGTAAAAGAGGATTTTATCTCAAGAATGGGAGAACTGGGTATCCATGTTAATCATGGAGAAATCGTATTTGATACATCTCTATTAAACGATCAGGAATTGTTGGGTCAAGACGAACTATTCGTTTACTACGATATCAATGGAAAGAAGCAGCAAATTTTTCTTGGTGAAGGACAATTAGGATTTACATTCTGTAAAGTGCCTGTAATCTATAGGTCTGGAGAAACAACTCAAATCGTAATTGCATTTAAAAATGGAAAAACGAAAGTCATTCCAAATAATATAATTGACGAGGAGACAAGTGCTTTGATATTTAATCGAGGTGGTGAAGTTGAAAGGATTGAATTTTCAATCACAAAGAATTAATAAAATAAGGTATCTGTATAAGCATCGTTTTAAGCTTTGCTTGTGCAGATACTTCTTAATCTAATCATTTAAGCCCTATTCTATGTCTGTACGCAGTGAATATCTAATGTCCCTAGCCGGAACTGAATTTTCCGGGAAAACGAAGGAAGAATTATTAGCTCTTTATAATCAAATGTTGAATGATGGGATGCATGGACTATGTTTCAGCCCTTATCTCGATGGACAGGAGCCCGGCACAGAAATAAGTGAAGAACAAATCAAAAGACGAATTGATATTATCAAGCCTCATACGCAATGGGTGAGATCATTTTCATGTACCGAAGGCAATGAGTTGATTCCTAAAATTGCCAAAGAGAAGGGGATGAAAACCATGGTTGGAGCTTGGTTGGGTAAATATAAAAGTATCAATGAGCAGGAAATTGAAGGTCTTATTGAAATAGCTAAAGCAGGTCATGCAGATATTGTTGCTGTAGGTAATGAAGTCTTGTATCGTGAGGACTTAACTGAAGACGAACTATTGGATTATATCTACAGGGTGAAAAAAGCGCTTCCGGGAGTTCAGGTCGGTTATGTTGATGCTTATTATGAATTTGGCAATCGTCCAAGAATAACAGAAGCTTGCGATGTAATACTGGCTAATTGCTACCCATTTTGGGAAGGCTGTAGTTTGGAACACTCCTATCTTTATATGAAAGATATGTACAATCGTGCTTTACAGGCTGGGAATGGGAAAAAAGTAATCATTACAGAGACTGGCTGGCCTAATGTTGGCGAAACATTCCATGGTGCTGAGCCTTCTGAAGAAAATGCTCTTAAATATTTTATCAATACACAATTGTGGTCTAAGAAAGAGAATATTGATATTTTTTACTTTTCCTCTTTCGACGAGACCTGGAAAACCGATGACGAGGGTGATGTTGGAGCCTATTGGGGAATTTGGGATAAGGATGAGAAACCAAAATTCAAACCATCAGTTGAATTACAATCATAAGCTAAGAACACACATTAGTAAAGAATGAAAATTAAAGAACTATTAAATATAGAACCTGCAAAAGCTATTTGTTATTCAGGTTTCAGAGAGGGGCAAAGTCCGGAGTCAGGTGTTTTCCCAACATATGAACAAATTAAAGAGGATCTTTTGATTCTAAATAATCATTGGAAATATCTGCGTTTGTACGACTGTGATAAGCATACGGATATTGTTTTGGAAGTTATCCAAAAAGAGGCACTTGACTTTAAAGTGATGCTTGGAGCCTACATTGGAGCTGAGATGAACAACTTTGGCTGCCCATGGGGTGGATTTTATTCAGAGGACGAGTTGAATAAAAACAAGGCAAGAAATCTGAATCAAATTAAGAAGTTGATTCAACTTGCAAATGAGTACCCTGATATTATTTTCTCCTTATCTGCTGGCAATGAAGCCTTGGTTCACTGGACAGATCATTATGTGCCAATAGATACTGTAATTAAGTATGTCAGGTTGATAAAGATGGGAGCTAAACAGCCTGTTACATTTTGCGAAAACTATGTGCCTTGGCAGGAAAAGTTACATGATCTGGTCGAGGAAGTTGATTTCATATCCATACATACTTATCCAGTTTGGGAATATAAAAATATTCATGAAGCATTGGAATATACCAGACAAAATTATTATAGCGTTGCAGATAGATATCCCCATAAACCTGTAGTCATTACTGAAGCTGGTTGGGCAACTAATTCTAATGGTAGAGGTATTTGTCCAGGGAATGTTAGTCAGGAGTTGCAGGAAGTTTATTACAACGATTTGGTTAATTGGAGTGATGCTGAAGGTATCCTAACCTTTGTTTTTGAAGCTTTCGATGAGCCTTGGAAAGGTTCACAGGAGCCATTGGAACCAGAAAAACACTGGGGGCTGTTTACGGTAGACCGAAAACCGAAGAAAGTTATGGAAAAAATGCATCTCAGTCTGGTTCAGTGATTCTTAATAGAATAACAAGAAAAACCGTACGATTTAAACTTAAACGAAGCTAAAACCTAAAATACAACTCATGATTTCATATCAACCAATCAACATGAGAAAAGCTAATCTGGCACTACTCATTATTTTTTCATTTAGTCTTATTTGCTGCAAGCAAACGAGTAAGCCAAAACAAGCCATAACAAACGAAGCAGAGCCTGAGATGAAAGTGATTAAGCAAAGTACAGATGATTTGTTGAATGGCGTTTCAAGAGCTGTTTGTTATTCGGGATTCAGAAGTGGACAACATCCTGACAGAGATGAGGGTGCCATAAATCCTTCGGACGAGCAGGTTCTTGAAGATTTGAAGATTATTTCTCGTGATTCACTTTTCAATCTGATTCGTCTTTACGATTCTGGCGAAAATTCAGAGGCCGTATTGCGAATAATCAAAGAAAATAAGCTTGATATCAAGGTGATGTTGGGTGTTTGGTTGAAAGCTGAATTAAGTGCTCATGAAACTTGTGAATGGTTAACTGAACCTATTCCATCTGAAATTTTAGGGCAAAATAGCATTGCAAACCAGAAGGAAATACAAGAAGGAATTCGTTTGGCTAATGAATATTCTGAAACTGTAATTGCAGTAAACGTGGGAAATGAAGCTTTAGTTGAGTGGAATGATCACAAAGTGGATACGGATTCTATTATTATCTATGTTCAGAAAGTTCAGGAGGCAATTCAGCAACCTGTTACTGTTGCTGATAATTATGAGTGGTGGGCTGCTAAAGGTGAAAAATTAGCTAAAGCAGTTGATTTCATATCTATTCATGTCTACCCAGTTTGGGAAGGAAAAGATATTGGTGAAGCCATGTCATACACCATCGAAAATGTGCAAAAAGTTCGTAATGCGCTTCCTGATAGTAAAATAGTGATTACTGAAGCAGGTTGGGCTACTGTAGCCTCAGAATTTGGCGAGAGAGCAAGTGAAGAAAAGCAGGAGCAATATTATACCGATTTGATGAAATGGTCAAAGGATATGAATATTACGACCTTCTTTTTTGAGGCATTCGATGAGGATTGGAAGGGAGAAACGGCAAATCCTTTAGGAGCTGAAAAGCATTGGGGATTGTATACCGTTGATAGAAAACCTAAACAAGTCATGCAAGAATTATTAGTAAATAATTAAGCACCCTATCATAAACCTGATAATCTAAAAATAATGACACACTATAAAACAGTAAAGGAAGATATCGTCCCATTTGGGCAAAAGCTAGCATTTGGATCAGGACATTTGGCCAATCAGTTGTTTCCAGCTGCATTGGGTGTGTTTATGGTTGTTTTGGTCATGTCTTTAGGAATGGATCCTATTCTTGCTGGTGTTCTAGGTGCTTTGCCTCGACTGTTAGATGCATTAACAGATCCTATTATGGGATTCATCTCTGATAATACAAGATCGAAATGGGGAAGGCGTAAGCCATATATTTTTATTGGTAGTGCTATTACCGGTGTCGCTTTTATGGTGATGTGGCAATTGAATCCTGAAAATTCACAAACCTATAATTTCTTTTATTTTTTAATCGTATCAGTATTCTTTTACATTGGTTATACCATTTTTGCAACGCCATTAATCGGTTTGGGATATGAGATGACTCCTGATTATAATGAACGTACTCGTTTAATGGCTGTCTCGCAATGGATGGGCCAAGTTGCATGGATGATTGCTCCATGGTTTTGGGTTATTATTTACGATCCTTCTATATTTGAATCAGCACCTGAAGGAGCACGTGTTTTATCAATTTGGGTAGGCGCTATTTGTATGATTCTGGGTGTATTACCAGCTCTTTTTAATAAAGAAATGATATTGCCCGATAATAGCAAAAGAGTCAACTTATCTATGAAGGATTTGGGTGCTAACACCAAAGAATTCGTGAAAGGAATAAAGCTTACAATCAGAAATAAACCTTTTATGAAGCTTTGCGGTGCTACATTTCTCATATTCAATGGATTTCAAACTATCGCACAATTCGCAATGTTCATTATTGTCTATTATCTTTTTCAAGGAGATAAAGTTGCCGCAGGATCCTGGCCTGCATGGTTTGGAACAGTGAGTGCAATGGCTACCGCTTTCCTTGTTATTCCTATTGTAACAAAAATATCAGAAAAGGTAGGCAAGAAAAATGCTTTTGTCATTGCAACTCTAATATCAATGATTGGCTATGGACTAAAATGGTGGGGATTCAATCCTGACAATCCATGGTTAATGTTTATGCCTATTCCATTTTTGTCTTTTGGAATTGGAGGCTTGTTTACACTTATGATGTCGATGACTGCTGATGTTTGTGACTTGGATGAATTGAACAACGGGGAACGTCGTGAGGGGATGTTTGGAGCTGTTTATTGGTGGATGGTGAAACTTGGAACTGCCTTGGCATTACTTACCAGTGGTATTGTATTGCATTATGTTGGTTTCAATCAATCGATTGATCAACAAACCACTGAAACACTGACTAACCTGAGAATTGCGGATATTATTATTCCCATTGTGACGGCAGCAATGGCAGTTTTAATTGTATGGAAATATGATATAACTGAGACTAAGGCTCATGAAATTAGACAAGCCTTGATTGCACGACGTGGTAAGGCTAAGCATGAGGGGCAAGAAGTCAATAATGATAATATCACTGAAGAAGTCACTCCGTCGACTATTAAGTTGTAATTGAGAGTAGGGATTTCTGAGATCTGATTTTAATTAATATGATAATTATAAACTAATGAAAATATTACAATATTTCTTATCTATTTTTCTCATGGCAAATTTGTTGGGGTGCACAGCACAGCAGAATAATTTGACGGTTGATGTCTATGAGACATCTTCAAATGGCAACAAGCTCAAAAAAATAACTGAATTTACTTCTGCTGAAGATGCTGTTGCCATCCAATTATTACCTGATGAAAAATATCAGACGATTACCGGCTTTGGCGGATCTTTTACTGAATCATCGGCCTATTTGCTAAATCAGCTTAGTAAAGCTAATCGCGATTTAATATTGGAAGCATATTTTGGTTCTGAAGGGGCTAAATATTCTTTAACCCGCACACATATCAATTCTTGTGATTTCTCACTTAGCAACTATTCTTACGCGCCAGTGGATGGTGATATGGCTTTGGAGAACTTTTCAATTGAAGAGGATAGAGATGATATCATTCCAATGATCAAGGATGCAATGGCCATTTCTGAAGATGGGTTTAAAATTCTTTCTTCGCCATGGACAGCACCACCTTGGATGAAAGATAACAAGCATTGGTGTGGAGGTAAATTGCTACCTGAATACTACGATACTTGGGCTCTATTTTTCTCAAAATACATTGATGCTTATAAAACTGAGGGAATCGATATTTGGGGATTGACCGTAGAGAATGAGCCTTTGGGAAATAACAGCAACTGGGAGAGTATGCATTATACACCAGAAGAAATGGTGGAATTTGTAAGCAAGCATCTGGGACCAAAATTAAATGATGACGGTCATGATGTTAAGATATTAGGATACGATCAGAACAGAGATGAGCTGGAAGAGTGGGCAGACATTATGTACAAGGATGAGGAATCATCAAAATATTTTGATGGAATGGCGATTCATTGGTATGCTAGCACTTATGACTTTATGCCTGAGACTTTGCAATATACATACAAGAAAGCGCCAAATAAATTAATGATTCAATCGGAGGCTTGTGTTGATTCTGAGATTCCACATTGGAATGATGACAAATGGTATTGGTCAAAAGAGGGAACCGATTGGGGTTGGGACTGGGCACCAGATGATCAAAAGCATCTTCATCCGAAATATGTTCCTGTGTATCGTTATGCCAGAGATATTATAGGTTGTTTGAACAATTACGTGCAAGGTTGGATCGACTGGAATATGGTTTTAGATCGTCAGGGCGGACCAAACTGGTTTAAGAACTGGTGTGTTGCTCCCGTAATTGTAGATCCTGAGACAGATGAGGTTTATTTTACGCCATTATACCATACCATGGCGCATTTTAGCAAGTACATCCGCCCTGGATCTGTTCGTATTGGCTTTGAGAATCCAGATAAGGATCTCATGATGACAGCGGCACAAAATCCTGATGGATCAATTGCTCTTGTGATTTTGAATATGAGTTTGAAAGCAAAGAATATAAAACTTTCGTTGGGCGATAGTTCAGTGGAAATTCAAATAAGTGCTCAGGCAATTCAGACGGTAGTAATACCTTCTTAAATCTTGGAATATGATTAAAAACATTGTATTGATTTTTGCTGTGAGTTTACTACTCATTTCATGTAAACAGATTCATACCGATACCATTTCTATTGATGGACGTGATATTTTGTTAAACGATTCTGTTTATACAATCAAAGGGATATGTTATCATCCTGTTCCCAAAGGAAGCAATAAAAGAAACTTTGGTAATTTGTCTGGAGATCTGGTTTTAATGCTTGAGGCTGGAATAAACACCATAAGAGTTTATACGCCTATTACAGATGTTTCTGTTCTTGATGAGATACATGAGGCCGGACTAAAAGTAATTATTGGATTTGGTTACAACCAAGGTGGGCATAATGATATTCTTTCAGGGACTTTTATCAATTACATAAACACCTACAAGAATCACGAAGCAATTTTACTTTGGGAATTAGGCAATGAATACAATTATCATCCCGAGTGGTTTGGTGATGATATCAAGAATTGGTACACAGCTTTAAGCAAGGCTGCAGATCTCATTCATCAACACGATACATCTCACCCTGTAACAACTGCACACGGCGAGTTGCCAGATTCATTTGCACTAGCAATGTGTCCGAATATAGATGTATGGGGGATGAATGTATACCGATGGGATAATCCAGAAAAGATTTTTTCGGAATGGTCTATTCTAAGTGATAAACCCATGTATTTATCCGAGGCGGGTGCAGATAGTTATATGACGATTTCAAAAGATGGCTATAAGAAGGGCTCAAATGAATTAGCTCAGGCGGATGCAACTAAAAATATACTGGAATCCATTTTTAGGAATCAGAAAATTTGTTCGGGTGTTGCCTTGTTTGCATTTGTGGATGAGCTATGGAAAGCTGGGAATAATAATTCATTAGATATTGGAGGATGGGCACCCAACAGCGGTGGTGTCCCTTATGATGGTGCACCGAATGAGGAGTACTGGGGGATTGTTGATATTGAAAGAAATAAGAAACAGGCATTCAGTGTTGTAAAAGAAAAGTATACCAGCTTACCTAAGTCTAATTAGCTATTGTTCAAATTCACGAAAAGATGAATAAAACGGTCTTATTTCTAATGATATGCTTACCAGTTGTAAGCTTAGGTCAGCATCAAAAAAATACGAATATGACACATGTCTTAAAAAACAAGAATCTTGAGGTTCATATCGATTTACCATTAGATAATTATCAGCTTTCAAGGTTTGATTGGACAGGGAAGATTACAAGTTTGATATATAAAGGTGTTTCTGTTTCTACTATTGAGAGAATGAATGAGGATGAGGAAGACAATTTTGGCAAAGGTTTTTACAATGAGTTTGGGATTGAAACACCAGTAGGATTTGATGATTGTGAGGAAGGAGATTGGTTTCCTAAGATAGGAGTAGGATTACTTAAGAAGGATGGGGAGCAATATAGTTTTAGTAAAACATATGAAATTCAACCTGCTGATTTTAAAGTGATAATTGAATCGAATAAAGTTATCATAGAGTGTCAATCTGAAAGCACTAATGGCTATTCCTATGTGCTGAAAAAAGAAATTGAATTATTGGAAGACAGCTTTGTAATTCGTTATAAGTTGCACAATACAGGTATGAAAACCATTGCTACTAATGAGTATACGCATAATTTTTTAGCGATTAATAAAGAATTAATAGGCAATGATTACATCTTGAAATTTCCCTTTCAAATCAAGTCTGAATTATTCGGAGCGACTGTTAATCCGGAAGAAAAGGTTGAAGTCGGTCAAGATGAGATAAGATTTAATAGCATACCGGAAGAACAATTCTTTTTTAGCAACCTCTCAGGAGGTGAGTGTGTAGATGCTTGTTGGGAATTGATCAACAAGAAAAGTAAAATTGGTATAAGAGAAACAGGCAACTTTAAAACAAGCCAAGTCAATCTTTGGGGTTGGAAACATGTTGTGAGTCCTGAACTATTTTTTGATGTAAACGTGAAGCCCGGCCAGACAATTGAATGGTCCAGAACGTACAATCTGTTTGAGATAAATTAAAAAACACTAGAATCATATATAGATGAACGAAATAGAATCAAAACTGTCCTTAAAGGAAAAAGTTGGTTATAGTTTAGGAGATACAGCATCCCATTTTGTTTGGGATATGGTAGGTTTCTGGATTTTGATATTTTACACTGACACTTTTGGTATTTCAGCTGCGGCGGCTGGTACTATTATGCTGATTGCTCGTTTTTGGGACATGCTTAGCGATCCCTTAATGGGGATTATTGCTGATAGAACAAACACTCGATGGGGAAAATTCCGTCCTTATATTTTATGGATGGCTTTGCCATACAGTGTATTGGCGGTCTTAACGTTTACCACTCCTGATCTCGGACCTACCGGAAAGATCATTTATGCAGGCGTTACCTATATGTTATTAATGACTGTGTTTACGGCTATAAATCTTCCTTATTCATCATTAGGAGCTGTAATGACTTCTGATTCATACGAGAGAGCAGGCCTTAATTCGTACCGATTTATCTTTGCTTTTATTGGTCAGTTTATCGTGTCAGGAACAGCTCTTTCTTTAGCCTTGTATTTTGGTCAGGGTGATAATGCAAAGGGCTATCAGTATACCTTGATCTTATTTTCTATTATCAGTTTTGTGTTGTTCATGATTACTTTTAAAACAACTAAGGAGAGAGTACAACCTCCTAAAGAACAGAAAGAAAACTTAAAGGCAGATTTTAAAAACCTATTTAAAAACAAACCTTGGGTAATTTTGTTTTTTGTTGGGATTATCTCATTTATCATGTTTGCAATGCAAAATTTATCCATTGCTTACTACTTTAAATACTATATAGGAAATGAAGAAAATGTTCAATTGTTTAATGTGATAGGAACTGTTGCTCTAATAGTTGCAATACCTTTCTCAAAACCTTTGGCTAAACGGTTCGGCAAACGTAATGTTTTTTTGGCTAGTTCATTACTGTCGGGCTTTTTCTTCATCTGCCTATATCTTCCCGATGCCAACAATATTACGATGATCTATATTCTCAATATTCTGGCAAAGATGGCTTATGCTCCTGCAGTACCTTTACTATGGACCATGCTTGCCGATACAGCCGATTACTCGGAATGGAAAACAGGAAGAAGATCAACAGGTTTGGTGTTTTCTGCGGCTACTTTTGCTCAAAAAGCGGGTTGGGGTATAGGTGGTGCTTTGGCAGGATGGATGCTTGCTATTTTCAAATTTACGCCAAATGTTGAACAAACAGCTACAGCCATAACAGGTATTAAACTCATGATTTCCGTTATTCCGGGAGTCCTGTATATGTCTTGTGCAATTCTGTTGTATTTCTATACTATTGATCATGAAACTTGTGTTGTTATAAAATCAGATTTAGATAAGAGAAGGTTAGCTGAAGCATAATCATTTATTTAAATATTTAATTTATCAGATGGAAAATTTTGGGGTGTTAAAATTGGTTGGTCAATCATTTTAAACACAGATTGAGAATCAAGGAAACTTGATTCTCAATCAAAATGTTTTTTAATAGAAACTCATTTAAGAGTTTAGATCATGACTAGTTAGTAGTTGGTTGATAGCGCCTCTGTAGTATCCCTCATACTATATGCGCTATTTAATTACTCTGATATTTTTTTGTTAAAATGAGCTCAATACTTTGAAATGATTTTTTTACAAGATTATTTAATAGTTATCAACTATAAAACAGAACCTTAATTATGAAACGATTTATTCCTGTTATCACTATTGCTTTTATGGCATGCTCACAAGCCAAGCCAGTTGACACATCAACAGCTGAATATAGGGCAGTGGGAAAAAAAGCTACGATTATAACTACAGCAAAGGACACAGAATTCAGATTAAGCGAGACTGGACAGTCTGTTTTCAAGAAAACCGAACAAGCTTTAGAGACAGAGAATTCGATATTTGTTAATCCGAACAACAGATTTCAAACATTTATTGGCGTAGGAGGGGCGATTACGGATGCTTCAGCAGAAGTGTTTGCAAAACTCTCAAAAGAGAAACAAGAAGAACTTATTTCAGCCTATTATGGCAAAGAGGGTATTGATTATACCTTAATGCGTACGTCAATTCATAGCTGCGATTTTAGTAATGGCAGCTTCACCTATATCGAAGAAGGAGATAAAAACTTAAAAACCTTCTCCATCGATCATGACAAACAGTATCGTTTGCCGATGATTAAACAAGCCATTGCAAAAGCTGGTGGTTCCATGTTATTTTATGCCAGTCCTTGGAGCCCGCCTGCCTTTATGAAAGACAGCAAGAATATGCTTCGAGGAGGAAAATTACTCCCAGAGTACTATGATACATGGGCAAAATACTATGCTAAATTTATTAAAGCCTACGAGAAAGAAGGTATTCCTGTTTGGGGGGTGACCATTCAGAATGAACCCATGGCGGTTCAACGTTGGGAATCTTGTATTTATACCGCCGAAGAAGAGAGCGATTTTCTGAAAAATCACTTGGGACCAATTCTGGAACAAGAAGGACTTGGAGATAAAAATATTGTGGTTTGGGATCATAACCGAGATTTGATTACGCACAGAGCCAATACGATTCTAGACGATCCTGAAGCGGAGAAATATGCCTGGGGAACAGGTTTCCACTGGTACGAAACATGGCGAGGTGGCGAACCTATGTTCGACAATCTATCAAAGATTCAGGAAGCTTATCCTGATAAAAAACTACTTTTTACAGAAGGATGTAACGAGAGTTTCGATCCTGAAAAGTATCAGTACTGGCCAAATGCAGAGAGATATGGTCATTCAATGATTAATGATTTTAACCGAGGAACAGTTGGTTGGACAGACTGGAACATTCTACTCGATGAAACAGGGGGGCCTAATCACGTTGGTAATTTGTGTTTTTCCCCAATTCATGCAGACACTAGAACCGATAGTTTAATCTACACCCCATCTTATTATTACCTGGGGCATTTCTCAAAATACATTCGTCCGGGAGCAAAAAGAGTCAGTACAGTTTCAAGTATTAGCTTCCTAATCAGTACTTCTTTCATTAACGAGAATGGAAAGATGGCCACTGTCGTGATGAACAGATCCGATGAGGATATGACTTATAAACTATATGTTGGTGCTAATGTTGCAACATCAATTAAAATACCTGCACGAGCGATACAAACACTTGTTTACTAGTCATAGGTTAGTTATCTAAAATATAATAAGCGCTATGCCGTTGAGGCTATCTTAAAAAAAACATACGTAATGAAGAAATTAATTTTTACCACTCTAGTATTTGCCCTCTTGGCTAATATTCAATTATTTGGGCAAGTTGATCCTATTTTGATTGAAAAGAAGATTGACGTATTAATTAAACAATTGACTTTGGAAGAGAAAGTGGCCATGTGTCATGCACAATCGAAGTTCAGCACGCCCGGTGTTCCTCGTTTGGGAGTTCCTGAGATCTGGATGTCAGATGGACCTCATGGGGTGCGTGCAGAGATTGCATGGGATACCTGGGAACATGCGGGTTGGACGAATGATTCCTGTACCGCTTTCCCTGCCTTAACTTGTTTGGCGGCTACTTTTAATCCTAGCTTGTCATACAAGTACGGAAAGGCTATAGGCGAAGAAGCCCGATATCGCAAGAAAGATATCCTTTTAGGTCCTGGAGTTAACATCTATCGCACACCCCTTAATGGTCGCAATTTTGAGTACATGGGAGAAGATCCCTATTTGGCTTCCAAGCTTGTTGTACCCTATATCAAAGGCGTGCAGGAAAATGGAGTGGCTGCTTGTGTGAAGCACTATGCCTTGAATAACCAGGAGCACTGGCGTAATCACATCAACGTAGAACTAAGTGACAGAGCTTTGTATGAAATTTACCTACCTGCATTTAAGGCTGCAGTGCTCGAAGGAGAGGTTTGGTCAATTATGGGTGCCTACAATAAGATAAGAGGTCAGTTTTGTTGTCACAACGAATTAATGGTGAATAAGATTCTTAAGGGCGATTGGGCCTTCGATGGGGTATTGGTTACCGATTGGGGAGCGACGCATGATACAAAAGAGGCTGCACTTTATGGTTTGGATATGGAGATGGGAACTGGAACCGATGGATTGACAACATCATCAAAAAATGCTTACGACAATTATTTTTTAGCAAATCCTTTTCTTAAGATACTAAAATCTGGAGAGATTGAAATGAGTGTATTGGATGATAAGGTCAGACGTATTCTTCGTTTGATGATGCGTACCAATATGGATACGACTCGATCTTTTGGTAAAATGACCAATCAGCAACACTTTGATGTGGCACGGGAAGTGGCTGCCGAAGGGATTGTTTTGTTGAAGAACGATAAGGGATTCTTCCCGATAGATCCCGACAAAAAACAAATAATTGCTGTCATTGGAGAGAATGCTACCCGTAGCATGACAGTTGGTGGAGGCTCTTCGGAACTCAAAACGAAGCATGAAATATCACCTTTGAGCGGTATTCAGAAACGTTTTAAAAATGCACGAATTATTCATGCAATGGGCTATTCATCTGGTGCATCGGTTTATGGTCAGGTATTGCCAACAAATCTAAATGCAGATTCATTAAAGCGTGCGGCAATCGAAGTTGCTGCAGAAGCAGATATCGTTCTTTTCGTAGGAGGCTTGAATAAAAGTCATCATCAGGATTGTGAAGGGGACGATCGCAAGCAGTTTGCATTGCCTTTTGGACAAGATGATTTGTTGAATGAAATTCTGAAGGTGAATAAAAATACTGCTTTTATCATGCTAAGTGGTAATGCCGTTGAAATGCCATGGATTTCGAATGTGAAAGCACTTGTTCAAGCCTGGTATTTGGGAAGTGAAGCCGGACATGCTATTGCAGATGTAATCTCAGGAGATGTGAATCCATCTGGGAAACTGCCTTTTTCATTTCCAGTTAAACTGGAAGACAACGCAGCTCATTCATTTGGTGAGATCTCTTACCCTGGCGATGGCACAAATCAGGAATACAAAGAAGATATATTGGTCGGTTACCGTTGGCACGATACGAAGAAAATTAAGCCCTTATTCGCATTTGGATATGGCATGTCTTACACTTCCTTTAAAGTTTTGAATGCTAAAACAGATAAGTCTACCTATAAAAAAGGAGATGTGATTAAAGTGTCATGTGAGATTAAAAATACAGGAAAATCAAGGGGGTCTGAAGTGATTCAGGTTTATGCTAACGATGTTGAAGCATCAGTTTTAAGACCGCTTAAGGAATTGAAAGCCTTTAATAAGGTAATACTTATGCCTGGAGAAACTAAAATTGTTACAATGGAGATTCCTGTTAATGAACTTGCCTTTTTCGATGATTCAATAATGGACTGGAAACTTGAAGCAGGACAATTCAAATTAATGCTAGGGACTTCATCACGCCATATAAAAAAAGAGCTTCAGATCTTCGTTCAGGAATAAGAGAAGCATAATGATTTTTCAAGTTAAAAGGGAGAAGGAGGAGTTAACTATTAGGCTGGCTAAACTTTGACTTTCCTTTTTGTTCTAATGAATTAGAACAAAGAGGATTCTCAATATTAGTAAGTTCACGAATATTTGAATTGTAGATTTTGAATATGCGAAATGAAATATAAAGAACTCATAGAATAGGATATTTATCGTGGTTGATAAATAGTTGATATGAAAAAATGCAACATGTTAATTAATAAAGGTTTGCTTCTTTAATTATGGAGAGAGAGGGATTATTCCTCGTCATGAATTTATTACGAACCCCAAAAGGTTTCAAATCCTTAAAAATTTGCGCATAAAAAAAGCATCAAAGTTTTTCAACCTTGATGCTTCTGTCTGCGGAGAGAGAGGATCATGAACCATCCAATTCCCGTATGCTGTAATACAATGTTTTAGCCTTGTAAACAATTTTTCACTACACCTAATTCTGCAACTACTTGATTGCTTTGCTTTTTATCAAAATGTTCTCATTTGCGAGTGAATCAAAGATAATAAAAGTGTTTATAATACCTCATATTTCATTAGTTTTATCAACTTTTATAAAATCGAACAAATATGAGAGATGAACTTAATATACTCGAAGAATTATTCATTAACTGTGGTGACAATTACGATTCATGTGAAGGTTGGACTGAGGCAGATTTTGAAATCACAGAAATAGATATTCAACAAAAACTAAAATTTGAATTCTCTAAGATTAAGAGATACTATTTGGAGCTTGAGTCCAGCGGTGAGCCAAGTGATAGATTAAAATTAATGTTTACAGCTAGGTTCAATAGGTTATTGAAGTTTAAAATAATACTTGAAGAATATCTAGAGGGTAGTACACATGAACTTATTATTCATGGTAGAAAGAGTGGGTGCCTTACTCCTTATAATAATTTTCTTGCAGGCTACAAGGGTGTAATAGGCCTATTGAGTTTAATTATTAATGATTTACATGTTTCATTAGATTTCAGTATTGAGAGTCATGTTTTATCTTCTAAATATGAGAAATTAAGCTCTAAGCAAATAGATAAATGGTATGATGAATTAAGAGCCAATTATTCTCAGGAGCAGAATTCAGTAATCGTCGATGGTATGACCATTGATACATCTGATTGGAATGGATCTGTCCAAGCTATTGATTTAGATGAGCATAGGGAAGTGATTAAGAAGTATACAGAACAAAATTCACAAAAACCTTTTCCTCTTTTTATGAGAGATGTACATCATTATCTCAGAAGATATGATAAAAATTCCCCAGAGGAAATAGTGTTGTATGAAAATCTAAATAAAACACTCTCTAATTTATTGGAAAGAAATAATTCTGAAAAAGAAGAGGATATATTGAACTTCCTTATTGAAACTAATGTAGCTGAACTTGAAACCTATGATTTTGCTATTCAAAAAATCAATCAAGACTTATGTGATAAGAGTGATTCTGGAAAATATGAGGTTTTAAAAAGCTTCCAAAATCGACTTAATAATTTACGATATAAGCCAAGTTACAAAACTCTTAATCGTTCAAGTATTGTGGCTTTGGTTAATGTTACTTTATCTAGATTGATAGAATTTGTAGACAAAGAACTGACCAAATATGATAGTTCAAAATTTGATATCAAGCTCACTGCAATTAGTACCGAGAAAATTAAAACTAAGCTTTCTGTAAAGAAAATTGGTTTGTTATTTAGAATGTTGAGTGATGAAAACCTTCTTGAATATGATGAGGTAACAACATTAACTGAACAGATAGCTTTCGCTTTTTCTTCAAAACAAAAGGATGACTTTAGTTCTGATTCAATTAAAAATCATTTTGATACTCCCAAACATGATGCAATTAAATTTTGGGAGGGTGTATTACTTGAGATGCAAAAAAAACTGAATAAATTTAAAATAAAATACGACTAGGTAGTGATTTTGTTGTCAGTGAGTTAGGGTAGGGTTGAATGGGGTTGTACAACCCTATTGCAACCCTTTTCGTTTCTCGATATTGCATATGTTTGCTTCCGAAACGATCTACAGGCGCCTGAATGATTTGATTTTCATTAATTAACTCTAAATTTCAATATTATGGAAGTAGTAACAATGAGCAGCGATGCTTTTCAAAAGATTAGCTCGCAATTAAGAAGCATGGAAAACACTGTAGAAATGCTAAGGAAAAAAAATCTTTACCCACTCGAAAAGGTATGGATCGACAGTCAAGTTGTTTGTCAAACATTAAATATCAGTAAACGAACACTTCAAACCTATCGCGATAACGGAATTTTAGCCTATTCTAAAATTGGTTCTAAGATCTACTATATGAGCTCAGATATCGAAGCTCATTTGAATAAACATTACGTGAAATCCTTTAAGTAAACCATTCTTAAAAGGAATATTCTTTCCTTTAAAATACTCGAATTACATGGCATAGTACATATGCTGTAAGGTGGTAACGCTTTGCAAATAGGATAACTATGCCTTGTTTTTTCTAAAGATGAAATAACATGATACAAGATATAACTAGTAAAATAACTAGTTATCCAGATAGCCAATATCTAGATAACCAGATAAAAATAGAGATACCTGAGTTTAGTTTTTTTATGAAACCTATCTCAAATACAAAGCCTTATAAGACAATAAACGTTTTAGATGCTTATACCCTAATAAAAGGACATTGGAATATTGAAAGAACTACGGCACTACGAGAGATAACAAATGTTGTAGAAGCAAGAGAGTTTAAAGCAAGCCAATTTAACTACGTCTGTTTTTCTGGAATATTTACTAAAAGAAGTGAGAAACATTTTCAGCATCATTCTGGTTTGATGGTATTAGACTTTGATCATTTGTCAGATGTCGATGAGGTTAAAAATAGTTTACTAGCAGATGATAGCTTAGAAACTGTGCTTTTATTCCGTTCTCCGTCAGGAGATGGCTTAAAATGGGTGATTACTATCGATATCAGTTTGATGGAGCACAAGAGCTATTTTAAAGCAGTAGCTAATTACTTGAAACAAACTTATCAACTTGAACTTGATGGTTCTGGAAAGGACGTTGCACGTGCATGCTTTTTGCCTTATGACCCTCAAGTTTATATAAACCCAAAATATTTGAACCATGGAGAAACAGTTTAACCCACATGCATGGTTAGAAGGAAACAATAAAAAAGAAACTGTTCCCTGTAAACGATCAAGAACTACAGTTGTTAGTGATTCGTTGGCAAATGTTGAATGGCTAGTACAAATGATTGAATCTGGTAATATGGATATTACTCAAGGATATGAAAATTGGAGGAATATCGGGTTTAGCCTTGCTGAATCTTTAGGCGAATCAGGACGTAATTATTTTCATAGAGTAAGTTGTTTTAGTCCTGATTACAATCGTGAAAAGTGCGATAAACAATATTCAAATTGTTTGAAGTGTAAGGGTGGAGGAATTACACTGGCAACACTGTTTTATATCGCAAAGTCTAATGGAATATTATTAAAAAAGTAAGAATATGAATGATAATATAGAACAGTTTCCCACTCATGTTTTCCCAAAACCATTGGAGGAATTTATTATTGACTCTGCTGATGCTTTGAATTGCCCTATTGACTTTATTGCTATGTCTGTACTTTCTTGTTTTGCCTTGGCTGTGGGAAGTAAGGCTGTGGCTGAAGTGAAAAAAGATTGGAAAGAATCTCCAGTATTGTTTGCAGCTATTGTTGCAGAACCTGGAGCGAAAAAATCTCCAGCTTTAAAAATGGGCACCTTACCTGTGAATGTTTTACAAAAGGAATATGCAGAGGTATATAAATCGAAGAAAAAAGCTTTTTCAGAAAATTTACAAACTTACGATAATGAGTTAGGTTCATGGAAAATGCTACCTAAATTGGAGCGACTAGAAAAAGAGAAGCCTCAGAAGCCAATACCACCAACTTTAGAACAAATTACAACTAATGATGCTACAATTGAAGCTTTATCAGGTTTGTTACAGAAACAACCATTGGGAATTATATTTATTCAGGATGAGTTGGTAGGATGGGTAAAAGGGATGAATCAATATCGACAAGGTAATGGTTCCGATCAGGAAAAATGGTTGTCATTTTGGAGTTGTGCCGATACAATTATTAATAGAAAATCAGAGGAAGAGCCTCAGTACTTGTATCGCCCTTTTGTGAATGTTTTAGGTTGTATACAGCCCGATGTTTTAGAGGAATTGTCTAAGAATAAAGACAATGGTTTTATAGATAGAATTCTATTTGTAATGCCAGAGCCAGTTACTCTTAATTATACCGATAAGGAAGTTGATGAAGCTTTAAAAACTTCTTTAGTCAGAGCGTTTAAAAAGATCTACTTTCAGAAAATAGATGGAGATACACCTATATCTGTAAAGTTCACTAAAGAAAGTCATGATCGGTTTAGTGATTACCTAAATAATACACTTTACAAGGAAATGGAATCCGATGAAACACCTTATTATTTGAGAGGGATCTTATCGAAGTTTGCAGGATACACTATTCGGTTTGCTTTAATTATTGAAGCGAGCAAGTTTGGTTATGGTGAAAGTGAATTCAAAGAAATCAGTCTTGATAGTCTGGAGAAAGCTATAGAATTAACAACATTTTTTAAATGCCAAGCCGCAAAGGTGCAAAATGTCTTGCATAGTTCTGCAATAGATAAAAAGATAGATCAGGCCATTAAATGGATAAGAAAGCGTGGAAGTAGATGTAGTTTTAGAGATGTTTACACTAAAAAAGTCGCTGGATGTAAAAACAAGACACAAGCTCAAAAACTCGTTGATGAAATGCTAGATAGATCTTTGATATCACTTGAGAAAATAAAGCCAAAGACTGGAGGAAAAGAAACAATTTTTATTATTCTTAAAGGCATCAAGCATCAATCGATTTTATAGGGCTTAGTGTTATTGAATTACAGGAGGTTATATATTTATTTCTTAGGCATCAACCGTAGCATCAATCGATCTTTGATTTTTAAATTCGAAGCGATTGCTACCTCGGTTGATGCTTCTTTTTTAGTGGTCGTTTAGTTTGATACAGAGAGTGTTTGATGCTGTATTGAGCGGTTGATGCCTGATGCTAGTAATAAATTGATAAAAAAACTGTCATAAGTAATAACATGATATCTGTTGATACTCAAAAATACTATTTAAAGAATCATGCTTTTGTTTTAAAATAGATCGGCATTAGGAAACCAGAAGCTATTTTGAAAAGAGAATTTACTTTTGAAGAATTGATGGAATTAGATGATAGCGACAAAATAAGGATTCCCTTTCCACCAAAAGTGTTACTAATAGTATATGAAGTTGAATCTAACCAGTTATTTAACTAGTTTATTACTAGTTGTTCTATTTGGAAAACTAGTTCTACTATCTAAATAACTAGTAAATTTATCTAGTTATACTAGTTCATAACCCTTTAAGATGCAATTCTTTATTTCATATTTATTCTTTGAGTGACCTTATTTATAGGGATAACTGATGCTTTAATTTACTAAATGTCTCCCATCATCTAGTTTCATCTATTTATTAACTACTTAATGAGTTCTTTAAAAAAAAGTATATGTGTGAAGTAAGTTGGCAGGTTTGACAATCTGAATATTAATTGGGATTTGATTTTTAGTACGAGTTTAAGTATCATTATATTGATGATACGACCCATTTACAGACTTTTACGTTAGCAACAAGGCGAAAAAAGAAAACTCCTATGATAGGTTAGTGCAAACTTGGATGAATTTATTTTGTTTTTTATTCCCTTCAAAAAAGAAAACCCAACGCACCTTACACGCAGTTGCAAATCGCACTAGTCACCCCACAACCAAAATTTGCAAAAGAGTGTAGTTTTCCTAATGCTCGTTAAAAAAGATGACATTAGTTTTTTTAACGTAAAAAAGTCTATATCTTTGTTCGGCATTTAACGAACAGGATGAATATAGAATCAGTTACTACAGATAAGCAACAAAGGGCTGCCCGATATGCCAAGGCAATGGGGCATCCGGTGCGCATGTATGTTTTAGAATTGCTGTCAAACCAAGGCTGTTGCTACAGTGGCGATTTAAGTGACGACCTTAGCATTGCCAAATCGACCCTTTCTCAGCATCTTAAAGAATTGAAAGATGCGGGACTAATACAGGGTGAAATTGAATCACCAAGAATTAAATATTGTATTAATAAAGAGAATTGGAAAGAAGCACAACAACTTTTTAAACAATTCTTGGGAATCTAAAAAAAAATTTGAAAATACTGTTCGTTGTTTTGCGAATAACGAATTGAGAAGATAATCAACATAAATTTTAATAATTTAAAACCTGCAAAAATGGAAATTAAAGTATTAGGCACAGGATGTGCAAAATGTAAGACGCTAGAAAAAGCAACAAAAGAAGCCGTTGATAAAGCGGGAGTAATTGCAACTATTTCTAAAGTCGAAGACATTGTTGAGATTATGCAATATGGGGTAATGACAACACCTGCTTTGGTCATTGATGGTAAAATAGTAGTGAAAGGTAAAGTTCCATCAGTAGATGAATTAATACAATTGATAACTAAATAAACTATTCAAAATATGAAAAAAATAATAAGCATTTTTAGTATTATTCTGTTAATGGGAGTTGTTTCTGTGTCGGCTCAATGTTGCAAAAAATCTATTGCTGCTAATTCGACGAAGGATAAAACAGATTGTACGGAAGTACAACAAATAAATCAGGTAAAGGCATACTACTTTCATGCCACTCGTCGTTGTGCTACATGTCAAGCGGTAGAAACTGTCTCTAAAGAAGCCATCCAAGAATACTATGGTAATAAGGTGTCATTTGAGTCTATTAATATTGAAAAAGTAAGCGATAAGTCTTTATTGAAAAAATACAAGATTAGTGGACAAACGCTTTTAATTGTTAATGGTGATAAAACAGTGAATTTAACCAATGCTGGCTTTTTAAATGCACGTACCAATCCAGATAAACTTAAAAGTAAAATAAAATCGACAATTGATTCAATGATGTAAATATGGAAATATTACAAAATTTTCTGGAAACTTCGCAGTTTCCCATATTATCGGCATTTATTCTGGGACTTATGACAGCTGTAAGTCCCTGCCCTTTGGCAACTAATATTACGGCCATTGGTTTTATTAGTAAGGATATTGAAAGTCAGCGCAAAGTGTTTATAAATGGATTAATCTATACTTTAGGTCGTGCCATTACTTACACAGCAATTGGATTACTTTTCTTTTTTGGGGCCAGCCAATTCGAGTTCTCTGGCTTTCTTCAGGAATGGGGCGAAAAGCTATTGGGGCCTATTCTAATCATTATTGGTCTGTTTATGCTTGGCGTTTTAAAAATAAAAATTCCTGGTATTGGTTCATTAACTGAGAAGATGGAAAATAAATCAAACACCGGCTTTTGGGGTGTCCTTTTATTAGGTGTTGTTTTTGCTCTGGCATTTTGCCCTTACAGTGGTGTGCTTTATTTTGGGATGCTTATGCCCATGACCATCAGTAGTACTAGTGGATTGTATTTACCTTTATTTTTTGCTTTAGCGACAGGGATTCCAGTTATTATTTTCGCATGGCTTATCGCATTTAGTGTGGGTTCTATTGGTAATGTTTACAATAAACTAAAAACTTTCGAAATGTGGTTTAGGCGAATTATTGCTGTTTTATTTATTGTAGTGGGGGGATATTATATTTTCACTATTTACATTTAAAAATATGAGTAAAATAATTTGTTATTGCAAAAATGTAACAGATGCAGATATAGAAATTGCTATTGAAAATGGGGCTAAAACCCTCAAAGATATTCAAGTTCAGACTAAAGCCTGTACCGGAAATGAATGTGCAACATTGAACCCATCAGGTAAATGCTGTTCAGGTGATATAAATGTGCTATTAAACAACTCTACCGCAACTAATAATTGCGGTAGTAGATGTTGTTGCAGTTAATTCAATAAAAACAAAAAAATTTAGAAATACTGTTCGTGTTTTTGCGAACTCAAATAAGTTGTAATATGAATAAATCTAATATATTATCAAAAAATCAAGACAAGGGAGAGTGTGTCGCATATGCCATTGAAATCCCAGAACAAGAGTTAAATCAGAAAAAGAAAAAAAAGATAGGCTTACTTGTTTCTATAGCAGTGGTCTTACCAGCTTTGCTTTTATTGTATCATTACTTGCCCGATTGGGTTGATTTTTTTACGTTCGATTTATTTAGACTCAATCCAGAATCTCATCTTGGAATGTCGATCAATTTCTTTTTTTATGATACCATTAAAATTTTAATCCTGCTGTTCCTAATAAGTTCGCTCATGGGTTTGATAAATGCCTATTTTCCTATCGACCGACTGCGTATTTATTTAACAACAAAAAAGATGTATGGATTTCAATATCTCATCTCATCGTTGTTTGGAGCCATTACACCATTTTGTTCCTGTAGCTCAATTCCATTGTTTATAGGCCTTGTGAAAGGCGGCATTCCGCTGGGAGTAACTTTTGCATTTTTAATCACTTCGCCTTTGGTGAACGAGGTGGCCGTAGCCATGTTTCTGGGTTTGTTCGGAATTAAAGCTACTTTGATTTATGCAGGAAGTGGAATATTGTTAGGTACTATTGGGGGCTTTATACTTGGGAAATTTAAGCTCGACAAATATTTAAGTGATTGGGTTAAACAAATACAAGCAACATCAGAAAAAGAATCGGAAGAGTGGGAAACAGAAAAAACGCCGTTCATCGATCGTTTGCCATCTATAATTAAAGAAGGTTGGGATATTGTACGTAAAGTATTGGTGTATGTACTTATTGGAATAGCCATTGGGGCAGCAATGCACGGATATGTGCCAGAAAACTTTTTTGCAGCATATCTTGCTGCCGACAAGTGGTATGCCGTTCCATTGGCTGTAATATTAGCTGTGCCTATGTATGCGAATGCAGCTGGTATTGTTCCAGTTATTCAGGTTTTTGTTGTCAAAGGAGTACCTCTAGGTACTGCTATTGCATTTATGATGGCTGTAGTTGGACTCTCGTTACCCGAAGCAACTTTACTAAAAAAGGTAATGAAATGGAAACTTATTGCCATCTTTTTCGGAACGATAACACTGTGTATTGTAAGCTTAGGTTATCTTTTCAATTTTATCCTCTAAAAATTAAAACGATGGATACAAAAAATGAAAATTGCTCATGTAGTCCAGGCTATCCTTATTGGAGTTCTCATGTATTCTAATGCAGCTGGTATCATTCCGATAGTAAGTGTGTCAATTGAAAAAGGAGTTTCATTAGGTACAGCTTTATCATTTATGATGTCGGTTATCGCACTATCATTACCAGAAATTAATATTCTTTAAAAGGTATTAAAATGGCAATTAATAACCGCCTTTGTAGGAATAGTTGCCACTGGAATAATAATCGTAGGATTTATTTTTAATTACGTAAAGTAATAAAAAGTTACTATGGAAAACGATAAACAATATGACCCCCAATCACTGGACTTAGCTAACATGCTGGATGCACTTTCGCATCCGGCAAGAGTGCAAATTATACTTCACCTTGCTAGATACAAAGCATGTCAGGCTGGCAGTATTTCGGAAAAATTACCCCTTGCAAAATCGACTGTCTCCGAACACTTAAGTAAGCTAAGGGAAGCGCAACTTATAAATAGCCGGATGGATGGTAATTATATATATTACAGTTTAAATAAAAAACGATTTGAACTAATCAAGGATAGCTTTTTGGGGTTTCAGAAAACAATAGAGCAATTACAGGACATGCCAAAAGATTGCTGCCCTTTGATACTGAATGAATCGGAAAAATAAAATAACAATTATAAGGTATTTTAATAGGCTGAATAAATAGTTATTATGAAAGCTGAAAATGTAAATCAATATGCTAAGAAGGTAAAGAACACTCTTGGACTTAGTACCTCTCTAGTCGGCTTAAAATTTATTCTTTAAGAAAAGAAAGCTCGAAAAACTTATGTGGATTGCCCTTGTTAATCTTAACGTAAAAGGAGGTCAACGTATTGAAAGTAGCACCGCCATCTTGCAGATAACATGTGTTGATGCAACGCTCATTCCGTATGTTAACAAAAATGAATACTATTTAATGAGTATAAAATGAAAAGAATATTAAACATCATATTATTACTGCTTTTATTATCTAATCTGGTATCTAAAGCTCAAGACAGCACAAATGTTTACAAATTCAATTTTAAAAATCTGAAACCCATTGTTCATGTTTTTGGGACAGCATCCTACGACGTGGAAAACAGTAATTATGAGTACAGCTTTGGTCGGGCTCATCTGGGCTTCCAATACCAGTTTAATGAAAAGTGGAGTTCTAAAATTATTATTGACCGTGGAAGGGCAACTTCTGTTGGTGAGATTACAGTTACCGATGTGAATGGAAATATTTTAACGGTTCAGAACACTTCAAAGGAAGGTGCTCATTATACAATGTTCCTAAAATATGCCAGTTTGCAATGGAAAGTAAATGATAATTTTACTCTTGAAGGGGGTGCAATTTTGCAAAATCATTACATCACACAAGAACGGTTTTGGGGTTTGCGCTATGTTGCGCAAACCTTCCAGGATCTATACTGGCATATTCCAAGCAGCGATTTGGGATTTATAGCAAACTATAAACTTAACAAGGTGTTGTCTTTTGATATGGCAATTACAAATGGTGAAGGACCGCGAAAAGTTCAAGATGCTTTTGGTAAAGTGAAATTTGCAGGGGGAATTGATATTAATCCTTCGGGAAAAGTTCAAACAAGGTTTTATTACCATAATCGGCACTCAGGACTGGCGAATTCAAGTACAGAACAAATGGTTTCTGTTTTTGCAGGATTTAAGCTCTCAACAAAATTTCGGATTGGAGGCGAGTTTAATTATATGGAAAACCTAGACAATATAAACGAGCTTAATAGCTATGGTTTTTCGTTCTATTCGGCTTGTCAGTTATCAAATAAAACTGAATTATTTGCCCGTTACGACAGATTGTACTTTGAGGTTTCTGATGATATGGCAACAGGCAATAAAAAAGACGGAAATACAATTATGGGAGGCATTTCACATTCTCCCGTAAAAGGAGTAAATATTTCGTTGAATTATCAGGGATGGTTAACAGATAACAAAAGCGCTGAAAACCAAAACAAGATACAGTTAAGTATGGAATATAAATTTTAAAAATAAAACAAAATGGAAGATAAAAAAGAAAACTGTTCATGTGGTGCAGGCAATAAAATCGTTATGGCTTGTTCTGGAGCTGCTGATGTTGGACTAATTTCAGATAAAGTGGCTAGAATGCTACATATTGGAGGCGAGAGAAAAATGAGTTGCTTGTCAATAATTGGAGCAGGAATTGAAAAGTCAATAGAAAACTTTAAAACAAAAAATCTTTTAGTAATTGATGGTTGCCCAACCAGTTGTGGTAAACGTATGATGGAGCAACATGAATTTACCAACTATAAACATCTAGTGGTTACTGAACAAGGCTTAGCAAAGGGGCAATCGCCAGCTAATGATGAGAATATTCAAAAGATTTATGATAAAGCGAAGATCATTTTTTAATTAAAAAAAACTAAAATCATGGAAACAAAATCATTAGGTTTTATTGGTGGTGGAAGAATTACCAAGATTTTTTTGCAAGCATTTCAAAATTCACAGATCACTTTTCCATCAGTTGTCGTTTGCGACATAAATTTGGATGCGTTAAATGAACTTAGAAAACAGTTCCCGAAAATTCAAATGACTGATGAATGCGAATTAGCAGCAAAGCAAGATATTGTTGTTATTGCCTTGCACCCACCTGTTATAATGGAAACTTTGGAACAAATTAAAACATCGGTTTCAGAAATAACACAGGTGGTCTCTTTAGCTCCAAAAATCAGCATCGAGAAAATTTCTACCAAACTGGAAACAAAAAACATTGCCCGAATGATTCCCAATGCAACTTCATACATCAATGAAGGTTATAACCCTCTTTCGTTTTCTACTGAATTTTCTTCATTCGAAAAAAAAACGTTATTAGAATTGCTATCAACTTTAGGAAAAACCTTTGAAGTTGAGGAATCTAAACTAGAAGCTTATGCGCTCGTCTCGGCCATGCTACCCACTTATTTCTGGTTCCAGTGGAAAGAAATGGAGAGACTTGGGGCTGATATGGGGCTGACCCAGGAAGAAAGTGCTGACACGATCCATCAAACCTTGCAAGCCGCATTAAATTTAATGTACAAATCAGAGCTATCGTCAGAACAAGTCATCGACCTGATTCCTCTAAAACCCATCGGCGAGCATGAAACCCAGATTTCAGAGATATATCAAACCAGGTTGATGGGTTTATTTCAAAAAATTAAACCGTAAACGATGGTTAATAAAATTCTTCCGTGGTTTATTTTTGTAGCCCTATTTACACTAATAATTATAGGCTTTGCTACAAAAGATAAGCTAAACCAGTTTTTATCAAAAACAATGATAAATAATGCATCGCCTGAATTGCTAAGTACGGGCGATGCGTTAATTGACTCACTATTCAATTATGCAGAAAACCATTCAAGCTACGAAGTAACTTTTCTTGAATTTGGTGCAAAAGGCTGTTCTGCCTGTCGGAAAATAGAAGTAGTTACGGAAGACATACGCTCAGATTATTCCGAAAAAATTAATGTTGTTTTCCTAAATATATTAGAACCTGAAAGTCAAATCCTAATGGAATACTACGGAATTGCAGTCATTCCTACACAAGTACTTCTTAATAAAAAGGGGAAAGAGTTTTTTAGGCATTCTGGTTATATTTCAACAAAAGAATTAATTAAGTCAATCCAACAATCCAAATAAATATGAGAAGTTTTATTCCGTTTTTAGTTATTCTTTTATGTGTTATCCCATTTACCGTAGATGCCCAAGAACAATCCTTAGATGATTATCTACTAAGTTTTGACTACGCTTCACGAAAAGAGATGAAAATTGAAAGTAAGCAGTTGGTTCAATTATTAAAAGCTGATAAGGTTCAGCTTATTGATATACGTTTTGCCGAAGAATTTCAATCATGGAATATGCCCTTTGCAATTAGCATTCCCTTGGCTGAACTGCCAAATAATCTTGACAGACTAGATAAAACTAAAATTATTGTAACAGCTTGTCCACATAAAGACCGAGCAATCATTGCTATGACATATCTGAAAACTAAAGGTTACAAAGTAAAATATTTGACTGATGGTCTTATAGGTTTGGCTGATTATTTAAGAGGTGAAAAAGCATATAACTTCATTATGAAAGAATAAGTCAAGTCCTTTTAGATTAAAGGGCTTGTACTTATTTTCATGCGTAGTTTATATAAATGGTATTCTTTAAAAAAGAATAAAACGAATATGTCACTTGTTTTAAAACTTGGGCTCATCCGACATTTTTGTTGGTTCAGCAATTCTTAGCCAATAGTATTTTTTTTCCATATAAACTTGTCCCCCGGAATGATTCTACTCCCTTTTATGCCCTTACAAAATATACCTTCTAGCGGGATTATGCAGTTACCCTTGATTTTACCAATCTAGCATACACTTTTTGCCTATTGGTGTAACTTCGAGTATCACATTTTTACTTTCAATACGGTCAAGAATTAAAGTTCTGTGTAATTCTATACCAGAGCTTGTTATATTTTCAGTAAAGGATCCCGGAGGGAATTTGGCACCGGCAATCCTTTCTGCTTTCTCAATCCTTTCTTGCGCTAATAGACAAATCTGTCTGTGCCACTCACCTGCATGTGCATCACCAATAATTATCCAATTGATTCGAATCCACTGCTTGTTTTACAACACCCTTTGTTCACAATCCAAAACATTTAATGACGTATTATTACGTCAATACAAATGTTTGACGTATATTTGCGTCAAATATTTATACCATGGTACAATCTAAAACAGAATTATTTAAAAGTGAATTAACTGAAAATGCATGCTATTTTAAGGCATTGGCTCATCCGGCTCGATTACAGATTTTGCAATTCTTAGCAGAATCTAAGTCTTGTATCACAGGTGATATTTCAGACGAATTACCTCTTGGAAGAACCACTGTTAACCAACATATAAAAGAGCTTAAAGCAATAGGCTTAATTGTTGGACATACTGAAGGTGCAAAAACTAAATACTGTCTTAATCCTATAAAATTAAACGAACTAAAACAGTCTGTTACTGCTCTTCTTGATAGTATTGAAACACTTGATTATAAGTGTGAATAAGAAAACGATAATTATAAAACTTTTACAGATATGATAATAGAGATTTTTGAACCGGCACTTTGTTGCTCAAGTGGAGTATGTGGACCAGCGCCTGACAAAGCACTAATTGAACTACAAAACACTATAAATTTATTAAAACAACTTGATGTTGAAGTTAATCGTTATGCGATCAATCAATCACCACAAGCTTTCATCAATAATCCGCTGGTGAGTACATATATTAAGGAAAATGGCGTTGGTAATCTTCCATTGACAATACTTGATAATAAGATTATTCAGGAGCAAAAATATCCAAGTTTAGATGAAATTAACAAATTTATACCAGGCTTAAAGGCTCTTGATATCAAGAGTAAAATATCAGGGATTTATAAAGGAGAATAAACGACTATGTCAGAATATATATTTTTTTCAGGTAAAGGTGGGGTTGGTAAAACCACTATGGCTGCAACAACAGCACTTTACAAATCAGAAAAAGGAAAAAGAACGCTATTAGTTTCAACAGATCCAGCTGGAAATCTTGGTGATATTTTTAATAAAGAGGTAGGACTTAATCCAACTTTGGTATCATCCAATTTATCTTTAGTACAAATGGATTCTGATACCATAACCGAAGCCTACAAGAAGAGGATGTTAGAACCTTTGACTGCCCTGCTTGATGAATTTGCATTAGAACAGTTAAAAGAAGAATTCAACGGGGGATGTACTGTTGAAATTGCCACGTTTGATAAATTTACCGATTTCCTTAGTGATGATCAATATGATTTGATTGTATTTGACACTGCTCCAACAGGACATACTCTTAGATTAATGACACTGCCCAGCGAATGGGATAAGTTTATCCAAAAAAGTGCAGAAGGTAGCGGTCAGACATGCATTGGTCCTGTGTCGCAAATTGAAGCATCGCAAAAAAAATATGCACACGCTGTTAAGGTCATGCAAGATGCTGATAAGACTAAAGTATGTCTGGTTAGTCGTCCTGAAAAGACATCAGTTTACGAAACCATTCGTGCAAAGAAAGAACTTGAAAAAACAGGAATTCAGAATTTTCAACTTATTATTAATGGGGTATATCCTAATAATGGAATATCAGGGGGTATTTTCAAAAATATCGCTGAAAAACAAATAGAATATATTAATGAATTAAAAGAAAACTTCGTAAGCCAAATCTCTGAAGTTCCTCTTCAAGAATCAGAAATTAAAGGTTTAGATAATATTAAATTGTTAGGACAAATTGCTTTTGAGAATCAAAACATCCCTATTCAGGGTGATTTTAAAGAGAGAGTGGCTTTCAAGCAATTTTCATCAGCCAGTGTGTTAAATAATATTTTAGATAAAAAAGAATCGAGTCGTATAACTGTCCTGACAGGTAAAGGGGGAGTGGGAAAAACCGTTACGGCCTGTTCTTTTGCTATGGAATTAGCAAAAAAGGGAAAAACACTATTATTTACTAGCGATCCTGCAGCTCATATTGGACAAGTTCTCGACTGCAAGGTCAATCATATTCCAAAAGAAATTATCAACAACTTATGGGCTGTTAATATTGATCAGAAAGTAGCTGTTGAAGACTACAAAAACCATATTCTTAACGAGGCAAAAGCAAATGGTTCTACTCAAGAATTACTATCTTCATTAGAAGAAGAATTGGAATCGCCTTGCACTGAAGAAATTGCGATATTCGAACAGTTCTCAAAATTACTTATGGAATCGGAATGGGATTATTTTGTATTGGATACGGCTCCAACGGGGCATACTCTTCGTTTGTTAGAATTACCTTTTGATTATAAAAAAGAGCTAGATTTAAAAATAGATAAGGATAATTCTATAGGTAATGAAAGTGCAGAAAGTATAGCCAATACTCAGATTGGGAACCTGATAAAAAGGTTGAAAAACCCAAATGAAGCAACATTTCTGCTTGTTGCCTATCCTGAATTTACACCACTTAACGAAGGTTATCGTGCAATGAATGATTTGGAACGAGTAGGTATTCAGGTTCAAGGTATCATGCTCAACCATATATTCAATTATGAAGACTGCAATCAAAATCCATTTGCCATGGAACGATGGAAGTTGCAACAAAACTACCTATATAAGGCAAAGGAATTATTTCAAAATAAACCACTTTTCCCAATCGAACTTCAATCAAATGAAATCATAGGGATAGATAAAGTAAAAGAACTTTCAAGTAGAATCTTTAAAAACTAAAAAAGAATGAAAATTTTAATCTTATGTACTGGTAATAGCTGTCGTAGCCAAATGGCACATGGCTTCCTACAATCATTCGACAAAAACATTACTGTTCGTTCAGCTGGTACCGAAGCCAGTGGGAAATTGAACCTAAATGCTGTTAAAGCAATGGGTGAAATTGGGATTGACATTAGTCAACACACTTCCGATTCGGTCGACTTATACCTAGATCTGGAATGGGATTACGTAATAACAGTTTGTGGTGGTGCAAATGGAGCATGTCCGGCATTCATGGGTAAAGTCAAAAACCGAGTTCACATCGGCTTCGACGATCCTTCACATGCCAAAGGATCCGACGAATTCATTTGGAGTGAATTTATTCGTGTTCGCGATGAAATAAAAGATGGTTTTAATAAATTCTATGTAGAACAAATCAAGCCCCAGCTATAATTATGAACAAGCAGAAAAAACAGATTGGATTTTTCGAAAAATACCTTTCACTATGGGTGGCTTTATGTATTGGAGCAGGAATTTTGATTGGGAATTTTGCAGGCGAAAGTGTACTATTTTTAAGCAAATTGGAAGTTTATAATGTAAATATTCCTGTTGCTATTTTGGTTTGGTTAATGATTTACCCTATGATGCTCCAGATTGATTTTTCGAGTATTAAAAATGTTGGTAAGAGACCTAAGGGGTTGATATTAACCTTAATCGTTAATTGGTTAATCAAACCATTTACCATGGCATTTTTTGCATGGATTTTCTTTGCAAAAATTTATGGAGCATTTATAAGTCCTGAATTAGCAGGTGAATATATTGCAGGTGCTATTTTACTAGGGGCTGCCCCTTGTACCGCAATGGTTTTTGTATGGAGTTATTTGACAGATGGTGATCCAAACTACACGCTGGTTCAGGTATCGGTAAACGACCTAATTATTTTAGTAGCCTTTGTACCAATTGTAGGATTATTACTGGGCATCACAGATGTTCAGGTTCCTTATGATACATTAGTTGCAAGTGTTATAATATTTGTAGTTGTTCCTTTAGTTGCTGGTTATATTACAAACAAGAATTTAATCCGAAGAAAAGGTGAAACTTGGTTTAAAGATGTCTTCTTACAAAAAATTAAGCCCGTTTCTATTTTAGCATTGTTGCTTACTTTGGTTTTACTTTTTGCATTTCAGGGAAATACAATTACAGATAATCCATTGATTATTTTACTCGTTGCCGTTCCTTTAATCATCCAAACCTATTTCATCTTTTTTATTACTTGGTTTAGCGGTCGCAAGCTAAAATTACCACATGCCATCTGTTCACCATCAGCAATGATTGGAGCAAGTAACTTCTTTGAATTAGCAGTTGCCGTTGCCATTGCATTATTTGGTTTACAATCTCCTGCGGCATTGGTAACCGTTGTTGGCGTCTTGGTTGAAGTGCCGATAATGTTGTCGTTGGTGGCATTGGCCAACAAGTGGAAATATTAAATTGACTAGAGATCAGAGTTTCTGTAAAAAGTATTTTCATTATTTTTTACAAACACGGTTTAAAGTTGAAAATATGGATTTAAAGGGCAATACAAAGCTCTTTGTAGTATTTGGCAAAATCATAAATGATAGTGGGACAGCCCAGATAACCGCCTTAAGGCCTGTTTTAGGATTACCGACCCAAAAAAACAAAACCCTTATAGACAGCAATGTCTATAAGGGTTTTTGTACCCAAAGCCAAAGAAACACTTGAATGTCTGTGTGGGGGACAAATAAGGGTGTTCTTAACAAATAAAAAACACATATAAGATTTATAGTCAGCCGTAAGAGTGTTTTAAAATAGGTCCTATTGGGACTACAATCTAAATCATTTACTCACTTCATGGAATACAACTCAACCGAGCAATATTATGTTGCTCGGGTAATTAGAGGTTAATTTTGTACATATTGATACATACCTTGAATCTTGCTCATCTCGTTTGAAATGAGCTTTTCGCCAGCTCTAGCGTAGTTTTCTGTCATTCTGGTGTTCGTATGTCCCATCATCTTAGAAATAGCCTTAATGTTGAGATTATTGCCTAAGGTAACAGTTGTTGCAAATGTATGTCTGGCTGAGTGAGTACTTAAGTTTTTGTTGATACCACATAGGTCTGCTATTTCCTTTAAATAAGCATTCATCTTTTGATTACTGGGTACAGGTAATAACTTTTGCTGAATCTTACAAATAGGATAATTTTTGTATTTGGTAAGAATTGCTTTAGGAACATTAAAAAGTGGAATTTCGAATTCAACTTTAGTTTTTTGCCTTTTGCTTTTAATCCATTGATTACCATCTATACCTTTTACAATGTGTTCTTGGCTAAGAGATTTTACATCAGAAAAAGCTAATCCTGTAAAGCAACAAAACAGATAGAGATCTTTAACAATTTCAAGACGTTTGATTTCGAAACTTTTCTTCATTAATTTATTCAACTCTTCATCATCTAAAAACTCTTTATCAACCTTCTCCATCTTAAACTTGATCTTTGCAAAAGGATCTGATCTCATCCATTCATTTGCAAGAGCCCAGTTCGTTATCTTCTTAAAATTCTTAAGGTATTTAAAAGTGGTATTGGTTGAACATTTTCGTTCTGTTCGAAAGTAATGTTCAAAATCAGCAATAAATTGATGATTGACCTTGTTCAAAGGTAAATCACGTAAGTTATATTGATTTTTTATAAAGTTCTGAGTGTGTTTTAAACAGGTTTTGTATCGCTCTACTGTACCTTCAGCCATATCTATGCCAATACGTTTTTCACATCTGTCATTGTGCTTCTGAAAAATGCTTATAATGCTATGATCATCATTTTCCTGATTTAAGCTGGCTTTTACATTTTTACAACTAAGCTCTTCCTGTATTTCAAGGTCATTAATGATCTTCAAGAGTTTTTCATCCATAAAATGAATGTATCGATTGTTTTCCTTTGCCTTAATAGAGCTGCCTTTACATTTTCCTTTGTTTGAATCCCAGAATTTAGAATCGATACTTCTTTTAAGAGATATGTCTAATCGTTGACCATCGACGGTAATTCTTACAAAGATTGGAGACTCTCCGTTTTTCAGTTTTGTAGTTTTTCTTGCAAAGAATAAAATAGAAGTAGTTTGTCTCATTGTTACTAGTTTTAAGTGTTTTAAAATGATTCTTCAAAACTAGCAAACGAGAGGTTTTTTGATCGAGCAAAAGGGTGTATCGTAGTGTATTAGAACCTGAGTGAGGTGTAGCGTTTTCAAGCTTTCTAATCTACACCTTACGCAACACCATTTTATTGTAGGTTTAGGTGTTTAATTGCGTTGGCACTAAATGAAGAAAGCCTTGTAAACGTTAGGTTTACAAGGCTTTTCTTTCTGTTGCATTTCTGCATGGCGGAGAGAGAGGGATTCGAACCCCCGGTACGTTGCCGCACAATAGTTTTCAAGACTACCGCATTCGACCACTCTGCCATCTCTCCAGTATTTGTAATCATTATCTCTTGTGATAACGGGTGCAAATATAGGATGAAAATTCACATATGCAAAATAAAAAATGCACTTGAGTTTAATATTTGTTTGAATGCTTTGATAATCAGATTAAGAATTTTGAAAAAAAAGTTTTATCCGTGCAAATCCAGCTCATTTAGCATGTATAATGAGTGTTCAATCGTTTTGAAAATCTCTGAACAATACTCGTTGACGGCTTTAGGACTGCCAGGTAGTGTATAAATCAAAGTCTTACCCATAACACCTGCAATACCACGACTAACGAGGGCATTTGCTTTTTCCATACCATACTTCACACGAATCAATTCCATGATGCCAGGAATCTCTTTGGTTAATAGAGGTTTAACCACTTCAGGTGTGATATCCTTTGGTCCAATACCAGTTCCACCTGTAGTGAAAACCATATCGTAATTATCAGCTTGAGCTTTTTCTAATATTGTTTTGAGTTGTTCTTCGTTGTCAGGAATAATTAAAGTTTCAATTTCAAAATGGCGATTTTTTGATTTGAAGAAATCTTCAGCAAGTTTTTTGAGTAATGGTCCACTCTTATCCGCATACTCACCTCGACTAGCACGGTCGCTAAGGGTAATAATAAGGGTTTTCATGATACGAGGCTGATATTCTAGTTGATCACCAGCTTTTAACTCACCACCTTTAAGAACACGACAAAAGATGCCTTCTTTAGGCATTACACAATTTCCTATTTCACGAAAAATACTACAATTATCGCCATGGCATTTTTTTCCAATCTGAGTAACTTCTAAAACCATTTCACCCATGACAAAGCGGTCAAGAGGAGCCGTTTTGTGTAGAACGATCCCCTGAGTTGTGATATTCTCAGCAAACTCACCAAATTGAATCTTTCTTTTTGCTTGAGTAGAGAATCTATCAATACTTTCCTGTGCTAACAAACTAACCTGACGGTGCCAATTTCCAGCATGAGCATCTTGTGCCACACCTGTTTTATTTAGTTCTATTGATGGTACAGGCTTTTTAATGATCCCTTTTTTATCAGAAATATTAACTGAGAGTATATCTACTTTAGTCATTTTATCGAGTTTGTTAGTTCGTGTGTTTGGGTCTTGTCGTTTATTTTGGAATAGAGAGTGAAACTTGCAAATTTATTCAGAGATAATGTGTCTAAAATGTTCTTAGTTTAATCAGAGTTATTGGCTTAAATGGAACTCACTAATATCACCACATCATCACATTATCGGATCGTCACATCAACTTTCGTTTTCTCATCTAATTTGATGGCTTCCATTATCATATTTTTGTCAACAGCTTTGCACATGTCGTATATGGTTAATAAGGCCACACTGGCAGCAGTAAGGGCTTCCATTTCGACTCCCGTTTGACCAATACATTTAACACGTGTGTTCACCTGCACGCCATCATCAATTAGCTTGCATTTTACTTCAGCTTTGGTAATCATTAGTGTATGACAAAGAGGAATGAGGGTACTCGTTTGCTTGGCAGCTTGAATACCTGCAATTTCTGCTATGGTCAATACATCACCTTTTTTCATATCATTATCACGAATCAACTCAATAGTTGCTGGCGATAATAAGATTTTCCCGGAAGCTTTTGCTTCTCTAATCTGTGGATCTTTATGAGCGACATCAACCATATTAGCTTTGCCGTCTTTATCTATATGAGTGAACTTATTATTAGTCATCAGTGCTTAGTAAATTTGTATGTTTAGGAGTTTGTCGATTAGTTAATTCTTTTTTTGTGATTGAATGTTTTAATCTTCACATCATCGTATTAGCTAATCAAGACATCAGTATCATCCTCCAATATTATAAAACTTCCCAATTTTGTTTTTAGTTCCTTCTTCAGGTTTACTTTCTATAGTTCTCTTAATTGCATCTTTAGCACCCAATTTTTTCACATCAAATTCATTCTGATTAAATAAGCAAGGTTTTACCTTACCATCAGCTGTAAGTCGAATACGGTTGCATTTTTTACAATTTCCTCCTTCGCCACCTTCAACAATGGAGAAATCGCCTGTTGCCAGATCCATTTGTCGAATAAAACGTAAATCGAGATCATTGGACTCACAGTAGGCTTTCAGTGCAATTAACTCCGTTTCACTACTGTCTGGCATACGCACACAGTTGATCTTAATAGGTGTTAATCCAGCTTTCTTTGATGCCTCAATACCTTTAAACACATCTTCAATATCACCACAGCGGGTGACTTCTCGATATGTTTTAGGATCAAGGGTATCCAGACTAATGTTGACGCGCTTAAGTCCAGCTTTAGCTAAATCAGCGGCATATTTTTCAAGTAAAATACCATTGGTAGTAAGCGCTAAATCTTCAAGCCCCTTTACATTGGCAATTCTCTCAACAAGCTCAACGATTCCCTTTCTAACCAATGGCTCACCACCAGTTAAACGCACCTTTGTGATACCTGTTTTAACAGCTTCTTCAACAAAGTTCACGATTTCTTCAAAACTCAGCACATCTTCATGAGCCATCAGATCGATACCATCTTCGGGCATGCAGTAGGTGCAGCGTAGATTACATCGGTCTGTGACTGAGATTCTGAGGTAACTAATATTTCTCTTATATCTGTCTAACATGTACAAATTCTCCTTCTGTAAATTCATCAACACCTCTTGGGATGGCCATAATACCATCGGCTTGGGTGAATGCGTTAATATGTGCAGATCCGTTGTACTCAACAGGGATCACTTGATTGTTGGCATTCATTCGTACGGGAATGAATTCCAAACGATCGACTCTTTTGCGTTTGTAATCGCATGAAATTGGCAAGCGAACAATACTTGGGTAATAATCGTGTCCCATCAGGCGAAATACTAAGGTTTTCCCCAGTAATTCGAACTGTACAAATGATGAAACCGGATTGCCTGGCATGGCAAAGACATACTTGCCTTGTCGAGTAGCAAATACGGTGTGTTTACCTGGCTTTACACTTAGTGTATGAAACCAAATATTAAATTCTAATTCTTTTAAGATTTGTGGAATGTAATCGTATTCACCTACCGAAACACCACCCGAAATAATAAGGAGATCATTCTCCTCAATACATTTGGCAATAACCTCTTTAGTTGCTTCTTTAGAATCTGCAATGATACCATAGTAATTACCCGTGATGCCAATCTTTTCAAGTTGAGCCATCAATTGCCATGAGTTGACATTCCTGATTTGTGTTGGACCTGGAGTTTCACTTGGTTCTACCAATTCACTTCCTGTTGCTATTATACCAACTCTTACTCTTTTATAGACTAGCGGTTGCGTACATCCAACTTCAGCTAGCACAGAAATGTGTTGTGCTTTTAATCGTGTTCCTTTCTTTAAAACAACATCATTCTCTTGAATATCTTCACCTTGGAGGCAGATGTTCGTTTTTGTTTTTGTTTCTGTAAAGCGAACAAATTTATCATCGGTTGTTTCAGTATGTTCTACCATGATAACGCAATCAGCACCCTCAGGAACCATCGCACCAGTCATTATTTTTGAACACTGTTTCTCTCCAATAAATTTTGTTGGTGGAGTTCCCGCAGGAATTGTTTCAAGTATTTCAAGTGTCTCTGATAAATCGGCCTGTCGACAAGCAAATCCATCCATTGCTGATTTGTTAAATGGAGGAATGGCAATAGGAGATGCCACATCTTCAGCTAGAACACGGTTTAAACATTTTGATAGTTCAATATGCTCTTTTTCTAATTTCTTAGTAGCATGTTTTACTGTTTTTAGGGCTTCATTAAAAGTGATCATAGGTTAGTTTTGTATGGTCCAGCCAGATTTTGAGAATTTTAGATTTATTGGATCAAAGTCAAATTTTTGTTCATCAAATTCGATCCATTTATCTGCAAGTTCTCTATCTATTATAGCTTGGGGTTTTATTTGTTTATTGTTTTTTTTATTAATTATTAAGAAAATACCCGGTTTTATAATTTGCCTTAAACCTCCTGATTCGCATATGATTGGTGAATCTTCTGGTATGAGCTTCATAAGCTTATCAAAAACGAGGGGTAGTTTATTATCCATGCACTGAACGTAATAGACTTCTTTTGATCCTGCATTTAAGAATCGCTGACTATCTTTATTGCCATCAGCATTTAATTCTTTTATGATAGAATAATCAGTGTCCTTTTCTATGATTTGTGCATCAGGATTCAGTCGATGGAAGTGTGGAGCGATTTTAATACTAATAACAGGGAAGTTTTCAGCATGTTGTGCTATGACTTGACTGGCAAAAAGTGTTTTACCCACATTTTGACCCGTTCCTGCTATCAATAATATATTTTTGTAAAATTTTTCCACTCTGCTAAATTTAAGAAAACTCAATAATAAACTAAGATTGAAGTCGTCTGTTATTTAGCATGTTGGGATTGTTACTGTTGAGGTATGTAGCCCAGAAGCCAAATCACATATTTCTCCTTTCCAAATTAGGATCTAGTCCACGGGAGGCAATTAAGTTTCCTATATTACCCATCGGTTATTAAAACATACCAGAGGCTTAGTTGTTAATAACTCGGAGTTTTCATGATAGGGGTAAAGATAGAAATATTAATGAATCTACAAATGTGTATATGTGTTGTTGTTATCTTTTGATGTACGGTTTTGATTTTTTAATGTTCTTAAGTTGTTGGTTTGCAGTTAGAAATAAAGTTGGTGTTTGAAGTCTGTTATCTAAAATTGAATTCTATTTATATTTAATTTCGATAAGGATAATCTTTTTATCTTTAGGCAAGCATATTAGTAAGAGGAAAGAAGGATATTATTGATAATTAATAGAAAATATATTAACATTAAATATATGGGTGAGCATAAACACGAGCACGGACATAAGCATGATCATGGCGATTTAAAAGGTAGAAATCTAGCAATAGCAATTGTCTTAAATATTGGCATAACTCTCGCTCAAGTTATCGGTGGTTTTATTTCAGGTAGTTTAGCATTGATGTCCGACGCAATGCACAATTTTAGTGATGTGTTGGCTCTAATTATCTCCTGGTTTGCAAGTAAGTTATCCAAGAAAGATCAGACTCCCTCTCAGACATATGGGTATAAACGCGCAGAGATATTAGCAGCTTTGATCAATGCTGTATCATTAATTGTGATTGCTTTTTTCTTATTGAAAGAAGCTATTTCTCGTTTTTCTGATCCTATAGAAGTGCAATCGGGATTGGTTATGATTTTGGGAGGCTTGTCAATTGTGTTGAATGGCTTGAGTGTTTTGCTGGTTCAGAAAGATGCTAAAAATAACATGAATATGCGCTCTGCCTATTTACACCTCCTTACCGATATGATTTCATCAGTAGCTGTTGTTCTTGGAGGATTAGCCATGTATTTGTGGGATGTTGCTTGGGTGGATTCAGTTTTATCTATAGGAATTGCACTTTATCTCGTTTATTCAAGCTGGGGTTTAATAAAGGAAAGTGTTAGAATATTGATGCAGTTTGCGCCTGCAAAGGTGAATTTGGAAGCTATTAATACAGAATTACAGAACATTCCTGAAGTGACTAATATGCATCACGTTCATGTTTGGCAGCTTGATGATAAACAAATCAATTTTGAAGCTCATATTAGTTTTAATGAAGATATAAACCTGAGTAAAGTCAATGAAATTCTTCATAAGATAGAGCATGTATTAGATGAAAAATTTGATATCAATCATGTAACACTTCAGCCAGAGATTGATGGTTATTGTGGAGATAATAGCATGGTTAATCAGAATTAGAAATAATAAGACCGATTAAAACTAAATAAAAAGGTGAAAGCTCTACTCTGGAGTTTTCACCTTTTTTTATTTTGTGTTCTCGCCGATTTGTAATTGGCGTGTATTGGGTTGTGGATTTCTAATCTACATCTGTATGTTGTTATAGTATTAGAGTAGGATTGTAAATCCTAAACATTTTACTTGCAGATTATTCTCAAGTTCATTAATATATTAGCAAATATGCAAGAGCGAGGGGTTTTATTGTTTTTACTATTTAAGAAGATTTGTCCAAATACAATCTTGAAAATCGGTAAGCATGTGCAGTAGTAAGCCAATCGCTACGATTCTAAGTTTCGGGAAAAATGCCATAATGAAATAGATGCCGATGGCATAATAGGAGTGAAGCGGATGGAAGCCAATACTGCATCTTCCTGCTTCGAATATGGGTGTAGCCAGTAAATGATCTAAATCGACTAGCATAGTCGCAAGCATAATGAGCCATGCTTTTTTCCATCTCTCACTAAAGAAAAACCAAGCTATAGCTCCTGGAAATAATAAGTGTAAGCTATAATGTACAATAGTTTGAAGAATGTGTAGATATTCATTCATCGTATATCTGATTATTTTTGGTTGACATGTAATTCAAAAAAAAGCTATCCATTTAGGATAGCTTTTTATAGTAATTGATAAGTCGTTTATGACTTTTCAGCTTTACGTTTCCTCTCATGATCTAAAAAGCCTTTTAAATTTTCAATATCTAGACGTTTTGCAACAATTTTTTTATCCTTATCGAGAAGGTAAATTGTAGGGGTAGAATAAACATCATAGAATAACCTGAAATTACTTTGATAATTGGGATCGTAACAGTTTATGAAATCGTATAGCTCGTTGTCCTCAATGTATTTTTGCCAGGCTTCTTTTTCTTGTTGGGTGTATATCGCCATAATCTTCACATTCAAGTCTTTATATGCATCTAGAATTTCAGGCTTTAAACGAGGTGTCACTTTTTTACAGTGCCCACAGTCTGTTTCAAAGAAGTAGAGAACCGTATAGTCGGCATCAACTTCGTGTAATTTAACATGTTCACCATCTATGGTTTCCAAAGCTAAATCTTGAGCTTTCATATCAATTAAATTGTACTGCAGTTTAATAACTCTCTCTTTAATGTTTGCCATTAGTGTTGAGTCAGCCCAAGTTGCCTGACCACTCAAATAGTAACGTTTAGCCAAATCTACAAAGGCAGCATCGATGCCCATAATCTTCGATTTAATGGCATAATTGAGTGCATATTGAGTGTAATATTGGAAACATTTTTTGTTAGGGCGCGCCTGCTCAATCAGCTTGACAGATTCTTTTACAATGGAATCACGCGACTGGATCAGAATGTTTTCGAAGAAAAATTTCAGTTTGTCTTTTAGTAAAGGTGTGCGAAGAAACCTATCGTCAGCAGGAGTCAGATTCGATAAAAAATGATCCTTTGTCCAAAGGTAATTTCTGAGTTTTATTTCTTTATCACGATCAGGAAAATCAGAAGCAATAGAATCATTAAAGTCTGGTGCTTCAGGAGAAAGTGTAAAGTTGGCAAATTCTGAAACAAAACTAGGCTTAGGGAATTTTTCATTCAATGTCTTGATATAAGCTTTTACTTCGATATCTGCTTCTTTGAAGAGTTCTCTGTATTCGGCTTTAGCTTTTTCATCCTTAAGCTTATCCTTATATTCTGCCTGAAGTTTTTTACTCGTCTCTGTTTTAGCTTTCATGAATTTCTGAAAATCAGCAAAAGCTTCACTCTCTTTTGAACCTTTTATCACAAGCTCATTTACGAAGTTTTTAGAATCCGATTCGATTGAGAATTCTTGATCATTACCTATTAAAAGATCAAAGTATTTTTGTGAAGGTAGGTAGACCACGTAAATCCCTTGATCTAACAAACTATCTGTCTCAAATAAACCAATGCCATTGATAAGCTTAGTGGTATCATCGGCGAAAATTCTTCCGTCAAGATAGTGGGCTAGATAAGCAGAACTATCACTGACATTTTCAAGCTTAATATCAATCTTTAAGTTTTGAGCCTGACTGTTTAAGTTTCCAAAAACAATTGCTGTAAGTAGAATGAGAGATATGTAAAATAGTTTCATGTGTATTTTGATAGATGTAAATTTCAAAGGGGAAAATTACAAAATATTGAAATTAAAATAGCGAATCTAATGAATTGAAACGTCAATAATTGTTAAATGAATCTTAAATTATTGAATTTGGCCTGATTATATGAGCTAGAATGTGCTAATTATGTATGGTTTTACTCGCTTATGATTTTCATTTAATAGAATATGCTGAGACTTATTGATATCTAATAATCAATTGCTATTTTTAGGCTTTCAAAAAAACAAAACTATTACTAGCATGACAAAAGAATTTCAAGCTACCCAATATAAACTGGAATCAGTAAAATCAGGAAAACGATTTGATGATGAAGGTTGGACTTTGGATGCACCAGGTGAGAGCGATCCATCTTTGATTAGAGCAATTTATGAGAAGAAACAATTGGAAGTTAAAGACAATTCATTGGGGATTTATAAATTCTCTGACTGGTTGCCAATTCATAAAACATTAGAAGGATCTTCAGCTCCTGCAACTTATAAAAGTGAGGGATTAGCAAAATATTTAGGTTTGAATAATCTGTATATCACTTTTAGTGGTTATTGGCCAGAGAAAGGTGCGAACTTTCGTACATGTTCTTTTAAAGAAACTGAGGCTTATGCTGTAAGTGGCCGATTGAATTCTACTGATCAGGTTTTGGTTGTTGCTTCAGCCGGTAATACGGCCAGAGCTTTTGCTCGTGTCTGTTCTGATAATAATATTCCATTGCTATTATCTGTACCTGAGGATAATTTATCGGCACTTTGGTTCGATGAACCAATTAAGGATAATGTTCGTTTGATTGCGACTAGATCAGGTAGTGACTATTTCGATGCAATTCACCTATCAAATTTAGCTTGTGCTTTAGATGGCTTTGTAGCTGAAGGTGGTGCGAAAAATGTGGCTCGTCGCGATGGTATGGGAACAACTGTTCTTTCTGCAGTAAGCGAGATTGGTCAGATTCCTGATTATTACTTTCAAGCTGTAGGTAGTGGAACAGGTGCAATTGCAGCTTGGGAAGCTAACTTAAGGTTTATTGAAGATGGTCGTTATGGAGCCAATAAGATGAAACTAATGGTTTCTCAAAATGCGCCATTCCTTCCAATTTACGATGCTTGGAAAGCTGATTCTCGTGCCATGTTACCTTTAGAGGATAAGTTGGCTCGTAAGCAAGTTGAGGAGATTGATGCAAAAGTGCTTTCGAATCGTAAACCTCCCTATCCAATTGCTGGTGGTTTATTCGATGCGATGAAAGATGCTGGAGGTGATGTTTTGGTTGCTAGCAATGAGGAAGCTCTTGAAGCTGGTAAACTATTCCTTGAAACTGAAGGGAACGATATTAATCCTGCAGCAGCAGTGGCAGTTGCTACTTTGGTTAAGCAAGTAAAAGAAGGCAAGCTTGATAAAGATGCCTGCATCATGCTAAATATTACAGGTGGTGGTGAAGAACGTATGAAAAGAGAAAAAGAAGTGACTTATCTTAAGCCATCGCATGTATTCGATATCGATGCAGATATGGAAACTATTAAAGAGGTGCTAGAGAAGTTATTTTAGTATAGTATAAAAGAGAATGCCGCAAGTCAGATGTCTGATTTGCGGCTTTATTATGTGATGATCTTTTGGGCTAGAAAATAGACAACTCCGATTTAGTCGTCAGCATTTCCAGAGCTAATATGCCTTTATAGGAATTCCCTTTATTATTTAGACGAGGGCTCCAAACAGCTACCGAATATTTACCCGGATGGATAGCCACAATACCGCCGCCTACTCCTGACTTTCCAGGTAAGCCAACTTTGAAAGAGAATTCCCCGGCTTCATCGTAAAAACCACAGCATTGCATAATGGAGTTGAGACGTTTCGATTGACTGCTTGTAATCACTCGTTCTTTTGTTAAAGGAATGCAGCCATTATTGGCAAAAACTAGAAAGGTTTGAGCTAATTCCTCACAAGTCATTTCAATGGAGCAGATGTCATAATAGAAATCCAGAACCATTTCAATTGGGTTATTGATATTCCCAAAGGATTTCATCATGTTGATGAGTGCGGCATTTCTATAGCCATGTGCTTTTTCGGACGCAGCTGTTTTATTGTTGTAGTGAATTTCTGAATTATGAGCGAGTTGACGAACGAAGCTTATAAATTCATCTTTGGGTTTATCTAATCCACTCAAAAGAATGTCGCAAATAACAATGGCACCCGCATTAATGAAAGGGTTACGTGGAATGCCTTGTTCATATTCCAATTGGACTAAAGAGTTAAATGCTGTGCCTGAAGGCTCAACCCCCACACGTTTCCATATTTTTACACCCACAGTATTGAAGGCCAAACACAAGGACAGGACTTTAATGATACTTTGGCAAGAAAATTTCTCCTGATGATCGCCAAGACCGTAATGATGACCTTCTATCGAGCAAAAGTGTATGCCAAATTTATCAGGATCAACATTTGCTAACTCAGGTATGTATGTTGCTAACTGACCTTTGTCTTTGATGTGTGACAGGTCGGTGTAAACTTCTTGTAGAATTGTTTTGAAATTCATCATTTATCGAATAATATATTGGACAAAAGTAATGAAATAGTTGATGTGGTGATGAGAGGATGTGTAGATATGAAAATGTGCGGATATGGTGATTTGATGATGTGTTGATATGGTGATGTGTTGATATGGTGATGTGTTAATTTGGTCTTAACCGATAACGGACAACCGACAACGCTCTTCGACTTTCTGACCTTTTGACTTTTATTCCTTTTTTCGATAACTGATAATGCTAGTAAGCATTATCAGACTAATCGAGACTATAACTAGAGCAATACCTATTCCCCAGGTATCAGCAAGTACACCAAATGCGAAAGCTATAACAGCTGAAAATAATGTTCGCAGTTGAGATTGTGATGAATAAACAGAGGTTAATAATTCACTGGGCACATTGTCGGCAACAAAGGAGGTTAATATTGGTTTTCGGATATTTTCGATAATAAATATAAGGGCGAATGAGACAAATGCCCAAATCCACATTTCATAGATAAAGAAAACACCACAAGCTAAACCGAATAACAAACCAAGAAGTAGTGTTTTAGTTGCGAGTTTCGTCGGTGCCTTTTTTAAAATTACTGATGAATATTGTGAGGCATATGCTGTGAGCAAATAAATAAGGAAGTAGAGTATGCCGATGACAATTCCATTTTGTCTATCTATATCAATGCCCCTTAGGCTTGGAAGAAGCATAGCAATCCCCAACATAATGGCCTGGATGTAGTCCTTAAGTGCTTTAAGATATGCGGTGTGAAAGGCTGAGGTACTAAGCAATTTTAAAACTGATTTCTGCTTTAATACTTGATACAAAGCTTGAATGCTATTAATGAATGATCTCTCTTCCTTCTTATTCTCTGATCGATCAATCTCAGATGGGTAAGTTAAAATAAGAAGGAAGTTGATTACGTAGGGAATAGTTGAATAAATAAAGATATTCTGATAGTTGCCATCAATAAAAATTAGAATCCCAGCTAATAGGGCTGAAATAGCCGACCCCCTTTGCGACCAGGAGCGCGTGTGTCCATAATATTCCGACTTATAATTGGTCCAATTGTTCAACTTTAAATAATCCATCATCATGCCTTTGTGAGAGCCTGAGCGGAAAGCATCTGCAACACCAAAGATGATAAAGGCAAATAGATAGAGCCAGAAGTTGATTGAAAGCCAAAAAATAAGAAAAGAGAGTGTAAATATGAGAAGTGCAGCGGCAAGTGATTTTTTTCTACCATAAATATCTGCAATTAAGCCAGATGGGATTTCGAATAAATTGGTGATGATTTCCCTTGTGGCATATAATATCCCAATTTGTGTAAAACTCATGCCTTTATCAATAAGGAACAGAATTAAAAATGCGTCGAAAAACCTTAGGTTTTTTAAGAAACCATAGGCGCAAAACTTTCTGTATTGTTTGTTTTTTATTTGGGAATTCATATGAATAGGGACAAATTGACATTATAGACTACAAAATAAGTAATGATTTTCATTCTATCTATTAGGATTTTTCACAAAAAAGAGAATTTGGAAGAATTATCCTAATATGTTTTTGAACATTTTTCATGTTAGATTCAAAAAAAAAGGCTGTGAGTTTTGAAAAATTACTATTAACAATATGTGATAGTGGTTAACTTTGTATTTGTGTTCTTGATTTACGGTGTTAATCATCTGTGAGTTAGGTGGTAACTTGTGATTACTGTAAAATCACTTTTTGCATCGATATCGATTGCAATAAATCGACCTGATTAATGAAAAAAATCTTTAATGATAAAAGTCATGCAAATCGCTATTCGCAGGTATTGTACAACATAGAGTGATTAATGCTGAATTATTTCTTCAATACAAAAATATTTATAAATTTGAATTCGAAAGTCAGGCTGGAAATACTGATTTTATATCGAGCACGGACATAATTAATTAAACGCAGCATTTTTTGCGTTTATAATCAAGTTAGGGATATGATTAAGAAAAGAAAATTATTAGTTAGAGATCTTACCTTAAGAGATGGACAACAATCGCTTTTTGCGACCAGAATGCCTCAGTCAGAAATTGAGAAAGTTCTTCCTCTATACAAAAAAGCAGGTTTTTATGCTTTGGAAGTATGGGGTGGTGCAGTACCTGACTCGGTGATGCGTTATTTGAACGAGGATCCATGGTATCGTCTTGAATCAATCAAAAAAGAGATTGGTGATGTTTCTAAACTAACCGCATTATCACGTGGTCGTAATCTTTTTGGATATAGCCCTTACCCCGAATCGGTAATTGAGAAGTTTAATACTCAATCTGTAAAATCAGGACTTGGTATCATGCGTATTTTCGACTGTCTGAATGATATCGAGAATATGAAATCAACTATTAAGTATGTAAAAGCTGCTGGCGGTATTGCCGATTGTGCAGTGTGTTTTACAGTTGATTCAAAATTTCCTGAGAAAAAAGAAGATCGTGATAGAATGACGATTAAGAATCTTCCTAATCAGATTTTTGACCTTGAATACTTTGTTGACTTAGCAAAGAAGTTAGAGGCAATGGGTGCTGATATGATTTCTTTAAAAGATATGGCTGGTTTAGCTTCTCCTTTAATTGCCGGAAAAATTATCCGTCGCTTTAAAGAGGAACTAAGTGTGCCAGTTGATTTTCACTCGCATTCTACTCCTGGTTATGGTTTAGCTTCAGCTTTAACTGCTATTATAAATGGTGTTGATATTATCGATACAAACATCATGAATTTTGCAGGTGGTTCTGCTGCTCCTGCTTATGAGTTAATCTATCTTTTCTGCCAAAAACTAGGCATTGAATTAGATGGCGACCCTAAAATTGTAGTTCAGATTAATAAAATCCTAAAAGAAATTCGTTTGGGAGCTCTAGCTGAAGTTGATAGCTACAAACAATTCCCTATCGAATTTGATATAACTAAAGATAAGCTACCAGCTGAAATTGACAAGTTGTTTGTTGATGCAATTAAGTATGCTAAAGCTGATAAAGAAGACGAGCTTTTAGTGGCTTGTCACGCTATCGAAAAATATTTTAATTTCCCGGCTCCTAACGAAATGGTTAAGAAAGCCGAGATACCTGGCGGTATGTATACCAACATGCTGAACCAGTTGAAGTCTTTAGGTTTGGAAACCCTACTCGAGAGAGTGTTGGAAGTTGTACCAGTGGTGCGCCTGGATGCAGGTTGTCCGCCATTGGTAACTCCTTCTTCCCAAATTATTGGGGTACAGGCCGTAAATTGTGTGATCGATGAGAATTCGGGTCGCCCATTTTACACCAATGTAAACAATCAGTTTTTCAATCTTGTAAAAGGAGAGTACGGTACAACACCAATTGAGATTGCACCTGAATTCCGTGAGAGAATTACGGGGAAAGCTGAAGAATCGGCTTACGATATGGATAAATATCAGGCTCCTGAAAATTCAATTTTGTCACAGTTTGGTGATGTGAAATTGGCTGCTGATGATAAGGAATTCATGTTATTAGAATTGTTTCCATTAGTAGCTAAAGGTTATTTGGAAGGCAAACGTAAGATTGAATTTGAAGCTAAGCGTGAAGCAAATAAAAAAGCCATCGCTGCTACCAGATCTAAAATCAAACGTACAGCTAAACTAAAGATTAGAGACTTAACCTTACGTGATGGTCAACAGTCATTATTTGCGACTCGAGTACCTCAGCACGAAATAGAAAAAGTATTGCCTTTCTATAAGGATGCTAAGTTTTATGCCATGGAAGTTTGGGGTGGTGCCATTCCTGATTCAGTGATGCGTTACCTTAACGAGGATCCATGGTATCGATTGGAATCAATCAAAGAAGTTATTGGAGATGTTTCATATCTTACAGCTCTTTCTCGTGGACGTAACCTTTTTGGATACAGTCCATACCCAGAGTCAGTGATTGAAGGTTTCAATAAAAATGCAGTAAAGAGTGGTTTAGGTATCATGCGTATTTTCGACTGTCTTAACGACGTGAATAATATGGAAACCACTATTAAATATATAAAAGAAGCAGGCGGTATTGCTGACTGTGCAGTATGTTATACTGTAGATCCAAAATTCACTCGTAAGCAACGTATTCAAGCGGTATTATCAGGAAAGAAATTACCAAAGAAAATTTTCGATGTCGATTATTTCTTGAATAAAGCCAAGCAGATGGAAGCTTTGGGTGCTGATATGATTTCTGTAAAGGATATGGCTGGATTGATTCCACCATCACTTTCAGGACAAATCATTAAGCGTCTTAAGAAAGAGGTTAAGGTACCTATCGATTTTCATACTCATTGTACTCCAGGTTACGGTTTAGGTGCTGTATTGATGGCTATTATAAATGGTGTTGATATTGTTGATACTAATATCTTAAACTTTGCTGGTGGACCTGCGGCTCCTGCTTTTGAAATCGTTCAGATTTTTGCAGATAAGCTTGGTTTGGATACAGGTGTCGATTTAGATGCTGTCGTTAAAATCAATGCTGAATTGAAAGGTATTCGTGAGAGAATTGCAGAATTTGATTCATACAAAATGTTCCCTCGTGAGTTTGATATTACAGCTGATTATTTACCAGCTGACATTGATGCTCTTTTCGATAAAGCAATTGTATTGGCTAAGGCTGATAAGGAAGCTGAGTTGTTAGAGGTTTGTAACGCAATTGATGTCTGGTTCAATTTCCCTGCTCCTAACGAGGAGGTAAAAGCTGCTGAGATCCCAGGTGGAATGTACACCAATATGTTGGCTCAATTGAAAGGCTTAGGTCTTGAAGATTTATTGCCTACTGTGCTTAAAAAAGTACCTGAAGTTCGTATAGCTGCTGGTTGTCCTCCTTTGGTAACACCATCGTCCCAAATCATTGGGGTGCAAGCTGTAAATTACGTTTTAGATGTAAACAGTGGAAAAGCACCTTATACCAATGTGAACAATCAGTTCTTCAACCTTGTTAAAGGGGAATATGGTGAGACACCAATTGATATTGATCCTGATTATCGTGAGAAAATTTGTGGACAACGTGAAGCAACGGCTTATGATGTAAGTAAATATAAAGCACCTGAAAATCTAGTTCTAGAAGAGTTTGGTGGCGTTAAGTTGGCTCAGAATGAGAAGGAAATGTTGTTGTTGGAATTATTCCCAACTGTAGCGCTACCTTATCTGAAAAATCTTAGAGCTGAAGCCTTCTATAACGAGCAAGCAGAAATCGAAGAACAGAAGCAAAAAGAAGCTGCTGAACGTCGTGCTGCTTTCGATGGTATGACAGCTGAACAGAAAGAAGAAAAAGTTCTGAAAGGTTTATACAACATAGAGTGGTTATCATCACACACAAGTCCAGAAATTAAGCAACCAGAATGGACAGTGTCGAAACTCGACCAAAAAACCATCGATATGCTTAATCGTGAAAAAGTAAAATGTCAACCCAAAAAATAATTTTTTTTGAGTTAGTATAAAATAAAAAAGCTCCACCTATTCGGTGGAGCTTTTTTAGGATTATATCCTGCTAACGAGAAGACTCGGGACAATACTTCCTGTCCCCATAATGAGTGACTTTAATTATTGAATAATAATTTTTTGTGTGTGGATTTTTTGTTCTGTTTCAATCTTTAGGATGTAAATGCCTTTGGAATATTTACTAATGTCAATTGGGAATTTTCTTTTACCTGATAAATGTTTTCTAAGAATAGACCTTCCCTTTAGGTCTAGAATTTCAATACTGGCATTTTGTGTGTCGATAGTGAATCTTCCATTAGATGGGTTAGGGTATACCTGAGCTGTCGTTGTAATAATATCTTCTATACCTGTTGTTATGATATTGATATTTTTGACCTTTAATGTATCATAGGCATTTGTAATCAAAACCTCGTATGTTCCTCCATCCAAATTTGTGAACATACCATCATTCTTTACAAAAGTCTTTCCATTATCAATTGAAAACTGGAACGGTCTTGTGATCCCCTTTGTTGAAATATGAATGTCACCGGAAGTACTCTTTGTTTCACCCTCGTTAACCGCTACATTTTCAACCTCAATATCTGGAATCAATTCAGATATGCCATTATCGGTCCCAAACCAAAAATCACCATTTTTTTCACGATAAATACAATTGACAATGTCTCCAATCAGTTCATTACTTGAGTCATAATTGGACCAGTGATCTCCATCATATCTAAACAAGCCAACAGTGCTTGCAAACCACATAACTTGATTGTCATCTTCAAAAATATCAAGTACCCATACTTGTGGATAATTTTCTTCTTGGTACCATTTGTTGTCTTTGAACGTTACTATTCCAGCAGGAGTACCTACCCAAATTTTCCCATCAGATGATTGGGTAATACTGTAAATCGTATTAGAAGGAAGTCCGTCAGCTATTGTGTAGTTTTGCCAGCCTTCTGAATTATGATGACTTAATCCACCTTGTGTTCCAAACCACATTGTACCATCAAGATCTTGGAATATACATTGAACCCAGTTCTGAATTAAACCATCACTAGTTGTTAATGATTCAAATTTTCCATCAGAAAAAATATTAAGACCTTCTGAAGTAGCAATCCAAAGCTTTCCTTCATTATCTTCACAAAGGTCGTGAACCCAATAATCGGAAAGGCCGTTTGTAATATCGTAATGCTCCCATGTTTCATCTTTATAGCCAAATAAGCCTGTAACGCCACCAAACCATAATTTACCCTTACTATCCTGTAGACCAGAAGAAACCCACTTGATTTCTTTTCCTAGCTTCATTTCATGGCTTGTCCATGTATCATCTTTTAGATGACTGATTCCTTCGAGCGTGCAAAACCATAGTGAACCATTTGTTTCTTGAAATATTTTACGAACATCATTATGAATTAAACCTGAGTTAGAGTTTACAGTCTCCCAGTTTTCGCCATCGAATCGAGCCAAACCATTATCTGTACCAACCCAAATAACGCCATTACTGTCTTGAAGAATACTAAGTATATCAGCAGAAGGTAAATGATCATCTACGGTATAATTTGTAAAACCACTACCATCATAAGCTGACAAACCCGACCCGGTACCAATCCATATTAAACCTGATTTATCTTGTGAAATTACACGAGTATTTGAATTAACTAAGCCATCGTTTGTGTTGAGTTTTGTCCAGTTTTCTCCGTCATATCTATTAATACCATAACCATTCGTCCAAATACGACCATTTGTATCTTCAAAAATTGAAGTGATATAATTATCAGAACTTCCATCAAAAAGAATTCGATAATCCCAATCTTGACCATCAAAAATGCTTATTCCTTTACTTGAGGATCCAAACCACATGCTCCCTTTACTATCTTGAATAATTGTAGTGATGTAATTATCCGATAGACCATTTTCTGTTGTGAAATTCGTCCATGTGTTACCATCATATTTACTAACACCTTCCATAGTAGCAAACCAAATATTTCCTGCTTTATCCTTGTAAATCGAATTAACCTTGTCGTTAATAAGACCATCAGCTTCTCTGATATTTTGCCATTCTTCTCCATTGAATCGGCCTACACCTGAAGCGTAAGAACCATAACTAACCCAAATATTACCTTCATTATCTTCCACGATACTCCCGATCTCATTATCCTGCAAACCATCGTTTGTAGTAATAGATGTCCACTCATCATTTTTTAATATGCTAATACCAGATTCTGTCCCAAACCATAAATTTTGTTTGCTGTCTTCAAAAATGGCATAAACATATTTTCCAATTAATCCATTTTCACCGGTATTGGTGGTGGCATAATCAACATTGATCCATTGGTCTTGAGCTAAAGTGTTGAATAAACAACTTAATAGAATAGTAAACGTGAGTAAAGATCTTTTCATAATAATATCAGGTTTTCTGTTAGATTTTTAAAGATATTATATTTTATTGTTAATACAATTCATCTGAAATAGAACTTAGATTTTTGATCCTAATATAAATGAACGATTGAAACCTGTGAAATTCTTACTTTTGCTGATTAAGCAAAATGTGATACGATCTTTTTTATCTTAAGAGGCTTTAAACCTTATGAATTGGTTAAATCTAACCAAAAGGTGAGCTAGGTGGTGGTAAAAAAAAATGAAGTTTTACTCTAAAGTCTGTTTAATATAGACTCTTGAGTAAAACTTCATAATAATTTTTAGTGCTGTTTAATCTTCTCGATCTACCAGGTTAAAAAGACGGAAGTCCAAAAAGCTAATGGAACTACTGTATTCCAAATGACATCTTCTCTGTGTCTGGCTCTTTCTAGTCTGCGAGATTCAGCTTGATATCTCAAGATATTAATGCTCTCTTGCTCTTTATAGCGTAATAATTCTTTTTCTTTATTGATACTCTCCAGGTAATATTCCGCTTCGAAATTTTTATCAGGTCTTGCTTTTCTAATACTCAAAAGATCTCTTTCAGCATCATCCAGATAGTTTAAATGATATAGAGCCATGCCTCTTTGTAATTTTACCTCATTCAAGTAAGGCTGCTTTTTTAAGACATGATCAAAATCACGGATAGCTAGCTTGTAATTATTAAGCTGCATATACGCATAACCTCTGTCTTGAAATATTCGAGCGTAATACGGCATAATTTGAATAGCTGTATCCAATTGAGCAATGGCTTCCTGGTATTTACCTTCCAGAATCAGCATTCTGCCCTTGTCGTGATAATCTTTGTAACGCTCAACATTTTGTGCTTTTACAGAAGCAAGGGATAGTGTCAAGAGAATGACTAGGGTGATAAGTTTGTTCATGATGTTCTGTTTTAGATCATTTTGCTAATTGAATTGTCCGTACAGATTTTAGCAAGTATTGTGCCATTGTCTATTTTATAATATACAATTTCTTTCATTGATCCTCAAATCAAAATATCTTCAGATTAACTCATCATCAAATCACCACATCAAGGTATTACTTTTTCAGTTTGTTCTTAAAAGCTTTTCTGAATTTTTCTTGCTTTGGTTTTATAACAAAGCTACAGTAGGGCTGACTCTTATTTTGATTGAAATAGTTTTGGTGATAATTTTCAGCCTTATAGAATTTCTCCGCTGTTGCAATTTCAGTGACAATAGGATCGTCCCAGGCACCTGCTTTATCAAGTTCAGTAATTAGATTTTCAGCAGTTTGTTTTTGCTCTTTGCTGTGATAAAAAATCACCGAACGGTATTGTGTTCCCACATCAGCTCCTTGTCTATTTAAAGTCGTTGGATTGTGTACTAGCCAAAAAACTTCAAGTAGATCTGTAAAACTGATGACTTCAGGATTAAATGTAATTTGGCAAACTTCGGCATGCCCTGTTTCTCCAGTGCAAATATCTTTGTAAGTAGGATTGAGAGTTTGTCCTCCCATATAACCCGATTCCACCTTTTCAACACCTTCTAATTCCTGAAATATAGCTTCTGTACACCAAAAGCAACCTGATCCTAGTGTCGCAATTTCTTTATTATTCTTATCCATTTTTTTAGCTTGATTTGCTTGAACAACGGTAGATATGAGTAGTCCAAATATTAGTAGTTTTAGTTTCATAAGATCAATTTTTGAATGCTAATTGAATTTCACGTAGAAATACATAAAGCGCTTATTTGAAATCATTCTAAAGATACGCGCTCGAGCAGTAAAATAAAAATAAAAAGATGTTAATATCTGGTTAAAATCTGATTGTGAAAAAGAGTTCAGTTTTTGAACTGATCTTGTGTTTTCTATATAAATTGTTCAATAAAATTAATAAATGAATTGAATTTTTATTTAGATTTAAACATGCAAAAAAAGGAAGTAAAGATTGTAGGAATCGTTTTGTCTGGAGGAAAAAGCAGGAGAATGGGGCAGGAGAAAGGCTTGGTTAAATATCAAGGTAAAGCTTTAATCGAATATGCAATTGAAACTTTAAAACCTCTTTGTCATGAATTGGTGATTAGTACTTCGAATGATGACTATTCTTACCTTGCTTTACCTATGATTGCAGATGAAATCCCTGATTGTGGTCCAATAGGGGGTATTAGTACTTGCATGAAAGCAGTGGAGGCTGACGTATACCTCGTCATTTCCTGTGATACACCACACCTTCCTACCGAATTGTTCACTGATTTAATTGCGCAACTTAAAGGCAATGCTATAATTCCTATTGATGAAACAGGACGTAAGCAACCCCTTGCTGCCTGTTATTCTTCATCGGCTTCAAGCTTCTTTCATGAGGCTCTCAAATCAGGTCATTTGAAAATGATGAGCCTTCTTTCAAAAATGGATCCCCTTTATTATAAGCCATCTCCAACTCTTGATTATTACCAATTAAATCTCTTTTCGAACATGAACAGTATGGGAGATATATCAGACTAAAAGGTATGAATTTAATTCTATTTATTTGAAATCTAAATAGTCTTGTTTTGTGTTGGTTTCAAGGTGATTGACGTATTTTATTCTTTAGAATTGATCTAAAAAGAAACAAGGTATTTTAAAACATTTTTTGGATTGGTGTTTTTATATATGTTTACATGCATAAATGTAAGTTTCTAGATGTGTTGATGTGTAGAGATATTAATATTTATAGCCTCTTAAAATATCTGAAAAGGATTTTGAAAGAGAGGAATACAAGAAAATAAAACCTAATTATATGAAACCTTCACGAAAAAATAGTTCTGACTCAATCTGAGATTATTACTTTTTTACTGAAAGTTGCATACGACCTAAATATGAAAATTAGTATCATATGAACAGCAGAAGACAATTTTTAAAAATTAGTTCTTTAAGCGCTGCCGGAGTAATCTTTGGAGGAGGCATTTTTAATGCATTCGCCGAAAATCTGGTAAAAACCAACCCATCTCTTTTTAAAGGTCCTTTTGATTTTACTCGCACACCAACTTACTGTGAAGTATGTTTCTGGAAGTGTGCAGGTTGGGTCTATAAGGATGAGACTGGTCGCATAAAGAAAATTATTGGAAACAATGATGACCCTAACTGTAATGGACGTTTTTGTCCTCGTGGTACCGGCGGTGTTGGTATGTATAATGATGAGGATAGACTAAAGACACCTCTCATTAGAACTGAGGAGAGAGGAAAGCAAACTTTCCGTGAAGCAACATGGGATGAGGCTTTCGACTACATTGCTAAAAAACTGAAAAAGGTTAAAGAAGAGCATGGTCCAGAATCATTAGCTCTATTTTCTCATGGATCAGGAGGGAAATATTTTGGCAAAGTATTAAAGGGCTTAGGCTCTAATAATATTACAGCTCCGTCCTATGCACAGTGTAGAGGTCCCCGCGAGGTTGCTTTCATTGCAACTTATGGACAAGGGATTAATTCACCAGAGAATACGGATATTAGAGATACCAAGTGTTTGGTTTTAATCGGTTCTCATATTGGTGAAAACATGCACAATGGTCAGGTTCAGGAAATGTCTGATGCAATTGATAAAGGTGCTACCATTATTACTGTTGATCCTCGTTTTTCTACAGCGGCAAGTAAATCACAATTTTGGTTGCCAATTAAGCCTGCTACTGATATGGCTTTGCTTCTGACTTGGATGAATGTAATCATCAACGAAGAGCTTTACGATAAAAAATATGTTGAGAAATATTGCTATGGTTTCGATCAATTAAAAGAGCATGTTCAACAATATACCCCAGAGTGGGCTTACGGTGTAACGACACTAAAACCTCAACAGATTAGAGAAACAGCTCGTGCTATGGCTAATGCTGCTCCTGCTGTTATTGTACACCCAGGACGACATGTAACCTGGTATGGTGACGATACACAGCGATTGAGAGCCGTTGCCATTCTTAATGCCTTATTAGGTTCTTGGGGACGACGCGGAGGCTATTACAATCCTGAAAAGGCAAGTGTTCCTCATTATAAGATTCCAAAGTTTCCTAAGCCAAATAAATCGTGGCGTGAAGCTTTAGGTGGCAAATATAATTTAGCTGACTTGGCATTGGCTTCGGGCCTTTGTGATGCATCTATGCCAACTCATGAGTTGGGGCACCAAATTAAAGCCTGGATTGTTAACGGTACGAATCTAATAAATACCCTTCCTGATCAGGCCAAGACACTTGCAGCTATTCAAGCACTTGATTTAATTGCTGTGGTTGATACCATGCCAATGGAAATCACAGGTTATGCTGATGTTGTTTTACCAGAGTGTACTTATTTAGAGCGTTACGATTCTCTAAGAGTATCACAGGGAAGAGAGCCAAGTATTGCACTTAGAATGCCAGCTGTTGAGCCTAAATATAATACAAAGCCAGCTTATTGGATGGCTAGAGAAATAGCCAAAAGGCTTGACTTGCTAGATTATTTCCCATTTGAAAAACTTGAAGATGAGATTGATTGGGAACTACAGCAAGTAGGTACTTCTTTAGAAGAGATGCAACGAATCGGTGTAAAGCGCATCAAGCGTGAAGTTGATGACTTGTATTTTGGGGAGGATGAAGATGTTGAATTCAATACCAATACAGGTAAAATTGAGCTTTATTCGACTTCGCTTGCTGATGAAGGCTTTGAGCCAATGCCAGTATTTGTCCAGCATCCAGAGCCTCAGGAAGGTTTCTACCGTTTGATATACGGACGTGCACCCATGCATACTTTTAGCCGTACAGCTAATAATCCAAACTTAACAGACTTGATGGATGAGAATACTGTTTGGGTTAATCCGAAAGTTGCTAAGGAGTGGGATTTGAAGAATGATCAATATGTTTATCTGGAAAATCAAGATGGCATTGTTTCCGATTTCTCTATTAAGGTAAGAGTCACAGAACGTATCCGATTCGATTCAGTTTATATGGTTCATGGTTTTGGACATACAGATAAGCGTTTGAAGCGTTGTTTCGGTAAAGGTGCTAGTGATACGCAACTTATTACTAATGTAATGATGGACCCAATTATGGGTGGTACCGGAATGAGAGGGAATTTTGTGACATTTAGATTTGATAATAAAAAGGAGGCCTAAACTATGAGATATGCAATGGCTATCGATACCAAAAAGTGTGTAGGCTGCAGCGACTGTGTGGTGGCTTGTCAAACTGAAAATGATGTGCCTATTGGCTACTGCCGCGATTGGGTAGTAGAAGTAATGGACGGAACCTATCCTCAACTTGAGTTGGAAATTCGTTCGGAGCGATGCAACCACTGTGAGAATTCTCCATGTGTACGTTGTTGCCCTACAGGTGCCAGTCATTATGACGAAGGTGGTATTGTTTTGGTTGAAAAAAATAAGTGTATAGGTTGTAGTGCTTGTATCACATCTTGTCCTTACGATGCTCGTTTTGTTCATCCAGAAGGATATGTTGATAAGTGTACGTTCTGCTTACATCGTGTTAAGAAAGGTATGCAGCCTGCCTGTGTTGCTGTTTGCCCAACTAAGTGTATGTATTTTGGCGATTTAGATGATCCTAGATCAGAAGTTTCTATGATTCTTAAAAAGAGGAAATGGAAAACTCTAATTCCAGAAGCAGGAACAAAACCACACCTATACTTTTTAATCTAACCCTATAACGATATACTATCATGCGTGAAGAAATAATTGTTAGTGGTAGAAACAACCCGCTTATCGATCCTCAGCTTCATATTTGGCACTGGGAGATTCCCTTGTACCTTTTTTTAGGAGGATTGGCAGCTGGTGTTTTGTTTTTTGCTGCTTTATATACGATCAGAAACAAAGAGAATGATTACCGAACAGCTGTAAAGATTGCTCCTTTTGTAGCACCTATTGCACTTGTTATTGGTTTGATTGCTCTGTTTTTAGATTTGCATCACAAACTCTATTTTTGGAGATTATATACGACTATTAGATTGGATTCACCCATGTCGTGGGGTGCTTGGACCTTAATGTTAGTGACGCCATTATCTATGTTGTGGTGTGCTCTACATATCAAAGAGCTTTTCCCAAAATGGGATTGGAAGTTTGATATTATAAAAGACGTGTTAGCTTTCTTCGAAAAGAATAAGAAAGTTTTAGCCTGGATCATGTTGATTTCATCAGCAGTCTTAGGTATTTATACAGGGATTCTATTCTCGGCATTTAATGCACGTCCTCTTTGGAATACATCAATTTTAGGACCTTTATTCCTAGCTTCAGGTTTATCTGCTGGTTCAGCCATTACCATTTGGTTATCGAAAGACCATGCCGAGAAAAAGCGTTTTGCACAACTCGATTTAATGATAATTGGAGTTGAACTGTTTCTGATCATCCATATGTTTATGGGATTTTTGGCCAGTACTCAAGTTCAGATCGATGCAGCCAACTTATTTTTAGGTGGTGCTTATACCGCTCCATTCTGGATTTTTGTTGTTATTCTGGGAATGATTGTTCCTGCAATATTGGAGATCATGGAATTGAAGAAATTTAAAATACCTGTAGCCATTCCTGTAGTCTTGGTTCTATTTGGTAGTTTAATGTTACGTTTCATTATCTCTTATGCAGGCCAAGCTAGTCGTTGGCTTTATTAAATAAAACAAATCAAGAATTTATAATCATTTCTCAAGTCAGATTGAGATGGTAAAATATAAATCATATGAACGAAGTAAAGAAAACTAAATATTGGAACCCATATATCGGAGGTATCATGTTGGGTTTAGTCCTATTGTCTGCCAATTTTATTTCAGGTAGAGGCTTAGGAGCTAGTGGAGCTCTAAAATCTGTTGTCGTAAGCACAGTGAATACAGTTGCTCCTGATCATGCAGAGAATGCAACATTTTATAAGAATTATAACGAAACTCATGAGAACCCAATGAAATCATGGTTGGTTTTTCAGGTTTTTGGTGTTTTAGTTGGTGGATTCTTATCAGGAACATTCGCTAAAAGATTAAAATTTAAGGTTGAACATTCTCCTAAAATTTCATCTAAGAGAAGATTGATTTTTGCTCTTTTAGGTGGTGCCTTTTTTGGATTTGGTTCCCAGTTAGGACGAGGTTGTACCTCTGGTTCTGCTTTAAGTGGAATGGCCGTTTTATCCCTAGGTGGATTTATTACAATGGCTTGTATTTTCGGAACGGCCTTCGGCTTAGCGTATTTCTTCCGTAAAAACTGGATTTAAAAACTATTTTTTCAAGTGTTTAAGTTTTGAGTCATAAAAACTCAATTCTAAAATCTAAAAAATTAAAAATATTATGGGACCATTAATTGTAAATGAAATAATTTCTCCAGACACCAATTTGTTCTTAGCCTTCTTAATAGGTATTGGTTTCGGATTTGTATTAGAATCAAGTGGCTTTTCATCTAGCAGAAAATTGGCTGGTATGTTTTATGGCTACGACACAACTGTATTGAAAGTATTCTTTACGGCTGCAATTACCGCATTGTTAGGCATGTTATTCGGGAGCCTGTTTGGATGGGTAGATTTAAGCCTTATTTATATTAACCCGACTTACCTTCATTCTGCAATAGTTGGCGGTGTTATCATGGGTGTTGGTTTTATTATGGGTGGTTTTTGCCCAGGAACAGCTTTCTGTGCTATTTCAATTGGTAAGCTTGATGCTTTAGCTTTTATCGGTGGCTTATTTTTAGGAATCCTTGCTTTTACCGAAGGGTATCCATTGTTCGAAGAGCTTTATAAAGCTGAGTTTATGGGAACGCCTACCATTAATGAATTTTTTAACTTACCAAGAGGCCTTTTCTCTTTAGGTATGATTGCGGCTGCTTTTGGTATGTTTTGGGTTGGCGATTGGGCTGAAAAGAAATTCCCAAGAGAAGAGTATTAAAATCAATTAGGAATTACGAATTATGATTTTGTAATAAATTCGTAATTCGTAATTTAAAATTTGTAATTCTACTATCATGAATATAAGATTAAAATTAGCAGCTGTTTTTCTTCCTTTAGGATTAATCATTGCGGCTGTACCCGAAAATACAACAAAGGTTTATAAGTTAACCGCATCGGAGTTACTTGTAGAAGCTCAGGAAGGTGCTCAGTTTATGAGTACTGACGAAATTGCTGATATGCTCGTACAAAAAGATCCATCATTTCAATTAATTGATGTGAGAGCTCAGAATGAATTTGAAAAATTTCATTTACCAAATGCCATTAACATTCCTTTAACTGATATTTTATCAGATGATTGGGCTGATGTCTTGGATCAGGATGTGAAAATGAATGTTTTCTATTCGAATGGAAATTTAAAATCAAACGAGGCTTGGATGATTACACGTCAGTTGGGTTTTGAAAATAATTATGTGATGCAAGGTGGACTTAACTACTGGGCGGAAACAATCATGGATCCTAAAGCACCAGCATCAACGAGTCCTGATGATGAAATTGCTAAGTATGATTTCCGTAAAGGAGCAAGCATGGCTTTAGGTGGTGGTGCTATTAGCAGTACAAATTCAACTAAGAAGAGTTCTTCTAAGCCAGTTATTAAGAGAAGAAAGAAAAAGAAACGTGCCGCAGGAGGGTGTTAATTCTCTTTTGTTTTTCAGATATAAAAAAAGTGCTTATCGATCGATAAGCACTTTTTTTTTTGTAATTTTTCAAGCTTATTTCTTAGCTTCTTTTGTACAACAAGTTTTTGTGCAATCAGCTTTACAAGCTTTTTTCACTTCTTTTGTGCAACAAGCTTTTTTAGCATCAGCCTTAGAACACTCTTTTTTAGCAGTTTTTGAACAACATGCTTTCTTATCTGTTTTAGAGCAAGCTTTCTTATCAGCTTTTGAACAAGCTTTTTTTACATCTTTTGTGCAACATGCTTTCTTAGCAGTTTTCTTTGTGTCTTTTTTCTGATCTTGTTCCTGAGTTATAGTGATATCTGAATCAGCAGTAATAACTTGGTTAGCTGCTACACTTACTAAACTCATTGAGAAAACAAACAGAAGTCCGAATACTAATTTTTTCATAACTATTAAATTAAATGTTTAAAAATACGTTTCTAGTTCAAAATGTTGTCTAAAGATAATAAAAAGATGAAAGAGTCTTCTGTTAATGAATTGTTAACGGTTCAAACTATTAATAAATAAAGCTTATTTTTGAACTGTAATTAACATGAGTAAAAGAGCTTTAGATAGATTAAAAATATAAGTGATTTCTTGTTTTTTTATTATTACTCTCAAGCATTTTAAATAAAAACCTGTATAACATATATGACTCGATATAAATCACAAATATTTATTGGTGTATCAATTTTAGTTCTGATCATTCTTTTAATGATTCAAGTTCAGTGGATTAATAAAGCTCGTAAATTAAATGAAGAACAATTTAGACATTTGGTGGGACTGGCTTTGCACGAATCGGTAAGCGAATTCATGGAAGATCAGCAGTCCTGCTATGAGATGAGTGAATGTATGAAAAAACTCAAATCTAAGACGGATAGTGCCAGATTAAAATCTGAGATCAAGCGTTTAAATTTAATTATTGAGAATAAGTTTAAGCAGCATCAAATTAACTCAAATTATACCATTGAAGTTCTTTCAAAAGCTGATAAACAAGCCAGAAGTCGATGTTTTTATTATAGTATGCAGCAGGCTTTAAGTGATGATAAGGCCATGTTAAATGTTTATTTCGATAAACGTGAAAAAAATATACTCGACAGTATGGGTACTATGTTTATTGCATCATTAGTTGCCATTATTATTTTATTTTCTCTATTCGGAATCACTGTTTTATCACTACTCAGAGATAAAAAAATATTGGGTAGAACAACTGATTTGATTAATAATATAGCTCACGAATTTAAAACTCCTATGGCAAGTATTGCTCTTGCCTGTGGCATGCTAAAGAGAGAGAAAGTTCTTTCCGAACCTAAAAATGTATCTCATTATTCTGATATTATTTATACTGAGAATAACAGACTACGTCAACAAGTTGAGCAGTTATTAAAATTAGCTTGCATTGAACGAGGGGAATTGAAGTTAAATGCTGACGAGCTTTCAATACATTCATTATTATCAGAATGTGCCTCTTGTTTAGATATTCAACTTAAAGAGAAAAAGGGAACTATCGAATTTGATCTAAAAGCGACTCATGATAAGGTGAATGTTGATGAAGATTTATTACAGAATGTTTTCAAAAATTTGATTGATAATGCTCTTAAATATTCCTCTGATCAACCAAAAATTAAAATAAGTACAGAAACCAGGAATAATGAACTCTGCATTTCAATAAGTGATCAAGGTATTGGAATGACAAGAGATGAACAAAAATATATTTTCGATCGTTATTACAGAGCTCATACTGGTGATATTCACAACGTAAAGGGCTTTGGTATTGGTTTATCGTATTGTAAGATGATTATTGATGCCCACAAAGGCAGTATTAAAGTTTGGAGTAAGAAGAATATTGGTAGTACATTTACAGTAGTATTACCTTTAAGCTAAATATATGAGTACTGGAAAATCACCAAAAATTCTTCTGGTTGAAGATGACCCGAGTTTGGGTATGTTAATGAAAGATTTCCTTGGAATGGAAGGTTTTGATGTGACGCTTGCAAAAGATGGTGTTGAAGGACTTTCTTCTTATACTTCTGGTCATTTTAATCTTTGTATCTTAGATGTCATGATGCCATTGATGGATGGTTTTACTTTGGCTAAAAAGATTAGAAAAAAGAACGAGGATATTCCGATTATATTTCTGACTGCTAAGTCTCTTAAGGAAGATAAATTGAATGGGTTCGATTTAGGAGGAGATGATTATATAACAAAACCCTTTGATGAGGATGAGTTAGTAAGACGGATTAATGCCATTCTAAAACGTTCCTTTAAACTTATTGAAGAAACAGATTGTAAATGTAAGATCGGGATGTTTGATTTTGATCATTCAAATCTTGAACTTTCATTTAACGGAGAACTTACACGTATTACAAAGAAAGAGGCCGACGTCTTGATATTACTTTGTAATAGCCGAAATTCGCTGGTTAAAAGAGAAGAAATTCTACTGAAGGTTTGGGGTGAAAATGATTATTTTATGGGACGTAGTCTGGATGTGTTCATTACCAAATTAAGAAAGCATTTGAGGCCAGATTCTGCAATTAAAATTGAGAATGTACATGGTGTTGGATTTATTCTGACTGACGGAAAGAAGTAGGGCGTTTCTATCCTTTATACATGGATTCTACTTTTATTAAATAAATTCTATCCAGTTATGGATAAATGAAATTCTAATTATTCTTAACTAAGTTTCGATATCCTTTCTAAAATTGTAATTTTGGAAAGGATTTTTAAAATATAACTGATGAGTATTTCACAAAATATAGATAAGGTATTAAAAAGTATACCTGAAAACGTTAAGCTAATTGCTGTTTCTAAAACCAAACCTCAAGAAGATATTATTGAAGCTTATGAGGGTGGCTATAAGATTTTTGGGGAGAATAAACCTCAAGAATTAAAACAGAAATTCGAAGCACTTCCAGGGGATATTGAATGGCATTTTATTGGTCATCTTCAGACGAATAAGGTCAAATATATTGCAGGTTTTGTTCAGCTTATTCACGCTGTGGATAGTATGAAACTTTTGCAGGAAATTAATAAGCAGGCTTTGAAACACAATCGTGTTATCAATTGTTTATTACAATTTCACATCGCACAGGAAGAAAGTAAATTTGGTTATGATTTAACTGAAGCGAAGGAAATGTTGAATTCTGATGAATTTAAGAGCCTTGAAGGGATTAATATTGTTGGTGTTATGGGTATGGCAACTTTTACGGATAATCAAGATCAAGTTCGAGCTGAGTTTAAGCAGCTTAAGGGGAATTATGATGTTTTAAAATCAGGATTTTTTCAGGATAATACCGACTTTGCTGAGATCTCTATGGGGATGTCGGGCGATTATGAGTTGGCAATTGAAGAGGGAAGTACAATGGTTCGGGTAGGAAGTTCTATTTTCGGTTCCCGATAGTTTTTTTATAAAGTAATAGACGATTAATAGTCAAAGCAAATAAGTCTCTTGAATTATTAATAAGTTACTTTAAATGTTAATTGATTCCTCTAATTAATTATATTTGTTTCAGTCAAAATAAAATCAAAGAATACTAGCATGATAAATCTTGAAACCACCTATATGGGATTGACTTTAAAAAATCCCGTTGTAGTTAGCAGTTCTGGTTTAACCAACTCTGTTCGTAAAATTAAAATATTAGAAGAAAAAGGTGCTGGCGCTGTTGTTTTGAAGTCTCTATTCGAGGAGCAAATCACAAATGAAGCGTCTCATCTAATTTCGTCTGACCCTAAGAATACAGCTTATCCTGAAGCTGAAGATTATATTGTGAATTATGTGAAAGGCAATTCAATTTCGAATTATCTTGAGCTAATTCGTGAGGCTAAAAAAGCTGTTTCTATTCCTGTAATTGCTAGTATAAACTGTGTCTCATCTAAAGATTGGACCTCTTTTGCAAAGGAAATCGAGAAAGCCGGAGCTGATGCTATCGAGTTGAATGTTTTCATTGTACCTAATGATAAGAATAAATCTTCAGAAGCATACGAAAAGCTTTATTACGATGTATTTTCGGCTGTGAAGAAACAAGTGAATATTCCTATTGCAATGAAATTAGGAATCTACTTTACGAATATGATGGCAGTTGCTAATCGTTTAAATGCCGATGGAGCAGATGCATTAGTCTTGTTTAACCGTTTTTACGAACCAGATATTGATATCGATAAGATGGAAATGACTTCTGCGGAAGTATTAAGTTCTCCTGCTGATATTCGTAAATCCTTGCGTTTTGTTGGAATGATTAGTGATAAAATTCGCGGTATCGATATTTCTGCATCTACAGGAATTCACGATGGGGAAGCGGCCATTAAGCAATTGTTAGCTGGTGCTAAAACAGTTCAACTTTGTTCTACAATCTATGAAAATGGTTTTGATAGAGTGACTGATATCTTAGCTGATATCACAAAGTGGATGGAGAAGAAGGAATTTAAAACTGTTGATGAATTCAGAGGTAAATTGAGTTATGGTCAGGTTGAAGATTCAGCTATGTACGAAAGAGCTCAGTTTATGAAGTATTTTTCAAATAATCAGAAAGAAGTTTTACAATAGAACTTCAATTCAAAAATATTTAAGTCCGAATTACGATTCGGGCTTTTTTTATGATTTCTCCTTATTTGCATAAATATTCTGCTTGTGGATTGAGAAATAATTCTTACATTTGCGGCTAATTCGTGCGTAATCTCTGGCATCAAGATAGTTATATGTTTATATTGCGTTCGTGAATCTAAAAAAAAATCATTACGATGGATTTAATTAAAGTTGCTGAGCAAGCTTTTGCTGTTAACGTTGAGCTTCCTGTTTTTGGAGCAGGTGACACAATTAGTGTTTCTTACAAGATTAAAGAGGGTGCTAAAGAAAGAATTCAGATCTTTAGAGGTGTTGTTATTCAGGTTAAAGGTACTGGTACAACTAAAACTTTTACTATTCGTAAAATGTCTGGTAACGTTGGTGTTGAGAGAATCATCCCAATGTTTTCTCCATTAATCGATAAGATTGAAGTGAACAAAAGAGGTCGTGTACGTAGAGCTAGAATTTACTATTTACGTGCTCTTACTGGTAAGAAAGCTAGAATCAAAGAAAGAAGATTTTAATCAGCTTTTAAGAATATTGAAAAAAGCCTTCCATTTGGAAGGCTTTTTTTATGCTCTATTCTAAACTGATTTTGAGTTTAGCTCTTTGTATTTCTCAATGGCAATTTTTCCCATTTCTTTCCCCGTTTTATAATCATCAAGCAATATTTGATAGTCCTGCGTAAATCGATTGGTTTTGAAATAATCGGGAGGACATATTTCAATAATCTCGACACCTTTGGGGGGATTGTGAATGAAATCGATAGATTGATTATAGACCTTGTAGCGATTTTTAATGGCTTTTAGGAGTCCCTTGTGTTTTGAAAAGATGAAGTTTGCCATTTTGAATTCCAGTCCATTGTTCATTCTGTATGATTCTGGACGAGATCGTAAAACCATGATACGTGTTGCTCCTTTTTCGTAAGCTCGCTCAACTGGAATAGGTGCAGCAACACCACCGTCAGATACAACATGTCCTTCAATTTTTAGAAAATTCCGATAGAAAAGAGGAATAGTACAGGAGGCTTTTAAGTAGTGACTTAGGTTTTGGGCATTTGGATTAAGAAAGAAAGCTTCGCCATTGTCATTTCGAGTGAAGCCAATTTCAAAATCGATATTTTTCTCAAAAAGTAGATCTGTATTTATGGGAAGGTCCTTTTCTGTGACATCCCAAAGCCAATCAAGGTCGATGTAGTGATTGCCTTTAAGAAAATTCCGAAGACTAATATAATCAGGATGTAGCGAGTATTTAGTATATACCTCAAAATTCCGCCCCATATGGTCGGCAAGATATGCTGCTGCATTTATCGATCCTGCAGAAACACCAATAACCATATCAAAGGGATTGAAAGCATCTTCAAGAAATTGGTCCATAATACCAGCAGAAAAGATGCCACGCATGGCACCGCCTTCAATCACTAATGCTGTTTTTTCTGCCATATGATTTATCTATTATTGTCCCAACTCGATACGAATCAAATTTTCAATTTTTAAGCATAGTTCATCAGCTGTGTAATCTTTGGGTTCAATGGCTTCTAAAATAGAATAGCTTCCTTTTTCTCCGAATGAAAGAGGAAAGGAACCCTTGCGCTCAATTTTATAATTACCATCAACTACGAAAGGAACAATCAGCGAATTAGGCGCTTCTTCCAATAAAGTAGCAAGACCACCTGATTTAAATTGTCTAATTGTGCCAGTTTTACTTCGAGTTCCTTCTGCAAAAACACAAGCACAATAGTTTTTTTCAAAAATGAGTTTACCCAATTTACGAATTTCTCCTAAAGCTTGAGCTCTATTCTTCCTCATAATTAAGGCTGCGCCAGAATGACGAAGATTATAAGAAATACTTGGTATGTTTTTAGCTAATTCAATTTTAGATATAAACTTAGGATGGTGTTTTCTGAACAGCCAAGCAATAGGAGGAATATCATATGCTCCTTGATGATTCGAAACCACAATAATTGGACGATCAGTAGGTAATTTAGCTTTATTGGTGAATTTTACTCTAAAACCAATAACCCATACCAAGCGCATGAGAATATAGTTTAGAATGTCAACTGATACTTTATGAGCCTGATATCCGAAAAGTGTTTTGCAAATCACTTGAATAGGATGAAAGATAACCAAAGCAAGGATGAATAGGAAATAAAATAAGGGTGTAGTAATATAAGATAGTATCTTTTTCATAGGGGGAAATTAAATTTTTCAATAGTTCATTTAACACTCTCACAATTGATATCAGTTTCACGTATCATTAATAATGGCTTGGACTATTAATGATTTTAATGATCTATTGATTTAAAACACCACAAAAATAAAAAACGATAGTTGATTACCAACTATCGTTTTTAAATATCCTTCGATTACTTACTATATATGTGTTTTCTTATCTCTCAATATATTATCTCAGTACATTGATGAAGTACAATGTTACTGAAATTGACACCCTAAAGAAAGGAATACAAAGTTTTAGCAAGAATATAAATGCATAGAGGAGTATGATTACTCCCCTATGTGTTTTTTGCTGAGATTGTTTGAAGGAAAGTATCTAAATATTTGAGCTTTACTTGAATTTAAAAATTCACTGTAATAGGATTTTCCCAAGTTTCATCTAGCGTTATGTTGAATGGAGTGTTTTTAGTTGTTGTCTCATCTTTTAATATCTCACCTGAAATAGTTGTTGTACAATTAGGAGCTAGTGGTACATCATTTATTGTTCTTATTTTTATAATAGTATTTGATTCTGCATTATACACTGAAACTTTAACTGTTGCTAAATAAGGTGCATCATTTACTATATTGGGTACTAATAGTTGTGATGTTTTATTTGATGATGGGAAACTATTGTAAACAGCTGCACCATCAGCAGCACGTGTTCCCATCCAATATGTAGTAGGCATATTTTGAATTTCAATACATAAGGCTCTAGTTCCTTCTATATCTGTAAAATTATAAGCTATTGCAGAAGATATACGCTTTAAATCAACAGTTACAGTATTTATTAAATTATCAGTTATCGTGAAGTCAACTTTACCTTTGAAGAATCCTGTGCTTGAAGCCTGCGCTCCATTCATTTCCCAAGAACAATTAATATATTCATTACCTACACTCATTGCTGCTCTATCTGTCAAGTCATGTCCTATTAATGTGACAGTATAGTCACCTGCTGGTAATTCATCAGCTATTGCTGTAGTAAACTGAATTGTTTTAACAAATGTACCATCTTTTTTAAATAATAAATATTCATAGATTGGTAATACTACGCCAGATTTTGTTTCTGTTATATTACTAGATAATGTATTAGTTGTAAAACTAACTTTGTTTAACTTTATCTCTGGCTTTACTTCAGCATCTTTGTCTTTTGAACATGAAGCTAATAATACAATTGTGCTTAAAAGGAATAATATTTTTTTCAATTTGTTTGATTTTAATATGATTAATTAGGATATAGATAATAATTACAATGACTAAATTATGAATTTTACATTTCCATTCCTACTGTCAAATCTGTCAAGTTCAGCAAACGTAATTGTTATGAACAATCAAAATGACTAGATTACATACCAAAAGCCCCCACCTTAAATTAGGCGAGGGCTTATCTATTTTTATATATCCCACTTTTTAGGAGTGGTTTATGCGTCTATCAATTCCTGATTTTTTTTTTAAGGACAAAACGAACCATGAATCTATTTTCTAATTCAATTTTCTGGAATTCGATTTGTGGAGCTGCATCTTCCATTGCCATGCTGGGCATGTCTCTAATCATCATTCTTTTTAGAACTATAAAAGAACTCCCTAAAAACGATAATAATTTTCAAGAATAGAAAAGGCTTGTAAGTTTCTTGATATAGATTCATATTTAACTTACACAGTTTGCGGGAAAGTGTCCTACAGACTATCTATATAAATGAACTAGTTTAACCAGCCTTTACTTAAATTAATTACTGTATGAAGTATATGTATGACCATCTACTTCATACGTCCAATTTATACTATACTTATATCTATCAAAATCATTACTTTTAGATAATGTGTATGTTTGCTTATTTCCTGTTCCTAGAGTAGATGGGAAATCATTTTTTTCTATTGGCACGACTGTATTTGTATGGGTGTCTTTTATTTCTATATTAGTTATTTTTATTAATCTCCCAGAATTATTTTCAATGATAAATTGTTTACAATAAAGCTTACCGCCACTTGTCAAAGTAGTATTCATATTAACATCAGTAGATATCGTTGACTCTTTAAATGCAGGTAAAGCTGCTAAATAAGCTAATCTGTCTGTCTCAAAACGTTCTAAATCCTCAGCTAATACATATACTGTGGTATTTTTCTGCTCACCTGATGTGAAAACGACTAAATAGTCAAATATGGTAGAGATAGTTATTAACTTTGCATTATCATTACTAAGTAAGAACATATCATCCGCCAAGAAAATATATGAATACTCCTCTCCAGAACTTTTTATGAAAACATTTTCTGTAAATCTAATTGCATCAGCATCAATTTGCTTGCTGTAGCTATTATAGATGCTTTCTAAGTTTAGTTCAGGATTAGTGGTGATCTTATAATACCTTTTACCGATAAACTTATTAGGCCCAACATAGACATTCTTCTTTAGTTCAGTTAACTGTATTTTCAAGTCTTCGATTAAGTCTTGTAATGCTTCAATAGTTTCATTAGATTGATCTGCATCTTCTGTAATTGCAGCATTCATATCAATCAACTCTGCCAACTTAGTTTCAATAGCTAAGATCTTAGTACTAAGTGATGATAAAGATTCAATAGTTGATTCTAATTCAGCAACTTTAGTTTGTAAAGCTTCCAATTCAGCTACTTTGTCTTTTAATTTTTCTAATTCAACAACTTTAGCTCGTAAAACTTCTAATTCAGTAACTTTATCTGTTAATTTTTCCAATTCAGCAATTTTAGCTTGTAAAGCTTCCAACTCAGCAACTTTATCTTTTAATTTTTCTAATTCAGCAATTTTAACTTTTAATTGTTCTAATTCGTCAAGTTTAGCTCGTAAAGACTCTAAATCTGTAATTTGATCTTGTAAAACCTCTAGCTTAATAGTCATATTATTAATTAATTCAGCCATCGCGCCTTCCAGGTTTTCAATACGCTCAGTTAATGCTGAGTCATCATATGCTTTATTACATGCAGTAAACATTGTAATAGCCAATACGAATACCAATAATATTTTTTTCAATTTGCTTAGTTTTTAAGATGACTATCTAGTATTATCATAATACGAGATAAGTATGATAATTAAGGCGGCGAAATTATGAATAATAGATTTTTGTTCCTACTGTCAAATCAGTTAAGTTGATAATTTTGATAAACGCAAATATTATGAACAGCAAACGCGTTTTATGTCATACCAAAAGCCCTCACCTTAAATTAGGCGAGGGCTTAGCTATTTTATATATGCCACTTTTTCGGAGTGGTTCATGCATCTATCAATTTTTGTTTTTTTTATTTCAGGCTAAAACGAACCATAATTCTGTTTTCTAATTCAATTTTCTGAAATTCGATTTGTGGAGCTGCATCCTCCATTGCCATGTCAGCCATACCTCTTATCATCATTCTTTTTTCTTGTGGTCGAGAGTTGTACATATTATATGAGCCTTCGTTAATATAAATGGCTTTCCCAATTTCTTGATCTAGTGCTGCTGTTAAAGCTTTTGCTTTGGTTTTAGCATCCTTAATCGCTTTTACCTTAACTTCAAGTTTGAATTCTTCAATTTTTGAATGATCAACCTTTTCGATTTGAATATTCGATATGCCAATTTTTTCCAAAGAAGAAAATAAGCTCGAAAGCGTTTTTGTATCGTGTACAATCACTTGAAAATCTTTCGATTTCATGATGTCTTTTTTCTTTAGAAAGTAAGTTTTAAAGTTACTGGTGAAATCTTGAACAGAAACCTGTTTTTCAAGGTCTAGACCAATTTGCTTTAAAGTCTTAAACATTTTTTTTTCCAACTGATCAACGCTTTCCTTATTTTTTGTATCGCGTTCACTTAGGTTGATATTTAGGTAAATCTCATCAGGAACAATTTCCATCTTGGCATTACCATTCACTTCAATATAATTCTGATCTATAAAATTCTTTGTTCCTGACTGTGCGGAAGAGAATTGTGTGATTAAAAGGGCAAAGCCCAATAGAATAAATTGTTTCATGTGTCTATAATTTAATTTTAAATTGTCACATGGAAGTCGCCTAAATAGTCATGTTTCGCAAACTCAAGAGGGCTAAAGCCGTACTTTTTTGTTTGGAAAGACTTGCTAATGGCTCGTTTCATGCTTATATGTTTTTAGTTAATTCTTATTATGATACCAAAACTACAGATTGGTTGCGTCGTGCTTATAAATTTCCAATATTTTATTTGTGTTTTGAGATTTATCCTACACAATTACTGTGCCATTTTCTTTTAGCTTATGAGACATTCTTGGGCTTGCAGGCAAACTTTTTAAGACTCTTCTTTTTAAATTCAATTCAAAATTCAGATTTGTGAATTACATTTTTATCCTTGCAAAGGCTAATAAAAACCTGAGAGACATAAAGTACAACTAAAATTTACATAAGGAAGTATTAATTTTGTTTGGTTATCAATAATTATAATTACTTTCATAACCCTAAACTATATAACTATGACGCTATTTATTCTAAATGATTGGGCTTCGTTGAGCTTAATTGAACAATTTTTCTGGGGAATTGCCATCATCTTTTCGGTTTTATTTATTCTACAACTAATCTCCAGTTTTGTAGGTGGTGATGTCGATGGTATGAGTGCCGAAGGCGACGCGGATATTTCTGTGGAAGGGGATACGGGAATCGATTTCCAATTCTTTTCATTAAAGAATCTCGTGGCATTTTTCACCATTTTCGGATGGACTGGAATTATTTGTGTCGGTTCAAATCTGAGCCCACTTGTGTCGACATTGATAGCCACACTTGCCGGATTGATCATGATGCTAATTATGGCTTCGATCATGTATTTTATGGGTAAATTGACAGAAGATGGCAGTCTGAGATTGAAAAATGCCATAGGCAAATCAGGGACGGTTTATCTTCCGATTCCTGCAAAAAGAGCTGGCATGGGACAAGTACAAATTCAAGTTCAAGGGCTTCAAACTTTGGATGCTTATACCGACTCCGATCAGGATATTACTACTGGTGCACTGGTTGAGGTAGTCGATGTTTTAAATGATCAAATATTAATCGTTAAACCAAGTGTTTAATCACTAAATTATAATAATAAAAAATGGGAGAGTATATTTTATTTTTGTTTGCCGCTGTGGCATTGTTTATTTTCATCTTAATTGTTTCGCTAATTAAGCGATATAAGAGATGTCCTTCTGACCGAATTTTAGTCGTTTATGGTAAAGTTGGTAAGGGTGTAGAGACCGAATCGCGTTCGGCTAAGTGTATTCATGGGGGTGCGGCCTTTATCTGGCCAATTATTCAAGATTATTCATTTCTTGACTTAACGCCTATTTCCATTGAAATCAATCTGACCAATGCCCTAAGTAAGCAGAATATTCGTGTGGATGTTCCATCTCGTTTTACTGTCGGTGTCTCAACTGAATCGGGCGTTATGACCAATGCCGCTGAACGTTTATTGGGTTTATCACAAGAGAATATTAGTAATTTGGCCAAAGATATCATTTTTGGACAGTTGCGTTTGGTTGTGGCTACTATGGATATTGAAGAGATCAACTGTAACCGTGATAAGTTTTTGGCTGCAGTTTCTTCTAACGTGGAAGCTGAACTGAAAAAGATTGGTTTGAAACTGATCAATGTGAATGTCACTGACATCAACGATGAGTCAGGTTATATTGAAGCATTGGGTAAGGAAGCTGCTGCTAAGGCGATAAATGATGCCAAGCAATCTGTAGCTGAGAAGAATCGTGATGGTTCTATTGGTGCGGCAAATGCACATCAGGATCAACGTGTAAAGGTTGCTAAAGCTGATGCGAGTGCTGTTGAGGGTGAGAATACCGCTAAAATTACCATTGCCAACTCTGATGCAATCAGAAGAGAGAGGGAAGCTGAAGCTGAGCGTTTAGCTTCTGCTGCTGAGAAAGTAACTCAGGCGCGTGCTCTAGAAGAGGCCTATGCTGCAGAGCAAAATGCTGAAGATGCCCGTGCGACTCGTGATAAGGCATCTCAAACTGCCGATATTGTGATTCCTGCTGAAATTGATAAGCAGAAAATTGAAATTGCTGCTGAGGCGATTGCCGAGCAAACTCGTCGTCATGCTAAAGGTGAGGCTGATGCAATTTTCATGAAAATGGAAGCTGAAGCGAAAGGTATCTATGAGATTTTGAGTAAGCAAGCTGAAGGTTTCGATAAAATTGTGAACGCTGCAGGTAGCGATGCTAAGGATGCTGTCATGTTAATGATTGCTGATAAATTACCAGAATTGGTTAAAACTCAGGTTGACGCTATTAAGAATATCAAGATCGATAAGGTAACTGTTTGGGAAAATGGTGGCGGAAAAGATGGTAAGACATCTACCGCTAACTTTATGCAAGGAATGATGGGATCTATACCTCCAATGGAAGAGCTTTTCAAAATGGCGGGAATGGAACTACCAACTTACTTGGGTAAAAAAGTTGAAGACTCAGAGGCCGTTGCTTTCGAAGATGTTTCTAATGATGATAGTAAGCAAGTTGAAGATTAAGCTATAGGCTATTATATATTGAATAGGGCTGTTGGAAATTTGTTTTCAACAGCCCTATCTGTTTAAACTAAAACGGTTCTAAAATGATTTAAGGCTTCTGTATATTCTAAATTCATTTGTTTGTCTGTAATGGTTTCGTTTTGGTAGTTATCGTAAAAACTCCCTAAACTAAAGTCAGAAACCACATTGCCACCTAAAAAAGGAATAAAGATTTTTACATGAGCAATGGCATATTTCCCTCCATTGGGTCCTGGAGAAGTACTGAGTAATAAGATATCCTTCTTTCCAAAGATGTTTTGATCAATTCGTGATAGCCAATCCAGTGTGTTTTTGAATAGGGCAGTTATTGATCCATTATGCTCTGGAATAGCAATGATATAAGCATCATAGGATTGTAGTTTAGTAAACAATTCCTGAATTTCATTCGGAATCCCGTGTTGCTCTTCAATATCGATACTATAAATAGGTAAGTTCTGATTTAAGTCTATTACGCTTGTATTGCTCTGATCAATCTGATTTAATGCATTTGATAATAGTTCCCTGTTGATTGATTTAGAACTGCTACTGGTTGAGATTCCTGCAATTTTTTTCATCTGTATAATTTTATTTTAATAGTTTTATTAAATATGAGAGTAAGTACGTTTAACTCTTTATAGCAGATACGACTGCTACCTCTCTTTTTCTTACTATTACAAATCTCTGCAATTATCGGATCATTAAAATTAAAGTAGTTTAAGAAATGACGATTTCAGATTTTTAATAATCAAATGAAAGAAAAAAAGCCACCCTTTGCAGGATGGCTTTAAGCATATTAATCTTGGTTTAGTTGTAAGTAAACGTTCAATAAAATAAGTAATATGCTATTCTAGTTTATATCATTTGCACACTTCACTTCAGGAGCTTTATCTCCGAAATATTTCTTCTTAAAGCGTAGTGATAAGTTGACAAGGGCAATCAAAACAGGCACTTCAACCAAGGGACCAATAACGGCAGCAAAGGCAACGCCTGAATCGATACCAAAGACTGCAATGGCAACCGCAATGGCTAATTCGAAATTGTTACTGGCAGCTGTGAACGATAGAGTCGCTGTTTTAGCATAGCCAGCATTCATCTTTTTCCCCATAAAGAATGAAACCAGGAACATGATCACAAAATAGATCAGTAAGGGGATGGCGATTCTAACCACATCGAAAGGCAGTTGGACAATATGCTCACCCTTAAGTGAAAACATTACAAAAATGGTAAATAAAAGTGCCACTAGAGTTAGTGGACTAATCTTAGGAATAAACTTTTCCTGATACCATTGCTTGCTCTTTCTCTTTAAAAGCAGGTAACGTGTCAGCATACCCGCCAGAAAAGGAATTCCGAGGTAGATGAATACAGATTCGGCTACTTCACTCATTGTAATGTTGACAACAGAGCCTTCTAAACCAAAATATTGGGGTAGTAAGGTGATGAAAACATAGGCATAGATGGAAAAGAAAAAGACCTGAAAGATACTGTTGAAGGCTACCAGGCCTGCAGCGTATTCCGTATCGCCTTTAGCCAAATCATTCCATACAATTACCATGGCAATACATCGTGCCAAGCCAATTAGAATAAGACCTGTCATATACTCAGGGTAATCTCTTAGAAATAGAATAGCCAGACCAAACATCAAAGTAGGTCCCAGAACCCAATTTTGAACTAAAGATAGAAGAAGGATTTTTCGGTTTTTAAAAACATCTTTCAACTCCTCATATTTTACTTTTGCAAGTGGGGGATACATCATGATGATCAAGCCAATTGCAATCGGAATATTGGTACTTCCGTAGGACATTGAATTCCAGAAATTGGCGATGTTAGGAAATAAGAATCCCGATGCAACCCCAACGGCCATGGCGACAAAAATCCAGAGGGTTAAATACCTATCCAGGAATGATAATTTTTTAGTTAAGCTTCCCATTATATTTATGTGGTTAAATTTTGGTTAAGGCTTGTCTGTTGTCAATTATCAATTTTTGACTCTTCGACTTTTTATTTATTAATGATATATTCTTCGTTAAACTTGGCAAAATCACGACGAATTTCATCTCGAACTCTTCTGAAAACATTCATAACTTCTTCTTCGTTACCTGGAGCGTATGCAGGATCGTCGAAACCAATGTGTAAGCGTTTCCCAACGGGTCCTGTAAAGGCAGGACATGCATCTTTTGCTCCACCACAAACTGAAATTAAAAAGTCAACACCTTCCTCAAGGAATACATCAACCATTTTAGGTCTCAAGTCACTGATGTCTATACCAATCTCGGCCATCGCCTTAACGGCTTTAGGATGTACTTCATTGGCAATTTTGGTTCCAGCCGAAACGACCGTTAGTTCTGGGTTGATATCTCTTAAAATGGCTTCACCCATTTGGCTACGGCAAGAGTTGCCAGTGCATAAAATAAGTACTTTCATCTATCTGTATTTAAAATTTGATTGTTTTTGAGTTTTAACAACATTCTTCGTTTTGAGGTTGAATCGCTCCAAAGAAAGCATTGAATGTTGAACCCAGACTTTCTATAGCAAGCTTATCGAGGCAATACCTCATCTTTAAACCTTCAACTTCACCTTTTATTAGCCCTATGGCTTTCAATTCCTTTAAATGTTGTGAAACGGTTGTCCGGCTAAGGGGCAGGTGGTCAGATATATCACCTGAAATACAGGTGTTGCAAGATGCTAGATATTGCAAGATGGCAATTCGTGCTGGATGCGACAGCGCTTTAGCTAAATTGGCCAGGGCTTGCTGCTCATCATTAAAAAGATTTAGTTTTTTCATACTCACAATGTTTAATGACGCAAACATACGACATTGTTTTGGGATTGCACATTAATGAATTGTTAAAAATTTAAAATATATTATTTTTGATTGTATTGCGGAAGATGCTGAGCGTTAAAGTATTATCATAATTAACCAAATTGTAAATTATTAATCTTAGGTCAAAAAATTAACAGGAAATTGTTTTTGTTAACAATTAATGTTAACATTATCAACAGGGATATTAACACTTTCATTCTTGTAATTATGGCTAAAATTAGTTTAATAATGTGGAGCAGAGAAATAGCTTCTAAAGATAAAATAAAAAAGTACCCACTTAAGATTAGAATCGTAGATAATAATAAAAAACTTACCTACATCAATCTAGGATTTTCTATTACGAAAAATCAATGGAGTAATGCTAATAAAGATGTTAAACGAAGTTGTAAAGATTATAAGAAAATTCAAATTGCTTTTGAGGAAGAAGAAGCTCGTTTGATGAAGGGTGGTGAAATTGATGTATCTAAATTATCAAATTTAACAAACAAGAATAATACTATCCAAAATTATTATGAACAATATTTAAAATATAAAAAAGAAAAGTTTACTTATTCTTGCTTCACCACTAACACATATGTTTATCATTTTGTTCTAAAATACCTTGATGATGTTGTAACTAATATTAACAAAATTGACAGAGATTTTATAACTGAATTCCATGAATTTTTATCTGATAAAAATAAAGTAGGTAAAAAATACAGTGTCAATACCATTCATTCTTATTTCTTTTCATTCTTAGGTTTTATTAAATGGGTGAATGTTAAGAAGAAGATGGATATTGAAATAAAATTTGCTAAGAATTTGGGTGAAACACCTAAAAAGAACCCTCAATATAATAAGTACCTAGATTATTATAAAGAAGTTTTGTTTAATATTAATTGGGCAAGGAAAATAAATAAGAAGAATTATCTTTTTATGGCTCGTTATATGCTTAGTATAAGCTTTTTAGGCATCAGGAATTCAGATTTGGCACTGATGAAGCTTAGTAATTTTAAGAGTAAATTTTCTTACACTGATGTTTGTATAGATGAAGAGCAAGATTTATTTAAGAAGATAAAACGAAATGATGTAGAATGTACTTATACCATGTTGAAGAATAGGGACACAACGATGCAATGGGATTTGAATGATGCAAGTTACAAGTATCTTATTTATTTTTTGGATAAAGATTTACAAATCGAATATTATAAAAAGTTTGATAATGCTATCCTTGGATGGTTAGCAGGTGGTATAAGCAAAGAAGTTTGGAAAGATGATATATCATTCAATAATTTGAGAATAATGTACGAGATACAGGGTAATGACGAATTCCGAAGAAGTTTTACGTTTAATAATGATATAAAATTAGAAGAAACAGGAGCTTTAATATCGCTTGATGAAACTGAAAAGATTAAATTTGCTAAGAGTCTATTTATCAGACAGGTTAAACGTGCTGATAAGGATAAGAGTAAGGATAGATATCTAACAGGTCATGCTACAGATGAATATGAAACAGCTACAGAAAAAAAGAAAATGAGCTTAAGAAATAATTGGAGTAATGCGTATGGTGATTCATTAAAAAAGACTTGTAAAATACATAATATTCCATACTCAAAGCCCCATGAAGCTCGTCATACGTTCGCTATGTTGTTGATGCTCAGTGCAGAAGAGACAGGCACTCCAATTGATATTTATGCTCTCAAGTCGGCAATGGGTCACCAATCGCTTCAAACCACTGAGAATTATATTTCTGATATGGGGGGAGAATCAATTTCACATGTTATAAGACCTGCTCTTACAACTTTATAGGTGTATTTGCACAACTGACAAACTACCAATATAAAAACCCTCTTAGAAATCCTTATATGGAATCTGAGAGGGTTTGTGGATAAATCGCTCCATTGTGTGCCACTATAATTGACACATTGGGATTTTTAGCTTTAAAGAATCCTCCCACACCTGTAAAGATAAATTCGGGATTCTTTGCGTTTTCAGATATGAATTATAATTGGTTGAAATATATAATTAAATTAACCCTTCTGAAGCCACGAAATAGCTTGAGGTTTTACCATTGAGTTCCGAATAATGACTTTAATGCTTGAAAGTTATCTTCGTTTATTCTCATGCTGTTTAATTTATGAATCTTACATGGAATTATTTATAATGAATCTATGTGTTATTTTCTATTATTGTTATGACTTTGTATTTTGGAATAATTAATTTTATTGTCAATTAAGACGATGAGTATCATCCTCCAAGATTGAATAATGAATTATAAACACCACCTTTTTTATATTCTTCATGAGTTGTTTAAAAAATAAATTTTCTGATATGGTATTACCATCATTCAGTGGTAGTATTAAGCTTGTATTATTCTTTGTGTTCACAGTAAATTCAATTAATGCTCAGGCTTCTGACCATTACGTTACAACTTCTGAACTAAATATGAGAAGTGGAGCAGGTTCTTCATTTAAATCTATAGAAGTCCTTACTAAAGGTGATACTGTGAAATTAATTGAGGTCATTAATTCTGATTGGGTAAAGATTCAAAAGAAAGATAAAATAGGTTACTCTTCCAAGCAATATTTAGAAGTAATTAAGATTGATGAAATCACGAAAACCGAAGAGAGTGATACCTTTCCATCATTATTGTTTTGGATTGTTTTTTTTGCAGTAAGCACAGTTGGTTTAACTGTCCGTGGGAATAAATATAGGAGCAAGTCATTTACGTCATTCCTTTCTCTCTTTTTTGGTTTTTTGGGGTTTCAACGATTTTATTTAGGACAAAAATCTCAAGGTGTTTTCTCAATTCTTTTTTGCTGGACTTTTATTCCTTTAATTATTGGACTGTTTGAAACTTTCAAATTTTCTCTAATGAGTGAGGTTGTTTTTAATAATAAGTATAACCTAGGTAAGTTTCGTAATAAGATGGAATTTGAAGAAACTAAAAAACAGAAAATAAAACCAAATATTATTGAAAAGCACTATACTCAACAGGAAGTTAAACAAGATTCAAAAACAATAAATAAAAAGAACATCCAATCTGTTGTGAGTGAATCCTCTTCTAAGAAATTATATTCTGATGTGCAGGTGGATTTACCAGCTAATAAGAGTGAGTCTGTTGATTCATCCATCATTGATGTTAATATGGTAGATTATGATTTGACTGTTGAGAAGTCAAATCATAATAATGAAGTTGCTTTAGAACCTCCATATTGGGAACCGACTTATGTATATTCTTATAATGAAATCAAATCAGCCTCTAAATCTCAGAAGATTTTTTTCTTTTATCTAAAGAACCAATTCCTTAATTATATATATGTAGATATTCAGGGATATACTAACTATGGATTTATTCTTTATTTTGATTTGTTAAGGGAGTTTGAAAATCATCAGGATATAAAATTACTTGAAGAACAATTCAAATTCTTAGGACAGATTTGTCCCAAAACGAAGAGCTATTCTTTAATATCATTGCAGGATTTGTTAAGAAAAAGAACAGATTCTTATTCAGAGGAATTGTTAAACAACTTACAAGAACCAAACTTTCAGTTTGAAAATGGTTATTCTGACTACAACCCTGATTTATATAAATTGGGAAATCAGTTTAAAGAAAAGCTTGGACTAACAAAACAAGAAATTGATTTATTAAATAAGTTTTATAATCCATCAAATGTTTTTACTTCGATTGAGGGCTGCGCTATAGTCGTTATAAATGTTTATTTGGCAGTTTTCAAAGAATTAAACATACAGCTTTCAGGCATTGGTTCTGATATTGATTTGGAATTAGACAAAATATTCGACAAAGTATGCGACATAGAGAACCTGACATTTAGTGACTATTATAAAGGTCAAAAACCATATTGGGCAATTAAACGATTTCACGAAGTAATTTTTATTGCTTACTATAAAGCTATAGAGAATCTGGTTAGAGAAAATTATGGTCATAAAAGAAAATTGTCATTTGAAAAGTATCATCCATATACTAAATCAACATCATATATAGATGAGACGATTGGTAACCTTATACAGGATTTAATAGCCGATAAAATTCAAGGGTTAAATGAACCTGACTTAGATACTCAAATAGCTTTAAATGCACAAAATGTGAATCGCTGGAAAATTGAGTTCACCGTTTTGAAAGATGATTTTAAGAAAGAAAAACAAGAACAATTTGTAAACGCAATAATAACACTAGAGGAGGCTAATCAAGAGAATCCGAACATAGAGAATATTTTCTTTGATGCATCAAAATTTATTGCAAAGTTTGATAAAGTAGAATCTTTAAGATACTACGCTAAATATATTTACTATGATTTAAAATCTAAAAAAGTTGATAGTAAGGAATTAACTAAGTCAGTTCAAAAAATATTATTTAATACAGAGGAACAATTTAATGATTTTAAGAAGATTATTTCTAGTTTGATTTCTACAAATGATTTACAATTAGCTTTAGATGAAATAGCCAAAATATATATTCAGAAAAGGAAGAAAATTATACTAGATAAGTCTGAAATAATTGATGTAGAACGGAAACATGATGGTACGGTTGAGCTGTTGAATGAATATTTAGAGAGTGAGGAAGAAGATGTCGTAGTAGAAAATAAATTGCCTGATGTAGAGAGTAAACTAGTCCCACATACTGGTATTGCTAACTCAATATTTATCCCAGAGATATCTGTGGATAAGGTGCAGGAGCAATTAGTACGAAATATTGTTGCGAATTCATTTGAAATTCATCAGGATGAAGTTGATAAATTTGCTTCAGAAAACGGAATGTTTAAAAATCAACTTATTGATAGTATTAATGAAGCTTGTGAAGAGTGTTTAGATGGAGAAGTATTGATAGAGGAAGACGATGAAAATTATATAATTGAGGCATCTTATTTCAAAGAAATAGCATTGTAATAAAATTAGATATGGCATTAAAATTAAAAGCAAAGGAGTCAACAGCAATTATTAATTCTTTATCAGGTGGGGTTGTTCCAAGAATTGGAGTACAACATATAACCGTGGGAAGAAAGCTTGAAATTGAAGCTTTTACTTCGGCTCTGGATGATGTGAAAAATGGTCATAGTATGGTCAAATTTTGGATTGGTGAATTTGGTTCAGGAAAATCTTTTATGCTTCATTTATTAAATACAGTTGCAACAAAGCAAAAGTTTGTAGTAGCAAATGCTGATTTTACACCAGATAATAGGTTGTACTCGAATGATGGAAAGGCTGTTGCTTTGTATAGTGCCATTATGGATAATGTAGCAATTCAAACTAAACCTGAAGGTGGAGCTTTGCCAACTTTGCTTGATAAATGGATTGAGCAAGTCGTAACTAAAACAGCACAGCTAAATAATATTCCAATCACTGAGATAAGAGATGAGTGTTACTTTAATCTTATTCAGGAAAATATTATGGAGACTGTAAATGAAGTTACTGATACTGGAGGTTTTGATTTTGGAGTAGTGGTAATAAAATATTACGAGGGGTACATAAAAGATGATGAGCATCTTAGACGTAATGCACTGAAATGGCTAAAAGGTGAGTATAGGACAAAAACTGAAGCACGTCAAGATTTAGGAGTCCGAGAAATCATTAATGATTTAAATTATTATAACATGCTTAAGAACTTCAGTCGATTATTCGTAAGCATGGGATATAGTGGTTTCATGATAAATCTTGATGAAGCAATTAATCTTTATAAAATTTCAACTTCGACAGCCAGAGCTAAAAATTACGAAAAAATTTTAACCATTTATAATGATTGTTTTCAAGGGAAAGTATCAAATCTATTTATAAATTTTGCTGGAACTAGAGAATTTCTTGAAAACGAGAGAAGAGGGTTGTTTAGTTATGATGCTTTGAAAACAAGACTTGAAACAAATAAGTTTGAAACGATAGAGTATCGTGATTTTGCTCAGCCTGTTATTAAGCTTAAACCCCTTACTCATAGTGAGATATTTGTTTTGCTTAATAAGTTGAAGGAAATTTTTGAATTAAATTTTGCCACTGTTGTGAATATTAATAAAGAAGATATTCAATCGTTTATGGAGGAAATGTTTAATAAACCAGGTGCTGATGAGTTTTTAACACCACGTGATGTTATTAGAGATTTCTTAAATATTCTAAGCATTTTACGACAGAACCCAGAGGTTAATAAAGCTGATTTAATATCGGATATTCAAATTTCTGATGAAAGACCTGAGGAGAGTATACTTAATTCAATAGAAGAGCTATAATGTCCTATAAACTATTATCTGAACCAATAAGGAAATACATCCGAGATAAACGTTGGGAATCATTACGACCAATTCAAGCTGCTGCAATCTCGAAAATTATATCATCTGACAATAACTATATACTAGCTTCAAGAACTGCTTCAGGAAAAACTGAGGCAGCATTTTTACCAATACTTTCTAAGACTGATTTTAACCAAATAGGAGTTCAGGTTCTGTATATATCACCATTGATAGCATTAATCAACGACCAGTTTTATAGGGTGGAAGATTTGTGTAGAGACCTTGAGATTAAGGTAACCAAATGGCATGGTGAAGCAAAGAAATCTTTAAAAACGGGTTTAATTAAAGACCCGAATGGTGTTGTTTTAATTACTCCAGAATCGCTAGAGGCGATGTTTGTTAATGCTCCGTATAATGTTTCGGTTCTGTTTGGAAACTTGAAATATATTGTAATTGATGAAATTCATTCGTTTTTGGGTGTTGATAGGGGGATTCAATTAATGTCCTTGCTATCAAGAATTCAGCAGGTAAATAAATTAAAAATATCAATAATCGGTTTATCTGCTACTATTGGTGATGATAACTATATTGAGGCTAAAAGGTTAACAGGTGATATTGTTGATACTAAAGTTTTATTAGATAGAACTAAGAAGGAAACCGAAGCGAAATTTAAATTTTTTAAAAATAGTACATCTGAATTATCTCTAGATTTTTTAAAAGACCTATACATTGAGACCCGTTCAAATAAAGTTCTTGTTTTTCCTAATAGTAGAGGTAGAACGGAGGAGGTTGCTGTAAAGCTTCGGAAAATTTCGGATAAGGTAAATGGACACAAATTTTATTACTCACATCATTCGTCAGTAGATAAAGAAATTAGGGAAAGTATCGAGCATTTTGCTAAGAATAATGAGCGATTCAATTTTTGTATATCATGTACATCAACACTGGAGCTTGGTATAGATATTGGTACAGTAGATAAAATTGTTCAAATTGATTCAACGCATTCTGTTGCATCATTAGTCCAAAGAATAGGGCGAAGTGGGCGTAGGGAAGGTGAGAGTAGTATTGTTAATATTTACGCCACAGATAAATGGAGTTTATTGCAGTCGTTAGCATGTTGGCTTTTATATAAGTCAGAGTTTTTAGAACCTATTAAGACAGCTGCTAAACCGTTTGATATCTTGTTACATCAATTACTTTCAATTGTAAAGCAATTATCAGGTTGTTCTAGAAATGAATTATTAAACAGGCTTAAAATCAATTTTGCTTTTAAATTGATAGATGAACAGGAGATTAATTCAATTATTGAAGAAGCAATTAAGTCTGATTATCTAGAGGTGATTCAACGGGAGGTTATACTTGGCATAGAAGGAGAAAATATTGTTAATTCAAGAGAGTTTTACAGTGTGTTCAAGACAGAACCAAACTTTAAAGTGATTCATTCTGGAAAGAAGATTGGAGATATACCATTTTCACCGCAAGTAAAAGTTGATGAAAATATATTGCTTGCTGCAAAAATATGGAAAATTAAGGATATTGATTTTGAAGGAGATAAAATTATCGTAATACCAGCAAGAGATGGAAAGAAACCAAAGTTCTTCGGTGGTGCTGGTAGTATTCATCCTAGAATAAGAGAGGAGATGTTAAGAGTTTTAAAAAATAATGAATACTATTCTGAACTTGATGATAATAGTAAGTCCATAATTGAAGAACTAAGACATGATTTTAAAGGATATCAAATAAATAATTTTGAATTTGACCGTCCAATAATAGTTAAAGAGAATAAATTGATTCTTTATACTTTCACAGGAACAAAAATTAATAAAAGCCTGAGTTTTTTAATGAGTCTAACTGGGCATGAAGTATCTCTTGATGACCATTCTAGTTCTCTTGAACTTTTAATAAATTTATCTGACTTCAAAGGATTAGTTAAAAATATCAATGAAGTTTATTCCAAAATCAATAGCTATTTAGAGATAGAGCTGGAAAAGAATGAATCTCTACTTGGATTTTCTAAGTGGGGTGCATACTTACCAATAAAGTATCAATGCGAGATTATAAAAGAAAGATATTTTGATTTTGAATCTGCAATTGATTTGTTGAATGGAATTAAACTTGTTGAGCAAAATTGATATTAGGGTTGGGATTTACGAAATATTTAAAGAAAAATAATTAATCATTATTTCACGAAGATGGGTAGGGTAAAAGAATATATGATGGAACTTCAAGAAACAGCTGAAGATAGGCATCTAGCAAAGATTTTGGGGATTAGTTACGAAGATTTAATTGAATTAGATTGGAATATAGAAACTGATGAAAGTGAAGATGGTTTAATTTATTACTATTATATAGAGTTTGATAAGAACTCTCCAGCTGAAATACTTTCAAAGATTGATAGACTTGATGATGATTATCACGTAAGAATAGAGTCTTGGGAATATAATGCAGGGTATGATTATATAAATGACCAGTTTGATGTAATTACTGAAAGTCGTTTTACCCATATGTCTTTTAATAAGGAGCTTGATAATCTAAAGGAGCTAAGTCAGCTTCAGGCTAATGGAGATAAACTGAAAAAGATTCTTAATCGTCAAATTTTCATTAGTATTATTGGGGCAATGGAGAGTTATTTATCTGAGGTTTTCTTGAAACTGATTTTTAATGACCATCAGTATTTTCAGTCATTTGTTGAAACTCATCCTGATTATAGAACAAGGAAATTTGAGCTTAGAGATATTTTTAAACAACAAAATGAGCTTGAATCTACTGTTAAAAAAACAATACTAGATACAATATTTCATAACCTTTGGTCGGTTAGAAATATGTTTGAAAAGACTTTTGATATAGAATTTCCTTCTATTGAAGAAATGAAGCATCATGTTTTTATTCGTCATCATTTAGTTCATAGGAATGGGAAGAATAAAGAAGGGATAGAAGTCGAAATTGATGATTCTCAGATTGATAAATTATTAGACGATACAAAGAGTTTTGTTAATACGATTTCTGAAGAGTTAAATATTAATTAAAATTAGATTCTATGTTGTTCGTTTTTATTCGAATAAACCTTCCTCTGGAATAGTAAAATTACTTTAGAATTTATGTTGACTAACAAATAACTCACTTGCATAAGATTAAGAATAGAATCTAATTATATCATAATTTTAAATGACATATTACTATGTATTACGAAGATGAGCAAGAAAATAGAAATGAGGATGAAAATAGACCTGACCCATACAATCACATTTATGGATACTTTGTTGTAGGTTTTTTTATTTGTCTTCTAGTTATATGGGCGAAAAGTTGTGGGATTTAATATCTATACCGACACATTATTATTACCCAAGTCTCATCCTGTCAAATTAGCAAAAGGTCTTTTATTAAAAGATGTAATATAATGCTTAAGTAATAGTTTTTCAATTTCTCTGGGGTCTTCGGTAGGTGTAGGTTTCCAACAAAAAGATAGCTTATTAATAAAATATATTTAAGCCTTACCATTTTTTGGTGAGGCTTTTTTATACAATACATCAATGGAGTAAGTATAGAAGATTTTAGTTTCACCAATTATTTTGTAATAATTATCTACAATTTAATTCTGCTTGAGAATATATTCCTAGGACAAGGTTTTATTTGTCTACAAGGATTATACTTTACACCTTGTTTAGATTAGTTCTATATTCCAAGTGGTTCTTGTATTTTTATTATGATTGCATAGTAATATTGTTCTTAATTGTAAATTTATGATTCATTATAATTACGATATATTGATTAGGTGATGTTGTTTTCTTTATAAGCCTTGAATGCAATGTTCTTATAATGATATTAGATGAGTAGTCACAAACTTGTTGTTGTAAACTATTTTGCAGGTTCATATAAGTGATTGTAAATCAATTTTGCTGATGTAATTATTAATTTAAATCAAAATATTATGGCAAATAATAAGATTAAATATTACCCTGTTAATAACGGGGATATGTCTTTAATTACAGTAAAAGATAATACTACTATATTGATAGATTGTAATATTCGTGAAGGTGACAAGGATATAAACGACAATGATATTTACAATGTAAAAGAAGACTTAGTTAAAAGCATCCAAAAAAGAAACAATAATCCTTATTTAGACCTATTTGTTCTTTCTCATCCAGACGAAGACCATTGTCGTGGGTTTAAGAAGAATTTTTATACAGGCGACCCAACAAAATATTCTGAAACCAATCGAAAGAATGAAGAGATAATAGTTGATGAAATTTGGGTAACCTCAATGTTATTTACTACAGAACAATCAAATGATGCAAATGCAATTAGGAACGAAGTAAATAGGAGGAAGAGGTTAACTGGTTCAGAGAAAGATAATAGAGGAAATAGATTGAGATTAATCGGATATGATGAAGATAAAAAGCTTGAGAACGTAACTACTTATGTTCCAGGAGATGAAATCAATACTATAAATGATAAAACGTATACCAATTTTTCATTTTTTATTCATGCTCCTTTTAAGAAAGATTTAATAAAGAGTAGAGCAACTGCTGATAGAAACTCATCAAGTATTGTAGTTCAGGCACGATTCAAAGACAAAGACACAGATGCCGACCATCTTACTTATGCCCTTTTTGGAGGAGATTCTGACCACTATATATGGCAAAAGATTATTGAAATTTCTGAAAACAATGATAATGAGAAATATTTAAAATGGGATTTATTTCTTGCTCCTCACCATTGTTCTTGGACATTCTTTAATAATGTATCCTATGATATAAAGGAGAACCAAACCCCCAAAGATTACTCTCTAAAACTGATAAATGATTATAAAGAACTTAATGGGAAGATAATTAGTTCAAGTAAAAAGATTGTAAAAGAAAAACCAAACCCACCTCATAAACCAGCTAAGGATGAATATATAAAGGCTTTAAGTTCAAAAGATGACTTTTTCGAATTAGCTGTTATACCTAAAGAAAAATCCCCTGAACCTATTGAATTTATTGTTACTAACAATGGTGTGACTAAATCAACAGAAAAGGCAAAAGTTGCAATTACGTCAGGTGGGGCTGTAGGCGCAGCTAGTACAGTTGTGAAAAATGGAAACGATGCTATATAGTACAGAATTAAAAAAATATTCAGAGGAACTACCTCATGCTATACAGGAAGCAATTCGTGAAATTGAGCAAATGTTAGGTGTTGAGGAACTTGAAATTTTAAGTTTTAATGATTTTAATATTGTAATTCCCGTAAAGATTGAGGTCAATATACCATCAAAGGGAACACATGAAAATATTGATGTCAGGAATTTCGAGCAAATATTAATATCCTTTAATATCCGAAATTACCCTACAACTTCTCCAAGGATTAAATCTGATAGAAAGGATTTCCCCGCTGAAAATTTATCTCATTTATATGCTGTAACAATTGGTGAACCTCCAACTTTATGCTTAGTAAGAGAGAATTTAGATGAATGGTTTGCAAATAGAAGAATTAGTGATTTAATATTTGTAGCGAAACAGTGGCTTTCAAAGGCAGCCAATGGGCTACTATCGGAAGATGCAGATGAATTTGAACCTGTTAGATTAGAGGGGTATTGTGGTTATTCTATTTATAAACATTTAAAATTATATCACCATATTTTCAATAATAACAGACATTTGAAGGAATATCCATTCTGTTATTTGCTTTTATCAACAAAATTGAAAAATGCAGGAAACCCTTCTTTTGAGCAAATTGACTTCGATATTAATTCAGCTAACTTAACTGGATTTTATGATTTAATTAAGAGAATTAACTTAGAAGCTATTAAGGTCAAGAATAATGATATTGATTTACCTCTATTTGGGTTACTAGTTTGGAGCAATATTATGGAACCAATCGGTACTTACTCAACTTCATTACCTAAAACTTATGGAGAACTAGAGGAATTTGCAGAGCAATATTCAATTTCTATTAAAGAACCTCTTAATGAATATATTAAAAGCAATCTATTTCTAAATAATCTAACATCATACATTCCGATTGTGATTGGATTAAAAAGACCAAGAAAATTGATTGGTTTTGAATCTGATATTGAGTTTTTTCATTTTATAATAAATGTAACCAAAGAATCAATTGTTGAAAATTCAATTATAGCTGAAACTAAAGTATTCTTTCAATCTCATCGTGAACCAATAAGTAGCAATTTAGCTCAAAAATTAAGTGTAAGTAATAATCAGGAGAAAACTGTTTTTATTGGTGCTGGTGCTTTAGGTTCAAAACTATTGTTTCATTATGCCAGAAGTGGGAATTTTAACTTAAAAGCTATAGATAATGATAGTTTTAGTCCTCATAATGTAGTTAGACATGATTTGTTCATGGAAAGCTCAGGTCAGAATAAAGCTAAAGCAGTTATTGAAAAAATAAAAGCTTTCCTAGGTGGTGGTTCACTTGAATTTCATGAAGGTAGTATCTTCAACTACGATAAACATCTTCTAGAAGGATATAAATGGCTGATTGATACAAGTGCATCTTTAAATGTACAGAATTGGCTTGTAAACAGTGAACTTGATAGTATTCCTAATAGAGCTAGGGCAGAGGTTGCCTACAAAGGAAAATTAGGCTTTCTGTATATTGAAGGGCATAATCAGAATCCTAGGTTAGATGATTTAGTCAACTATGTATATTTTATAGGTATAAAAAGTGACATTATATCAGAATGGCTGATAGAGGAAAATAAGAAAAAAGAAGGAAATGATTATGATATTGTTGATATTGGGATTGGATGTAATTCTCCTACTGTTATAATGGCAAATGATTCAATGTCGTTCCATGCATCTATCTTTTCAAAAATATTGAATCATGAATTTGAACGAAAAAAAATCAAAGAAAATGGATTTATAAATACATCTTATATATCAGAGAACGGTATTGATATTAATTCGGATAATATCTTACTTCCCCCATTAGATGTTTATAAATGTTGTAACAATTCAGGCTGGGAAATTCGAATCATAGGTTCTGTTTTGGTTAGAATGAAATTAGAAGCAAAAAGATTTAAACGGAACGAAACTGGTGGGATTTTTATTGGAATTTGTAACTATAAAACAAAGACAATACATGTTTTTGATACAATAATGGCACCACCTGATAGTAAACATTCTTCTGTTTATTTTTTTAGAGGGATTCATAATTTGCCCGAACAAGTTAAACACATCAAAGAATTGACGGGAGGGATGATAGGCTATATTGGTGAATGGCATACTCATCCAATGGGGCTTGATTCTTTAAGTGGTGTTGATATGGCTGCTGTTGAAGAACTAAAACCTTTGAATGATAGATATCCAATACCAACTTTTATTTCCATATTATCTAAAGAAAAATATTTACCTTTTGTTTTTTAATTAATCACCGCTAGAATGAAAGAACTATTAGATAAGTTATCATCATATAATATTTTTAATTACTTATTCCCAGGAGTCGTTTTTGTAGTAATATTAAGCAAAGTAAGTGAATATGATTTAATTCAAAAGGACGTAATAACAGGCTCGTTTCTATATTATTTTATTGGTCTTATTATTAGTAGAATAGGTTCCTTGTTTATTGAACCATTTCTAAAATGGATTAAGTTCCTGAAATTTTCTAGCTACAATAAATTTGTTTCTGCGTCAAAGGTTGATTCGAAGATTGATTTATTTTCAGAGATAAATAATATGTACAGAACACTAAGCTCATTACTTCTTCTGTTAATGTTGGTAAAGGTGTACGAGTCTTTTTTGTCTAGCATGTCTTTTTTTAGAGATTATGGTTCAACTTTTTTAATAGTGGTATTATTGGTATTATTTGTTTTTTCATATAGAAAACAAACAAATTATATAACTAAAAGAGTAGAATCTAGCCAGTCAAATCCATAATTGAAATATTTGGAAGGAAGTGCTAATTTTATGGCTGGTGTATTGGTAGGAGACGTTTTAAAATATTAAGGTTTTATATAAATAACCACTTGAGGTAAATAATAGAGATGAATAAAAAGATTACATATAATTGGAGTAGTTTGATTCAGTTTTTTGAAAAAATGAACTACATCCATAATGGTTTGACAATACCTTTCATAATTGGTGTGATAAAATTATTAGAAGGAAATAAAATAGTGGTATCACAATTAATAGCAGAGCTTGCTAATATGAAAAATGAAAGCAGAGCAACGATAATGAAATGTGGTAATATTGGCGAATTTGTTGTTGGTGTTATGGATGTAGAATCAGAATCAATGTATCGGAAATATCCCCAAAGTCTATTCATGGAGTATGATAATTTAGCTGTTACAGATAATTCATTAAATGATTGTAGTTCAGTATTTGATTTGATTGCTTTTATGGAGGATAGATACGGACAAACTATTGAGGATGAGAAATATTCTAAAAATGCTGGACTATGGACTAAATTTACAGAAGAGGATATAGAAAGAATAAATAGTTTTAAATCAAGTATGAGTTGAAATTCAATTTACATTTTAAAGGAAATAGAATCCTAATGATGAAAAAGTTCAACTTTGTATAAGAGTTGAACTTTTTTTATTGGTGATTATTAGGCACTTATGATTTAATCTATGCCTAAACTTGAATATAGTTCAACTATTGAAGTTAATATGAACTAATGCTATTGTCTCATCCTGTTAGATTGGCAAATGGTCTTTTATTAAAAGATGTAGCATATTGCTCTAGTAATAGTTTTTCAATTTCTCGGGGTTCTTCGGTAGGTATAGTTTTCCAACAAAAAATTAGGTCTGAATGATTTTTAATTTGCCAGATGTATCTTCCACCCCAATGACCAACATTTTTTGTTTGACCAAATCTTAAATACTGCCCAAGCCTTGAATTTAATGTTGCTTTCCCTGTTAGACTCCCAGCTTTCCCAATGTAAACTACTAATGAATTAGGTACGAAATTGCACTTAAGTTCGCTTATTGATACGTTTGGATTTTTACCTTTAAAAAATCCTCCAACGCCTGTAGGTATATATTCGGTGTTTTTATAATTTGGGTCAATAACAAGATATACACCTTTTTCTTTCGGGATTGAACTTCTATTGTCCCACAATTCTTCTATTGTCTTAAAACCTCTAAAACCATGTTCTTCTAATCCTTTAATATCATTGAAATTCATATTGTCATGTGATTTGGTTGTTGTTTCCTCATAAGATTTAAGTAAATCAATAATAACATTTACTATAGTTTACGAACCACCATTTTTATCGAATTCAAACATAACCATTTCAAGGGTTCTAAGTTTTGAGATGTTATAACCGATAATTTTTTGAATGTTAGACTGGAGTGTGATTGTAATAGGATGTTTTGCCAACTCACGAAGACCAGCTTGATATTTCATAAATGAGCTTATAGTGTTGACACCATAGCTTGATTTTTTACCAGTTACAAACCGATGTATTCTACTATCCCAGATTGCATAATTTTCAGGAGAGATAAAATGTAATAATTTTGAAACTCCAACAATGGAGTTATTTACTGCTTTTTTAAGTGACTCTAATTCAGACTCGGATAATAGTTTACCATTTTTTACATCATTTAAATATTTCACATTATTTTCGATGTTATCGAAATTGAAGCTAATGATTGTTGGCATCCAACCATATACTAAATGAGAACCGATTACAAAATCATTTTTTGTAATTGTAGGTTTACTAGCGAAAAATTCAATGAAGTCATTATAAGTCTTTAAATAAGTATCATCCTTATTGATTTCGATTGAATTATAAGCAAGTAGTATGTTATCAATTTTTAGATTTTTCATTTATCTACTTAATTTGAAATTAACTTATTCTCCAGCTATTCTATAGAATAATGATTTAATATTGGGATGTAGTTATGGGTAGATTATTTATTAGTTTACTATGTCTAATTACTTCAGCAACTTCTCTTAATAAATCATCTGCTATGCTAATACTCAATTGATATGTGTTAATAACAAGCTTTGTTTTATCATCGTTCCAATGTATCCAATACGGTTGACTCTTCTTGTTTCCTGCAAACCTTTTTTCACTAAATGTAACCTCAAATATTTTTTCAATTTCATTTTCCTCTTTTTTAGCATTGAAATATCCTACACCAGATATAATAACTACTGGGTAGTTTTTAATATACTTAGATGCTAAGAGATGTTTCTTTCTGAATTCGATTGAGCTTGTATTAGCATCTATCGTTTTCTTACTGGGAGTAGAGTTTACTTCAGTAATAAATGTCTGTTCGTGAAAGTTAATCTTATTGTTTTCTTCTGTGTCAAAAATATAATTATACAGCTTCTGATAATTCATCCAAGTAGTGCTAGTTCCCCAATTCCCTTGTCTATCATCCTTTCTCAAGATTTGTCCTTTATAAGGATATAGTGGACTATAGTAATTACTTCTTTCTTCAATTTGTTCTGCATCATAATTGTCATTGTTATTCCAGAAATTGAAATTTTCAACAATTTCATATCTGTATTGGTCTGCTTCTATTGATAATCCTGCTTCTTTTCCAATGATTAGAATTTCAGATAAAGGATTCCCAGTGCCGATGTATTTATATTCTTCTTTGACAGTAGTATGTTCCTTTTTTAATGAGTCTAATAGCTTTTTAAATAGAGTTTCTTTCATTATTGTAAATGTTAAGTTCTTTATTGTTTAGAGTAAATGATTGTAAATTATTCTTTAGAAATGATATTTCAATGTTATCCAAAAGAGATACACCTTCAGCATCTTCAATGTAACCAAAGTGACTAGGTCTTGAAATTGCTATGATTTGGTCACAATCATTTATAATTCTTCTTGACCAATTGAATTTCGAGATGCTAATATCTTCTTCAGAACCAATGGTTGTGGCAAAAACAATTGTTGTGTTGATTAAATTAGCGATATACTTAAGGGCTTCTATTGCATTGTCTTTTTCATCACAAAAGAAATCCTGATAATCATTTTGAGTGAAATTTTCAATATCATCAACGAAAATAGTAGTGTATTTACCCTTTTGGATGATTTTTAATATTTCTAAGAAAGTACCAACGTTTAAATAATTTAAAGAGGTATTGATATCGAAATTGGGATGGATACTTCCATCTATGGAGTGAAGGATGTTTGATAAGTTTTCTTCACAATCTTGCCAGCTTAGGAAAAGTACCTTCTCATTGTTCGCTATACTATTAGCTAGTTTTAATAAGAATCGAGTTTTTCCAATACCTTTTGCACCACCCAAAGCAATTAGCCCAGATAAATTAAATCTCTTCATATATTAAGTTATGGTTATTAATTTGACTTAAAAGTAAGATTGATAAATTACTTCTGGAAGCTGAAGATTGACTTTTTTCACAAAATATTAAGTGAGAATACTGTTTGAGTGATTTATCTATTGGAATTGAGGATGGGAGGGATGTCAATAATGTAAAAGTGGGTGTCTATATGTTATAACCGACCCACAATTATGTACAAAAAAAACCCATCAAAATTATTTTGATAGGTTTTTTCATTTATGAGAGAATGCTAGAGGAGAATGCTAGAGGAGATTGTTAGTGATTGATTTTTGCAATAAGTTAATCGTAATATTCAATTTTTCGTAGTATTTGGAATCTCTTTATCTGCTTCAATCATAGAGACCCAATTATTGTTTCTATCATATCTAAGTTATTTTTCTGATTCTAATTCAGGTAAATTATTTAATAGTTTATTTTTTCTTCTATCACATGGTTCTAAGTGTTTTAATAGATATTTATATTCATAATTATTATGGAGACATTCAATTTTCTCTTTAACCACTTTTGTTCCATATAAATAAGCATCATTGTTAATATCTTTTAATGTGAAATTGGTTGTTGTAATAATTTCATGGATAAAGATATGTACCTGCGAATCATCAAAAATATCTCTTTGATTCCAAAATGGGTCTGTTTTCTTAACTTTATCAGCAATGTTTTTGTTGAATTCCTCAAAACTTATTTTCCCAGCATCGAAATAAGTTCTTGTTATTAATTTCAAGAAACCTTTTTGTATCATAATATGTTAATCTAATTTTATTTTGAAATTTTTGTTAATTGCTATGTAAAGTAAAGGATATTTGTAATGAATTGCAAGTAAGTGTCTTGTGAAGCTTTTAATAATTTAAAAATTGTTATTCAAGTTAGCTTCTTAAGAACTAATCTAAATAAAGCTTGAAGCTTAAGCTGTTTAAAATCTGAGTGTTATTTTTTAGAGAAAAGTTAAATTATTAATAACATAAATAATAATTACACTTCTTTTAGTGATTCTAAATTAAAATATGTGTGAAGTAAAATTTATTCATGTCTGTTTAAGTCGAATTTTAGTGTGTTTAATAATTTAAAATATTCTATTCATACTTAATTAGTTCATCTAACTCTTCGGAATTGGATAAAACCTAAAATCTTCAATAATAACATTATTGAAGATTTATTACGAATGGTGCTAAATATGAGGACTATACGATTAGTTTAATCATGTTTCTTTTTAAATAATCTTCATTAACGTTCTGATAGCCTGGTTATTGAAGATGATTTGGTGTAAGTTTGATTTAAATCAAAAAGGAATTAGATATGAATATAACATCAGATTATTTAGAATTCGACCAAGCTCTAAATGTTGGCAAGAAGTTATTATCACCAGATAGTAACAAATGTGTAATCGCTTTTTTCATTATAGCATCCATCAACGTTGGTTTAAGAGGTGGCGATTTATTATCGATTAAACACTCAGCTATTCAGATGGGTGAGCTTGTGTTAAATGAGCAGAAAACTGGCAAGAAAAGAATTATAACCCTGAATGAAAATGTAACTAAAGCATATTCAAAATTATTAGAAATTACTAATAATAGAGGGGTCAAAAGTGATAACTATATTTTCGTATCCCAAAAAGGCTGCGTTTTTAAATTACAAAGTATAAACGTATTACTAAAACAAATATTCAAATCAAAAAAGCTTAATATAAGTTCAACATCTTTAAGGAAGACGTTCTCTAGACGTGTCTATCAAAATAACAATGAGAGTGAAGCTAGTTTGGTTTTGTTGAGTGATATACTAAATCATTCATCTACAGCAATTACAAGGCGTTATCTAGGTATTCGTCAAGAAGAAATATCAAACGTATATCTAACTCTATAAATGAGTTTGCTGAACAAGTAAAGTTTCAATTTACTAAATGAAATATAAATACTTAATATTGTTATTCAATTCGTTTATCATAGTCGACAGGTTAATTTCATCAACATGAAAATCCTTTGATAATGTTCTTATAATGTTTATTGGTAGATTCAATATAACTATTGACCACAGATAAACACAATTTGCTAATTCTCCTAGAAACTAATGAAACCCAATTAAAATCTACTTTGGATATTTAGGAATGTTTATTAATATTTCTAATAATAATTAAGGATTTTAAAATATTAGACCTGCCTTCTAGAAGCAGGTCATTTTAATAATTTAATATTAGTTTTTAATTTTAAAAAATATGAATTACTTAAAAACTTTAATTCTATATATCATTATGTGGCATGTTTTTGAAAAGTTTGAAAGCTCTAAATATTATATTATTAAGATTCTTGTTTTCTTTAAGTTCATCATTTACTCTAACGTGTACACTTCCTCTATTTTACTTTAGAATATATAGACGAAGTGTACATGTTAGGATTATTCATAGACAATTATATCTGATATTTTATTAAAAAAAACTTACCAATTGCATAAACTACACACCCCGATTTTAATATATAGTATATCGAAACTGTACTAAAACCACACTCGATAGTTTATATAATATTTTTAGATAAGTTGCTTGAAAATGCAAGCATGCTATACCGATTAACAAGACATTGGTTTTGTTATTTTTTTAGGAAAATTTGTGAATAAAAAGGCAGCCTTATAAGCTGCCTTTTTTTATTACCATATGGTCGACCATTGTTAGAATCTATTAAGAATAATAATGAATAGATAAAATCTAATAAGAATAATTAATGAAAACGTAAACAAAAGGCTCCTTTTATAATATATAAAAATAGCAGCTCTCACAAATCTGCCCTAAAAAAATAACAATTATGAATGCAATACAAAATTATTAATGATGAGCTGTTCACACAACAGTTCAGAGCAGACCAAGACTTTTATTATTACAAGAACTGTACTGATAAAAGTTGTACTAAAACTCTCAAACTAGAAGAGTTAGAAGACTATATTATTCAGTCAGATATAAGTGAAGAAAATAAGAATACGAGAAATTTAATAGTGATAAATCCTATTAAATCATTAGATGGAATTCTTGGGAAATCAAAAGAATACTTCTATTTACCTAACTCGATAATGTTCGATTTAGATGTTAAAAAAGAAGCTGTTGATGTTCAAAATCAATTGCTTAAGGATACTAATGCTAAGACGTTAGATGACGCTTTAAAACAAGTGTATGAACAATTAAAATCTGATGAATGCTGTCTGTACCTTGATTATTCTCAAAGTGGTACAGGACTAAAAGCTATATTCTCTGTTGTGTCTCAAACCTATGTGGATTATTTAGATGGTGATGATGTGAACACATTACTAGCAGAGGGTATACATCAACAGAATTTCAAAGTTCTTTTATCGTATTTACAAAAATATGGTCTCAAATTCTATGACAATAAGTCTATTGATTACTTAGATGGCTGTGGGAATAAGCTGACACAAGGTACTTTTAGTAGCAATGGTACGCATTTCTATATCAACAGTATGGCTAAGGTTCTCAGAGGGGAGTTTGATGAGAAATTGGTATTTAATGAAATCAATAAAAACAGCAATAAAACTTATTTAAATAGTGATGATAAAGATGTTTTAAAATTAAATAATAAATATTCTGAAGCGTTCTTTAAACACATTACTGAAATTCATAATGAAAGAGGTGATGAATGGATGCAGTTTGAAAAAGCTATTAAAGAAGTTATGGGTCACTATCTCTATGACTTATATCCTTCTTTACAACACCTCGATAGAGAGTATTTAAAGAGTTATTATAAGCTTTTTAAGAAATATTATTGTGGTAATAGTAGAAAGAAAGAGAAGACTAGTCTAGATAACTTTAAAGAATATGTAAATAAAACGAGGTATAACTATGTAGTTCCTCTTCATCAAATCTTTTCAAAGTGTTATGGCTATGTTCCTACTGTGGATATAGATACAGTTGAATGTGATTTTTTCAAAAATGAATATGATGAAATAATTGAATATAACGAGTTTGTTGGTAAAGAAGAACAACAAGAAGAGCTTTTTACCATATTTGATAAACATGATAATGTAGTATTTAAAAGTGATGCAGGTAGTGGAAAAACAACTTTAATCCAGAAATACATCTCATATAAATTCAAGGATGGGTTGAGTAGAATTGCTTTTGTGATACCAAAGAATTCTTTATTAGAACAGCAAAAATATATTATCGAAGAACTTGAAGAATTTAAAGACATTAAAATAGTCTCTAATTATGATAGTAAAACTTATAAGAAAGAGAACTTTAATAAAGATGATAAAGTCCTAATATTATCAAGCACCCCAAAGTTGCGATATGGTGCTGATGTAGAGCTGGTCATTATTGATGAGATTCAAAATTTGGTTTTTTATTCTGATACTATTATAAGTAATAGACTCAGAGGTGTTAAAACAATCTTTACAAGTGCTACACCTGAAGCCTACTTAATTGGAGAACATGACTATTACTATCTTAATATGATAAAGGAGGATAAGGTTAAACAAACCTTAAATATAATAATTCGCAAAAGTCAAACCGCAGCACTAAAAGAGTTGATTAACAAAGATAGAAAGCAGATGATATTCCTGAATGATGTGAGCAGAAGTAAGAATTTTGCAGCTTCATTTCCTCATATTAATTTTTCTTATTTAAACAGACAAGTTAAAAATAAGAAGGAAACTAAAGAGGTGTTACGTAATCAATATTTGAAAGATAACCATTATCTAGTTACTAGGTATGTATCAGAGGGTCTAAACTTTAATAATGAAAAATGGGACGATTTGATAATTATGGAAGACAAGTCCTTGTCACCTTCTGAATTATATCAACTATCATGCAGGTTTAGAAAAGTAAAAGGTTTGAATATTTATCTTATTGCTCGTGGTAGAAATGGCTTATCAGATAGAGAATTACAATATGATTGTTTGCAGAACCTCATTGAGGATGATAGATTGAATAAAGCTGAAAACTTATGTGTTAGGGTTAATAAACACCATAAGGCAAATAGCAATAGAAGTTATATGAAACACGAATATCTATTAAAGTATAATGGTGGAGATTACGTTGTTAATTATGACAAGTTTAAACTTGATGCTTATAATAAATATTTTCAGCAATATTATATGAATTGTAGCGATGTATTTGACTATTCTTTAGGATATTACTTCACGCTATTTAAGAGTTTTATCAAAGAAGATGAAGAACATGATAAATTTGTCAAAGACGAACGAATAGAGAATATATTTATTGCTAATAGGGACGTAATTACTAGTATGTATAGTGTGCAAAAAGAATTTACAAAGCGTAATCAATTTGATATTGATGAAGAAGTTTCATCATTATTTAATAATGAAGACCATTCATCTAACCCACATTGTATAAGTGATGAAGATTTTAAAGTAATTGAAGATAATTATAGTCAATTTGTATTACTATGTAAGCGTTACAATGAGTTAATCGAGTTAGGTGGTGACGTGGATAAAGCTACATCAACAAATTCAGCATATAAGCTTATCACTAAAAATTTATCATATCAAAACATAGGCTCATGTGTTAATAGAACTGAGCTGGCTGGGCTTGACTTGGAGTTGTATAATAGGCAAGAGAAGTTTATTAATATGGTAATTCAGAATAAACTATTCATCAAGCATAGAAATAAAAAGAGCGTATTTGCCTGTGTTGATGCAGATGAAGTTATGTCATATTTAAAGAGTAATAATAAAATGTTGATAGAGCTGAATCTAGGGGTTAAAGATTATGAGTTGACTGTTGAGCGTAGAAGTGTTGATTTGTATTTGTCTAAAATGCCAAGATATATTAAAAAGTGTCGAAAAAGTGTTTGTGGTGTGAGTACTCGAGTAAGTGAATTAATTAATCTTTCTGAAAGACTTAATTAAAATCTAACATGTACACTTCCTCTATTTTACTTTAGAATATATAGACGAAGTGTACACGTTAGAATAAAAAAACAACATAAATGAAATGAAATATGAAAATTTATTAGACTTAAATTACGATAAAAATGAGGAGGAGGAATACCAAGTTAATTACATTTTAAAACCAGATTTAGCTATTGAGCGAAGGTTATATGAGAGTAAATATGGTTGTCATGGTCGTAGGTCAATTAGTAAGAAAACAGTTACAATAGACATCTTGTTGAAGGATGTTTTAGCTGATTTGAATAATTATTTACTAGATGATAATATGGATAGAGATTGGGATTCTAATATGAAACAATGCTGTATAAATACAACTAATCATGTATTTAAGATTTTATCATCCCAAGGTTATTGTTTTAATATCTCAGATAGTCAGCTTTATGATATTTTCAAGTTTAGTCCAATAATTGTAAAAAATGATAATGCAACATTAAAGATGCGAATAAAAGAGAAGTATGATGAGAGAAGATATAAGCTTAATAAATACTTCAATATCTAAAGTGATAAATGAAATATAAAGTATAAATAATTCTTCCCAATGAATAATAATTTAGAACAAAACCCACACTACTAAAAGTGTGGGTTTTTCGTGTTTTTTTATTAAAAATCGAGTATGGGTACTTGTAAGATTTATATATAAGAGAAAAGATATTATGAATAAAGATTTGATTGGTTTTAGTATAGAAACAGGAGATAAAACATTGGGAACTCCAATACTTGAGAAAATATTTGACAGGAGGATATTGGAGAATGTGACACGAGATGAGATAGTTGAGGTGTTGAGGACAGAGATGTTCCTTGATTTAGAAAATATCATTATGAGGCTGGGAGGAAAGTGTGATGATGAAGATACAGCAATAAGTTTGCTTCAAATTATAGAGTTTTTTGCCATTGATTATTTATCACTCATACAAAGGAGGCTGAGGAATCTAGGTGTTACTAAATATTCACTTTACACTCTTTTTAAGGCTATTGTTGGTGATGTGGAATATCATGATACAATGTCCATAGTTGAAGAATTTTCTGAAGATGCTAGATTTTTATTTTTGTGGGGAAAAATAGAATTCATCATAATTCATTTCGATTGGTTGTTATGCATCTTTAATCTCGATTTGGAAATATTAAAGACAAGTGTGTCTGAAGATGAGCTGATACCTTATATGGGTGGTGACGAAACATCTTGTACAGATATGATAATAAAATTTGAGAATTTCAAAAATAAATAATAGTGTATTTGATTGTTTTAGAGAGTGATTGGTATTCCAATTACTCTTTTTTCATATAAAACTGAAATTTAAAATAAACTTTTCACTTTTAAAATCATATAAGTAGGTAAATGTTTAAATAAATAAAATAAGAAAATTATGAAGATTAAAGTAGATAGAGTAAATGAGGGTCAATTACAAAAAGAAATTGATAAGAAATGGAAAGAAGTAAAAGCTAATGAACCTTGTTCGCTAAAAGGGTATTCAATAACTGACTATATTTCAAAATTAGATGGTTTGTTTGATTGTTTAGGTAGGGAAGTTGATGATTATAATGATGCTAAAGTTCGATTTCGGCATACGGTAAAAGGTGGTTTTGATATTAATAGTAAATGTTTAAATTTTAATATGGTTATAGAAAATGGGGAGTTTTATCTTGTAGATTTGATTTATGAGAAAGTCTCATCTAAAACAAAACACTTAGATATTTTGTTGAAGCCAGAATATTCTGTAGAAGAAGAAAAAAAGAATTGCAAATTTAAATATGGAGAAATTGATGGTGTTAAAATATTGATGTTTGATGATATCGCAAGGCTTCGATTCGCTTATTATCCAGTTGAGTTTGATTATAAGATTGATGGTTTGGAAGAGTTTATTGGTCTTATTAGAGGATTTACGGAAAATTTGGCGGATAATACGAAGGAGCGATTATTAGTTAATTTAATAAAACATATAAGAGGTTCTCGTATACGTTCTTACATTTCTTGATTGCATTGTTCATGAGCTAGTCCACACCCAAATTAAAAGTCACTCCAAGAGTTCTGGTCAGAAGTTTCTAAATATTTACCCAATTAGAAAACCTCGATGAAAGTATGGGTGATTTCAAAATATAATAAAAGCCACTCATATTGAGTGGCTTTGTTGTTATGTTTTTGGTAGGTGATTGATAAGCTTGAATGGTTATTGTTAGTATTGTATTTTAGTTCTACTCAACCTTGATATAAAATGTCTTTGTTGTAGGATTATCTGAATTATCAATAACAGTGCAAGTTAAAGTGTATTCACCAGCAGGTGAGCCTGCTAAAGTTTCAATAGAGAAATCTACATTTAATTCTGACTTATCTAAAACAGATGCAGAATTAGGTTTCTTGGCATTTAGCTTTTCATTAAAATCTTGGAGAAATTCACTTACCGACTTTGTTTTCTGTACAAGATTACTGAATGCAATTAATTTCATTGTTTGATTATCACTTACCGTACCACTAAAGGTGATAGTTTGACCAGCTGTAATCGTAGTAGGTGAAGCAGCATTTGTACTTGGGCTAGTAAAAGTAACAGTAGGTGCTGTTTCGTCTTTACCACCTTCACCATTTTCGAATCCTTTCTCGATAATTTCTGACCAATCTGTATCTACAGTCAAAGTGAAATTATTTTCATTATCCTTTGTTGATGAAAACATTTCTCCACTTAAGCGTGTGATTTTATTTCGAAAAATATCAATATTAGTAATGTTCTTGCTTGCGATTACATTATTGTCTATATCAAAACACTTGATGGTAATTGAACAATTAATTGCATTTGAACTTTCAACAAACGAATAAAGTTCTAGCTTATAATTAGGCTTACCTTTATCATCATCGCCAATATATTCAGTAACAACCTTAGATTCTTGATGGAATGGTGAAGTATCATAAAGGTCAAGCCCAAAATATGTTCCTGTAAGTGTATATTCCAAATTTTTTATTTCGCTAGGCATATTATCTGTGAAAACTACTTCAAGCTTACCAACAACCCTATCTAAAGAAACTGACATGTCAATGTTATCATCTGGTATATTAATAGTTATCTTTTTATGAAATGAATCTTTGAAAGAATAACCATCTTCATATATTATAGTTGGTTGGTTTTCGTCATCACCTTGGAAAAAATCATCATCATCTTCATTTATATAATACCCATTATGACCGAAAAAGATGATATTATAAGTCCCTTCTGGTAACTTGTCGTTTATATTTCCAAAATTCTCATTCGAATAGTGAAATTCTTTATAATATAAGAATTCATCATTTTCATTGAATACAAAATATGTCAAAATTTCAATAGCTTCACTCAGAGGTTCTAAACTCTTCATATTAGTGATATCCTGTTTGAATGCTGAAACATTAAAACTCACATCAAAGAGTTGTTCATCTTTCGGTTCATTATTCGAACTTTTACTACAACTAAAAAGTGAAATTGAAAATAGTAATAGGTAAACCAGTTTTTTCATAATTATAGTTTATTGTTTAGAGGTGATAAATATAATTATTAAAATATGATATATAGACTGTCAAGTTTGTCAAGTTGTTGGTTTAACAAGAATTAATATAAATGTGGTAAGTTTTGATAGGTGTTGTAACAATTTGCTACTGAATGTAGAATTCTTAAAAATGGGGAGGGTAATATCTTATTGTAAATGATAAAATTTAAAGTTTATGCACTCATCTTGCACTATAATTGCAAAGCTTGTCTATACTTGCCCGCAAACTAGCACGTTGGAATGGTTAGATTAACTACCTGTGTGATACCATTCCTTTATAACATACAAAACCCCAGCAAAAGCTGAGGTTAGTTGTTTTTTAGTTATATGAAATTGTAGTGGTATTTGAAAAAAAATTAAATAAACCAACATTTATCAATGTCTTCTACTGCTTTATTTTCATCTTGCATGTATTCTCGTACTTGTTCTATTCTGTCTTGTAAATCTTCTTTAATTAAAGGATATTTCTCAATCATTTTTTTGAGTTTGAGAATGCATGCTGCAAACATATTTGTATTATCAATAATATAACCTCTCCATACCCTTATTTCTTTTCTATCTCTATATCTAAGTTTGTTGCTTAGGAGTTCACCATATACATATTGCATATGTTGTCTTATTACTTGTCCGATTTCATCTCGATAGATGTATAAATCATCTTCGCTTAAAAGGTATTCTACTTCCATATTCATTTTATTTCAAATTTAACTAAATAAATATAAAACACCATGTTGTATTTTATATAATTATTTAAATCAATTAAGAAAAAGGAATAAAATTGGCTATTTTAAGGAATCAATAGAAAGTACCTGAAAGGATAGAAAACAATGAAAATTTAAAAGCATTTCTAGAAGATAAGTAATTCGGCATATATAAATAGCGTAAAAAGCAGCTTTCATAAATAGTCATAAAACACATTGTCTTACAAGTTTGACCAGAATGTTGATGTATGTGATAGAAATCTAGAATGCTTTAATAAACTTTTGAATCTGTGTTACAACTGTAGCAGAACAAGAAAAAGATAGAATTAAACAGAGAATGGAGGAATTGTAGAATAAATTAATAGGATTATAAGATTGTTTTTTTTAATATTCTCGGAAAAACACCTCTAAATGGGGTGTTTTTTAATTTTACAACGTGAGCAGTGCGTGAGCAATGTTGTTATGTTATGTGTGTTTAACATTTATCCCTAACGTTAATGCGTTGATATATAGGTATTGCTACAGTTTATGAAACTTTGTTTAGGTTGTTGCTAGTCAACAAACTTTTAAACGTGGTTTTGAGGGTGTGAAACAAATAGAGAAAGGTAGAATAGTAGATAGGAAAGTTGAGCTTCAAAGCCAATTATATGAGCTTAAATAGAAGATTAGTATTCTCATATATCAGGAAAAAAAGAGAGTCTTAGAAGCTCTCTTTTTTTTTGTTTTAAATTATTAATTTTGACTTAAATCGCAATATAATTATTAACAATGCTGTTAACAATGGACATCTTGGAGTTGTTAACAGTTTGATAGTCATGTATGCAAGCATGTGTAAATTTTTAATGAAATGTTAATTTTATTAATTGTTGAAATTCCCAAGCTGAAGAGCCAATGTCTGATAAGGAGCGTATTGTCATTTAAAGAAAAGCAAGTATCTTATGCTTCTTAATAAATCTTATCGATTGGATATGAAACGTATTTTCTCATATATATTGCTGATGTTACTAGCATCAGCCTCTTTTGCTCAGTATTTTAGTACCGGACAAGATCCTGCAAGTACCAAGTGGAAACAGATTAATACGGCTGATTTTCGTATTGTCTTTCCAGCAGGATATGAAGTTAAGGCCAGGTATTTAGCTGCTTTATTTCAGGATCTGAAACAAAAAGGAGGAAAGGATTTAAATCATACGCCTAAGAAATTTTCTGTGATCCTTCATACCCAATCTGCAACTTCCAATGGTTTGGTGGCCTGGGCACCTAAACGCATGGAACTTTATGCAACACCTCCTCAAAATGATGATACGCAGTCTTGGCTCGATCATTTGGCAACGCACGAATACCGTCATATCATCCAAATCGATAAACTTGAACGGGGTTTTACTCGCGTGATGAATGCCTTTTTAGGCCAGCAGGGAACAGCTTTGGTTCTTGGTTTGTATTTGCCGCCCTGGTTTATGGAGGGCGATGCAGTTTGTGCAGAAACGGCTTTGAGTGAATCGGGAAGAGGTCGAAGTGCTGAGTTTGAACAGGAATTGAGAGCTCAACTGCTTGAAAAGGGTGCTTATACTTACGATAAAGCTGCCCTAGGGTCATATAAGGATTTTGTTCCCAATAGATACACCTTAGGCTACTATTTGGTTGGAAAATCTCGTGTCCACTATGGAGATGATTTATGGAATATGACTCTGGAAAAGATTGGCGAAGTACCTATGAAAATCAATTGCTTTTCGTCTGGTATCAAACTGGGAATGATGAATAAAAGGGAGGCTTTCTTTCAGGAAATGAAGAAAAAACAGGACGCTTATTTGAAGGCTGACTATAAAGTTGAAAATCTTGATTGGAGTGAGGTCAAAGAATTGAATACGCATAAGGATGGCAAACTAATGCTTTATGCCGACGTCATGTCAGAATTGAAATGGGAATGGCAGGTTCAGGATTCTAAGAATCAAAAAACTCAGACAGAATCTCTGATTGATAAGAAAGCTGTCTTTACAAATTATCGTTTCCCTCATCTTGATAATCACGCTGATTTATTGCTTATGAAAAGGGGCTTGGCGGATGCTTTGAGCTTTGTAAAACTTGATGCCAATGGTGAAGAAAAAGAGATCTTTGTTCCCGGTTTTGACTACAGAACAGGCTTTGATTATAAGAACAATAAGTTGTTGTGGTCAGAATCTCAGGCACACATTCGTTGGCAACACGCTAATAAGGCTGTATTGGTAACATATAACCTTCAATCAGGAACCAAAAGAAAATACAAGCTAAAGAACAATTGTTTTGCACCTGTTTTTTCTACTGATGGGAAAAAAATACTGACTGTTGAAGTGGATTCAAAAGGGGAGAGTGCCCTTCTGATTATTGATGAAGATACCGGTAAGCATATCCATAGAATTGCTGCGAAAGAACATGAGTTTTTCATGACACCACAATGGGCAAAGAATGATCAGACGCTTGTGTTGATCGTACAAGCTAAGGGTGAAAAAAAACTAGTTGAGATCGATCTTGCAACAGAAAAAAGAAGGGACTTGTATCAAGCAGGTAAAACAAATATTTCTCAACCTAAAGTTAGTGATAAGCATGTATTCTTTACTTCATCACACACGGGGATTGATAATGTCTTTGCTTATGACTGGGAGAGTGAACAGATTTCACAATTGACATCTTCACGTTTTGGAGCCAGAGATCCTTATTATCATCAATCTGAAAACAATTTGTATTATTCTGACTATTCCTCAGATGGTTATAAACCTGTAAAGCTCGATTTAAATAGCTGTATGTGGAAAGAGAAAGAAGGGAAGCAGGCTGAATTCACTTTGGCTGAGCAATTATCTGATCAGTTGGGTGAAAAGCTACAGCCTGATACGACTATGCTAGATCAGTGGCAAGTTGAACCTTATTCACGATTGGCACATACCTTTAATTTTCATTCATGGGCACCCTTATTTGTTTCTCCGGACGAGGGAACTATGGATATTGGTATTTCAGCATCAAGTCAGAATCTACTGAATACCTTTTTTACGACCGTAGGCTATAAAAAGGAGGAAGGCTTTGATAATGGGCAGTTCTATTTGAATTTATCCTACCAGCGCTTCTTTCCTATCTTCAATTCGAAATTAGAATATGGTAAAGCCTCATTTGCTTATTTTGGGAAACGCGAAAATATCAATACGGAAGAAGAAAATGTTTTACCCCTTATTACAGAATGGAAACAACTGGAGTGGGAAAATTCGGTGACTTTACCCTTTAATTTGTCATCAGGTAAGCACGCTACCTTTTTAAGACCTAAATTTTCATACAATATCTTGAAGCTTACAGATTACCAAACTCGAATTACGAGCCCTGAATTCAATCCTCAGTCATATAATCTGAATATTGCAAATCGAACCTTCGAAGAATTGGAATACCAACTATTTTTTTCACATTCAATAAAAGCTTCTCAGCGAGATCTTCGATCGCCTTGGGCTCAAGTTCTGCAATTCGATTACCGTAATAGTCCATCTAAAGCGTCCAATGCAGGAAACGTTTGGTCGGGAATAGGACAGTTCTATTTTCCAGGCATTGCTAAGCATCATAGCCTAAGTGTTTATGTGGCTTATCAGAATCGTTCTGAATTGAATACCATCTTCGGCAATAGCATTAAATCACCACGAGGGGTTTCTAATTTATTTGGATTAGATTGCTCGACCTTGAGTTTAGATTACCGCCTGCCTATCGCTTATCCTGATTGGAATTTGGGTGGTTTGGCTTATATCAAGCGTGTTAAAATGGGCGCCTTTTTTGATTATGGAATGGAGAAAGGCGAGTTTGTGAGTGATGAAAGCTTAATTCAATTCGATAATAGAATCACTTCAGTAGGGCTTGAGTTTACCGCCGATATGCATGTCTTGCGTTTGCCTATTCCTTTGAATTTGGGATTCAGATTGGGCTACGAGAATGAAACGAGTGCGGTGTTTGGAAACCTACTTTTATCATACAGCTTCGATTTTTAAGGTCTGAAAGAATAAGGCGTTAAGGTCGAGAGTGTTAAGGGAGTAGGTTGAATCAATGAAGGATAAAGAATAAGGTTACTGAGCCAAGTCGAAGTGATCTGTGCCCAAAGGTCAAATAACATTATCTATCCTCCTGCTTCTTGAGCAGAGTTGAAGGAAAAGTGGAGAGTTTAAGGAAGGATAGTTTGATGATTTGAAAATACCCCATTTCGACTCCGCTCAATGTCCGTATTTCTTCTAAAGTTCCAAAAAAAGAGATTCTCCCTTTCAGGGGAGAGGGGTGTATTATCAAATATGAAATTCTTAATTATAAAAAATGCCATCCCAAATAAAATTGAGATGGCTTATCTTTTTAATATCAGACTACTTTTTACATTGTGTATAAGTGAGCTTATCACTTTGTTGCCAGGTCTTTCCCTGATCACGGGATGTCTTTTTCATCAGAATAAAACCGTCATCTGTTCTATCACTAATTGAGAATTGAGTCAAAGTCTCTTTTTTTTCTACTGAATTATCAAAAACAAAATCCTGATCAGAGAAATCACCTTCGAAAACTTCAAAGCTGGATGTAAAATCATCTAAAAGAGAGATGCGATATTTTCCATTGGTTTTATTAAACGTGTAAGATAGTGTCACATCCATAGGGAATGTACGTTCAATCTTTATTTTTTCCTGCAGAATATTAGTAGCCGGAAAGTCAATGTTTGAAACCGTTTGTCCAATAGGATGCCAGGTTCCTCTGCGGGTCCAGACTTCCATTTTAACATCCCAGTTTCCTTTTAAAAAGGTAAGTTTCTTGATTTCATCACGCTTAGGCATTTCTAATGATTTGGTATCAAAAGCAGGATTAATTTCTATGTTTTCAACCTGAATAATTCTATCTCGTTGCCAAAAAGTACGCTCTACAAAAAATGGGAAAACGAGACCTTCAACAGTCCTGAAATCATCGAAGAAAGTTTCACAAGGAACTTCGGTTGCAAAATCGACCCAATTCGATTCGCACTTGTATTCCAGATAAGTGTTTGCATCCAAATACCATTTCTCAACTTTCCCATTCGAGCGTGTCAGCTTCAGAACAAAAACATCAAGACCTTCAAGTTTTTCTTTGCCTACAAATTCCACCTGATGACCTTTTTCTTTGTAATTGAAAAAAGGCGTGGTAAATTCAGCTTTCTGAGCAAAAACATTCTCTTCAGCTTTGTTGATTCTTCGAGCATAATTAATCTCTTGCCAAGGATCAATTGTCCAACCTTTTTTACCATCGAAGGCTTCAATTACGGGGTGTTTCCCCAATTGCAAATCGGCGTAATATTCACCGGAACGTGTTTTGAAGGCCATAAATTCCTTTTCGATGCTAAAGGCTGTAAACTGACCCGTAATTTTCATTGTTTCAAGCTTGTTCCACTTTTCAAGTCCGCCATGTGCCTCTATATGTTTGGCGATGATTGTCTCCACATTTTCTGCCATAAGCAGGCTCGGTAAACAAAGAGAAAGACAGATTATGACGAGTTGATATATTTTTTTATTCATTGTTTGAATATTTAAATCGTAATAAAAACTTATTCAATTAATAGAACTTGTAACAAGCCATTTCAGTTTGGTTTCTCAGGTAGATTTTTCCATTCACAAAGGAAGGGGCTGTCCACGATTTTCCTTTAATGGCCTGAAAGCGTCTTTGTTCTGTGTAGGCTGTCGGATCGGCTTTAACCTGAATCAACAGGCCTTTGTCTGACAGTACAAGAAGTTTGTCTCCAACTAGAATCAGACTCCCTTTTCCAAAGCCTCTTTTTGTCCATTTTTTTTCGCCAGTTTCAGCAGAGATGCATTGTAGAGCAGCCACATTGAAACCATAAAGATGACCCTTGTAATAGAGTGTTGAGCTGTAGTCGTTTTTCATGGTAGGAGCTTGTAGCACCTCAGTTACGGAATCGTTTTTAACTTCTACAATTTCGAAACCAGAGCTGCGAACCGTACAAATAAATATCTTGTTGGAGTCAACTAATGTCGGCATAGCTGTAGGGCCACTCATTTTCATGGCATAAGTCCAAAGCATTTCACCTTTGCTGTTGTAGGATGATAAGGTTTTCTGATTGGCGAAAATGATTTGTGTTTGACCATCTATTTCAGCCACAAGAGGAGAGCAATAAGAGGCATTGCCTTTGCCCTTAGCCCAAAGCAATTTGCCTGTGTTTGGATCGAATGCCACAAAAGCTCTCGATTCTGTACCACCAGCTTCCATAATAAGCACGCCGTCAACTAAAACAGGAGATGAAGAGAAGCCCCAGCGAGGTAGTGTGCTGCCAAACTCTTTAATGAAGTCGACTTGCCACAACTGTTTCCCATCTGTTTTAGAATGTGCTGTTAGCTTACCATAGCTACTAAAGCTGAAAATTGCGTTCTTACTAATAAGCGGTGTAGATCTTGGTCCATCACCAAAGCCATCCTTATCGATATAGATAGAATCAATTTTGTTTCGCCAGATTTCCTCACCTGTTTTGGCATCGAAGGCAGCCATAAACTCCAAGCCTGAAATACTATCAGTTTTCTCGCTGAGTAGGGTGTAGAGTTTATCTTCCGATAGAGTGATTTCGGAAAAAGCACAGCCAATATCTCTTTTCCAAATAAGTTCTGGTGACGGATCGCCTGCCTGGCTGTCTGTAATGTTTTCCATAGAGATACCTGAGCGGGAAGGACCTCTGAATTGTGTCCAGCTTTCGCTGACTTGTGCGAAAGTAATGGACGCTTGCAGCAATAGAAGAACTGCTAACAAGGATGAATAAATTGTTAGTTGCTTCATTTTGGGTGTTTCTTCAGGTTTAGAATTGTTTTGTTTTTTCAGTACCTAAGATACACATGTTTAGCCGTAAGAAATAGTATCAAAAAGAGAATTAGATGAAAGGCGATCTTTACTCGATTTATTTGAAAGTCTGAGGGGTGAATTAATTACGAATGACAACAGATAACCGACAACTAATTCACGAATCAAAAATTTAGCCTTAATACCATTACCCTTTACATTCGCTGCCGCACGATTCCATCGTGTGGTTGCTACATCACTACAATTACTTCCTTCAAAATCCCATTATCACCTCTATAATCTCTTGCACTGCTATACACATAATCTTCAGGATAGGAAACTAAGCCTTCCTCAACTGGATTATTATGTATATAATTTATCTTTTCATCGAATACTTTGTTACTCCATAATTCGATTGGTTTATTATCGTGTCTCCAAAACTGATACTGTTTTACATTGGATGACATTGCTCCAGCTTTTAAAAATTCTTCTAACAGCCGTTCTTTTCTATTTTCATTAGGGTTGTTTTTTATTGCAGTCACAAGTGCTTTACTGGTGAATCGTTTAAAGTCTCCTAATAGTTGTTCTGGCTTTTGACTATTTTGACTATGGAAAATTAAATGAACGTGATTCGTCATTATGCACCAAGCATAAACTTCCATCCCCTTTTGTTTTTGACAGTAATGTAAACTGTCGATGATGATATCAATGTATTCACTTCTTGTAAATACTTCTAACCATTCTACTACTGCAAAACTTACAAAATAGATGCCCTCAGCGTTATGAAATTTATAATTACGACTCATAACTAAGTTTTATAATTTTATGCTACTTTTTTTAATGAACCACACGATGGAATCGTGCGGTAGCGTATTCGAAGGTGTAACCCAAAATCAATAACTCAGCCTTAATCTTTGCCCCTTTCTCTTTTATACTTTTTTATCTTTACACCTTTACACCTTTACACCTTTACACCTTTATCCTTTTCATTTCGTTCTCCCTTTCACTATCTTATCATATTCCTCGTCAATGGCTTCCCAAAGCTGAATTTTGTTGCCTTCAGGGTCGATGATGTGTGCAAACTTCCCGTATTCCAGACTTTCAATCTCATCTAAAACTTCTATGCCCTCTTTTTTGAGTTCTTCCAATAGCCACTCCAGATTTTCCACCCGGTAGTTCATCATAAAATCTTTATGCGAAGGCTCAAAATACTTAGTACTTGAATCGAAAGGACTCCAGACCGAGAAGGCTTTCTTATTGGCATCATCAGCTTGTCGCCATTCGAATGAGGTGCCGTATTCGTCGGTATCAAAGCCTAAATGCTTACCATACCAGTCTTTCATCGATTTTGGATCCTGACATTTAAAAAAGATGCCACCTATACCTGTTACGCGTTTCATATGCTTATAATTTTTTAGTTAAGGCCATATGTAACTTACCATATTAGCGTTTCCTTATGCAGGGAAGTTTTACGTATGGACGTTTCATAATTCTAAATTTTAATTTGTCATATATCTTGGCCCAATTTTTATGGAGGAGATCCCAGCAGTGAGAGGCTTGTTTGAAAAAGTCTGAAAAGTCAAAAGGTAGAAGAGTTAAACAAAAAAATATCCTCCTGCTTAGAACTCCGTAAATTTACCTTTATGGATCTCGTCATTCGTTCCCGATAACTATCGGGATGATCATTCGTAATTTATAATTCATCACTAATTGTAATTACCCATTGAAGATAAAAAATATTGCTCAATCATCATAAATTACTTTATTGAGAATCGCGTCTATCCATTTTTTTCTATTTTTGTGGGTGGAGAGACTTTTTAGACTCCCGATGGCTATCGGGATTGACTCTTCGACCTTTATACAAACCCTAAAATTATTTATATGAAACGAGCCATATAATAAAACGAATGCAAAGAGCAGGTGTTTATTTGGCGAATTCTATATGACAACTTAAAAACAAATTATAACATATGAAACGTTTTATCAATTCAGAGAAAGCACCTAAGGCCATTGGCCCATACTCACAAGCTGTAGAAGCGAATGGAACACTCTATATTTCAGGACAAATTCCAGTTGACGTAACAACAGGTAAATTTGTTGAAGGTGGCGTCAAAGAGCAAGCTGAGCAGGTGATGAAAAACATTGGTTACATTCTTGAAGAAGCAGGTTATAGTTTTAAAGATGTGGTTAAATCAACTTGTTTGTTGAGTGATATGTCTGGCTTTGCTGTGATGAACGAAGTTTATGGTGAGTATTATAAGGAAGATAGCCCGGCACGTGCGGCTTTCGCTGTAAAAGGCTTGCCTATGGGTGCCTTAGTTGAAATCGAAACCATTGCTGTAAAATAAGCTATTTAAGCTATCATATAAGAAAGGCTGCTAATCTGATATTGGCAGCTTTTTGTTTCCGCAAATGGTCACTTGCCACAAGAGCTGATCTTTCTTTAAAACAATGCCATCAATGAAACTCAAAATCTACTTTTTACTACTCATTAGCTTTGCTTTTGTCACAAGCTCTGTTGCACAAGATTTATTTAAGAAACAGCAGATCTCTTTGCTCGAACAATGGGATCTTGCCGATACAACCAGGAATCAGTCGGGCTTGTTTCATATAAAGCAATACAAGCCGGTTTATATCTTATTGGGTAATTATACTAGCGATATCAATCAAAAACCTCAAAGTGGCAACCCCAATAATTCGGTGCCCGATGACATGCCGCTTAATCAGGTTGAAGCTAAATTTCAAATCAGTTTTAAAACAAAGATCTTTAATGATTTAATGGGATCAAAGCTGGGTGGTGATATCTGGGTGGGCTATACCCAAACGTCCAGATGGCAAGTGTACAACCCAGGTTTTTCCCGCCCATTTCGCGAGACGAACTACGAGCCCGAAATCATGTATATTATGCCGACCCCCTATGAAATTTGTGGACTAAAGGGCCTCTTTGCAGGGATTGGTTATAACCATCAAAGTAATGGGCAGTCCGATCCCATGTCTCGTAGTTGGAATAGGATAGTTGCGCAAATAGCTTGGGAAAGTAAAAATCTAAGCATCATATTTAAACCCTGGTTGCGCATAAAAGAACCTGCTGACAAGGATAATAATCCCGGTATAGAAAACTATTTGGGCAGAGGAGAGCTAATGGCTGCCTATGGTAAAGGGCGGCACGACATTAGTCTGATAGCACGTCACTCCATGCGTTTGGGTAAGAATAATAGGGGAAGCTTTCAAATTGATTATGCCTTACAGATCTGGGATAATTTGAAACTCAATGCTCAACTATTTCACGGTTATGGCGAGAGTCTGATTGACTATAACCACAAACAAACAACCTTTGGTATAGGTCTTTCGCTGACTCAGTGGCGATAGAAGGTGTTGAATAGGAAATAGAAAACTATAAAGAAAGGCTGCTAATCTCAGATTAGTAGCCTTTTCTAGTTTGTAAGCAGTGTTTTTTTAATATCGATAATGGCCAATTATTTTAAAATCGAATAGGCAATCTTCAATCACTTGACCAGCGCCAATATTGTGGACGATTAAATGCCTTTTCCCATCCGCAGATTTCTTGTTGATCACAATACCTATGTGTGTGATAGCACCTCCCAAATTCCAACAGACAACATCGTTGGGTAAATAGTCTTTAGCCTGTTTGCTGATAGCTTGTCTATGTCCTTTCCGATCAAAAAAAGTCATTAGGTTGGGTACTCTTCGGTGATCAATATTCTTATCCGTTGTTTTTAGCCCCCAAATCTTTGGATATAGTTTAAAGTTGGCCTTCATGTCTTCGTGAACTTCTTTTTGTAAATCGATGCCCTTTAAACGATAGGCCCGAATGATAACATCAGTACAAACACCCTTGTCAGCTGGTACATCTCCATTGGGATAAGCAATAGAAAAATAAGCAGGATCGTAGGTCACTTTTTGCTTGATCAATTCCAGAGCACAGTCCGATAAGGACAAATTTTGAGCAGAGCCAAGTTGCCATATTAGAAGGCTAAATAGTATGGATAGTATTAGTTTTTTCATTTATTCGCCAGTTTATTTAATAGCTCTTCGTATTCTTTAAAGCGATGTTCTCTTATCGGTCTTATTTTGGGTTCAGTATTAAAATGTAATAACAAACACGGGTTGATGTTTTTATAGCTATCCACATATTCGTACGATTCCAATTCGTTATTTTTTATGCGCTGTTTTATCTTATTGTGATAAGGATACATATTTGTATATCAGTTAAGAGAATGATGTGACAGCTAAATCTAAGCATAATTCTTACAACGAATACCTACCTATCTGATTGACGTCTCAATTGATTAGGAAGGAAGGCTGCTAATCTCAGATTAGCAGCCTTTTATTTGTTTTGAAGGATGATTACTTTTAAAGTAGGATCCTTATTTTGATAACAATTTTACCAACCACAAAATTAAGTAAAGCCCTATTCCGGTTCCAAAAAATAGTGCTGACACAACAAATGCAATTCTGATCAACTTTACATCCCAACCTAATTTCCCACTTAGCCATCCGGCAACTCCTAAAATCATAATTTTTCTTTTTAGATTTAAAAACGACTTAAACATACGAAATATTTCCTTGTCTGAGATAGAGCTTGCTCCTATAAAGAATATTTTCTCTCTTTTAAATAGATTTCAGGTCAACTTAGTAATAGGAGAGGCAATGGTATAAGAAAGGCTACCAATCACCGATTGGTAGCCTTTTTTCTATCCTAATCAGGTTGGTGCAGATGCAATTTGTCCTCAGTCCATTTACGAGGATTATTTAAAATGTATTCCGAAATATGATCAAAGGAATCTTCGTTTCGGATGATGTGTTCCCAATAATTTCGTTGCCACAGTTTTTTATTGAATTCTTTCCAATTTTTGGTTTTTATCCCGCGGATGTAATTAACGCTTGTTATTGATTTAAATGCGGCCATCATATCGCCAACGGTTTTTCCCGTTGGGGCAATCCCTTGTGGTTGCCCAATCAGGATATTATTGATTCTACCAATATCTGTTTTATTGTCGTTTTTGACGTCCGCTAGGGACGCCCCTACGATTTCCAATATGCCATGAAAATGGTTGGGCATGACCATATGGGCGTGCAATTTTATATTAGGAAATCGTTTTATTAACGCCATCCATTCTGCTGAAACCATAGAACCTAACTCATTTAATATCATGTTACCCTGGCTGGTTTTACCAAATAAACAGGCCCTGTCCTGACAACAGATGGTTATGAAATAAAATCCTTCCTGGGAATAATCGAATCCTTTCAATCGAATTGATCGACGCGTATTTTGGAACATAGCATGGTGTTTACTCGTTTTCTACAAATTCCTTATTTTGTACAGATTCGGAATGAATATCAAAACTCTAAAATAAGTTGTTTTCTGTTCTTTCTCAAATATTTATGAAACCCCAAGTCTGATGTGTAGTAATGCCTTCTTAATTCTGATGATATAAGAAAGGCTACCAATCGGGGATAACGGACTCTATTATCGGTCTTTTTTTTCCACAGAGCACGAGCTATAAACTCGCCCTGGCTGGGCCTTGCCAGGAAAACTAAGCTAGCCCGAAGGGCTCATGAGCACCCGAAATTATATTTAGCGAATAAAAAACCAACAGTCTGTTTATCCTTACTATTTATTACTCAGTAAGCTGCTACTAATCTATGTGTTGACTTCCTTAATTAGCCGTTTTTTTCGTAACTTACAAGGAGTCCTCCTTCCCTTATAAAGTGTAGTCTTATACACTGTGTTGTAGATTTGTGTTTGAACGGAATAATTAGAAGGATATGTCTGATCTAAAAAAAGGAATCCAAAATCATTTACTTGAATTGCAGTTAGAAATTGATGCTATTTTTGCCAATGGGCGTGATGCTGTAGTTTCGGAAGTTAACGTTGGGCAAATATATGGTGGCATGCGTGGATTGGTTGCATTGGCTTGTAACACATCCTATGTTGATCCTTATTCGGGACTTTATATTGGCGAGTATACCACCGATGATTTTTCGAATAAGTTGCCTGAGGAAATATTTTTTCTCCTGTCTACCGGGAAATTTCCGGACAAGAAATCGCTCGCTAATTTTCAGAATGAGTTGAATAAACGTGCCATAATTCCTCAATATGTTTGGGATGTCTTGCGTAATCTGCCTAAAGATACGCATCCAATGACCATGTTGAGCCTCGGTATTTTATCCATGGAAAATGAGTCTGTTTTTAAGAAGGCATATCAAAAGGGTCTGGAAAAACCGGAATATTGGAAATATACCCTGGAGGATGCCATGAATATACTTGCAATATTACCTGCACTAGCAGGGGGTATCTATCGAATAAGGTTTGGCGATGGTCATTTAATTCCACATGATTCCAGTTTAGATTGGTCGGGTAATTTGGCACATATGCTGGGTGTGAATGATGATAAGGGCTTTGCAGATTTAATACGTCTGTATTTGGTTTTGCATTGCGATCATGAAGGAGGGAATGTAAGCGCATTTACATCAAGGGTGGTCAATTCAGCTCTTTCCGATTTGTATTATGCCGTATCTGCCGGACTTAACGGCTTGGCCGGTCCATTGCATGGATTAGCAAATCAGGAATGTTTACGATTTATTCTGAAAATTTACGACAAATTGGGAGAAGACCCGGATGAGGACGTCTTGGGAGCGTATGTTTTAGATGTTCTTAATTCGGGTCATGTGATTCCGGGTTACGGGCATGCCGTATTGCGCGTTACCGACCCTCGATTTACGGCTTTTATGAATTTTGGTGAGTCCAATTGCGCAAGTAGTCCTTGTTTTAAGATTGCAAAGAAACTCTTCTCAATTGTTCCGCTTATTTTAATGCATTATAAGAAAGGTAAAGTAGCAAATCCTTGGCCCAATGTAGATGCCATGTCGGGTTCACTTTTGCATCATTACGGGGTGAATGAGTTCGATTTTTATACCGTTTTATTTGGTGTGTCCAGAGTCATGGGATTTTGTGCTCAGAATATCCTTGCACAGGGATTAGGACAGCCAATTATTAGACCTAAAAGTGTGACCAATAAATGGGTGCTTGAAAGACTTAAGACGCCAGACTAAGAGAATTTTACTGGGGCAGGACGAGACATTCTGATGATACAAAGAAAGGCTGCCAATCGGGGAGTGGCAGCCTTTTTGTATTTAACGCTACGAATAAGAGGCGTGGGGCATTTTGAAAAACCACCTTATCAATCCGCTGGATATTTTATTAATTGCACTCATTTTCAATTTAGCACTATCCGCCAAATGACCTATATTTATTGTTGTGTGTTCGTTTTTATTTCACTGTTTATTAATTCGCTTCTGTCTTTAGAATTTCCTGAATATGATTTGATATTTGAACGATTTCTTGTGCTGACATGACCTGAATATACATGCGATTTATGCAACTAGCCAACTGATTATGGTATGCCAATTCGTTTATAACTTTTTCTCGGGCTTTTGGAATATCTATATTTGAAATGTATTTTTCAGTAGTGGATTCTAGCGTATAATTCCCATGCATTACACTTAAAGGAACTTTTCCTTTTTCATATTCAAATAAGTTCGGTATATCTATTTGATTATATATTGATTGTTGCTCCAAGTAATCTTCTACTGCGTCGTTCCAACTTGCAAGTTTTAATTTCAAGGAATCATTTCCAAGATTGTCTAATTTTCCTGTAGTTAATAAACTATTCAATATTGGATTCGTAGGATTCCATGTGTAACCACCAACATCTGGGCGGTCGAAAGATGTTTTATATGAAACAGACAAACTATCATTATTCAAAGTTTGCAAATATTTCCGCATACCTTTCTCCGATGCTTTTTTAACATTATAAACTCTAATCAAATCTTTATGATTTCTTTCGAATTCATTTATCAAATTTTTTATTGCTTCTGATTCTGATCTTTTTATTTTCCTGTTTTCATTCCATGTATTCACTTGAAGAGCTAATAAAATTCCTATCATTACAAGTAGTATTTCTCCTACAGCATAAATCAAATAACTTTTTAGATTGCTTTTATCAATTAATTCCCTTCTTGTCTTTTGAAAGAATTTTATCATTGGTTTTTATTTTTTAATGACACACAACGTTAAGAATATGGGGCGTTTGGCATTTCGAAGCTTTAACCTATCAAACCGCTGTATATTTTATTAATTGTACTAATTTTCAAATATACCAATCCGCCAAATGCCCTATATTTATTGTTAGTGGCTGGTTGTCTTTTTCTTATGAATTTTATCAAAATCGCTCAAAGTCAGCTTAATACTATAAATCACCAATTTCGGATCATCAACTTGAATGGAATGCCCGGAATTAGAACTGTAAAAAAACTTTCCATAACTCAAGGGATACAGAAGTTCTAACCAGCGTTTCATTTTAATATTACTATTAACCCTCCACATCTCTTCTCTATCATAGATTGTAGGTTTTTCATCCGGATAGAGAGTAAATCCTCCTGCCATCAGGAAGTGAACGGGAACATCAGGCAATGGCTTGCGAGTACATTCTTCAAAGCCTGTTGCAGTTAATGCCCTCAAAATTTTGACTTCTTCTACATAGAAAACAGGCATTTCTTCATAAAGCTTCTCAGTAAAATTATCATAAGATTCCCCGAACAATGAATCTATTTGATGCTGCGTTAATCCGATTTCAAGGTAAGGCAGATCGCCAAAACCTTTTTTCTTAGTAAAATCAACTGGATCCACAAAAACAAGACCGGCGATTTCATCAGGATACTGTGAGGCAAAACTTCTAATATAGGCTCCGCCAAAAGAGTGTGAAACCAATAAGTATGGTGGCTCTAACCCTTTTGTTATAAGCATTTTTCTTAGATTACTGACGATGTGCTCAGTTGTTGGTGGGAGACTGTCGTTTTCAGATTTTCCTATTCTTGGGCGGTTGTATCGAAACACAGCATTTGTTTTAGAAATTTCTTCAGATACTGTTTCCCAACTTCCAAAACCGCTTGCAATTCCATTTTCAAATACAACAACTGGTTTATCTGCTTGATTGTTTTCCATTCCTGAGGTTAAGACTTCAACCTTGAATCCATTCAATGTAATAAAGTCTATATTGGCATAAGCTTCATCTCTATTTGCCTTAACTGCTGCAAGTAATTGTTTCCACCTATTATCAATGTGAAGCAATTTTAAATCCGGATCGCCTTTTATATGTTCATAATTAGAGTAGTTCAACGAATTTGTTATATAATTTAGATTACTGAATGCACTGTCGGCATTATTTGCTAAAGCCCATGAGCAAGCCGCATTGTAACGATCATTTAACAAGCCTTTCCAATCGTTTGCTTTAAATGCATTAGAATAGATGAAAGCAGAATTCTGAAAATCTTTTGCACGATAAAGTGAGTCTGCTTTTTTAACAAGGTCAGAATAATTTTGAGAAACACTCTGTCCAAATAAAAGAGATGAAGAAATTACAAAAATTAAAAATATTGTTATTCTTTTCATATGGTTCAAATTAATAATGTGGTTTTTAACCAACTTGCCACTAACTAGTGTATAAAGAGCAATGTGCTTTATCCCACTTATCTGCTTGTTTTTATAACTTGCTGTTATTCCTCTTGTTATCCAGTAAAGTCACATCAAATGAACTTTTTATTTTCGCTCGTTATTAAAGTCTTATTTTAATTTTGTAACATTTGACTTATTAGTGAAACACTAAAAATACTCAGAAGAAACCAGCCTAAAAATCCTTCGAGTATGGTAATATATCTTGAAGCTCCCTTTACAGGTATTGCCCCAAAGCCAAGTGTAGAAAAAGCATTAACGCTTAATGTTATGGCATTTAGCGCCCGAACCAATCCTAGGGAAATCATATAAATTACAATTGAAAAGGAAACTATAAGGGCTACAAATACTTTACGTTTAGGCTCAAGGTTTATCCAACATCCCTGCAACACCTCAGTTCTTCGGTAGATAAATGCTAATATTTTATGCCTGACAATTGAAAGTAGATATAAGGGTTTTCCCAGCATAATAATAAAAACAGGAATTTCAAGCTTACTCTCTGCCATTTCTTTCTTATAACCAGCAAATGTTTTCAAATCCTCTATATAATCCTCCATATAAAAATCTTCCAACCTTTGCTCTGAGCGGAAATATTGCATTATTTTCCGGTGCTTTTTAATCAGAAATGTTCTGTTTATACCATCCCAATCGCTGTAAAAAAAGAAGTATACCCCAGCGAAAAGAAGAATCACCCACATTGAAATGATCAATGATTGTATTGGATTAGTCCCATATTCTGAAAAATATTTAAGGAATTGGTTAAACCGCCAATTGAACCATTTATTAACACTTGGGTCTTGTTGGTACAAATGATGATACCTTCTGGTTTCCATGTCTTTCATTTGCTTATAACAAGCGTTGGCCGATTCGATATCGCCCTGAGTTCTGTACATGGAAAAAAACTTGCGGTATGAGCTGTTCAGTTTATTAAAAAGATAAACATCCGAAATTAGGGTATCTGATTTATGGGTACAGGGTGCTTGTGCATAATTCCCATACAATCCAAGACCTGCCGAATCTAATTGGCTCCAATTAAATTTGGTATTGTCTTTTGGGAAATTAAACTTCTTAATTCCCAATGGTAACTTAAACTTGCAATTATCAACTGTGAGATTTTCCTTTACTGAGCAATTATTAAAGCTCACAATACTGTTGGAAAAATCCATCCCTTCAAAACCAATAACATCATATTTCCCACCCAAAAAGGCTATAACTGGCATCACTTCGGTTGGCAATATTTTGCAATTACTCAAATAAAATGTATTTATCTTTTTCTCATTCTGACTAATCCTGAAAAGATACTTATACGTTTGGTTTTCATTTTCAAATCCGTAATTTTTTTGTCTAATATTATGGTCTGTATAAAAGGAGCAATTTTTGAATAATAAAAGATTAATTTGTAATTCAAGGACGACCGTTCTTTGCAGTATTGAACTATGCCAAAATTCTAAAATTCCCAAATCAGAATGAGTAAAGTCCAGCCCTTGCTTAAAGGTGCAATTATAAAAAATAAGTTGAACAGCTCCCTCACAACTAAAAAAAGTGATATTCTTCTGAAAAATTACATTTCTTACTTGACAGGTTGAGACACTCGGTAATTTGCAATTTTTAATTACAATTTGTGGAGATATCGTTTTTTCTCTTTTCTTATCCTTAGCTGTTGGCTTTATGGATCTGGGTAACATAGGAGCACACAAAGAATCTTTAGGATATTCGAAATAAATTTCGGTGTCTTCTAATAGATATACCTTGTCTTTGCATTTCTCCATTTCCCCAATCCATTCACTTATGGATATTTTTCTTTTGTACTTGTCCTGAGAAAATGATTGAGAAGCAAAGGCGACATTACATAACAGAATAATGAAGAGGATTTTTGTTGCCTTATTAATTTTATTCATAGTATTCATCTTAAGTTGTTGGCTATAACAGTAAACTGTATGAGTAGTGGCAGATTGCGTGGCACTTTGCTGTTAAACCGCTATGCAGTTTGTGTGGGCTACAAACCTTGATCTTTACCACATCACCTGCCATTACTTATACAAAATCTTATAAGCCGTAATTTATTTGGGTTGTTCATAAAAGTCTTTCACGGAATTTGTATAAATACAATTGTTAATTGGATAGATTATCTGAAAAATTGTTGGATTTTTCGCACCAAGAGGAACAAGCATTAATTTCTTTTTCCCATTTATATTATTAGTTAATTCGATTCCTTCTCTGTTGTCAAATGAAGTGTTAAAATAATACAGATATGGAAAAATCCAATCAACGTAATATCTTTTTGATAAGGCTAATCCTGATATAATTTCAAGTTCTTTATAATTTTCAGAAATTGCTTTTTGAAATTCTACAGCATTAAGAGGTATACCATTTAAAACTGGTATAATGTTCCATTGTGGATCAAGTAAAACCCATTTTTTCAAGTCATTTAAATACACTTCTAATAAAACGTGTCCTGCTCCATATTTTCTTGTTTCAACATCTTTTGTTCTAAGAGATAGAGTTCTGGCTTTAAGCCCAATTGCATTTAGGCAAGCTGTAGTAACTATTCCATATTCAACGCATCGAAAGTTTTTACCTTGCTTAACTTCTTCAAGAATAGAAATCGCATCACTTTTTTTAGGTTGATTGTTTCCGTTGTGTTGCCATTGGTTATGCACCCAATTCATTATATTTTGAGCTTTTTCAGTATCTGATTTGGTGTCTTTTACTAAACTGTCTATGGGATATTTTGAACGAAGTAAATTTAAATAGTCATTATTATTCTTTTCGTACCAAAATTTCAAATTGTTGCTTTTTAATTTTGAGTCGAATTGTAAAGTTGCAAAATTGGGAGAAATACCTTTTACAACAGTCAGGGCGTATGATGTATTATTTATTGCAACGTAAAATTTATGAACTTGTCCTGGTGTTAATTCAAATGTTATGCTATCGAGGTCAGTATAAAAAGCAAATGTTTCGCTATTTGAATAACAATTGATTAGTAAACTGTCAAATTGAATTTGAGGAGAAATTGTCCAATTTCCTTTTACCCAATCATTTCCAATTCGGTAGTCTGCTTTAACCGATTCTGCATTTATTAATGGCAGTCCATTATAGGTTATTGTCTTAGTTTTGCAACCTCCCAACAGCATCAAAATTGTCAGCGAAAATAAAAATAATTGCTTCATTGTTGTATCGTTTTTGTTTTATGGCTTATGACGTATGTATAACATCATTATTGATGTTATTTCTCTTATATCTTTCTAAAAGGTGATGTTATCACTCTATATTGGAGGGGTAAGATCAACTTTCATATAAATTAACTCTTATTCATAAGTGTTGATTTATTTTTCGAATCCTAAAAGTAAGAATTATCCCTTCAAATAAGCCCTTTCATTCTTCCAATTATGATATTTATTATATCAACATAAACTTTAGGTTAGGGTGTTCTATATGAAGAGTATTCGGTCTTATATTGTTTTGTTGGGATGCACCTATTCATTTGTGTGGTGCATTTATTATCAGACAGTTTGCTCAGTTGCTTTGTGATGCCTATGTTTAGAGGTGTTGTGCTTATGTGTTGTAAGTTATGATAGTTGTAATTGCTTTGTATTCTCTCGTGTTGCTTTCCTGTTTTAACGTATTGTTAATTGTTTTCGCTCATTTGTCATTTTGCAGTAGTCAGTTGCTATCTGTGCTTGCTCTGTTGGCATTTGAGGGTGGCGGAAGCTTGCAACCGAGTGGTGGTGAATTCTAAATTCTGCTTAGGCAGCTTAATCCTGATATTGGGTTTATGTATTTTAACATGTTTTAAAATCATGATGTCATTCTTTTATCTATCTTCCTAAGATTTTAAAAACGAATTATATGAAGAGATTAGGCATATTGCTCTTACTGAGTTTTGTGATTGTAACAGGATTTAGTCAGAAGCATCTACAAGCACACTTCGAAAAGGATTTAATCAGCTATACTGATGCTTTTAATAACAAGCAATGGAATACGGTAACACAAATGATGTATCCTCGGGTTTTCGAAATGATGAGCAAGAAAAATATGCTCATGTTTATGGAGCAAATGGATAATTTGGGTGTGAAAATGACCACAGATTTTAGGTCGATAGATCATATTTCAAAAGTGGTGAAATCTGGAAACGAAAAATATTGTAAGATTCAATACTATGGCGTTATCCGTGTTAAATTATCGGGACTCATGTCGCAGGGAAGCTCTTTAATGCAGCCTCAGTTCGAACAGGAATTTGGGAAAGAGAATGTCAAATACCATGAAGCAAGCAATTCCTTTACCATACAAGCACACCGAGCTATGGTCGCTGTTGCCGATAAACGATCAGAAAATTGGAAGTATATCGATGTGAATTCATCACTTGCTAAAGGCCTAAAAAAACTGATTCCTGTTCATGTGCAGAAACAGTTGAATTAAATGCCTTAGATATAGGCTCAAGAAGAGACTATTTAGCTAAGTGAATGATTTTTTTCATAGATTGAGTCCTCTTGTCGTTAGGATGAGGGGCTTTCTTTTTTAGTTAGGAAGAGTCATCCCGATAGATATCGGGAACGAATTGCGGTAGAGCTGCTTCGGCTTTGCTCAGCAAGAGGATGGATTAAATAATTACGAATTGCGGAAGGTTGACAAAGCTTGTTTGAAGCAATTTCAAAATTTATAAATTATCCCTTTTAGTGGAGAGGCTGTCTTATTTGTATTAGATTGGTAATTAATATTTCTTAACAAATACAATGAGGGAGTAGAATTTTAGTTGTAAAATAAATTGATATATTTGTTTTGTCCGAAGTTTCAGTAACAACTTTGTTACACATTTGTTTTCTATCATTAAGGAAGAAATTGGGAAAATAAATGGATTTCTTACAGAAAAACTCTGTATACCTTAATTAGTATTAACTAATTGGTGCACAGAGTTTTTTTATGCGCCAAAATTAAAAACAAAATGATGAAAAAAGTTATTATTAGTTTGGTCGTATTATTTATTGTGGGAGTTGGTTTGTATCAAATTCCAATTGTTAGAAACATTGTATTTGTAATTGCTCTTAATGTTACCGAACAAACGGAGCTTAGTGTCGAAGGAAATAGTTTGTATATGGACGGGTTAATTAATTCTAAAACACCAGATCAATTTAAAGCTGTGTTTTCTGAAAATCCGAATATTGATACTCTAATAATGAAAACGGTAGAAGGATCGGTAGATGATGAAGCCAATTTGGAAGTAGCCGAGTGGGTGTCTAAAAAGAATCTGGTATTTGTTTTAGAATCTGAAAGTATGATTGCTTCAGGAGGAACAGATTTCTTTTTGGCAGGGAAGACAAGAATTATTAAAGATGGAGCAAAAGTAGGTGTACATTCATGGGCAGGAGAGAACAAAGTTGCAACAGATTTTCCTAAAGGCGACAAGGCACACCAAGCTTATATCGATTATTATATGGCTGTAGGTTGGACTAAAGAAAAGGCTGAGAAATTTTATTATTTCACGATAGAAGCTGCACCTGCTGATGATATTTACTGGATGACTGCTAAAGAATTAAAAGACTACCAAATTACAAATTTGGGAAGCTAGTACGAATTGACTTTCAATCATGAACCTTTATAGCTTGCCGAAAATTATTTTTACTTTTGGTACTACAAAACGTTTTAAGAACTGCTTAATAAAAACATGCTTTTTTATATGATTGATCAGCTGCATAACTTTTATTTAAAGCATGAAGAACCCAATAGGTCTTGTCTTCTGGCTTTGAGAGATATTATTCTCAAACAGGATGGGCATATATGCGAAACCATAAAGTGGAACTTGCCCTGCTTTTGTTATAAATCGAAAATGTTCTGCTTTTTGAATGTGGAGAAACAAAGCGATCAGCCTTATATTCTTTTTGTTGAAGGTGGTCGTTTGGATCATCCGAGCTTAGATAGAGGTGATAGAATAAGGATGAAGGTTTTTAAAATTGATCCAAATCTCGATTTACCTATCCAGATTATCGAATTGCTCTTGAATAATGCCTTAGATTTGTATCGAAATGGAATTATTAAAACGAATGGGTAATAGTACGTAGGAATGTACTATTGCACTATTCTGTTTTAATTACGAATTACGATTAGGAGAAACTCAGAAGCCGTACTTTTTCCTTTATGATACGAGTAAGGGCTCCATTGATTGTTTTAATTATACTTGACCCTAGAAATATAAAGAGACTTATGAGAGATTTTGCAGCTATCGATTTTGAAACCGCTAACCAGAATGGTAGTAGTGTATGCGCTGTTGGCGTAGTTGTGGTTAGAGATGGTGAGATTACCGATAAGTTCTATCGTTTGATTCAGCCTGAGCCCAACTTTTATGGCTATTACAATACTAAATGTCACGGTTTAACGGCTAATGATACCGATGGTTCACCTGTGTTTTCGAAGGTTTGGAAAGATATTGCGCCACTTATAGAGGGATTACCTCTTATTGCTCACAACAGTCGATTTGATGAAAGATGCCTGAAAGCTGTTTTTCAAACTTATCAAATGGATTATCCCGATTATGAGTTTCATTGTACTTTAAAGGCTGCGAAAAAGAATTTCCCCGATCTTGAAAATCATCAACTTCATACGGTATCAAGACATTGTGGTTACGAGATGCGTAATCATCATGAGGCTCTCGACGATGCTTATGCGTGCGCTATTATTGCGATTAAGCTATTTGTAAAGCCTAATGAGGCATTGAATTATAAGTTGGAGCTATAAATATATTAGTCTCCACTCAAGCTGCGATACTGAGGTCGGAGTTTTGAGTTTTTTGAGGAAAAAACAAGGGCTGCTAATATAGAATTGGCAGCCTTTTTGTATTTAAGGGATCGTATTAGAACTGTAACTGACTAAGGACGATTCAACACATAAACGGCAACAGGTTTGAAGCTTCTTATTTTTTGTCTTTATATCTTTTATCATATTTTAAAAACCAATCATATAAGTCTTGTTTGGGATACTCATACCAATGAATTCCATGGCCTCCATCGGGTACAATTGTGAATTTTAAATTCTTATTTTTCCCTTCTAAGCTATTCATCATCCATTCCGTATCCTCAAATTCTACGATTTTGTCTAATTTTCCGTGATAAGCCCAGATAGGCATGTCAATTAATTTGTCCGTATTTTTCGTGATGTAAGCTATATGCCGTGTGAATCCACTCATAGGGGCAATGGCCGCGAATTTTTCCGGATGCTTTATTGCCAGAAACCAGGTTCCTGAAGCCCCTAAACTTAATCCGGTTAAGTAAACTCGATTCGTATCCACTCGATATTTTCTTGTTATTTCTTCATAGAAGTTCTCAAACCAATTGTCGGTAGACCATCGTTGGTTAATAGGACATTGTGGTGCAACAATGACAAAAGGGAATTCGCGTCCTCTCCAAATTTGATCAGGTATACCATAGGTGAAAAGTTTAATTGTATCGGTTCCTCTGGCGGAACCGCCATGCAAATAAATAATCAAGGGCCACTTTTTTAAACTGTCCGCTTCATATTCTTTAGGTGTATAGGATATGTAATGGTAGCTTGTGTCTTTTGGGTTTTGATTCAGTCCTCTCTCGAAAACCAATTTGTTTTGTAATGAGCCATCCTGGTTCCACCAGGTACATTCCCCGTGTTTTTGTCCATTTGTATAATGTTGAGTCGACTCTCTTTGTCCATTCGAATACCAATATTCATGAAGCCCATGTCGTAAGCCATTCGAATAATAGGCAATGCTCTCGACTTGCCCGTTTTTGTGCCATTTTTTGAATTCACCTTCTTTGGTGTTCGTCTTATAATTGCACCAAAGGCTTCTTTCTTTTACCGTCTTATCAAAGGAACTGTATGTTCCTTCCATCTGAATAGAACCGTTGGGATAGTAATCCCGGACATGATATAAAGAATCAATCGCATCAAATTCAATAAGCCGTTTGTAGATTATCTTGTCCTTATAAGAAATTGGGTAAGGCAAATATAGCGTATCAACTTCCTGTGCTTTTATTGATCCAAGAGAAATGAATAGGAGTGATAATATGAATGTAATAGTCTTCATTTTAATGTTCTATAAACGTTTTGTAGCCCCTTATTTCGATTTTTCGTAGGCTTCTTTAATCCAGTTTTTCAATTCATTGTCAATTTCTTTAATCTCTGATATTTTCACTCTATGGGTACACATCGTTCCAAAAGGGCCTGAGTCTTCAAGTCGTTGGCTTAATTCTTTACCTGCAAGCTTGAGTCCAAGATCTATTCTTGTTTTGGTGGCAGGCTTTATTAATAGAAACTGCTTTTTCCTGATAATGCTAACGCTTCCTTTCTTGGGAGTCACGACGACGTCATCGCCAAATCCCACAACGATTTCAATTAGGCTGTCATATATTTCCTTGAGATCTTCCTTGCCTTGATATTGGTTTATTACGAGGTCTTCAGGTGTTTCATTCTTTTCTTTCGATAGCGAAACGATCGTATTTGCGAAACCATGCGTTATGCCATATTCCGTTTTAAGAAATTTAACTGCTTCTGAGTGCTTTTCAAAAGATTTTGAGTCAAGTAGCTTTTTCCATTCATCCAGAGACTTGCCCGTTTTTTCGGGCATATTGGCTATCATTGTTTTCAGCGCTTTGTCCATGCTTTTAGTTTTAATTGGCTACAAGGGTTCTCATAAAGTTTTTATCTATAGGAAGCCAGACCTGACTTAAAGTTATGTTTTTTCTTCAGAATATCCTCAAGGTCGCTCAAAGCGATATGTTTTAATCTGCTTTCGGTTTTTTTGCTATAACTCTTTGGCAAAGCATAAACTGTCAGCTATTTCCGCCAGTTTACCATATTTCTTAATCTGACTATAACCACTTCTTACATAAAGCCTGTTTGCCTCAGGCTGGTTCTTACCTGTGAATAATATACAGCTGGAACTCCCCAATTCTTTAGCCCATCTCTCTAATTCAGACAGCATATGGCTTCCAATTCTTTTTCCTCTCACTTCAGGTGAAACATACATTCTCTTTACTTCCATGGTGCTCGAATCGTATGCTGCTATGGCACCACATCCGATTGGCTTATTATTTTCATAAGCCAAAACAACGTATTTGATATTTTCAATTGTATTGAATTGAGATAAAGGATGATTCGCACCATCCCTTTCAGCAAGGTCAGAATTCAGCAATTGAACCAGTTTTATGAATGCCTTATTTTCGGCGTTTGTTCTTACAATTCTTATCATATGCCTTTTATATGAGGAGCAAGTTACCCGGTGAATGTGCTATGCCTCGCTATTGTACACCGTTTTTATTTCCTCCAATACTAAAAATAAGCATAATCAAAGAATATTTACTCCCTTGAAGCCTATAACTATGATTTGAAGTATTGAATTTTAATTCTTTCGCTCAAGCCGCTAGGCTTTTTCTTTTTAATTATGAGTTATGAATTACGAATTATGATTTGAGTATCTATTTTAATCCCCTTTAGGGGTTTGGGGTGATGCTTTCCTGAAAAAACATACTGAATCAACCTTGACTATGTAAACCTAAGGGATGAATCGGGACTGCCGAGGCCAATCTAAAGATAAAATCCGAATCAATTTTAATAGATGTTTTGAGCGTGCTTTGTCAGTCTGCCGTGAGGCGTGCTACAGTTTTTACCACAAAGAGAAAACAAGGATCAGACTGACTTGATTTTTTGCTTACTTTTTTATCTAAGAAAAAAGTAAGAGCCCTAGCGGCTTAAGCGAAAAGTTAAAATAAAATGTAAAGTATTTTATCTACCTGTAAGGATTAATAAGCTTAAGATAAATTGTCTTTGAGTACGCTTTGAAGTGTATTCTTAAAGCTCGCTGGTGTCGTTTTGTGTAATTGTATCGAGGCACAATCGTTAAACTGCATGAAGGCTGCAAGTTCTTTGCTAAGAGCAATGGCGAAAGCCTCGGTTTTTAACAAGCCATCTTCCAGTGCCAGATGTTTAATGTGTAGCACAGATGTTTTTCTATCGGCTTTGCAGTCCATGCGAGCGATCAGTTTCCCATCCCATAAAATGGGTAAAGAGAAATAACCATACTGGCGTTTTGGCTCGGGAACATAACACTCTATCTGGTAATCGAAATTGAAGAGTGACTGTATGCGCTTGCGTTGAATAAGCAGATTATCGAAAGGGGAGAGTATTTTGAGTTGACTGCGGGAATGCGTTTTGTTTAAAAGCTCCAAAGAAGTAGGTAGGGCGTAATAGCTGTTTTCACCAACAGTAATTTGTAAGACTTCACCATTGGAAAGCATGTCTTTTAAAGTCGCATTAAGCAAGGGTTTTGTATTCTTAAGTAAGTAGGCCATTTCGGCAGCCTGCCCCAAGCCGTTTGCTTCCAGATATCTTGTAATCAGAAAACGGGCATATTCCTCAGACGTAGGCATACGGGTATCTATTCCTTTGGGTAATACGCGTTCGGTAAGATCATAAACTTTATGGAAATTGTGTCGGGAAAGAATCATCAATTCGCCTTGAATAAAGAGTTGTTCAAGAGCGCGTTTGGCGGGTTTGCTCGTCCAATCTACGCCCTTTTTGCCTGTATGTTCAAAGTCTTTAGCCATTAAAGGGCCTTCAAGTCTAATGCGATTGAGTACCTCTTTCATCATCTTCTCATCTCTGGTGTACCAGTGGTTTTGCTCACCGCTTGCTATGGCTTGCTTGCGAACAAGGCTGTATCGGTAATCGCACATGGGCAGGTAGGCGGCAGCATGCGACCAGTATTCAAAAACCTGTTTGTCAGCAACAAGCTGATCGAGATGGGCATTTTCGTAACGCGGGTTTCTATTCCACAAAGTATGGTGATGTGCGCGCTGAACAACAGAGATGGTATCAATTTGTATATAGCCAAGCTGCTCAATAGCGGATAGGGTGGCGGCTATGGCTGTTCCTGTTTGCTTGGCTGGTGGCAAGCCTTGCGAGAGGAGGACCAGTTTTCTGGCTTGTTGGGTTGAGAGCGTTTCTGTTCTGGTCATATCTTCTTTTTACTGTTGGGCTTGAATCATGTTTTGAAGTACTTGTTGGTATGTATTATACTAGACTTTCAATTGGAGTTTAAAACCCATGAAATTTAGCTTTTTCTAGCACTTGTTTTTCTTTCTTTAATTGTTTTTACTCCAAGCATTAGAAGGACAATAATCAATGCTATAAAATAAACTGTCGTTGTCATACTTTTTATAATTGAAAAAATATTTGTGTATTCCATTACAGTTTGCGACAAAACGGGATAACTGTTCAACATTGTGATAGTACCAAAATTCTCTAAATAATCTGCTGTTCCTGCAATTACGGGCAGGAAACATAAATAGAAGAACGCTGAATTTAACTTGTTTATTTTTTTTAAAAAGTATCCAATCAATAGGCAATAACTGAATCCAAAGAGAAATGGATAAATCATATCAATGGGTAGTTGCTTATATAAATAAACAAATCGTCCTTTTTCTCCTAAAGTTTCAAAAAGTGAATTTATATATTCTGAATCGTATCCTATTGGCATCATATCCAATAATTTCATCCCATTTGAAAAATGCATTGTTTTTGGGATTGTTATTATCAGCATAATCGCATAAACAAGATTAGTTAAGACAAAAAGCCATAGAACCTTTTTCCCTGTTGAATGTTTATCAATTATTTTCCTTACTCTCTTCATTTGTTTATAATAAGTGCTAACGGCTAGGCTATGAGTAGTTGCGAGGGCTAACACTAAACTTTGCAAGTACGCACCAAGCTGAAAATCCGCAAGGGGTTTCAGAAGAAAGAGAGAACAATCAATTACTTATAGCCATTGTTGTAAACTGTTATTTGTTGAATCATTTAGAATTTATTTGAGAATAGGCTCCCCAGAAATCTTCTAAATGCCAAGTCTTATCAATTTTACCTTCTTCATTGAAATGGTGAGTATCAAAGGCGGTTAATTTGATTCGTTTATTAGTTGCTGGTACCCCAAATACATTTCCTGAATGTGTTACTTCTAATTCACTCCGTACATGAACCAAATTTTTATCAACAAGAATATGAGTTGGTGCTCCTTTTAAATCAGAAAACATATTTCCAAAATCCTGAGCATGTTTGATGAATCCTTCAATATTAGGTGTTTGTCCTGGGTCTGATGGGTATTGAGTATAATTTTCAGCTAAAATCTCTGGTAAAATAGACATGTCTCCCGTTGCAAAGACTCCATAAAATTTCTCAATCACATCTAACTTTTGCTGTCTTTCAGATTCTATTTTAGTCACATATTCCTCAACAGCATTTTGTTTTTCTTTCTCGATGTCTATATTTTTTGTGTCACAGGAAGAAAATGAAATCATTAATACAAATATTGGACAAAAACAAATCAGTTTGTTTTTCATAATCATTAGTTTTTTTTAATTGTTTACAACTTATTTATAACAACAATTGTTGTTATTTCTCTTATCTCGTTTTTTTTCAAAAATAAAATCTAACCAGAATTGGACGATATTAGACTCGTTTTATTTGAAATGATGATTCGATAGGCTTATTTATTTTCGTAAAATAAAGGCTGCTAATCTTGGATTGGCAGCCTTTTTCCAGCGCGTTTTAATTGAAAGAGAAAATTAAGTGTCGTTTTTTTTATGTATCAATCCTGTTACAAAGCGATACACGACACTTCCAATGCTATTTTGAATCAGTTTCTCGCAGCTAAAATTGCTTTTAGCATTTCGTACAAAATAGTTCAATTTGTAGCCAGCCAACTCCCTTTCCAGGTATAGGCGATACTTTTCTTTTTCAATATCCTTTAGTGATCGATATCTGTTCATCCGAGTTTTTTTTACCACAAATACTTTGTGCTTGTGATTATACAAAGTCTCCCCTCGTTCATTTGTTGATAAGAACGTAATTGAAAATCAGCTTGCCTAATCCTTATCACTTTTGGTGTATAATATCTTATAAAAGAGTTTGATTAATGGTCGTTCAATCAAAGGCTTTTTAAATAGATAAAACAGGAACATGACTATTAGGTATATGACTCCAGTTCCCATATAGCCAAGTATTTCGTTGTTCAATACATCGCTTAGCCACACCGCTGTTCCAAAGCCGAAAAAGAGCAGAGCAAACATAGCCAATAAGAAAAATAGGGCGGTTAAACTTATGGCTATTGCAAAGCGAATAAGTTTTTCGAAACCGGAAAACTTATAATATTCAAGATTGGAATCGAAATACTCAGTCAGTAATTCTTTCAGTTGAGCGAATTGTTCCGGGATATTTTCCAATACGATAGTTTTTTAAGTGAACTGATTTTAGTTGACCGTCCATTATGCTGAACAGATTGATAATAAGGATCAAACCTCTTGTGCTTGTTCTTCTTCTTCTTCTTTTTCTTCTTTTTCTTTTCTTTTGAAGGAATCAATTTTTTTCTCAAGATCCTCAATAAGTTCATCGATTTTCCCGCGCACTTTCTCCATGTTTTTATCGAATGCTACTTCGAATTCCTCAGCCTTTTCTTTAGCTTTTTTCTTCATTTTTTCTCGAGTCACTTCTCCTTTGTCAGGAGCATAAAGAACTCCTAAACCAACACCAATAGCACAACCTGCTAATAAAGCCGCAATAATCCCACCTGAATTTGACATAACGTTAGATTTTAAATTAAACAACAAGATGAGTAGAATGAATTGATTCGTAATGTGTTACATAAAATTAGTGAATTATAAGAAAGCAGTCAATTTTTTTATTCCTGATTTTAGAGCTTTCTCATGTTTTATTGTTTGCAGAGATATTCCAGCTTATGCTGTTTCTACTCATATAAAGACTACATTACCTAAACACGTTATTTTACGTGTACTTACTTTCCAACACGATGCAAAAAGCATATGAAGATATTGTCAGTAGTTTTATTGACGATAAAGTTGGCTCAAGCCAACGTTTTTTAAGCGATGCTTTGGCGACACAGCTTAGAAACAATTTGAGATCTTTAAATACCAATAAAAAACTTCAAGAAGCAGGTATAGGCAATCAAGCAAAACTAGTCAAAGACTTATCGAACAGAGGGGATAAGATTTATTGGTTGGATAGGAGCCATAAGGATGAATATGAAAATCAGTTTTTTGATTTGATAGATGAGTTTGTTAGCTATTTAAATAGCAGCTGCTATACAGGAATTACAGGCTATGAGTTCCATTACGCTTTGTACGAAAAGGGAACCTTTTATAAAAGGCATCTCGATCAATTTCAAGATAATAAGAGCCGGGCATTTACGATGATTATGTATTTAAACCTGGACTGGAAGGAAGAGGACGGTGGAAACCTATGTATATTTCATGAGAATCACTCACAAATGATTAATCCAGTCAACGGTTCTTGCGTCTTCTTTAAAAGTTCTGAATTAGAACATGAAGTCTTAACTTGTAATCAGCAACGCATAAGCATTACAGGCTGGCTAAAAACAAATTAAGTCACTTTCGTGATGATAAAAAAAAGGCTGCTAATCTGAGATTGGCAGCCTATATTTTTTTATAATGTTCTGGTTATTGCATTAGTACAGGATAGAAGCCTTCTGTTCAACTTCTAACTAGCCGAAGCTTTATATTTTATTGTTCTGATGTCTTATTGTAAGACCATTCTAATTCTATTTTTAAAAGCTCTAAAACATTATAAACATGGGGGCATATTTCATAGTTTATCAACGCACTATATGTCTTCTCTATAAAATTGTCTTCGCCCAGGTATGGAAATAAACGACATTCTTCTGGTCGGTTTAAATAGTCGGTACACACCTTGTCTTTATGATGCATACATTGTATACACTCTGCATACATAAAGGCTTCAATATTTTCCTCTGCAACAAATTTACTAAGTTCCTTGTGTGATGCTACAGGTCTCAGTTTTTGACAACAATTACCACAATCACGACAATCAATTTGATCTTCAACCTCTTTGTAAAGTCGATGAACAATTTTATCTATCTTTTCAGAATTCTGCTCCTTAAGATAAGTCTGAAAAGATTTATTTTCAGCTTCTTTTTGTTTAGCTATCTGCTCTATATTCTTAAGGTCTATTTCTAATTTCATCATGATTGTTATTTGAGCAAGGCTGGTGTGCAATCTGTGTTATAACATCAATATTGATGCTATTTTTTCTATATCATTGAAAAAAGGTGTTTTAACACTCCCAAAATATGGCAGGATAATAATACCTTTTCATATAAACCTACCTGTTAATCGTTTAGTCGATCTAAATTTTCGAAGCGCAAATGTAAGCATAGTAATATGAAGAATGCTGAATGTGAAATTTAAATTGTGTTTTAAATATCGTTTATTCTTTTAAGAGGCTGCTTTTATGGTTTTAAGTATGGATATATAAAGAAGCTTGTAGACCCATATTGTTCTGTGATTCTTTGACTTTTTGTCTAATTAATAGCAGAAAAAAGAAGCTATCTATTTATAATGGCTGACTTCTATTACTTCAACAAATTACTACCAAGCTTTCTCAAAACTTGGCTTGTCAAAATCTTTGTTGTAGTCTTTACAGTGCTTATTTGCAGATAGGTCTTGGTAAAGTACCTCTTAATTATGAGAATGTCTCACTTTAAGTGGATGATCGTCATTTATTTCAAGCTTATTTAAACCCCATATGAATAGATGAGATGTGTTTTAGAATATCTGAATATGGCTATAAAAAATAACATAAATATGGAGCTTTGATATGAAATTTATCACAAGTAAGATCTGTAGCAAATGGATATTTTTAAACCCGTATATACCGAACAAAACGATTGTCAGGATTGTTATAAATGCATACGTGAATGCCAGTTAAAAGCCATTAAGGTAATTAATAATGCGGCTCAGATTTTGCATGAGGATTGTATTTATTGTGGGAAATGCACACTGGTTTGTCCGGTGAATGCCAAAAAAGTTCGTAATGATTTAACGCGTGTCAAATCCCTATTGAAGCGAAATAATAAGGTTGTCGTTTCTCTGGCACCATCCTATATGTCTGAATTCCCCAATCTAAAAGATGAGCAGCTGGTAGCCGCCATCAAGGAATTGGGATTTGCTCATGTTTCAGAAACAGCCTTGGGAGCCGAACTGGTTTCAAAAAAGGTGAATGGTTTTTTGGAGGAAAAACAATCGGGGATTTATATTTCATCGGCTTGCCCTTCGGTGGTTGAAATGATTTGCAAGCATTTTCCTCAATACAAAGATAATATCACACCTTTTTTATCACCCTTATTGACGCATTGCAAAATGTTAAAGCAAGAGTATGGTGAGGACTGTAAGATAGTATTTATAGGGCCCTGTATTGCGAAAAAGCTAGAAAGTGATGCTTTTGGTGATTTATTGGAAGCCTCTTTGTCCTTTAAGGATTTGGCAGAATGGTTTGATGAAGAAGGCTTGGAGGCTGACATGTTCTACGAGTCGGATACCGAACCGAGTTTTGTGCCCCGACGTGCCGGAAAAGGAAGTCTTTATCCTATAGATGGTGGCATGATTGCTGGTATTAAGAATAATGCTTCGACAACGGATGCTGTATTTATGACTTTCTCAGGCATCAGCAGTATTTACGATGTGCTAAAGGATTTGAATTATTATAGAAAGCCGGGTTTGTTGTTCTTAGAGCTATTGGCTTGTGAAGGCGGTTGTGTTAATGGACCGGGTACAAGAAAAACCTATTCGAGAGCACTTAAGCGTTTAGAGATTATCAATAGAAGCGAAGAAGAAGTACTTGAGTATGAAGCTAATTTCTCTATTCTTAGAGATTTTGATAATATAGATGTTGCTCATAAACCAGAACATCCAGAGACTAAAATTAAGGAAGCTCTGAATATGATTGGGAAATATTCAGATAAGGATGAGATTAATTGTGGAGGCTGTGGTTATAATTCCTGCCGCGAGTTTGCTAAGGCTTATCTGGAAGACAAATCGGAACCCAATATGTGTGTCTCCTACATGCGAAAGATTGCTCACGACAAATCAACGGCTCTATTGGGGAAGATACCTTCAGGGGTCTTAATTGTGAATGAAGACTTGAAGGTGGTTGAAGCCAATCAGAGTTTTGCTCGAATTATGGGAGAGGAGATGGAACAATTGTTTGATACTATTCCCGGATTAAAAGATGCTGATTTGAAGAAAATAGCGCCTTTTTATAAGCTATTTTCATCCGTATTATCAACAGGAGAAGACAACCTGGAACGAGATTTCCGTTTAGGCAATAAAATGTTGCATTTGAGTCTCTTTACCATTCAGAGAAATAAGATTGTTGGTGCTATCTTAAGGGATATGTCACAACCTTTCATACAGCAAGAAGAAGTGATTAATAGAGCTAAGGCCGTTAATCAGAAGAACCTTGAAACGGTTCAGAAGATTGCTTACCTCTTGGGTGAGAATGCTTCAGAAACAGAGGATATGTTGAATTCGATAGTTGAGTTTTATACACTGGCTGAGGAGAAGAACTAGTTGATGTGATGATGTGCTAATGTGATGATGAAATAGGGCTATCCCATTTCTTTGAAGTCCCCTGTAGGGGATTTAGGGGTGAATCTGGAAAAGAGTATAAATAATCATTTTTTATCAGTGTCAAAATATATTTTAATCAAGAATTTTAAATAAAAGCATGCAATCCGATTATTATATAGAAGTTGAGTGTCTACAAAAGAATCCTGGTAAACAGGTGATTTGTGGGGATGTGTTTATGTCGGAGAAAATTAAGGAGGAGGGAAGAACCCTTCTTGTGCTTTCTGATGGCTTAGGTTCTGGTGTTAAGGCCAATGTTCTTGGAACCTTAACCGCATCCATGGTTTTGAACTATATGCGTGTGAATAAGGATATTCGTAAAGCTGCCGAGGTGATTATGCAAACTTTACCTATTTGCAGCAAACGAAAAGCCAGCTATTCAACTTTTACTATTGTTGATATTGAGTGCGATGGTGAAACGCGAATTATCCGTTACGATAATCCTGAATGTTTGGTGCTTCGGGGTCTGGAATTATTCCAGCCAAAATGCGAAGAGTTAAGCATAGAGGGAGCTAATAATTTGGGTAAGACCTTGTATTCCTACCGTTTTAAGGCTGAGAAAGAAGATCGTATTGTCTTTTGTTCTGATGGGGTAACCAATTCGGGGATGGGAACAAAGCGTTTCCCTTTTGGATGGGGATCTGATAACTTGAATGAATTTGTGAGAGGCCTGATAAGGCGTCATCCCTACCTTTCGGCTAAGCAATTGGGGCGGGCCGTAGTGGATAGAGCTGCTGCAAATTATGGCGGTGTACCCAAAGATGATACCTCATGTGCGGTTGTCTATTTACGTGAACCTAGAAATCTATTACTCTGCACCGGACCTCCATACAGCAAATCGAAAGATACTCAACTAGCACGCCAGGTGAGTGAGTTTAAGGGTAAAAAGATAGCCTGCGGTGGAACCACAGCTTGTATTTTATCGAGAGAATTCGCTGAAGAGTTGAAAATAGACATGACGATTACAGATCCAGAATTGCCTCCCATTTCATTTTTGAAGGGAGTCGATCTGCTCACAGAAGGCATATTAACTCTGGGTAAAGTTCAACGCATACTAAAGGACTACAATCAGAATACGGTTTTAAGACAGGGGCCTGCCGATCAGATTGTGAAGCTTCTTTTGGAGAGTGATCGAATTGAGATTATCAATGGGACTAAAATAAATGAGGCACATCAGGATCCTAATTTACCTGTTGAACTCGAAATACGCCGTACGGTAGTGAAGAATATCGCTGCGCTTTTGGAAGAAAAGTTTTTGAAAGATGTAGATCTTAGTTATATTTAAAAGATCAATTATCAATTACGAATTAGTAATTATGAATTACGGGTGTTCGAAAGGTTTATTTCTGATAACGAACAACCGACAACTAGTTGACAAAGAAAACAACAAACAAAACAAATAAACAATAAGCATGAATGATAAAAAGGATGTGACCATCTGTTTGGGAAGTTCTTGTTTTTCTAGAGGCAATGGCAAAACCTTACAAGCTGTTAAAGAATTCTTTGATAAGAATAATTTAAGCGATTCAGTTTTTTTTCATGGGGAACTTTGTACAGGTAACTGTTCTAAAGGTCCAATTTTAAAGATTGAAGAGGATTTGTACCAAGAAGTTGATTCGGAAGGTGCAATTGATATTCTAAAAAAGGTTTTTGAAGAAGCCTAAGAATTGAAATCTAGCCAAGCCCACTATCCCTTACCCTAAAACCGCAACCCCATGCAACTGATTACTGTAAATAAGGATAAATGTAACCTGAGTTATACCTGTATACGAGTTTGTCCTGCCAAAGCCATAAAAATTAAAGACAATCATGCTCACATTATAGCCAATCGCTGTATTGGTTGTGGTAATTGTGTGACCATGTGTGCCCAAGATGCGATTGAATATCGTAAAGAGGAAGACTACGTTCAGGATCTTCTTCAGCGTGATGAGAAGGTCGTGGCTATTTGCGATCCTAGTATCTCAGGCGAGTTCGATGATATAAACGATTATCGAAGCTTTGTTGGTATGATTCGTGAATTGGGTTTTGACTATGTGGTTGAAGCTGCTTTTGGAGCAGATTTGGTTGCCTATAAATACAAAGAGCTTTTAAATAATTTCCACGGAAAATACTACCTGTCAACCAAGTGTCCAGCATTGGTTAATCATGTTGAGCGTTACTATCCTGATTTGGTAGAGAATCTTGCACCTATTGTGAATCCGATTATTGCGATGGCTAAGGTTGTGCGAGAGAAATATGGCAAAGAGGTTAAGATTGTTTCACTTTCGCCTTGCGTGCCAAGTAAAGATGATGTGAAATTCTTTAATAAGAGTGATGGCGAAATTCAAGCTGTTCTAAGCTTTATTGAATTGAGAAAACTCTTTAATGAAAAAGGGGTGACTGCAAAGAAGGTTGAATTCTCTGAATTTGATCCACCATTCGCTCGTATCGGGGGACTATTCCCAATGAGTCATGGCTTATTTCAGGCAGCTGAAATTGACAACAGTATGCTACGAGGGAATATTATTAGTACTGAAGGTCGCAATAACTTCCTAAGTTCTTTGGACGAATTTCATAGAAGTACTGAGTTAAACCAACACCTTGATCTCTTTTATTGTCAAGGATGTATTATGGGAGCTGGAACCTCTAAGAATGGGCGTAAATTTTCTCGCCGTTCTCAAGTGTTGCAATACGTTCGAAAGCGTTTAAATACCTTTGATAAGGAACAATGGCAAAAAGAGATTGATTCCTATTCACATATAGATTTGTCACGTAAGTTTGCCATTAAGGATCAACGTTTGCCAGTTCCAACAGCAGAAGAAGTGCAGGAGGTTCTTAAGGATATGGGGAAAGGCAAAATTGAAGATCAACTCGGTTGTGGATCTTGTGGCTATGAATCATGTAAGAAATTTGCAGAAGCTACCGTACAAGGAATTGCCAAGTTTGAGCAATGTTCATCGGTAACGATCAAAAATATGAATGCCTACATTAAGAAATTAGGCGAAACTAACGATAAGCTTAATGACACAAAGGTTGCTCTTAAGGAGTCGGAAGCACAAGCAAAGGAAGAACATCGCTTGGCTGTAGAGGCAAGTGAAACAACTTCGGCTATGCTTCAGAAATTACCTACTGGTGTGGTTATCGTAAATGAGAACCTTAAGATAATCGAGTCAAATAATAGCTTCGTCAATCTATTAGGAGAGGAAACCAAGTTGTTGAATGAGATTATTCCTGGCTTGGTTGATGCCGATTTAACTAAAGTTATTCCTTTCCATCGCTTATTCTCAACAGTATTGATGAATGGCGAAGACATCTTGAAAAAGGATGTGCATTATGGAAGTCGTTTGTTTAATGTGTCTGTATTTACAATTAAGAAGAATAAGGTTGTAGGTGGTATTATTCGTGACCTATATGCTCCAGAGGTTAGAACAGAAGAGGTAATTGGTCGAGCGCGTGATGTTATCAAGGAAAATCTTCAAACGGTTCAACAAATTGCTTTTCTTTTGGGAGAATCAGCTTCTAAAACAGAGAAGATTCTGAATTCGATTATTAAATCGCATACTAAGGAGTAGTAGGTTTTCAGAGGATTCTCTGATTAATTGATTAGCTAACCAATAAGTTCACATAAATAGTCATCACTTTCCTATGGATGAAAAATTTCACTTAGATATAGATTGCCCACAACTGTTTCATCATGGTGATATGATTTGTGGAGATGTTTTTTTATCTCGACGAATTAAGGAAGAGAATCGCACTATCGTTATCTTAAGCGATGGAATGGGATCTGGTGTGAAAGCGAATGTTTTAGCTACACTAACTGCCTCAATGGCTATGAATTTTACCATTGAGCATAAAGATTTCAAAACCATTGCTGAGATTATCATGAATACGCTTCCTATATGTTCTGTGAGAAAGGTGAGCTATTCAACTTTTACGATTGTCGATATTGAATATGATGGTACGACTAGAATTATGGAATTCGATAATCCAGATTGTGTTGTCATGAGAGGTTCGACCTTCTTCGATCCAGGATGGGAAAATATTGAATTAGATAGTGAAGAAAATAAAGGTAAGGTTCTAAGAGCTTGCGAATTTAAAGCACGAAAAGAAGACCGTATATTATTTTGGTCTGATGGTATTATGCAATCGGGAATGGGGTCTCAAGCCTATCCGTTTGGTTGGGAATTGGATAATGTAATAGAATTTGTCACTCAGAATATAAAATCATCACCCTATATGTCATCCAATGCATTGGGGAAAAAGATAGTGAAGCGTGCTTCAAGAAACGATCAAGATGAACCTAAGGATGATACAAGCGCTGGCGTAATCTATTTTAGAGAGCCTCGTAAATTATTGCTGTGTACAGGACCTCCATTCGAAATGGATAAGGATTCTGAATTGGCAATGAAAATCTATCACTTTAAGGGGAAAAAGATTATTTGTGGTGGATCGACGGCTGAAATTGTATCGCGTGAATTAGGTTTAAAGTTTGCTCCAGGCATGAATATGACGGATCCTGAATTACCACCAATTGCATATATGGAGGGAATAAACTTGGTGACAGAAGGTATTCTAACAATTGGAAAGGTTGCACGTATTCTTGAGGATTACGATAATAACTATAATCTGGGTGAAGGTCCTGCTGATCAAATTGTGCACTACTTGTTGCAAAGTGATCAGATCTCAATCATAAATGGAACGCGTATCAATTTTGCGCATCAAGATCCTAATTTACCAGTTGAGTTAGAGATTCGTCGTACAGTTGTGAAGCGCGTTGTTCGCCTTCTGGAAGAAAAATTCCTGAAGGATGTGAATTTGAGTTTTATTTAAAAGTCTAAAAGTCCAAATGTCAGGGGTTCTAACATTTTCCCAAATCAACACATCATCTCATCAACTTTAATTGAGTTCAATTAATGTGATTTCCGGTGGCATACCTATTCTGCCAGGAAAGCCGATATAGCCGAAACCACGATTCACATATAAAAACTGCTTACCTTTATTGTATAAGCCGCCCCAACGTGGGTATTTGTATTGTACAGGACTCCATTTGATGCCTGCACGCTCAATACCAAACTGCATACCATGTGTATGCCCAGCAAAAGTAAGGTCTATATCTGTATCCAATACTTTTTCATCCCAATGCGATGGGTCATGACTCATAAGTAATTTGAAAGCTAAATCTTCATTGCCTTTCATCGCCATATCCAAATCACCATGCTGAGGGAATGGTGGTTTACCCCAATTTTCAACACCGATAAGGGCAATTTCATCATCCTCTATTTTAAGTCGTTCTGTTTCATTCAACAATAACTTAAAGCCTGCATTTTCATGGAAATCTTTAATTCCTTTTAGGTTCTCAGCTTTTGCTTCTTTAGATGGCCAGTGTGAGTAATCGCCGTAATCATGATTACCCAATATGGAATATTTACCCATTGAAGCATTCATTTTGCTTAGCACTGGAGCCCAACCTTCAGTTTCTTCAGCAAAATTATTGACCAGATCACCTGTGAATAGGATAATATCAGGTTTTTGTTCATTGATCAGCTCAACTGCCTTTTCAATTTTTTGGTAGTTTTTATTAAAGCTACCTAAATGCATATCTGATATTTGGACGATTCGAAGTCCTTGAAATGCTTTAGGCAAATTTGGGAAGCTTAGTCTTTCCTGCATAATGCGAAACTTGAATTTCCCTTTAGTAACCCCATAAAGGATTGAGGCAAAGGGGATGGCTGCAAGCATCAAGCCCATTTGATATAAAAATTCGGAGCGCTCCATTTTTCTTTTCGATTTTGATTCAAACTTATTTTCCTTCTTCACATTTGCAAGCGCTCCAATGAGCCAACTTGCAGCCTTCTGCACATCTTTAAGCAATACGAAAAGAACCAGAACAAACTTGGGTATATAAAATAGGGCAAAAGCTCCTATCAGATAACTAAAATACACGTAGGTATCAGCTCTTTGCACATGTTCAATTCTAAAGAAAAATAGAACAAATGCAGCAAACATGAATAACGATATTGACCAGTAGAATAGTTTAAAAGCCTTTCTTATATATAAGTTTCGGATTTTATTGATGAGCGGTTTTAGGCCTCGGTAGGTGTATAGATCCACTATAAACATGAAGATTAAAAGTGGAATGATTAATAAGGCACTAGCTCTCATAGTTAAATGTCAATTATCAATTACAGATGCAAAGATAGTTTTTTTTATTGCTTATCGACTTGATTTTCATTGTTTTCGGTTTTGCGACAGGCTTGCATACTTATTATTATCATTTTTTAAGACTCTCTTTGTCTTAATTAAATATGACTAAGCGATTTTTTAAAGCCTCAATTTTCAGTATAAATAGAGTTTGATTCCGAATTGAAAAATATTGTATATGTTATATTTCATATATATGTAAATCTACATAATATGATAGTCTGTGATAATTAATTTGATGTTAGTGGATGATAAATATAATTTCATCAAATATTTGGAAAATGGTAGGCTTATGATTAAATTGGACATCTCTAAGCAAAAACCTATGATTAATACCCAATAGAAAAATGACTTGTAAAGCCCTAATTATAAGAGAATATAAGGACTCGTATTTTTTTTATTGTTGTATTCTGTTACTGATGTTATTGTTTCCATTTCAGGCTAGTAGTCAGAAGTTAAAAGAAACAAAGCGTAAACGAATTTGCCTGATCCATTCGTATAATATTAATTTTCCAACTTACACTCATACTTCAAGGGCCCTTAACGAATTTGTAGATTCTACACATTATCAGGTTGATGTGGAATTTATGAATAGCAAAGAGTTTGTAGATGATGTCTACGTTGAGCGCTTTCATGATTTTCTCACCTATAAATTATCTAAGAGAAAGCCATATGATTTGTTTATGGTTGCCGATGATTATGCATTGGAGTATGTACTGAAATATGAGAAGACATTATTTAAGAATAAGCCTATCGTTTTTTTCGGAATTAACAATGTTGATTTGGCTTTAGAGCAGAACTCCAATCCTAATTTTACAGGTGTCGTTGAAGATATATCGATCAAGGAAACCCTGAATTTAGCCAAAATTTTAAATCCTAAGCTAAAAGAAATTTATGTCATAAGTGATAATACGACTTCCGGGAAAAATGATTTGAAGCGAATGTTGAAACTTAAAGATTTGACAACACTTGTGGATATACATACTCTTAATTTGTCTGAACTTAGCTTTTCAGAATTCAAAAAGAATCTGAAGGAACTTAAAGGTGAGAAAGCTCTTCTCTTATTATCTCTGTACAGAGATAAAACTTTCAAATATAAACCATTTTATGAGGGTCTAAGTTTTGTGAAAGAAAATTCTGATTTGCCAATTTATCACTTGTGGAAACATGGTGTTGGTGAGGGAATCGTAGGCGGGAATTTAATTCACCACTATAGACAAACTCAAGAAGCTCTTAAGATAGCAGATCGTATTATAAAAGGGGAGTTAGTGATGAGTATTCCTGTTTTAGAGGAGAGTCCAAACCAGTATTGTCTGGATTATAATGAATTAAAGAGGTTGGATTTAATGCCTGCAATTTTCCCAAATGACTGGGAAATAATTAACATGCCAATTTCTTCAATCCATTTGAGTAAGAGATCCTTGTATTTATTTTTATTTATAAGTTTATTCGTTTGCGGCTTATTATTTTTCTTCATCTATTATGCTAAAAGACAGAATTGCCTAAAAAAGGAATTGATTCAAGCGCAGAGAGATGTTAGTAAAGTTGATGAGTTGAAAAATGCATTCTTGAGTAATATATCCCATGAGATTCGAACGCCTATGAATGGTATTCTAGGTTTTTCTGAATTCTTAGCCTTACCAGATGTGAGTGATGATGATCGAATTAAATATTTTGAAATAATAACGGAGAATTCTCATCAGCTTTTGAATGTGGTTAATGAGATTGTTGATATAGCCAAAGTGCAATCGGGGCATTCCGATATTAAAATGGAACAGGTTGATGTTGATAGTTTGTTGTCTGAAGTAGTAGCTGGATATAAGGTGCCTGCAGAACGAAAGAGCTTGAAACTCAAATTAATGAATAGTAGAGTTGTGAAATCGGTTTATGCTGATAAACAATATTTATTGAAGATAATAAGGAACCTTTTAGATAATGCGATTAAATTCACGAATGACGGGTGTATAGAGATTGGTTATTATAAGAAAGTAGACTTTATTGAATTTTATATTAAGGATACAGGCATTGGGATTTCCAATGATTTAGTTCATATCATTTTTGATAATTTCAGACAGGTAGAGGAATCTGATATTCGACAATATGGTGGTTTAGGTTTAGGACTATCTATTACAAAGGCTTTTGTGAAGTCTATGGGAGGCAATATATGGGTTGATTCAAAAGAAAATGAAGGTTCTTGCTTCTATTTTACACTCCCTTTCAAAGAACAAGATACTGCCTCACTAATAAGTGCGGATGTTTATTTCAGTGGTAATTAACGGATAGTGAATAGACCCCAATACAAACTAAATTGTATTGGGGTTTTTATTATTCGCAAAGATCTATTAGATTTTTCTTAATAACTTCTGAATTCAAATTCTTCCCAATAAAAACTATTTTACTTTCCTTAATTTCATTTTCTTCCCATACTCGACCAACTGTGGCTTGAATTTGAGTGTGTACAGATTGCAGAAGAATTCTATTATCCATACCTGAAATATGCAGTATGCCTTTCACCCGATAAATTGTGTCGGAGTTGAATTGTAGAAAGGCATCTAGCCAAGCTCCTAATTTCATTTGATTAAAAGCGAGTTCACTTTTAAAGCAATAGTTCTCTATGCTGTGATCATGCTTTTTTTCATGAGAATCAATTCCATCTACCGAGAATAGAAACTGATAAATATGCTTCGGATTATAAGCATAAACATCAAGTAATTCGACATCAAGTTTCGATTGGACAGCTTGATGAATATCTGCTGTAGGATTAATTTCCTTTATTTTTGAACACAGCTGTTTTATTGCCTCTTCACTAGAGAGATCTATTTTGTTTAGGATCAGTGTATCGGATATGGCAATCTGCTTATTCAGCACATCTTCATTCTTTAGATCTTGTTCAGCATTAGCAGCATCAATCAAACAAATAACGGAGTCGAGTTCGAACTTAGCTTTAATGCCAGGATCAGAAATAAAGGAGGCTAAAATATTACCTGGATCAGCAATACCCGTTGTTTCAATTAATAAATGATTGAAAGAATGATTGTTCTTGACCAAGTTTTCAAGAACCAAGAATAACTCTGTATTTAGGTTACAACATATACAACCGTTGCTCAACTCAAACAAGTCTTCGTTTCCAATATTGGCTACAAATTCTGAGTCGATATTCTCTTCACCAAATTCATTTTCGATGATAACAAATTTCTTTTCCTTATGATTTTTGATTAGTTGATTCAGCAGGCTGGTTTTTCCAGCCCCTAAAAAGCCAGTAATGACTGTTACAGGAATTTTACTCATTCTTTAATACTAGTTGGATTCTATATGATATATTTTGTGCTTGTGAATTTGAACCACAAATTAAAACTTTTCCCAATGAACAATTTCGTCTAAGCTATTTCTCTTTTTATTAGGTCGTTTCTCATGATCAGGATAACCTAGAGATAGAATTGCAACAGGTTCGATATGATCAGGAAGATCAAAGAAATCGCGACATTTTTGAACATGAAAGTTGCAAATCCAACAAGTCCCTAAGCCCAGTTCAGTTGCTTGAAGAGTCATGTGGTCTGTAGTGATAGCAGCATCGATATCTGCATGATCCTTCTCATCTTCGGCACGTTTCCACGACTTATTATGGTCCGAGCAAATTACAATATAAACAGGTGCCTGATTAAACCAGTCGCGATGGTAGATTTGTGAGAACTTAGCATGATTTTCTTTCTCACGAATCACGATAAAATGCCATGGCTGAAAATTAACTGCCGATGGTGCGTATTGACCAGCTTCAAGTATTTGCAATAACTTTTCGTCTTCTACTTCCTTATCTAAATAAGCTCGAACTGAGTAGCGGTCTTTAATGGTATCTAATAAGCTCATAATTGTAATTTTGATTCTGCGTAAAAATACAAATTTTTCAGGTGCATTAAAGTTTCTATTTATAACTTTGCAGCCTTATTAAACAAAAATGATATGCTCAGGGAACTCAAGCAAAATAAAATGTATGCCTATCTTATGCTTTTGGTCGTCGCGGCTACTGCAGGACATCAGGCTTGGCGTACTTTATTTAATAATTTGGCTGTTGATGAGGTTGGAATTAATGGTTTCCAATTGGGTCTTATTCAGTCAGTAAGAGAGATTCCAGGCTTTTTAGCCTTATTGGTTATTTATGTGCTTTTTTTTGTGCGTGAGCATCGTTTATCAGCAATTTCTGTTTTACTGGTAGGTGTGGGAGTCGCTTTAACTGGTTTCTTTCCTTCCTATTATGGCTTGATTTTTACGACTTTAATTATGTCGGTTGGCTTTCATTATTTCGAAACGACTAATAAGTCCTTAACCTTACAATACTTTAATTACGAGCAAGCACCACATGTCTTTGCGAAGCAAAAGAGTTGGGCGGCTGTAGCTAACGTCGCTATGGGGGCTTTTATCTTGCTTTTAGCTGATCATTTATCATTACAAATGAACTTTATTGTTGCTGGTGTTATCATTGTTTTAATGGCAACTTGGGCTTTCTTTTGGAAACCTGAGGATAAAAATATTCCTGCACAGAATAAGGGTATGGTTCTGCGTAAGCGTTATTGGTTATTTTACGTATTGAATTTTTTAAGTGGTGCGCGTCGACAAATCTTTGTTGTGTTTGCTGTGTTTATGTTGGTTCAGAAATACCACTTCAGCATTCAGAATGTGGCTTTGCTTTTCATTATCAATAATATTATCACTTACTTCATTTCGCCCTATATAGCAAAGGGGATAAATCGATTTGGAGAGCGTAAAATGCTAAGTATAGAGTACTTTTTTTTAATATTTGTATTCTTGGGATATGCCTTCATCGAAAATGGTTTGGCGGTTGCAATTTTATACATAATCGATCACATCTTCTTCGGTTTCTCAATGGGAATCAATACCTATTTTCATAAAACAGGTGATAAGAAAGATATTGCACCATCTATGGCTGTTGGTTTTACCATCAATCATATTTCGGCGGTTGTTATTCCTGTATGTGGTGGCTTGTTGTGGATGTGGCATTGGCAAATACCTTTTATCGCTGGAGCTATACTTTGTGTCGTTTCACTTGTGTTTGTTCAGAAAATAAAAATAGAAAACTAAATTTCGAATTGAAAATTTATTAAAATATGATAGCTGAAAATATATACAAAAGCCTGGTAGAACTTTATAATAAGGGAATCACAGAGAAGGATACTAAGATTATTAGAGAATTTTTGAATGATAATACGCATGTGGCTTTAAAGGATGACCCTCGATTCTACTTAGAAATATTGCAACATCGTGCTGCAGCATTTGCTTTATTTGGTGAGCTAAGTGAAGCTGGGCAAGAATACGCCAAAGGTTATTCTTTATGTTCAACTTCAGGTAAGTGGGTCTATGGTTTAAATTGGGCTTTGCAATATATGGCTGAGTTTTCTATCAACAGAGGAAAAGCTAAATTAAAGGAAGTTCTTTCAGAAGCTTTACCTGTTTTAGAGCAAGCAGAGAAAGACTTGGTTTTTGACCAATATCGTGAGTTCTATCAGTTGACTTTGTCAAATGTGAAAGCTTTTATCTTGATGAGTTTAGGTGAAAAAGAAAAAGCACTTGCTGTTTATAAGGATGTTAAATTCACTCCGGTGCCAATTCCTGCCTATAACGATAAGGAATCTTTACAGCTTCTATTTGCTCACTACACAAAAGGGCTTGCTGTGGCAATCGAATACAAAGATATTAAGCTTCTAAAGAATTTACTTCAGGTGATTTCTTTGGATGATGCCTTGCTGGAGAATGAGCAAAGCTTTTTCAAATTATTTTATGAAACCTTAGTTAGCACATTTGATATGCGAGCTGAGTTTATCACTGAGTTTAATGCCATGTTTAAGATTAAGGATAGTCTGAAGACAGTGGCTCCAAGTTTCTCTAGATTCTTGACTCTGATAGGCGATCAGGACTTAGATAAGCTAGATGTTTTCTTTAAAGACTTTAAGTAGAATTTTATATTTTTCAACTTTAACCTTTATCACTTAACCTTATTACAAGTATGAAGAATTGCTTCTGTGGAAAGTCATTAGTTTATGAAGACTGTTGCGGTGCTTTGCATTTAGGAAATAGATTTGCTCAAACAGCAGAAGAGCTAATGCGAAGTCGTTATTCCGCCTTCGCACTGGCTGATGTGGATTATATCCTTAGAACCTATGCTCCTGAAAATCGTCCGGACAGTGAACGTTCTGAGATAAAACAATGGGCTTCTTCAGTTGTGTGGCTTGGTTTACAAGTGCTTTCAACTCAAAAGGGGAAGTCTGGTGATCAGGAAGGGCGTGTTAAATTTAAAGCTCTATATAGTGAAGCTGGTAAGATTCACGAAATGATAGAAGATTCTTTTTTTCGATTTGAAAAAGGGCAGTGGCTTTATGTAGATGGTAAATAAGAAGGTTAAAGCTTAATCCCGATTCTCGGGACCAGCAGAGAAAAGGGTAGAATTGAGATCAATTTCTTGTGTTGACTAGAAACATTGACTTTTTTAGAAGAAAGGCGGATACATAATATCACATACTCGTAAAAAAAATTATCTTTGCAGCGGCAAACCGTTCTATCGCTGTTTCGCAAGAAAGAGAGGAAAGTCCGGGCAAGGCAGAGTACCATGCTTCTTAACGGGAAGATAGGTGAAAGCTTATAGTAGTGGAGCAGAAAATAACCGCCTTATTTTTTCGGAAATAGGGTAAGGGTGAAAAGGTGAGGTAAGAGCTCACCAGTGCTTATGGTAACATAGGTAGCTGTGTGCCTCATGGCTTGCAAGACCAAGTACACCGACAGCTGTAGATCTTACTCGATCGATGTCGGGGGGTAGGTTGCTCGAGACATATGGTGACATATGTTCTAGATAAATGATAGAAGTTCCTTTCGAGGAAAACAGGACCCGGCTTATAGGTTTGCCACCTTTTTAATTAACTTTGATTCTTATTTAGAATCAAAAATACAATATTGCCTAAAGGGCGAATAGAAAACGATCTCAAATATAGAGATCGTTTTTTTTTTTTTGAAAAATAGCAGTTTAGAACATATGTCCATTATATTTGTATCGCAATTGAAATTATAGTTTATGGCACGACCCAGAAATAATTCTAAAATTCAGATTCCACCTCGAGTAAAAGGTTTTAACCCTCAGGGTTTTTATGCCAAGCCTTCGGAGGCAATTTATTTGAATGTTGAAGAATTTGAGGTAATCCGATTACTTGATTATGAGAATTTATCTCAGCTCGAAGCTTCGAAGATTATGGAGATTTCTCGACCAAGCTTGACAAGAATTTATGATCGTGCCCGAAAAAAAATAGCTCAGGCTCTTATCGAGGTACATCCAATTCGTATTGAAGGTGGAAAAATTGTTTACGATGAGCATTGGTATCAGTGTGGTAAATGCAAGTCGCACTTTAGTAATACCGATGGACAAGAAGTAACAAATTGTACTTTGTGTTTAAGTTCTGATATTTTAAAGGTGGAGGAAGAAAAATGATAGCAGCTATTCCCGTAATGAGTAATGATAAAGAAGCTCAGCTTTCTTTGAAATTTGCAAGAAGTCCATTTTTCGCTTTGGTAGATCGTGAGTTTAATACGTATCGATTTATTGAAAACCCTTTTGCTGAAGATGAAAAAGGCGTAGGACCGAAGATTTTATCCTTACTGTGTGAAGAAAATGGCGTTGGCTCTTTTGTTGCCTTCGAGCTAGGGTTGAAATTGCAACAACATGCCAAAACAAAAGGCTTACAGTTTATTATTCTAAACGAAAACAATAACAAGCTCGTTGATATTCTTAAGTTGATGGGACTTGAATAAAAAAAAATACAAATGAAGATAGCTATTCCAACTAAAGACAATCAGGTAGATTCGCATTTTGGACATTGCGAACATTTTTCGATTGCAGAACTAACAGCAGATAATAAAATTAGTAGTATTGAACTAATGGCATCTCCAGAAGGATGCGGTTGTAAATCGAATATTGCCATTCAGCTTGCCGAAATGGGAGTTAGAGTAATGCTTGCAGGAAATATGGGACAGGGTGCTGTCAATAAAATATCTCAGGCTGGGATTCAAGTTTATCGAGGATGCTCAGGAGATGTTCGTGAACTCGTAGAGGCATATCTACAAGAGCAAGTTAAGGATTCGGGTACCACATGTGCTGGTCATGGTGAAGACCATGTTTGCCAACATTAAAAAATAAGTAAGTAGTAGTTTAGGAAAGAGGGAAAAATGTAATATGCATTTTTTCCTCTTTTTTATATCACATTATTTTGTTAGAAAAATCTAAATTTCTGTACGAGCAACTCCATAATCAGGAATGTGAAAGCTAGAATCAGAAATAACTTCCAAAAGGATTTGCCCTCTTTTTGTTCTTCGACCATGCTTTTTATGTCTATAGTATCCAGGTCGAATAAATTATAATTGAGTTGATATTTCTCCAATAGATCATTGATCTCTCCAGAGGAATAGAAATTCAAATTTGATTCCTGACGAGCGTAATTGAAGGAAATGCCCGATAGGATTTGTTCTGATTGACTTATGAAATAGTTCCCAGCTTCTTTTATTTGTCCGTGCGCATTTAATAATAAGCCTCTATCAAAATGTGTTATTTGTTCAGGAATAAGATCGATGCCCAGAACCTTATTTTCGATATGAAACACCGCTTTTTCACGATTTTGTTTTAAACCATTTGCAATAGCGTATTCATTTGAGTTTAGCTTGTAATAAAGTGGTGAATGACTTTTGTTATTCATTGCAATATTAATTAAGCTTGGAACGAATAGTGGGTGTTTAATGGCATTCGTCCATTTGGGATCGAACTTAAAACTTGAAATGTAGAGTTTGCCTTGGCCTACTTTATATTGAGAGAAAAGACTTTCACCTGACTTAGTCTTCCAAAGTGGAATCTTAATTTGATTCTTTGCTTCGCTCAATTTAAAATGACGATAGACTTGAGGTAGTCGCGCATCTTCCTTTAGTTTCTTAAATACTTCTTTATAGATTTCAGCATTTAGTTCTATACTGGCAACAGTTGTAGTAAGACTATCAACTTGCATAAACTGGCCTGAACCTAATTCGCTCAAAAGCTCGTTGTTTGAATCATTATTTTCATCCTCTGGTAGAACTAGAACCTGACCACCTTGGTTCAAATAATGTGAAATATTCTGTCTGAAACCACTTTGCATATCCGAAAGCTGGTTCAAGATAATAAGCTTGGTTTTACTCAGTTCTTCTTGATGGAATTGTGATTTATTAATATTCCGAAGTGTAAAGTATTGTTCATTAGAGAACAATTGACTTATGTAGCGATTCTCTTTTTCCTGATTGATGCTTATGATTTCAGCACTATTCTGAATTTTATAAGAGAAGTAAAGTCTGTTATCGTAAGTAATTGGGTAATCACTTATTTCAATTTTTCCTGAGTAGATACCTGATTTATTATTTTTGTACCTCAGGCTTAACTCTTTATTCTCTTGAGCTTCAATATCGAAATTTGAAACCGTTTTTAAGCTATCGTTGATATAGAGTTTGATTGGGATTTTGCGGAATCCCTTATTCGATGAGTTGTAAATTCGAATTCTTAGCTCTTCGTTTTGATTCACTTTATGAGCTGGATTTTCAAACCAACATGAATCGATATATAGGTTATTTCTACTCTGAGTAGACAAGGGCATCAAGCTAATGTTCAAATTGCTATCTTGAGGCATTTTATCGAAATCAGCCTGATATTTTTGGAAATCTGAAAATAGATAAACTTTATTGTTCGTAGTAGGCTCTATTAGGGATGATTCTTTCAAAACTTGTGAAAAAGTTTTGCTTGCTGATGTTGGTTGTATCTCTTGTAGTTGTGTTATAGCACGCTCTTTATTTAAAAAGGGTAAGTTAGCTTTACTGTCATTATCGGTAATCTTAATTTGAATATCTTCCGAAAAGGAATTAACAAGTTCTATAGCCTTTACTTTTGCAATTTCAATTGCAATCCCTTTTTCAGTTTCGGCATTCATACTAAAAGAATTATCCACATATATATGAGCCGTATTATTTTGATTTTTATCTATAAGAGAGGTGTTTCTATTGGGAATAAATGGCTGTGCAAATGCAATAATTATACATGCCAAAGCTAATAAACGAGTTAGGAGTAATAACCAGTTTTTTATTTTTGATTTATTCTTATTTTCTGCAGTAACGCTCTTTAGAAACTTTAGACTACTGAAGTAAATTGGTTTAAATCGCTTAAAATTGAATAGATGAATGATGATGGGAATTATCAAGCTAATGAGTCCCCATAGTATATTTGGATTTTGAAAATGTAAAGGCATATAAACGCTTAAATATTAGATTCGTTTAGAATTTTGCACTCAACTTTAGGTTCAATTTACGAGCCGTTAGGTAGTTGGGTATGGCATATTGATTTCCTCGAATATCGTTGATCCAAAGGTAGGAAACCGTATTGTTAATATCGAATAAATTAAAGATTTCAAGACCAATCCACATCGATTTAAAATGCTTAAGTAATCCTTTATTTTTTACTTTATTACTGTCAAGAAGTTCCTTTGAGAAACCTAGGTCGGCTCTTTTGTAATGCGGCATATTAAAACTTTGCCCTTGTTTGCCTTGTTTTGGAACCCATACCGGTAAACCTCCTGCATATATTAGAGTTAGGTGCATTTTGTATGTGGGATTTCCTGGCATGTAATCTTGAAAAAACATGGAGAAATTAAAACGCTGATCGCTTGGGCGGGCAATATATCCCTTGTTGTCACCCAAAATATCTTCACGCGTTTTCATTAACGAAAGACTAATCCATGATTCTGTATCAGGTACATATTCCCAGTTCAAACGAAATTCTAGTCCTGCAGAATAACCTTTAGCTTTTTGATCGCCATAATATCGCAAGCGCACATTCTCAATATCGTAGGGGATGACCGATTTTAAATCTTTATAATAGAGTTCGGAAGATAAACGGAAATCACGTTCTTTAATCTTAAACAGATATTCGTGGGCAAGTGTATAATGCCAGGCTTCTTGAATATTAAGCTTGGAACTAATACTCCCATCAATTCTCAAACTCTCTCTATAGGATGGCATTTGTTGATAATTACCAATAGCTAAACGGAATTTCATTTTCTTTTCCCAATTGGGCACAAAGTTCAATGAAAAGCGTGGTGAGAGAAAGTAACTTTTGCTGTATGTCCAGTGATGGTAGCGAAGACCTGCTGTTAATTGAAAATCACCAGAACCATTGCTGAAGGTGTAATTCCCTTGCGAGTATCCACTTAGGTGAGTTCCCTTAATACGATTTACAGCTTGACGTGAGTAGGCAAGACGTGTTTCTGAATCAGAAAAAGGAACAGAGTAGCCCGCTGAGTCTCGATATTGCCATTCGTTTATTCTATCATCAACCTTTTCGTGTAAGGCTTTTAAACCCCACTGTAGATGCAAATTACCAAAGTTATGATCTGCTTTTAGTTTGATGCTTTCCACATTTCGTTCAAGCTTATTATTGGCATGATCGAGATAGGTTCCGATACCAAGATTTTCCAGTGTTTCATCCTTTTCGCCCCCCTGACTCATAAATAAATCTTGAAGGTAGTATTGAGCTTGAATATCGAATCGTTCTTTTTCTGTGGTGGCGTATCTATTGGTGATCAGTTGAAATAGACTTTTGCTGTTGGGGCGATACTTTAGAGTAAGAGCTTCCATATCGCTAATGTATTCGTCCTTTTCCTGACCATCAAAATACATTTTTAACTGAAGGGCATCACTAATGGTTCCAAAATTGGTTTCTCTATCCTTAGGTTTAAACCCATATTTGTTTTGACTAATATTTGCCCATAGGTGAAGACTCCATTTCGGATTGAATGAATAGTTTACTAAGGCCTGGAAATCTTTATACTTGGGATTATAATCGCCTTCGGTATCCAAAGATGCCAATAGGTAGCGAGTGGTTTTATATCTGAATCCTGCAAGATAGGACAGTTTACCATTTTTACTGGCATTGGCAATATGAGCACTAGTCCCCAATAGACTTACATCTACTGATGCTTCAAACTGACGGGGAATTTTATATTTGATATCCAATACCGATGAGAGTTTATCACCATATTTGGCATCGAAACCACCAGCTGAAAAGAGAACCGAAGAAACCAAATCTGGATTTATAACGCTGAGTCCTTCTTGTTGACTAGAACGAATAAGACTCGGACGATAAACTTCAATGTCATTAATATAAACCAGATTCTCATCAAAATTACCACCTCTAACATTATATTGTGAGCTAAGCTCGTTGTTGGAACTCACACCTGGTAGTGTCTTTAATAGATTTTCTATGCTTTCTCCACCAGCTGAAGCAATTTTATCAATTTCCTTGGTCTGTAAATAAATGCCTTTATTCTGTAACTTAATTTGAGCTTTAATATCAACCTCATCAAGTCCTTGGCGTTTCTCTTTTAGTGTCGGATTATAAACCTTTGTTTGTCCAGACTTTAGAATGAATGTTTTCTCAAAATTCTGATAAGCAATATGAGTAAACTGTAGTGTTAGATTTTTGTTGGCCTCATAATGAATTAGGTACTTGCCTTCTTTGTCTGAGGTTGTGGTTTGTGAATTCATGGTATTAATAATATGCACACCATATAGAGCCTGTCCTTGCTCATTTTTAATAATTCCTTTTATGCTTGCCATATTTTGAGCCTGCAGCCTTGGGCATATGCCTATAAGGATTAGTGTAATATAGAGGGAAACGATTTTGTGCATTATAAAAGTCCTAGATGTGAATATAGAAGAGGCTAAGATACAACAGATCCTTAAAATTATGATTAGAGATTTCAATTTTATTGGTCAAGAGCTTTTGTTTATTCATTTACAATTGATTAAATTGTGTAAGAGCTTGATTTTTAATGTGTAATTAAGTTTTCTTCTGTTTTGTTTTAATGAAAACTCAGCTTATGGGACAATCAATATCACAACTCTATGTTCATTTAACATTCAGTACCAAGGATAGAAAGCCCTATATTCAAGAAATATGGGAATTAAAGCTATATGCTTGCTTTTCTGCTGTTTTTCAGAAATATAAATGTCCTATCCTAAGGATAAATTCTGTGACTGATCATGTGCATATTCTATTTTGTTTGTCTAAAGATCAGGCATTGAGTTCTCTTGTGGATGAGCTTAAAGAGGAATCAACAAAATGGATCAAGTCTATAGGTAATATTAATAAGGATTTTGAATGGCAGGATGGGTATGGAGCATTTTCTGTAAGCCATTTTCAGGTTGATGTTGTCACAAGATTTATTCAAAATCAGAAAAAACATCACGATAATAAGACCTATAAAGAAGAAGTTGATGAAATAATGGAACAGTTTGGGGTTATTGAGTACGATGCGTCTTATTTCTGGAATTAGTCAGAATTAATCCTGTAAGGCTTGTTTTCACTGTAAAAACAGAGCGTATAGTTCTGTTTTTTTTGATATTTCGATTTAAAAATTTCCAAAGAAAAATTTAAGAAGAGCATAGGGGTAATAATTAACAGTAAATTTTGATGCAATTTTTTATTAGGAAAATGAAATGATCTGTATCTATTGGATGAAGCATAATATTAGAATAAATTTACTGTTAAGCTTTATTATACTTGTCGTAACTAAAGGCTTTGCGGTAGATTTTAAAAGATGTTAATTGACATGAAAATATTATGAATAGATGTTTGTTTTGTGAAAAAAAATAACAAAATTGTGCTCACCAAAGATTCAAAATTATTAAACCCAAAAAATTACAAACCTTATAAATGTTATTTTCATGACCACTACAACAAAAATGACCGCAGCAGCCTATATGGAAAAAGAGTCTAAATTTGGAGCTCATAATTATCATCCACTTCCAGTAGTGCTTGAAAGAGGAGAAGGCGTACATGTTTGGGATACTGATGGGAAAAAATATTTCGATTTCCTTTCAGCTTATTCTGCTGTTAATCAAGGACACTGTCATCCAAAGATCATTAAGGCAATGGTTGATCAGGCTCAGAAATTAACTCTAACTTCTCGAGCGTTTTATAGCGAAAATCTAGGAAGATATGAGGAATACGTAACAAAGTATTTCGGATACGATAAAGTATTACCAATGAACACAGGTGCCGAAGCTGATGAAACAGCTCTTAAGCTTGTTCGTCGTTGGGGTTACGATGTAAAAGGTATTCCAGATAATGAGGCTAAGATTATTGTATGTGATGGTAACTTCCACGGACGTACTATTACAATCATCTCTATGTCTAATGATCCAGATTCATATAAAGGATTCGGACCATTCACACCAGGTTTTGTTTCGATTCCTTACAACGATGTTGAAGCATTGGCTAAAGAATTGAAAGATCCAAACGTATGTGCATTCTTGGTTGAGCCTATTCAAGGTGAGGCTGGTGTTTATGTACCAGAGCATGGTTTCTTGAAGAAGGCTTTCGATTTGTGTAAGGCAAACAACGTTTTATTTGTTGCTGATGAGGTTCAAACAGGTATTGCTCGTACAGGTAAGTTATTAGCAGTAGATCACGAAGGTGTTCGTCCAGATGTATTGATTCTTGGAAAAGCAATTTCAGGTGGTGTTGTACCCGTATCTGCGGTATTAGCTGATGATGATATCATGCTTTGTATTAAGCCAGGTGAGCACGGTTCTACTTTTGGTGGTAACCCAGTTGCTTGTGCTGTAGCAATGGCTGCTTTAGATGTTATAAAAGATGAGAACCTTGCTGAAAATGCTGAAGCTATGGGTATTATCTTCCGTGAAGAATTATCAGCTGTAAAATCTGATATGATTGAACTTGTTCGCGGAAAAGGATTGCTTAACGCGATTGTTATTAAGCCTAAGGGTGGTAAAACTGCTTGGGATGTGTGTATGCGTCTTCGCGACAACGGTATGTTAGCTAAGCCAACTCACGGACATATCATTCGTTTTGCTCCTCCATTGACAATTAACGAAACTCAACTTCGCGAAGCGATTGAGATTATCAAGAAAACAATGGCAGAATTCGAATAGACAACGAATTTATAATTATATCAATGGGACAGTTCGAAAGAGCTGTCCCTTTTTTCATTTAAATTCTTCTATCAGTTAATATCTTAGTATTAATACTATACCAAATTAACATCACCAACCTTATAAACCGTTCTTTTTAGATGTGTTTTTGTTAATTAAAGGTAAGATAACTCGTCTATCATTTATTTTTTGTCTTGATCTTATTAAAATAATTCATTTTTATTTAAAGCTGATTTTGAAATTAAAATGGTGTTAGTATTTATAATAATTTAACAAGTAGGGGTTTTGTTGAGAGGTGAAAATATCTATTTTTGCAGCGGATTGAGTTAAATATATTTTGTGTCTAACGCTATAGAAGAAATTGGGATACAAAATACTCTTCACAGTACCTCTACTGTGTGCTATAGCATAAGTTGTTTTTAAAAACATCTAACTTATGCGGCACGCCATATTCGCCTGATTCCTCATCAGGCTTAATCACTTGTCTCATAAGTAGGTTTTAATGTTTACTTATCTATTTTATGAGACAGAAAATTCTTATTGTATTGTTGAGCTTTATTTTATTTTCATGCGATAAGCAAGAAAATAAAATTGAAGTTATTAATTCCTTTGAGTTGAACAATTTAACGGCAACTCAGATATCCTTGAATGAGATAAAAATTAGTTGGGACAAACCTAAATGGAATTTCAAAGATGTAACTGTATCTGTAAGTTCGGATTTCACAAATTATTATCCTAAAATAGAACAACTCAAAGGTCAGGTAGTTGAATATATCGAAACGATTATACCAAGTGATGGTTCTATATATAATTTTACGGTCTATACTTCTTCTGAATATGATACCTCTGCAGAAACCAAGGTCTCTATGAAGACAATATTTCAGGCGCCTAAAAATACAGTCATTAAAAGAATCAATAACGATATAAACGTTATTTCTTGGCATTATGATTTTATAGATGGGATGACATTCTACATAGAGAAATCAACCGATAAAATTGACTGGACTTTAATGACAAATGAGGTGGTGAAGGACGGAAAAGACAAAACGTTATTTTCAATCGCTGATAGCGAACTACAAGCAGGTCTTGAAACTTTTTATAGAGTTCGAGTTAGATACGCTGAAGGTGAATCACTAATTGCAGATATTAGCATTTCGGGTTCTCTAATAGCCCCTTCTGATATGACAGCTAAAACATTGTCGCCTTCGAATATTGAACTGAATTGGAAACATCAGAAAGATGATGCAACAAAGTTTGTTATTGATAAAAAGACAGATGATCAAGATTGGCTTGTAGGATATGCCGAAGTTGATATCAATACATTGAAATATATCGATACGAAAGCTTTGAGTGGTTATAAATATGCCTATAGAGTTCGTGCAAAAAACGATGCAGAACAAACTACTAATATTGAAGTTTCCATAGATAGACCAAATCTAACTATTGAAGAGATATACCCTTTAGGAAACTTGAAAACACTACCTAAAGTATTGAATATTCGATTCAATAAGGAAGTAAAACTTTTTAAGGATAATAGAACTTTAAACCTGTATAAGTACAAGGATAACAGTTTGGTTGAGTCGTTTACAATAAAAAGTTCAAATGTTGTTTACAATTATGTATATGTATCGCTGGCAAATAAATTAGATTACGACACAGAGTATTTCTGTACGTTCGAAAGCGATATGGTTTATGATGAGAATTTCATTACCAATGTTTCACTAACCGATAAAGAGCTTATTAAGTTTAAAACCCCTGTATTTATAACAACTGAAATGATAGCTGTTAAGGGTGGAATCTTTGAAATGGGTTACCAAGATCCAAAATTTGCATTATATCACCTTAAGCATAATGTAACATTAGATGACTTTAATATCGGGAAATATGAAATTACAACCACGGAGTATTGCCAATTCTTAAATAGTGTAGTTGTTTCTGAACAAGGTGTTTATAATGGAAAAGTTATGATCGAGAATTTATGGTTTCAAAATGTAAATATTCAATATAAGAATGGCTCATTTGCACCGGCATCAGGATATGAAAACAAGCCAATTCTTTATGTGACCTGGTATGGAGCTTATGAGTATTGTAAATGGGCAGGCGGAAGACTCCCAAGCGAAGCCGAATGGGAATTTGCTGCTCGAAGCGGAATTCATAATAAAACAGATTACAAGATAAATGATATTTCGTGGAATATGGATAACTCTGGAGAAGGGGGGAATACAAGATTACATGATGTAGGAACAAGAATGGCAAATGAACTTGGTATTCACGATATGCTGGGTAATGCTTCGGAGTGGTGCAACGATTGGTACGATAAAGATTACTATAAGGTAAGTCCAACGCATAACCCACAAGGACCAATAAGTGGAACCACAAAAGTTTGTCGAGGAGGAAGCTTTAATAATGGTACTCCAGTGAATTATTATGAAAGAATATTTACTTTTGAACCTGCTTACGGTGGGTTAAAAGGATTTAGAATTGTAAAGTAAATACAGCAATAGTTTAAACAAAACAGGGGGTACTGGCCACAGTCTAAACTGAATATCGTGTTTAAAGATCATAAAAGCCCAAACTCCAAAAGAGTTTGGGCTTTTTTAATGCCTTCCCCTTATTTTGTATGCTCCTCAGATCTTCCTCTGTTGTTGAGCTATTGTGTCACATTTATTTAAGTTTTGAACTAAAAATCTAAGAATGTTATTTTAAGGTAGTGAGGGGATAGTTCGAAAGAGTTGTCCCTTTTTTTGTTAGTTTCGACACACAAAAGGATAAAACACTTTTACGTTGTGCTAATTATTTTGGGGCCCTGTGCTATTATCAGAATTTGTTGAAACCTGTCCGAATGTCTTTGTAATCTGAATTTCAGGAGTATTAGAGTAAATTTCTTGTAATTCAGAAATATTATCAGCATCAATGGATTTCATTAATTCACTAATTCTGTTTAGTAAATCTATGTGTTCAGCTGTTAATTGCTTATCGTTTTCAAAAGCATATTCCAATATTGGCGCATATTTATTAATTGGATATTCGGTTCCCAATATGGATGCCAAATCTGTACAAACTTTACCTACTATCGAAACCAATCCGCGATATCTACGGGGTATCCCATATAGTCTAGGATCTATCTCCCCTTTTTGTATTTTTAACCATAAATCATTACTAATGTCAAATTTTTCCCGGTTAAAATCAACCATATCCATACTAGGATCTACAAGTATCCAGCGCTTATCATCTTCATTCCAGACCTCACATATTGTGTGACTAATATGAAATCCAGGTATAATATAGGTGGCATGCCCAAAACGTACCCTGGCGGGTATTCCACGATACTTTAATATTGATGCTAGTAAAATAGCATTTTGGTTGCAAGCCAGAACAAGTCGAGCTTCAGGTTTTCGATCATGCACAATCCCAGAAGAGTCATAGGATATTAGCCCCTCTAAAATCGATTTAACTGATGGATACCTAAAGGACTCACTCCATCTCTCTTTGGGGATTTGTTCACGATAATTTGGCAATTCAGCATAGGGATGAATAAACTGGGATCTGATTAACTTGCAAAGTTCTGCTAATGAATCTGGAAGGTTTTCATACATATATGCATATTCTCCAGGATCGGTATATGAACTATATTGTCGGTAGAATTCTAATAGTGAGATATCAATAGGTTCATTGGTTTTTTTCATTGACAACGCATCAGATTCATATAGGCTTGTTTTGGTACTACAAACTCCCATCAACGTGGAAATCAATAAAATTGATAAAGTGTTTTCCATGATTTATAAAATTAAGTAGTTAAAAATATAAACTAAATTGATAAAAAAAATACGATTAGGGATTAAGGTATTTTTTCAAATTATTCACATAGGATTCAAACGCCTTAACTCCTTTGGCAGTGATTGTTAACATGGTTTTAGGATAATTATTCATAAAGGTTTTTTCTACACTAATATATCCTGCTTCTTGAAGCTTCTTAATTTGTATACTGATATTACCTGCGGCAGCTTTCGTTTCTTCTTTAATATGCGTAAAATCTACTTTCTCTGAAGCTACCAGCATTGAAATAATTGTCAATCGCAGTTGTGAGTGTAATAAAGGATCTAAATCGTTGTACATATTACTATTATTTTGCTGATTTTAATAAATATCCTGGTATCAGATAACCACAAACTATGGCTAAGCCAACAATTAATGCTATGTTCTCATTTAATACAAAAGTTGAAGCAATACTGAATATAAAAAATGCAATACCTCCAAACATTAAAGGTTTAAACTTAATAAATAAGCCTGTAGTTGTTGTTGCAATACCTGCGATTAACAACATTAATGCCGGTGGAACTATATCTAACTTAAAACAAAGAAATATCGCAACAAAGAATCCAGCAGCTGTTGCATACCAAAGATTTTTGATATAACTATCTAAATGGCTGTATACTTTCTTTTTCTTATTTGTTTTACGTTCCATAAAAAACAATATTATAAAACCAATTAAACTAAACAAAAACCAATTGCCAATGCTAAAAAGACCCGTAAGCTCCCAATTTCCGAGCTTTAGTTCATGTGCTTCATAGCCCTTTAAAATTTTTAAGATAATGAAATGTGAAAAGCTGGCAAGAGATAAGACCCAACCCCAAAGGAGAAATACTGTCGCATTTTCCTTATAATTCATCTTGAAATTGCCAATAGCCTTATTAATTATGTTAAAACTTTCTTCCGGTGTTAAGTTCTTTGTTTCCATAATTTAATTGTTACTTTAGTACAAATATAAACTAGTTAATATTATTAACCAAATAAAGTTGATTATTTTTTTAAAATTTTGCCGTGTATAAAGTCATCTTTAGATAAAAAGGAAGAGTTGAATAAATAACAAAGACACGCCAACAAAAGCTAAATTTCATGGGTGGTGACGAGCTGTCTGATCCCGATAGCACAATTAATGAAGACTAACAAGTCAGTTATGGTATCAACCATCTGATTTTAAACAAAGATAGAAACGCCCATCCTCCCCAAAGAGTTTGGGCTTTTTTATGCCTTATGCTTACTTTGTATGCTCTCAGACTTTCCTATGTTGATGAACTATTGTATCTTCTAAATATTTTAATCTAAAAATGTAATTGTAAGGTGGTGAGGGGATAGTTCGAAAGAGCTGTCCTTTTTTTTTATTATAGGATTTTAAATCAAATTTTTATGTAAATTAGATACTTCTTGAATGGAGGGATTTCCAACTCTAAACTGAAAGCTTTTGTTTCAGTTTAGCTCATCTTTTTCTTTTGTGACTTGATATTATTGATCAACTTATTTCATAGATTTGCGGTCATCCAATGGTTGTTTGATCAGTACCAGAAATCGATTGGCAAAACTTCCGGTATGCGTTTGATTTTTTCATGAATAAGACGAATTTAAAATAGATAAAATACGATGATCGGTACAAAAATAAAAGGCACACTTATGATTTTGCTTTCGGCAATATTTTTTGGGCTTATGCCTTTTTTCGCCCTAAAGATATATGACGCGGGTTTCGATGTGAATAACTTGCTTTTATATCGTTTTAGTTTTGCTTTTATTTGGATAGCTCTATTTTGTTTGTACCGAAAAATTGATGTCAGAATAAATAAAAAGCAATTCTTTTTAATCTTATTTGTCGCTTTTTTTGGAACCATGCTGACCACTTACACGCTTTTTTTATCGTATCAATATATTTCTTCGGGACTGGCAAGCACACTTCATTTTGTATACCCCATAATAACCATTACTCTCGCAAGTATCATATACAAAGAGAAGTTCACTCTTCGAAAAATGATGGCTTTATTATTATCGATTATAGGTATCGGTCTTTTATCGATAGGAGGTGATACTGACTTGAATATAACGGGTATTATTTGGGCTTTATTGTCGGGACTTTTATATGCCATTTACATTATTGGGATGGCGCATAAAGAGCTTAAAAAGCTGTCGCCTTTTAGTGTGGCATTTTGGATTTTTGGGATAACCTCTCTTCTTTTTTTTATTAAGATTTCTTTCACCGGTCAGATCAATACCAACTTCACACCGAGCTCATTATTTTATATTTTGAACCTAAGTGTGTGGTCTACTTTTCTTGCAGTTGTTTTGTTTTATAGGGGAATGAAATTTATTGGACCGGGTAAGGCATCTCTTTTATCAACATTGGAACCTCTCACGGGTGTTATTGTTGGGATATTGGTGTTCAACGAAAAAATGGATATGAAAAGTTCTCTGGCAATTCTATTAATTTTAGCATCGGTGCTTACTATTGTTCAAACAAAAGAAAATAAATTCAGCCTTTTGTTTCATAACAAAAGGCTGAATCGATTAAAGAAAGCTTAATCTGAACGATTATGAATATGCCATTTTAAAACAGCCTTAAAGTAATCTTCAAAATGTGCTTTTACTTCTTTTTTTAAGTATTGAGGTAAATCATCAAAATCCTTTTTATCCTCTTTTGAGAAAAAAAGTTCATGAATGCCCACACGTATAGCAGCTATCGTGTTTTCACGAACCCCTCTAATTGGAAGAACTTACCGGTTAGACTTAATTCTCCTGTCAGAGTAATCTCTTTTCTGCCCCTCCGATTCATTATAAGATGAAGTCCCAATGCCATCGTGATATCTGCTGAAGGCCTATTATTCGTTTTGCTCCTCCATTGACAATTAACGAAACTCAACTTCGAGAAGCGATTGAGATTATTAAGAAAATAATGGCAGAATGCGAACAGACAAAGAATTCTTAATTCATATGTAAAGGGACAGTTCGAAAGAGCTGTTCCTTTTTTTTTGATTGTAGTACAGATAAAAAAGATTATATTTAGTGATAAACTTATCTTTTGAAAAATCCCATCATCATCGTATCTTTAATTTCATAAAAAGTTCTTGTATAAAAGCAATTTGTAGAATATGAACATCAAGGAAAAAACCAAGGAAGATTTGATAAAGGAAATTGAAGCTTTAAAAGAGAATAATTCTGCTATTAAAGCTTCTTTTGAGAACTACAAAACGTGGAAAGAGAGGGCTGAAAATAAATTCAAAATGCTCTTCGAATTATCCCCTATTGGTATGGCTATGGTTGATCATGCAACGGGAGATTTTCTAGAGGTTAATTCATCTGTTTTAGAAGCTACTCAATATACTAAAGAAGAGTTTTTGAATCTTAGCTATTGGGATATCACACCTAGAGAATATGAAGAGCAAGAGATTCATCAGATTAAGGATTTGAATGAGACAGGTCATTTTGGTCCCAACGAAAAAGAATACATCCGTAAGGATGGTACACGATACCCACTTACTATCAGCGGTTCTTCATTTACCGATACGACAGGTAAAAAAATGGTTTGGGGAATTATTGAAGATATTACCGAACGTAAGTTAGCTGAAGAGGTCATAGAAAAGAAAAATGTAGAACTTGAGAATTTAAATATTGAAAAGGATAAATTCTTTTCAATCATTTCTCACGATTTACGGGCACCTTTTAATGGTTTTCTGGGTCTGACAGAGTTGTTATCTTCAGATATATCTCAAATGTCATCAGAAGAAATTATAGAATCTGCTGTAAGAATGAATAATTCTGCAAAGAGTTTGTATGGTCTGCTTGAGAATCTCTTACAATGGGCGAAATTACAAGAAGGACGAATTCCTTTTGTTCCTAGCGAAATAAATATATCCCTACTAACTAGGGAAGTTCTCAATATTGAAAAGGAAGCTATAAAAAGGAAGGAACTCCAAGTCGCTTGTCATATGGATGAGAATCTTCAGTTTATGGCTGATCGGTATATGTTTCAATCTGTGATCAGGAATTTACTCTCGAATGCTATAAAATTTACGCCCCGTAAAGGCAAGGTGGAAATTGTTGGTAAATTGATCGATAATCAACTTAAAATATCGATTCGTGATTCGGGAATAGGTATGAATAAAAATATGATAGATAATCTGTTTAAATTGGGTGAAAATACCAGTCGTAATGGAACAGAAGGTGAAGTAAGTACGGGTTTAGGTTTGTTTCTATGTCAAGGATTTATCGAAAATCATAAGGGCAAATTATGGGCTGAAAGCGATGAGGGAAAGGGGAGTGCCTTTCACTTTATCCTTCCTAATAAATGAGAGCTTTAAATTCAATGGTAGAATTCGAATAGACAACGAATTTTAAAACATATGTAAAGGGACAGTTCGAAAGAATTGTCCCTTTTTATTTGTGTTCAAATTAGGACATTGAGCGAAGTCGAAATGTAAAAGAGGTGGCAAGCTTTGCTTGACGGAGAGATTCGTTTATCAAGCATCGTTTTTTTGCTCTCCCTTACATTTATGGACTCTTTCTGCTGGTTCGCGATTAGCTTCGCTTCGGTAGTATCGAGTTCCTTTGTTTTAAACTAAAACCACACGATGTAATCGTACGGTAACGGGGGAATTGTTGGGAAAAGAGGAGTTCTCACGAATTGCATTTTAAATGCTTTTGTCGAATATTTATTGCTTTATTCGAGAGAACAGGTACTTTACTGGCTTAGCTTGCTATTGGAAGAGAGAACTTGAATTCACTGCCTTTTCCTTCTTCACTTTCAGCCCATATTTTGCCACCTTGTTTCTCAATATATTCTTTGCAGAGTAATAATCCAAGGCCTGTACTTGGTTCGCCATCTGTACCTTTTCTATTTATTTTTGCATTTAATTGGAATAATTTCTGAAGCATCTCAGTATTCATGCCAATGCCGGTATCTTTAACTGAAATAACAACGTTTTTATCATACTCATTTTTAACAGTGAGATATATTTTCCCTCCTCCTGGTGTGAATTTTACCGCATTGGTGACCAGATTTCTGATGACTAGCAGAAGCATATTTTTGTCAGCAAAAACGTTCACATTATCCTGGATATCACATATGATTTCAACATCTTTATTCTTGCTCGATTCCTGTATTATTTCGGCACACGCATATACGCTTGAAAGCAAATGGATTGGCTCAGGATTAAAAGGAATTAAATTTCGGCTCATACTTGCCCAATTTAGGAGGTTTTCGAGAAAGCTATAAAGGGACGTTGCTGATTTATCAATACTCAAGGCAAATTCCTGCATTTCCTCAATCGTCAGTCCGGAAAATTTTTCAGACATCATTTTAGTGAGGCCCATAAGGCCAATAAAGGGATTACGTAAGTCGTGCGCAATGATAGAGAAGAATTTGTCTTTTTCAGCATTGATTAACTGAAGTTCTTCGTTCTTTTTATGGATCTCAATTAGCTGGGCTTTGATTGTTAATTTTGCAATCTCATCATGTTTGTACACGCGTCGGCCAACTAAATATGCAACAATAGAAATGATGATGGGCGCGGTGTCAATAATAAAATGAATTGGGTTAACAGCATGTAGTTTTTTGATGTTCTCCAGTGTGAAGGGTAAATTCTTAATTCCTAAATCAAAAGTAAATGCAATTGCAGGAAATATAAGGCCAAAAGCGATTCCGCCTAAAGTGAACTTTCGGATCAGGTTGAGGTTTTTCATAAACTTAATTTTGTACAAAATGGCAACTGTTTATTGGGGAAAGTTTTCCGCTTTGAGTGTAAAGTAATAAAACAATATGAAAATTCACACATTCCTAACGAGTAGAATAATTCCAAATTAAGGATACATAAAATATACATTTGTTCGGCGTATTACTCACTTCGTTTCGTGATCTCCCTTTGGTCGGTAGATAAGGCAACTGTTTAATCACGATAGTTATCGGGAGCCCAAGAAACTTAGCCAGACCGTTCAAAACTGCCCATCAACCCAAACTCTTTTGGGTTGATGGGCACTTCCCTTAGCTGGTGCGCGATTAGCTTCGCTGAGCTCCACTTCGTTTCGGTAGTATCGCGTTCCTTTGTTTTAAACTAAGACCACACGATACAATCGTGCGGGAGCGGGGGAGTTGATGGAGGCGTATTTCTTCTTCCAAGCACACTAAACAGAAACTTTCTATTTTACCTCCACTTATCGTTTTGCTTTGGTTGTACATATTGTTTACAAGCTTATTTTCATAAATTTGGTTGTATTTATAAAAAGGAGGGTAGTGGCTTATATAACTAGCCAAGCATATTCTTAAATACAGATTTAAGTCTTGCAAAATGAAATGCGCTTTTTTGTATGTGTTCTATGAGCAAAGGCAATAATAACAATGATTTACAAATAATGACAGATAAGTGATATAAGTCGCATTGCGACATATACACTTGTTGTGCCACATGCTAAAACGTAGTTACATTTTTGGGTGGCTCGATGAAGAATTAACTTATGAATAGATATTTAAACAATGAATAATAAGAAACAAAAAATTTACCTGATTTTAGCTTTTATTGTATTGGCTTCTTCACAATTACTGACCCACTTTTACAGACCTTATATCTATAGCAATAGGATAAATGACTATGGATTTGCAGATACAATTGGAAGTTTAGTATGCGTACTTGGTATCTGTTTCCTTTTTTGGGGGGTAAAGAGCTATTCAAACAGAGAAAAGAATAAGCAGATTATACTTGCCACAATTCTTTACAGCATAGTATGGGAGCCTCTTGGACTAATCGGGATCCATGGGACATTTGATTGGAAAGATATTGTAGCGACCTTTATTAGCGGAGGTTTGACTTATATTTTGAAAGAAATAATTGAAAGGAAAATGAACACTATCGATATAGAAAACTCTCCAGTTGACAATAAATGAAAATGCACGATGGCACAACAAAAGCTAAATTTCATGGGCGGTGGAATGCGAATTGAAGTTTAGTGCAATTAATTAACACCAGCAAGCTACTAAAATTGGTTTGTTCAAAATATAAACAATTTCACTCGGCTTGCTTATTTGGCGTTTTGATAAGATTACTCTTTTAATCGCCCACGAAACTTAGCAAGACCGTAAAGATTAAATAGAATCGCCCATCCTCCACAAGAGTTTGGGCATTTTTTATGTTCTTCCCTTATCTCATAGGCCTCCCAGAGAGTCAGTTCAAGCTTTCCCCAAAATGGGAAAGCTATAATCGGAGTTGGTTGAGCCTTCCCCAAAATGGGAAAGTTATAATTTGAGTCCGTTTGGTCTTAGCCCAAATTTGGAAGCTCATAAATCCCTTCGGTTTAATACATCCCAAAATTGGAAAGTTATAATTTGAGTCCGTTTGGTCTTAGCCCAAATTTGGAAGCTCATAAATTCCTTCGGTTTAATACATCCCAAAATTGGAAAGTTATAATTTGAGTCCGTTTGGTCTTAGCCCAAATTGGGAAGCTTATAAATCCCTTCGGTTTAATACGTCCCAAAATAGGAAAGCTATAATTTGTGTCAGTTTGGTCTCACCCCAAATTGGGAAGCTTATAAATCCCTTCGGTTTAATACGTCCCAAAATGGGAAAGCTATAATTTGAGTCAGTTTGGTCTTATCCCAAATTGGGAAGCTCAGAAATCCCTTTGGTTTAATACGTCCCAAAATGGGAAAGCTATAATCGCAGCCAGTTTGGTCTTTCCCAAAAGTGGGAAATTTAGAATACTTCTATTTCTTGTCATTCTGTATTGGAAATAGGGCAAACAATTTTAGTGTTTCTTGTTTAGGTGTTCAAAATAATATTGATAATCTGAATAAAACATGTTGTTCAGCATTCGCATCTTGTTGCTTTGATGATAAACACTTGCTTATTCGTTGTTAGTTAATATGTTTGTAAGTGTTTAGTTATCATGTGTTTTGTTTTTAGAAATGTAAGTTATAACTTGAATAAGCTTTTAATAAATACTTATGTCATGAAAATAATAAAGTTCTATTCTAAAAGATTGCGTAATGCAGAACAACTATCATTGACTAATGATGTGTTAAATATCACCCATTCTTACGATTGGGCAGGAGTAAATGTGCTTAAGCTCCAAACTTGGGTTCAGGAGAGTAATGTCGAATTTAAGAATCAGCTAAACAAGCTGAATACTGTCAACGAAACGCAGGCGGTGAAGATAGCCGACAATGCTTTTAACGATTCGTGGCGAGCCTTAAAATATGTTCTTAAGGCTTGTTTGTTAAGTCCGGTAGCTGCTGAGCGAATCAATGCGGCTATTTTGAACGAACTGATCAATACGCATGTTGTTAATCTGCACAACGAGAGTTATCAAGTTCAAAATGCTACAGCAAAGCTTTTCCTAAACGATTGTGCTAATAAGCCAGAAATTAAAGCGGCTATTACAACTATTAAATTAGACAGCTATATCACTAACATACAAACAGCATTGGATACTTTGCTTGCTGCTATTGCTTTAAGGAAAGACAAAAAAGTAAATGAATTGAATGATAACCAAACTCGCGAGATTAGAACTCGATTGACTGACAACTTGATTAATATGTTTAAGTATTTAGAGGTGATGTCTGACATATCGCCAGGTGGGGACTTGGATAATATGATCAAACAAATAAACGTGAGTATTCAGAAAATTGAAACGGCTGTTAAAATGCGGAGTCATAAGAGCTCAGAGCTCGAAGAAACTGAAATGTCATGATTCAGTGAATAGTTAATAAGTGAGTCCTCTTGTCTAGTCAACGAGAGGGCATTTTTTTATGCTTAAATTCCACTATTAATAATTGAGATAATAAATAATGATCGTAAACGAATCTTTTTTCAGTGTATCGCAATTTGCAACTAAGGCAATTTTATGTCCCATATTTTATTCCATAGGCTCCCTTGATTTCAGTTTCACTCTTTCCCCAAAGTGATTACTAATTATGTTCGTTTATTATGAATATAATTGTATTTTTGTAGGTATGCGAGATGCGATCTTCTATATATTCTTAATAGCTTGCTTTATACTGCTTGTTTCTTCGGATACAAACCGGGAAAAACTTGCAGACGAAGATTATTCCACCTGCCTCTCAGTTGACATGCCCAATGGCACCGAAGGCGTTTTGCCTCAAATTGAATTCGCCTTCAAAAGTCATTTACCCAGTCTGAAAAGTTTTTTGTTTTTAAGTCCGCATTTCTTCGGGGATACCTATCGCATCAAGCAACTTATTACCAGAACCAATCTGAAATCCTACCAATTAAAACGATTGAACCTAAAGGCAGAAAAGGATAAACCCTTTCGGCTAATATTCTGCCTGCCATTCAGCAATCAGGACGATCACGAACTTGTTTAATAGATAATTGTGTTTAAATATCAGTTGTTTCTACAACTGGTACTGATCTCTATTTGTTAAATTAATTCTTATTCAATGTTTATTCATTACCTAAAATCGTTTGTAGCAAGCGTTAAAAAGAACCGTTTTTTCTACTTACTTAATACCATTGGCTTTGCAATGGCATTCCTTTTACTTACTCTTATTTTCACCTATGTTTATCAAGAAACCAGCTTCGATCGGTTTCATAAAAACTCCAGTCATATTTACCGCTTACATTCAGTCGGGTATGGTGTTACTCCTCTGGGTTTTGCCGATCAGTTAAAAGATAAACTGCCCGAAATAGAATCTATGGTCAGGTTTAGTGGAGGGGAATTAAGTGTTGTTCATAACAATAAGGAAATAAGAGTTGGAAAAGTCGAATATACCGACCCCGAAGTTTTTGATGTTTTTTCGTTTCAACTTCTGTCTGGCAACGCCAGCACGCTATTAAAAGCACCCAATACCATAGTTATTAGTAGTTCACTTTCCTGTAAACTGTTTGGGGATCAATCTCCTCTAGGAAAGAGTCTTTATGCTAAAAATGGCAAAACCTTTAGGGTAGAGGGCGTGATGGAGGATATACCTTACAATTCTCATATTCAGGCACAGGCTTTTATTTCTCTCGAAACTTTAAGAGGAGAGGGTGAGGAACATGATTTTAATTGCGGCTCGTGGTCAAGTCTAAGCTATCTTAAATTGTCATATAATGCTGTGATCTCTGATGTTGAGACTAAGATAAATGCTGCTCTTGAGGAATTTAGAATGAGCGATTCCGAGGGTAAAATACCTTTGGAGCTGCAGCCATTGAATGAGATTTGTTTTGATTATGCCAATAATAAATATGATGGATCGAAGCATGTGAACGCACAAACCGTGACTCTGTATTTCGCCATTGCTCTACTATTAATTGGTATTGTTGTTATCAATTATATCAACCTCTCTACAGCAATAGCAGGGGGGCGAATGAAAGAGATCGCTATCCGTAAATTAAATGGCGCCAGTGACTCTCAAATTTTGGCACAAACGCTGCTCGAAGCTATTGCCACTGCACTTGTATCTTTTGGTCTTGCACTTTTGTTTGTCGAAATGCTGATGCCAGACTTGTGCAAACTTTTAAACATTGAAATCTCTCTCGTCTTCAATCGCTCAAGCTTATATCTTATTTATCTAATTATTATTGTCCTAATTGGATCTTTGTCAGGTCTAATTCCTGGGCTATTTCTTTCAAAGTTGAAAGAGATAAGCGTGCTGAAAAAAGAAACGATTTTCAATTCCAATGGCTTACAACGTAAAGCTCTTTTGGTATTCCAATTATTAATTGTGGCTTGCCTTCTGAATGCAAGTTTTATCATGAAAAATCAAATCAATTATATCTTTGAAAAAGATTTGGGATACAAGTACGAAAACATCATCACTTTTCGTTTGAACAAAGACTTGTTAGCGAAAAAGGAGGTTTTAAAACAGGCCTTACTAAAGAAGCCTTACGTCGAAGGTATTTCGTTCTCGACTTGCTTAATGGGAGGTGACTATTCAAAATCATCAATGGGTAATATTGATAATAAAAGGATGTGTTACTGGACTATCATCGATCCTGGTTATACTGATTTATATAATATTAAGCTTGTTGAGGGGCGTAATTTTTCATGGGATAGAACGGCTGACTTTAGTAAGACTTGTATGCTAAATAAAGCAGCTTTGCTTGCTTTTGGAATTGAAAATATTGAGACTGATTTGTTCGAAGGGAAGGAAATTCTAGCTGTAGTCGATGATTTTAACTTTACCTCATTGTACAGTCAAGTTGAACCATTGGTAATATATTGTGGTGAAGATGGGGCTATTGCACAACTTAAGTTTTCGGGTGCCTGTAATGATGACAAGCTGCAAGAAATAGAATCTGTAATGAAGGCTATTTCTCCAAATTCAGACTTTGACTACAGTTTATTGGAAGATAGAATTAAAGCTTTGTATCAATCGGACTTGGATTTAAAAAATAGCATCCAGTTTTATTCTTTCATCACGTTAGTAATAGCTCTGCTCGGCCTTTTTGGTTTGACTTTATTTTTGATTAGGAAGAAGAATAAAGAGATTTGTTTAAGAAAACTCTTCGGGGCAAATTTTAGTGATACATCAAAATTGTTGAGTAAAGAACAAATCTGGATTGTTCTAATTGCAAATATCATGGCGTTGCCAATTAGTTATTGGTTTATGGGAAAATGGTTAACTAATTTTCAGTTTAGACAGGAAATTGATTTTGTAGTTTATATAAAAACACTCATGATTACTCTCGTTTTAACTCTTCTGGCTGTTCTGGTATTGATTGTTAAAACACACAGGGTGAATTTGATTCAGGCTTTAAGACACGAATAAAGAATTGTTATACCATTCTGGTGTACAATTGAGTCGTGTTTCTTTTAAGTTTTAAATTTAAGCATTAGAATGCAATCGAGAGGTAGCAAGGAGACAGTTCGAAAGAGCTGCCTCTTTTATTTATTGATGTTACATCGTAGAATAAATTTATAGTTCAAGACCGCACTCAAATTTTTGATTTATTTTGAAAGCATTTGTTTGCATAAGTAGGAATCATTGCAGACCTTTGGGTGTTCTTTTATTAAGGGCTGTTTGGGAATTAAATCGAGAACAATTCTGTGAAAACATGCAGTTCTAATCTATAGGTTTACAGACTAGATGAGCGAAATTATAATTAAAAATGTAGAGCAAATTGAGGGTGTCAGAAAGAGTTCTCAGTTGGCTGGAAATACACTTAAGTTTATTAGTGATTATGTGAAAGAGGGCGTTAATACGCTTTATCTTGATAACTTAATCGAGCAATATATGCGCGATAATGGGGCAATTCCTGCAACATTAGGCTACCACGGTTATCCAAAATCAAGCTGCATCTCTTTAAATGATGTAATTTGTCATGGTATTCCAAACGAGAAAACCATTTTGAAAGATGGTGATATCTTAAACATCGATGTAACTACGATTCTTGATGGTTACTTTGGCGATACAAGTACCATGTTCACCATTGGTGATGTTTCGAAGCAGGCAGCCAAATTGGTTGAGGATACTGAGCATGCTTTATACTTAGGTATTGAGCAAGTAAAGCCAGATAACTATTTTGGAAACATTGGTTTTGCAATTGGTCGATTTGCTAAGGCCAAAAAATATGGTGTGGTTTACGAGTTCTGTGGTCACGGTATTGGTATGGAGTTTCACGAAGAGCCGCAGGTTGAGCATATCTCACAGCGCAATTCTGGTGAGATTATGAGACCAGGTATGATTTTCACCATTGAACCGATGATAAACATGGGTAAGGCTCGTGCCAAAATAGATGAGAAGGATGGTTGGACAGCGCGTACAATTGATAAAAAACTATCGGCACAGTTTGAGCATACTATTTTGGTTACCAAAGAAGGGTATGAGATTTTAACTGATGTAGGTGAATACGATATCTTCAAATAATCATTCAAGTTTAAAGGATTAAGTGAACAAAGGATAAAGTAGAATTTGACCTTTCAGACCTTTTGACTTTTCATACCTTAAATATATATATGAAAAATGTAGCCGTTATTCTTGCGGGTGGTACCGGTAAGCGTATGGGAGCCTATCTGCCTAAGCAATTCTTGAAGATTGCTGGTAAATCTATCATTGAGCACAGTATTGCTATTTTCGAGAAGCATGCAGGAATCTCAGAGGTTTGTGTGGTTATCCATTCGAATTTTGTTGCCGATGTTGAGCGTATTGTAAGTGAAGCAGGCTTTAAAAAGGTGAACAAGATTTTGTGTGGCGGTAAGCAAAGAAGTGATTCTAGCATGGCAGCCATTTCGGCCTACGAGAATGAGCAAGATGTTAATTTAATATTCCACGATGCGGTTCGTCCTTTCGTAAACCAAAGCATTATCGACGATGTGCTTGCTGGTTTAGCTGCTGGGAAATCGGTTGCTGTTGCTATTCCAAGTACCGATACCATTTTTAAACTGAACGATAAGAAATGTATTGAGTCGGTTCCGCCACGAGATTTTCTTTATAGAGCGCAAACACCTCAGGCATTTTCGTGCAAAATCATAAAGCAAGCTTACGATTTAGCTTTAAACGATCCTAACTTTAGAGCGACTGACGATTGTGGTGTGGTTCTACGATATATGCCCAATGAAGCCATTCATATTGTTGAGGGCGATGAGAAGAACATCAAGATTACCTTTGAACAAGATTTAGCTAAAGGCGAAGATATCATCGCATAAGCTTCTAATAAATATAAAAATGCCCCTCTAGAATTTGAATTCTGAGGGGCATTTCTGTATGTTGTATTCTCTATTTAGTTTCTGTGTTCTACACGAAGTAAGTCGAAAATAGTTTTAACCGGATTAAATGTGATGGTTGGAACCTCAACAAAAATTGTATTCCAATCCGCCATTGCACCATTCCAAAGTCCTGGCAACTCCATCGCTTTTAATGGTGAGCCATTGTGAGCTTTCTTAGAAATAAAGCCTGTTTCAGGATCAATAAATTGAGTCAGGTCATATTTCTTTCCTTTGTAATTCTTAATGCCACAAACTAAGTCAACAGGATTAAAATGAGTTGAAGCACCAAAAATTTTAGCCTGCTTTTTATCCTCATGATCAATTTGTGAACTCTCAATAATATGTAAGGATGAAGAGTTATCTGAGTTTTTAACCCAGAAAGGTCCACCGCCTGGTTCACCTTCGTTTTTAACCATACCACAAACACGAATAGGTCTGTTAAATTTAACAAGCAGATAAGCTCTAAGTTTAGCTAGATTATCAGTTTTAAGTGTCTTAGGTGTTTTTATACAGAGTTGGTTAACAGCGAAGATAAGCATCTCATTTAACCTCTCTGAACTAAGGTCAAGCTTAGAGTTATCCAGTTCGGCAATAAAGTCGAACATTTGTTTTTGGTATTTTAATAAAACACCAGCCAATGCTTCTTTGTATTTATAGGTCTGCTCTTTTAGTCTGTCAGGTACTACATTGTCAATATTCTTAATGAAAACTAAATCAGCTTTTAGTTCATTCAAGTTTTCGATGAGGGCACCGTGTCCTCCTGGTCTGAAAAGTAAGCTGTCATCAACATTTTTGAAAGGCTTGTTTTCTGTATCAACAGCAATGGTATCAGTAGATGCTTTCTGATAAGAGAAAGTCACCTTCAGTTTCCCATCGTATTTTTTTTCAAAAGAAGATCTTGATTTCTTTAGCCTGCGAGCAAAAAGTTTTTTGTGCTCTTCCGAAATAGTAAGATGAAGCTGAGCTGTACCTTTATAATTCATCGAGTAGTGCAAAGCTTCAGCCAAATGTTCTTCGAAAGCTGTTCGGGTGTAATCTGGATATTTATGAAACCTTAATAAGCCTTTAGGTTTGTTGCTATAATTTAAACCATTGGCATTAAGTAAGGTGTTCAGTATCTCTTTGAAATTATTTTTCTCTATAAGATTTTCCATATCTAAACCTTTTTTCTGCAAGGCAGTTCTAAGGTCAACGAAAAATGCAAAGTCTTCAATGTCTTCGAAGAATTTCAGCATTCCCTCGGGCGATTTATCTTTCATATAAGCAAGATAATCTTCCTCTGTTTCCTGATAGTTATTGAGGAAATCATAGAGTTTTTGAAACATTCGAGTAGCAGCGCCTGATGCTGGGACAAACTTGATGACTGATAGTTTCTTTGGTCTATTGAGGTAGTTATCTCTTAAAGTTTTTATTTGGTCATCTTCAATTTTCATAATCCCATCTGTAATAATGGCTGGGTTTACAAGCTTTACTTTAGGAAAACCTGTTTCGAAGTGCTTAAGCTGCTCTTCGATTTTGGTTTTGTCCATACCTCGTTTTTTAATGAGGCTAAGGTCTTTTTTTGAGAACATGGTTTTGCTTTTTGTAAGTTGTCGAAGGACCAAGTTAAAAATTTGTTTTAAATATGAATCCAATTTTAATCAATATTTTGATAAGTTATATTGTGTGTGATTCCTAAGTTGCATTATAATAATGTTTTAGGTCTTGATACTTAATAAAAGATTTATATCTGTATAAACAACATGAACAAAATCGTTTTTATGTTGATGGTAATATGACGGATGCCATAGTGATTGCAATCTGCCTATAAGTTTGTACTTTTGCGGCAAAGTAAAAATAAATATGCAAACAGATATATACCCTTGGGGGCATAGCAAGCGCTATAACGATTTTCCAGGTTTTTTTAAAAAGAAGTTTTCAGAACGCATTCAGAAAGTAACTATCGATGCCGGTTTTACTTGTCCAAATAGAGATGGTAGTAAGGGAACAGGCGGTTGTACTTATTGCAACAATAAGAGTTTTAATCCAGCTTACTGTACGCCCAAAGAATCGGTGAGTGAGCAGATTGATAAAGGGATCTTGTTTTTTTCAAGTAAGTATAAAACACAAAGATATCTGGCCTACTTTCAAGCATTTTCTAATACCTATGGAGAACTAGATCTTTTAAAACGACTTTACGAAGAGGCGCTTTCTCACGAAAAGGTTATTGGTTTGGTCATTGGTACACGTCCTGACTGTATCTCCGAGCCTCTGCTTGATTATCTGGAGAGCTTGGCTAAGGATCATTATATCGCCGTGGAGTATGGTGTTGAGTCTGCTAACAATAAGGCACTGGATGCGATTAATCGTGGACACAGCTACGAGGAAGCTGAAGCGACAATTCTAGCTACAGCTAATAGAGGTATTCATATTGGTGCACACTTGGTTAATGGTTTGCCTTATGATACAACGGAAATGATGTTGGAACATGCCATTCGTTTATCTAATCTACCTATTGAAACTCTAAAGTTGCATCAATTGCAGATATTGAATCATACGGCTATGGCTAAAGAGTATGAGGAAGATCCCAATCGGTTCCATTTATTTGAACTGGAGGAATATATTGATTTTGTCATAGATGTGATGGAGCAAATGAATCCTAAAGTGATGTTGGATCGATTTGTGAATCAGGCACCTCCTGGTTGGTTGATTGCTCCTAAGTGGGGCATCAAAAATTTCGAGTTTGTGGCAAAACTCGAAAAGCGATTGGTAGAAAGAGATACTTGGCAAGGTAGATTATACAAAAAATCCTGATCGACTATAATAAGTGATCAGGATTAAGATATAAAATGAGTTTGAATTTACTTCATTGTTTTTAGCATATTGGCTGCCTTAGGGTGGCCTAATTTTTTTGCATACTCTAAGTTAGCTTTAGCCAGTTTGACGTCTTTTATATTGAAGTAGGCAATACCTCTGGCATAGATAGCTTTTTTGAATTTCTTGTCAATTTTAATAGCCTTGCTATAGTTATTGATGGCTTCTTTGTATTTGTTGAGACAATCTAAAGCGACTCCCTTATTGTAATACAGTCCTGAAACATCAAGACCATTTTTTATAGCCTTATCGTATTCTCTTATGGCAGCATTGAAATCCCCAATATAATATAAGGAGATGCCTTTGTAGTGCAAGGCTTGCAGGTGATGAGGATTAACTGCAAGAATTTGATCGTAATCCTTAATAGCCTCATTATATTTACCTAAGTTTTCAAAGATAATAGCTCGATTTAAAAGCGCTTCTTCTGAATAGCCCTGGATTTTAATGATATGATTAAGATCTTTCAGTGCTTTGGTATTCTTCGATAAAAATGTGTTAGATATAGCACGATTGAAATAAGCAGGAAGAAAATCTTTATCTAAGCTTAATATTTCTGTGAAAACTTGATTCGCTTTCTTGAATTTTTTCTGTTGAAAAAGTTCCATCCCTTTTTTATTGAGCTTGTCAATTTTCATCTGAGTACATGATGAAAAACTCAAGGCAAAAAGTAGAATAAAGCTTATGAATTTTAATCTCTTAATAACAATAGGCATATAAGGGAATTATAAATTTTGATCTAATGTATATAATATCGACAAAAATTAAAAGGTTTTTGCCGATATATATTGTAAATTAAAAAGCTTCTATGTCTAAGCTCCGAAAAGCTTCTTTATTAAATCTTTCTTTCCCATATTGATTAATTCAGTCTTTATTGCGTTTCTATACTCATTTTTATACCAGAATAAGAATTTACGTTGCGAGAGTTTATCTTCCTTTGTTTTAGGCGTGTAAACCTCTTTCTGCGTATAAGGGTGGTAGCCCGAATAATATATAACTGTTGCAACAGTCATTGGTGTTGGTGTAAAGTCCTGAACTTGCTCAAGTTTGAAATCGAGTTCCTTTGTTTTTACAGCTAGATCAGCCATGTCAACACCTTGAGATCCAGGATGGCTAGAAATAAAGTAGGGAATCAATTGCTGATTAATCCCTTCTTCCTTATTTATCTTATCGAAGAGATCCTTAAGCTCATAAAATAACTTAAATGAAGGCTTGCGCATGATATCTAAAACTTCATCAGAAGTATGCTCTGGTGCAACTTTTAGTCGTCCAGATACATGATTTTTAATCAGTTCAACTGCGTATTCACGATTAGCCTTATTTGCTTCTTCGTCCTTGGTTTTGTGAAGCATCAGGTCGTAACGAACACCACTACCAATAAATGATTTCTTAACACCAGGGATTTTATCAACCGCTTTGTAAATATCAAGCATCGGTTTGTGATTGGTATTCAGGTTAGGACAAACATTTGGATGAATACATGAAGGTCGTCTACACGTTTGGCAGATGCTTTCAAAAATCCCTTTCATCTGATACATATTGGCCGAAGGACCACCTAGGTCAGATAAATACCCTTTAAAGTCAGGCATTTTTGTAACGTATTCAACCTCTTTTAGAATTGATTTCTGTGATCGGTTTGCAATGAATTTACCCTGATGAGCAGATATTGTACAGAATGAGCAACCACCGAAACACCCTCTATGCATGTTGATAGAGAATTTAATCATATCATATGCCGGAATTTTCTTGTCTTTATAACGAGGGTGCGGCATACGCGTGTATGGCAAATCGAAAATAGAGTCAAGTTCCTTTTCTTTCATCACAGGGTAGGGAGGATTTACTATAATCTCAGAATCCTTATAGCCTTGAATTAGTTTTTTTGCCATCATGGAATTAGATTCCATTTCGATATGGCGAAAGTTACCTGAGAATTTTTTCTTATCCTTTAAACAATCTTCGTGAGAATATAGCTCTTGAACTTCCCACTTTTTCTTAGTTGCATACTCTTCATCTTTTTTTGCAATAAATGAAGTTTGAGGAACCGTTGTTAGTGTTTCAAAAGGAACACCTCTTTTTAGTAATCTAACGATCTCTTTGAGAGGTTTCTCACCCATACCGTAAACCAATAAATCGGCTGCACTGTCGCATAGGATACTAGGTCTTAACTCATCTAGCCAATAGTCGTAATGTGTTAAACGACGCAAAGAGGCTTCGATACCACCCAATAAAATAGGGGTGTCAGGATATAGTTTTTTTAGAATTTTAGAATAAACGATACTTGGCATATCTGGTCTTTGTCCATGTCTACCATCTGGCGTATAGGCATCATCGTGACGTAATCGACGATTCGCTGTATAATGATTCACCATGGAATCCATATTACCAGCTGTAATACCGAAGAATAAACGTGGCACGCCTAACTTCTTGAAGTCGCGTAAATCGTCTTGCCAATTGGGTTGAGGAATGATAGCAACTTTTAAGCCTTCATTCTCTAGGATACGACCAATAACCGCAGATCCAAATGAAGGATGATCGACATAGGCGTCACCGCTAAATAAAATAACATCTAGTTCTTCCCATCCTCTTTCTGCAACTTCTTTTGCCGAAGTTGGTAACCATTGGTTGTATAGTCCTGATATATCGTCTTTCATCTTTATTATTTTCGTTGACTTATCGAATCAAAACAAATCGATAACTCATATACTTAAAACCTTATCTCAATTGTGATTGAGAGGTGCAAAATCACTTTGTTTTGTACCATTGGCGCAAAGTTACTACTTTATTTATAAACATTTTAAAGAAGCATGAATTTATACAAAGGGTGGCTTGATCCATTATCTTTGGTAGTTCTGCAAGTTTTCACAAAAAAAGACATTTATTTCATGAGATACTTTTCATACCATACTCATACAAATTATTGCGATGGAAAAGCTAAAGCTGAAGCTTTCATAAAACGAGCAATAGAATTAGGGATGAAAGCGGTGGGCTTTTCTTCGCATGCACCATTCCCTGTAGAAGTTTCGTGGAATATGGATGAGAATCGCTTGATGAGTTATGTGAGTGAGATTAGGGCCTTATCTGCTAAATATGAGGATGAAATTGATGTTTATCTCTCGTTGGAGTTGGATTATATACCTGGAGTTACTAAACCATTTGCAGAAACGAAAAAACAGTGTGGTTTAGATTATACCATAGGGTCTGTACATCTGGTTAAATCACCAGTTGAAAATGAATTCTTGTTTTTGGATGGGCCCGACACGAACTATTCTCATGGATTGGAATGTTTCTACAATGGAGATATAAAGAAAATGGTTACGGACTATTTTTCACAAATTAACGAGATGATTCTTGATCAAAAACCCGATATTATTGGTCATATCGATAAAATAAAGATGAATAATAAAGGTCGATATTTTTCAGAAGAAGAAAAATGGTATCAAGATTTATTGAAAGAATCGATAGCTGTTTTAAAAGAAACAGATTGTATTGTGGAAATTAATACGCGTGGGCTTTATACAAAGAAATCACCTGCATTTTATCCTGACTATAGTTTTGCAAAAACATGCCAAAAATATAAGATTCCTATGACCATCAGCACCGATGCTCACCACCCAGATGAATTATTGCTGTATTTTGATGATGCAGCCAAAATGCTGAAAGAATCTGGTTATGATAGCATTCGGATTTATGATAAGGGAAGGTGGAAAGATGTGGGCATATAAAATGTTAATAATGTTCATTAATTATGAGAATAAATACTATTTTTACTCGATTGAAAAGCGGCTGAGCATACGTTTTATCTGGTAATAGGTGTTGGTTTTTAATTCTCAGTCGTTTATAATTTAAAAAGAATTACAGGTGGATTCATATTCTTCGGAATAATGTTTTTATTGAAACACATAGAGTTAGGTGTTGTTTCTATAGTCCATTTTAATATAAAATATTTACCGATGAAATTGGTTGATCCCAAAGATTTATTGAAAGCGAGTGAGAGTTTGAGTTGGTTTGGAGGAGAGAGCTTTGCCAAGCTATTAATGTATATTCTGCGATTGAATAAATTGAACGATTTGTATTCTGCAAATTGCGAGAAATCAGGTGTAGAATTTATTGATGGTTTAATTGACGACTTGGGAATCAAGTTTGAATTTGATGAAGAGGAGTTAAAACGCATTCCCTTGGATGGAAGCTTTATCAGTATTTCCAATCACCCATTTGGTGGGATAGATGGTATTTTATTGATAAAACTCTTGAGTGATATTCGTCCTGACTTTAAGGTTATGGCTAATTTCATTCTGCAGAAAATAGAACCTCTTAAGGATTGTTTCTTAGGCGTAAACCCATTTGAAGATAGAAAAGCTGCAGCCTCAAGTATGGCTGGAATAAAGGAGGCTTTACGTCACATGAGCGACGGTGCTCCTTTAGGGATTTTTCCAGCAGGAGAGGTTTCTGCTTATCAATCAGAATCTAAAAATATTACCGATAAACAATGGCAGCCTTCTATTCTTAAGTTTATTAAGAAAGCTGAGGTTCCTGTTGTTCCAATTCACTTTCAGGGAAGTAATAGTTTGATTTTTTACTTGATGGGAATGATTCATCCTGTTTTGAGAACAGTAAAGTTACCATCGGAATTATTAAATAAAAAGAACAAAACCATTCGTATACGTATAGGAAATCCTATTTCGGTTAAAGACCAAAAAGGTTTCTCAGACATCAATCAGTATGGGCGCTTCTTAAGAGCGAAAACCTATATGCTAGGAAGTACTGTTGAAGTGAAAAAGTTTTACGAAAACAAGTCAACTAGCAAAAAGAAGAAAGCTGAGGATATTATTCCCCCTGTTGACCCTATGCTAATTAGTAAGGAAATTGATGGCTTGTCTAATCATTTGTTATTTAAGTCGAAAAGTTTCTCAGTTTATTGTGCACCATCAGATGAGATACCTAACGTTTTAAATGAGATTGGTCGATTAAGAGAAATCACTTTTCGTGAAGTGGGAGAAGGAACGAATCAGAGTATTGATGTTGATGAGTATGATTTGTATTACCATCAGCTCTTTATTTGGGATGAGGCAAATCGAAAAATTGTTGGTGCTTACCGTGTAGGAAAAGGTAAGGAGATTTTGAATAAATATGGATTGAAAGGGTTTTATCTACAATCTCTGTTTAAAATGAAAAAGGCTTTTCAACCCGTTTTGAGTGAATCAATCGAGTTGGGTCGATCTTTTATCGTCAAAGAATATCAAAGAAAACCAATGCCACTTTTCTTGTTGTGGAAGGGTATTATGTACTTCTTACTCAAGAACCCTGAGTGTCGCTATTTAATAGGTCCTGTTAGTATCAGTAATGAGTATTCTAATACATCAAAAGATCTGATTATCAAGTTTATTATGCGTAACTATTTCGATTACGAGATGGGGCAGTTTATTAAGTCGCGTAATAAATTTAAAGTGAAGGTGAAAGGTCTTGATATGGATATTTTGCTTGAAGCAGCTAAGAGTGATATCAATAAGCTTGATAAACTAATTGGTGATTTTGAGGTTTCCAATGATAAGCTTCCAGTGCTACTTAAGAAGTATATTTCATTAAATGCCAAAATTATTGGTTTTAATATCGATCCAAACTTTAACGACTGTTTAGATGGCTTAATTGTTGTCGACTTATTCGATGTTCCTGTAAATATGATAGAATCATTGACTAAGGAGATTAATAGCGAAGAGGTTTCAAGTCGTTTTATTACTCGTGAAAAGAATAAGTAATTTATTTTATTCTTTTTAACACAATATTTTAAAGAAGCAGAGGTCTAATTGTATATAATTGCGATCTTTGCAGCTTAATTTTTTATTCGAAAAAGCCCATCACTTGGATATTCAATATATAATAAAAGGAATTTTTATAGGTCTCATGGCATCAATACCATTGGGGCCAATTGGTGTCTTAATTATTCAAAAGACACTTCAGAAAGGTAGACTTGCAGGTTTTATATCTGGTTCAGGTGCTGCTGTTGCTGATACTTTATTTGCTTCAATCGCTGTATTAGGCCTAGGTTTTGTGATTAACTTTATTGAAGCACAGGAATTTTATTTTAGATTAGTTGGATCGATATTTTTAGTCATTGTCGGTCTAAGAATTTTCTTTACCAACACTATAAAACAATTCAGAAAGTCCCAGACTCCCGGGAAACGAGGGATGTTAGGTGATTTTTTTGCTATCTTTTTCCTCACACTTTCGAATCCGATAGCCGTTATATTCTTTGGAGCTATGTTTGCAGGGGCATCCGTTTTTGGAGATGCTAACTCAACTAGGGTGTCTATGTTTTTATTGCTAGGTGTTTTGCTAGGTGGATCACTTTGGTGGTATGGGCTTTCAACTTTAGTTAATGTTTTCAGGAAAAAATTCAGACTAAAGCAGATGTTTTGGATCAATAAGATTTCAGGAATCATTATTGCCATTTTGGGTTTTCTGTTATTTCTATCCTGCTTTGAACCAATAAAATCATTTTTAAATTAAGCGAACTTCAGTTCTTAAAATATAAAAAAAAGAGAAAGTAATTAATTTACTTTCTCTTTTTTGTTAAATCATATTTTTGTTATTGGCAGATTATTTAATCGTAACCATAGTTGCACCATAACCATATTCTTTGAATGAGGCATCTTGTGAACTATGCTTTTTATATTTCCTTTTTAGTTCACTAAGTACTTTTTGTTTCAAAGTTCCATTTCCAATTCCATGAATAAAAACGATTTTCTTACCCTTATTACTTTCATTCTCTCGTAATACTTCATGAAATTTTTCCATCTGGAAATTCAATATATCAGCATTTGAGAAGCCTGTAACTGAGTCGATCAATTTATTGATATGTAAATCAACTTCTAAAATATTAGTCTTAGGATTCAGTTTTGGACTTTGAGGCTTATTTGTTGTTCCTTCTTTTTCTCGAATCACTTTATTAAAATCTTTCTGACTCAACTCATCTAACTTATGCTCGATACCATCAGCTGTAAGTTGATGAAGAATGACTTGTTCGTGAAAATAATCAGTGAGCTTGTAGGAATTCGATTTGTAAAATTTTACGGCTGGAATTCTCACCGTTTTATTAATCGGTGATTTAGGCGTAAAGTCACCTGACTGATAATACAATACTTGAAAATGAAAAGCACTTATTTTTCCAAGATCCTTTTGGTCGAACTCAGTTAATAATATTTTTGAATTCGGATCGATATTACCAGTTGTAATCCCTTCAAATTTTTCACCATTCTGATTAAAGAAATTGTAAAGAAGAATAGAATTGGTATCGTTTATAAGATAGAGTTCTAATGGACTAGATGTGATTTCATAACCAGCTCGTGGCACAAAAGCAAAATAGATATCTTCCTTCTGAACTTTTAGAGGCTCACTCTTTGCAGTTGACGCCACTTTTTTATTTGTTGACAGACTGTGGGAAGCTGATGAGTTGCCTTCAGATTTTGATTCAATAACAACTAGATCCTTTTTAAGAGTTGGAATCTCGAAATCATCTTCATCATTAACCATTACAGTTTTAGCATCGATAATTCGGGTAACTCTTCCGCCTCCGGTTTCGCTAAGAAATTTGACTTTATCTCCAATATTAATTTGCATGTGCTATCTGTTTTGTTGCCTTCAGATCTAAATCTTTGAAAAATAATATCCCGAATGAGTGGAATCTGAGGCATTGTTTTATATTACGAACAAAGTTAACTATTTTTGCACACCAATTCCATTCCCTAACAATGGAGAATGGTATTGTTGAGTAATATTAAGCGGAGAGATGGAAATTAGAACAAAAGATACAGTAATGAATCCACAGTGCATTCAAATATCAGACTTTACATATGATTTACCCGATGATAAAATTGCCAAATATCCTTTAGGCAATCGTGAGGAATCTAAGTTGTTGGTGTATAAGAACAATGAAATCAAGGAAAGAGGATTTCAAAATTTACCAGAAGAAATTGCTGAAGGCACAACAATGGTTTTCAATAATACCAAAGTGATTCAAGCGAGATTAATATTCTATAAAGAAACTGGTGCCCGTATAGAAGTATTTTGTCTGGAACCTTTAAATCCAGCTGATTATAATTTGGCATTTCAAGCGAAAAGCGTTTGCACATGGAAATGTATCATTGGAAATTTGCGTAAGTGGAAAACAGGAGTTCTTAAAATGAGTTTTATGTTCGAAGGGAAAGAAGAATTTCTTTGTGCAGAACATATTGAGAATTTGGATGGTGCACATGAAATTAAATTTACCTGGGAGAATCAGACATTATGTTTTAGTGAAGTTCTTGAACTGACAGGTAAGATTCCAATTCCTCCTTATTTGAATCGTGACACCGAAAATACAGACCTCGTTCGTTACCAGACGGTTTATTCTAAGCATGAGGGTTCTGTGGCTGCTCCAACAGCTGGCTTGCATTTTACAGATGCCGTATTTAATCGTCTGGATGAAAATGGCGTAAAAAGATCCGAATTAACGCTCCATGTTGGTGCAGGAACTTTTAAACCTGTAAAAGTAGAACAGATTGGTGATCATGAAATGCACACTGAGCATATTCAGGTGAATATATCGAGCTTACAACAAGTGATTGATGCAGAGAATGGTATTGTTGCAGTAGGTACAACTTCGGTTAGAACACTTGAAAGTTTATACTGGTTAGGCGTTAAGTTACTCTCAGGTAAGGAAAATCCCTACTTACTTGAACAATGGGATGCATATACGCTAAATGGAAGTTATACTCGACTGGAAGCATATCAGGCCATAATAGATTTTATGAAGAAGGAGAATTTATCTTTATTTAATGCTGCTACACAGATTATCATTGCACCTGGTTATGATTTTAAAGTTATCTCAGGATTAGTGACTAATTTTCACCAACCTCAGAGTACTTTGCTTTTATTAATTTCAGCTTTGGTGGGTGACAAATGGCGCGAAATTTATGATTATGCTTTGAATAATAAGTTTCGTTTTTTAAGTTATGGTGATAGTTCTTTATTGATGAAGTCATAATTGAAGATATATTAATAGATTTTATTATATTTATTACCGATAAGAGCTTTTGCTGTTATTGCTAGAGCTTATAGCTCAAGATTCATTATCTTAAAAGGAATACCTTATCTATGAGAAATCTCCTCTATATAGTAGCTTGCTTACTTATATCGATTATTGTCGGCTTACTTTCTCCTCTAATTTCACCAGAATTATTTAAACCTGATAATAGAGAAGAAATAGAATATACCGAAGTCGTTGAAATAGAACCCGAAGAGATAGCCGTTAATGTTATAGATACTATCAAAAAGAAGGATGAGAAACCCGTAGTTGTTGTGGAAGTTAAGTCTATTCCAAATGAAAAAAAAGACGTTGATAATTATGTAGAGGAACTACCTCCTGAAACGCTGTTTCGAATTAATAGATATGGCAAGTGGGAATTCTGGAATTATTATCGTGATGTGAGTCGGATGAAGTTCTCAAAAAAAATGAGAAACTTATATGAAGAAACCTACGGCATAAAGAATCTAAAAGATCCTAAGTTTAAATATTCTATACATGTTTTTGCAAGTAAGAAAACAACTCGTGTTAGTCAGCTCAAATTGACAGGACTATACGAGAATTTTGATAATGATGAGAGTCTTTATCGATATTTTTATCGTAGCTACGATAATTATTGGGTATGTCGTCGAGAGTTAAGAGATATTCGCTCTAAGGGCTTTCCTGATGCTTATATTGTGAAACTATAAACGGAGTCAGATTCAGAATGTTAAGAATATAAAAGACAAAAAAAAGAGTAGCGATTAGCTACTCTTTTTTTTTGATTATTGATCTTTAGATCTTGGATGACAATTCTTAATTGTCTCTTTCAAATAATCTCTATCTAAGTGCGTATAGATTTCAGTTGTTAAAATAGACTCATGTCCTAACATCTCTTGTACAGCTCTTAAGTCAGCACCACCTTCTACTAGGTGAGAAGCAAACGAGTGACGGAAAGTATGAGGAGAAACATTCTTAGTTAAACCAACTTTCTTAGAAAGGTTTTTAATGATAGTAAAAATCATAACACGAGAAAGCTTACGACCTCTACGGTTTAGGAATAAGATATCTTCGCTATCCTTATCGATGTTCAATTTACCTCTATAGTTCTTAAGGTAAAGCTTGATTTCTTTTTTAGCTCTTTTCCCAATTGGAATTAAACGCTCTTTGTTTCCTTTTCCGTGAATTTTAATAAAACCCATTCTGAAATGTAAGTTCGAAACTCTAAGATCGATCAATTCAGAAACACGAAGTCCACAAGAATATAAGGTTTCAAGAATTGCTCTGTTTCGTTGTCCTTCAGCTTTGTTTGTATCAACAGCTTTTACTAAAACATCAATTTCTTCAACTGTTAAAGTGTGAGGAAGTTTACGTCCAATCTTTGGAGCTTCCAATAAAGCTGTTGGATTTCTGTCAATTATTTCTTCAAGTAATAAGTACTTAAAGTAAGCTTTAATACCAGAAATAACTCGAGCTTGAGTTCTAGGGCTTGTACCTGCGTCATTAATCCAAGTAACAAAGTCCTTAAGGTCTTGTAAAACAACTTCAACAGGGGCTACAGTTCTACCTTGCTCCTTGAAAAACGTTGTTAATTTAGTGATGTCATTGATGTAAGCATCAATAGAATTCTTAGACAAAGACTTTTCTAACGTGAGATAAGTCTTGAAATTCTCAATTGTTGTTATCCAATTCATTTCAATTAATTTTAAGTATGTAGTTTAGTTGTAATTGTTAATCAAATCTATTTTACTAGTTTTGCTTTAACGATAGCAATATACGTACTTTTATGATAATATTACAAAACATTGTATGAATTTATTACGTAAGGTTTGCGAAAATCGAATAAGAACTCTATGTTAAACTAAAGTGAAATTTTGACGAAATGAAAATTTTAATCCTAAATGGACCTAATTTGAACTTATTAGGGACTAGAGAGAAAACGATTTATGGATCTGAAAGCTTCGATCAATATTTCGAAGAATTGATGCGACTATTTCCTAATTTCACTTTAGAATATTTTCAATCAAATATTGAAGGTGAGATTATTAACAAGATTCATGAGGTTAGATTATCTTATGATGGAATCGTTTTGAATGCAGCGGCTTATACGCATACTTCAGTTGCAATTCGAGATGCAATTTCAGCTGTCGATCTTCCAATTATTGAAGTACATATTTCAAATGTACACAAAAGAGAAGCCTTTAGACATACTAGCATGATTAGTGCGAGTTGTGTTGGTGTTATTGCTGGATTTGGCTTGGATTCATATCGATTAGGAGTAGAAGCCCTTTCAAAAATTTATCAAGATAAATAAGTTTTTTTTGACAAATGGTGATTTTATCTTCGATAAGAGATTTATCATTTGTCATTTTTTTGTATTTATCAAAATTGACGAATTAATGTTTTGAATAGATTAAAATCTGATTCAAGAAAATAATCGTTAAACTCACCTAAGTTATTTAGACCTATTCCATTTATACACTTCGCAAACGTTTTACAAAGCCCTTCTCCTTTAATATTCTGCGATACGATGGTTTATACCTGCAAAAATTCATACTTTAGTATTTGAAGAGGAAATCAGATGTCTATATCTGAGAATTTGCTTTTGTTTTGTGTTAAAATAACATACTTCTAAGCGTGAATTTTAGATTTCTACAACCCTGTTTTATAAAATGAAAATGACTGATGATTTGTCGTGTTTTTGTTAAAAACTAATGGGCTTATATGAAATTCTTACGTGTTTATGCTAGTTTATTACTGTGTTAGAAATATGAACTTTGTTAAAAGATTTACTTATCTTTTATATGTAGATTTCTAATATAAAGTACATACTAAATAATACACAATTCTTCTTTTCATAAATTTGTTATTCATACTGTTGTCAGTATACGTTCGGTTTATATTAAAATTTTAATTATGAAGAAAGGTACCAAAATCATTGCTACAATCTCTGATAAGAAATGCGATGTTGAATTTTTAACTGAACTCTTTGAAGAAGGGATGAATGTCGTTCGTTTAAACACGGCTCATCAGTCTCACGCTGATGCACAGAAGGTAATTGATAATGTACGAGCGGTTTCAGAGAAAATTGCCTTATTAATCGATACAAAGGGACCTGAGATTAGAACAGTTGATATTAAAGAAGACTTCTATCTTTCTAAAGGAGATAAGATGAAAGTAGTTGGATCTAAATCAAATATTAGTGAAAAAAACACTTTCGCTGTTAGTTATGAGTTTTTTGTACAAGATATTAACGTAGGAGATAGGGTGCTTATTGATGATGGAGATCTTGAACTTCTTGTGATTGAAAAGAATGATGATTTCTTGACTGTTGAGGCACAGAATGATGGTGCTTTGAAGAATCGTAAGAGTGTTAATATACCTGGTGTTTCAATCAACTTACCATCCTTGAGCGAAAAGGATAGAGAATTTATTCAATTTGCCATAGATCAGGATATTGATTTTATCGCTCATTCTTTTGTTCGCAAAAAAGAGGACGTTTTAGAGATTCAGAAGATTCTTGATGCAAGAGAGTCTAAGATTAAGATTATTGCTAAGATTGAGAATCAAGAAGGTGTTGATAATATAGATGAGATTCTTGAATATGTATATGGTGTAATGGTTGCAAGAGGTGATTTGGCAATCGAAATCCCAGCTGCAAAAATTCCTGTGATACAACGACGTATTGTTCGCAAATGTATCGATGCTAAAAAATCGGTGATTATTGCAACTCAAATGTTACACTCGATGATAGAAAATCCTCGCCCAACTCGTGCCGAGGTGAGTGATATTGCCAATGCAATTTACAACAGAACTGATGCTATCATGTTAAGTGGTGAAACGGCATACGGCGATTATCCTGTTGAGGCTGTTCGAGTAATGACTGAGGTTGCTAAGGAAGTTGAAAAAGAGTTGGTGCCAGATAAATTAGATCGTGAACCGAGACATAAGGAGGTAACTTCAGTTTTGGCACGTTCAGCTGTAAATGCTTCTCAATTTCTTCCTATTAAAGCAATTGTAACTGATACGCTTACTGGTAGGACAGGACGTTATTTATCTGCCTATAGAGGAAATGTTCCAGTTTATGCTCTTTGTTACTCTAAACGCGTGATGAGAGAATTGGCTTTGTCTTACGGCGTGGAAGCTGATTATAAAACATTGTTAGCTAGTCGTGATGAATTTGTGAAGGAAGCGTTATTAACCCTAATGGAGAAAGGTTACTTCACAAGTGAAGATTCTGTTATTATCTTAGGAGGTAGTTTTGGACCTTCAAAAGGTGTTAGTTTTATGGAAGTTTCCAATGCTTATCAACTAACCCATAAAGTTTAGTCTATTTTCGAATTAGTATATAACACAAATGCTCATATCTTATAAGATATGAGCATTTGTTTTTTTGTGATTAGTTTATTTGGGCATTAAGATGACCTTCATTTCACAACGTTGGCAATTAAATTCCAAACTGTATTTTCTGTTGTTATCTACCAAATAAAGTGGTCCTGGTTTTTCGCCAATAGTTTTCACCAATTTAGGACACTTGCCAAATTCGTAACGTAAACAATGTTTGGTCACCATAAGCGTTTTTCCATCGAAATTTTTCTGAAGTTCGAAGGCTTTCTCAATATCATTAACACCACATTTTTTATAGAAATCCTCAGCTTTACAATTACTTACATTTCCCATATAAGTAATTTTGTCAGAATAATATTTTGGATGAGAAATTAAAGGACGGGTTTCCTCTTTTTCTGCAAATTCAATCCGTGCCCGAGTTAAATCTTCGAGGGTTTTTCTTCTAAGTTCATTTAATAACTTAGCTTGTATGAATGGAGTGTTCTCCAAATTCAGTTGTATGGATCCTAATTCATAAATTGAATCACCCAGCTTTGATAGTTGTTTTTCAATATTACTTTTCGCCATATCTTCATTCTTGGCAAGCTCGAATGATTCATCTATACTATTTGAAGCAGATATACCATTCTCATCAGTGATATGTAAGCAATATTGCTCACCTAATTGTTCAAACAGAATATCTATGGAGATTTTACGAGTGCTTTTGTCTTGCTTTAACTCCTTGGCAAACTCATGATCGTTGTTGCGATAAAGTGTTACGTCATCGCAAACCATGCCCATATCGTTTGGATAAATTTTATCACCCTTAACACCATTTACCTGTATACCTTTCAATAGCTTGCTTTTATTGAAAAAACATAAACCATCACCATTGTGAATAGGAAGTTTACTTTTAACAATGAAGTGATCTTTTCGAACTGCGATGATCTTCCCGATTTCCTTACCTAATGCTTTCGGTGAGAAGAAATTTGCAATCTCAGGCACTCTTCCTTTGAAGAAATAAGGGGTGAAACCACGATTGAAAGTTCTCTCAGGATCTGCTTTGAAGTTGACTTGAGTATTTCCTGAAGAAGCTCTTTCAAGTTTCTTGTTTTGATTTATAGTTTGATCTAACTTCTGGCTGTAATGACTGGTTATATTTTTTATATATGAAATATCTTTTAATCGACCTTCAATTTTAAGTGAACAAATACCTGCATCCACAATATCTGAAATCTCGTTTGAAAGGTTTAGGTCTTTAAGCGAAAGGAGGTGTTTGTCTTTTGCCAAAATATTGCCATCAGCATCTTCTAAATCGTACTTCATACGACAAGCCTGACTGCATTCGCCACGGTTGGCCGATCGACCTGTAATGGCATGTGAGAAGTAACATTGTCCACTTAGGCAAACGCAAAGTGCTCCGTTTACAAAATATTCTAAATCGACATTAGTATTGGCTCGTATTTCTTTTATTTGTTCAAGAGAGAGTTCTCTGGCTAAAATAATACGCTTAAAACCTGCCTTTTCAAGAAACTGAATGCGTTCTAAATCGAAATTATGAGTTTGTGTGCTGGCATGCAACTCTATAGGAGGCAAATCCATTTCCAAAATACCCATATCCTGCACAATAAGAGCGTCTGCTCCTAATTTGTAAAGGTCATGAATTAAAGCTTCAGCTTCTTTTAGTTCATTGTCATACAAAATGGTATTCATTGTAATGAATACTTTGGCCCAGTATTGATGAGCATATTTAATTAGCTCTCCAATATCTTCTAGAGTATTGCCTACGGCAGCACGGGCTCCAAATTTTGGAGCTCCTATATAAACAGCGTCTGCACCATAGTTTATGGCTGCAATACCTGTTTCAAGATTCTTAGCCGGAGCTAAAAGTTCGATTTTACGCATTTGTTTCAATTTGATTGCGAAGATAAGATATTATAGCTGAAATTCTGTTTAAGAGATGAGCTACTCAGGAAAAAGGGGCTCAGAATTTATCTTATAGATGAAATTTAATTTGCAATCAGTTTACTTTCTCAAATATTTTGTGTCAAACATGGTTTTAATCAGGGGATTATCATATCTATATATTCTCTCATCAGATTTAATTCAAGAAGTCACTTTTTTTTCTAAATTTATGATCTCTAACGCAAAGGTTTCCGATAAGTTGAAAATTTCATTTCATGGACTAAGATAATCTTTACTGTTACTTATTAATTAACGAATTAAATCATACCTATTACTTATACAACACACAATCTTATGAATTTTTCTTATCTGATTTATGAAGAAAGGGATGAGGTTGGTATTCTGACTCTGAATCGTCCGAACGCCTTAAACGCTCTTAATAATGAAGTCTTTGACGAATTGCAGTCTTTTCTTGATTCGTTTAAACAGTCAATTAATGTCAGAGTTTTAATAATAACTGGTGCAGGAAAAGCTTTTGTTGCTGGTGCTGATATTAAAGCTTTCCAGGATATGACTGTTCAGGAAGGCTATGATTTTTCAGAGAAAGGTAAATCTGTCTTTCGAAATATTGCTCAATTACCAATTCCTGTTATTGCAGCTATTAATGGTTTTGCTCTTGGTGGGGGCTTAGAGTTAGCTTTAGCCTGTGATATTCGTGTAGCCAATAAGGATACTCGATTGGGATTACCAGAAGCGTCTTTAGGTTTAATTCCAGGTTTTAATGGAACCGTTGAAGCTTTAAAACAAATTGGTTTAGGTCATGCCATGTATTTAATGATGACTGCCGGTGGTGTTAAGGCTACTGAAGCATATGACTTGGGATTGGTTCAAAAATTGGCTGAGGCTGACCAAGTTCTTGATCAAGCTATTGATATGGCTAAGAAGATTGCTAAGAATAGTCCGAATGCACTTCGTTTATTAAAGACAGTTTTACGTGAGGGTAAAGAGATGACTCGTACGGATGCTGAAGAAATGGAATCTAAAGAATTCGGAAATTTATTTCAAGCAGATCAGACTGAACGAATTGAAGGTGTTAACGCATTTATTGAGAAACGTAAACCAAACTGGAAATAATCACAGGCTTTTAGATTTGTAATTGTAAATTCAATATCTGAAATCCAAAATCAAAATAACAAAATGAACTACATTAATAAATACACAAACATAAGTCTATTAGGTGCTGCAGGTAAAATGGGTAGCGGTATTATGGCTCTTTTAGCATTCGAAGTTGGAAAACTTAAGATAGGTGCTAAACGTGAAGAAACTTTTGTGATTAATGCAATTGATGTTTCTCCTGAGGCATTAGAAGGCTTGTTGAAGTATTTAAAATCTCAACTTTTAAAGTCGGGTGAGAAAAATATCGTTGAGCTAAGAGAGTGGTATAAAGATTCAGCTGAGCTAGTAGAAAACGAGCAAGTAATTGAAGCTTATGCCAACGATGTGATGGCAATGATCAAAACAAGTACACGTATCGAAACGGCTTATGATTCTCAACTTGTTTTTGAAGCAATTAAAGAAGATAAAGGCTTAAAAGTAAAGTTGTTCTCACAGATCAAGCAGAATAACCCGGATACTTGGTTCCTAAGTAACACCTCTTCAATTCCATTGGGTGAGATTGACAAGGAAGCTGGTTTGAATGGTGATATTGTTGGTTTCCATTTCTATAACCCACCAGTTATTCAGAAATTACTTGAAGTTATTCCAGTAGAAAATATCAACCCTGATTTGATTAAGTTATCTGAAGAGTTAGCAAAATCGATGAGAAAGATTGTTGTTTACTCTAGCGATGTAGCTGGATTTATTGGTAATGGTCATTTTATGCGTGATGCTTTATTTGCTTTGGATCAAGCTAAAGGGATGACAAATGAGATTTCTTTGGCAGATGCGATTTATCGTGTTGATACTGTAAGTCGTGATTTATTACTTCGTCCAATGGGTATCTACCAATTGATGGATTATGTAGGGGTAGATGTGATGTGCTTTATTCTTAAGAGTATGCAAGCTGCATTTCCACAAGAAAAATTATCTCATGAAATTTTGAGCCAATACATCGAACTTGGTGTAACAGGTGGTCAATATTCTGATGGTTCTCAGAAAGATGGTTTCTTCCAGTACGAGAAAGGTAAAATTGTTGCTGTTTACGATATGGTTGCAAAAGCTTATAAGGCAATTGCAGATGTGAAAACTTCTAATGAGGCTTATTTTACACCTCAACCTTCTGGAAAATTGAATTGGAAAACGGTGATTCGCGAAAGAGAGAGAGAAGCTATTCTATCTCCATTCTTTAATGAGTTAAAAGTATTAGCTAGTCCTGCTTCTAAACTGGCTGTTGCTTACGGACAAAAGTCTAAAGCTATCGGACAATTATTAGTTGATGGTGGTGTTGCTGCTGATACCAATGCAGTAAATAAAGTGATGGAAACAGGTTTCTATCATTCTTATGGTCCAGTAAACAACTATTTCGAATAGGATTATTCTTATTATAGATATGATAAAGCTCAACTTCGGTTGGGCTTTTTTTATACCCCATGATTTCTGAGTTTTATGATTCCCATATAAATTGGAATTTTTCTTGCCGAATGAGTCATATCGAACTTATTCATCAATATAATCGTTTGTTGGTTCAGTATTTAGAGCTTTGAGCTGTAAGGGTTATAATTGGGAGCTTACAGTTCATTCTTTCTAATTTGACATTTTGATTAGATAATAAATTCAGTATTATATAAAATAAAAAAAGCATTTATCAATTTGTACTCTTTATGCTGTATTTACTAGATGTATCGATTCTCTTATGTTTATTTAAAATAAATAAGCTTGGTCATGATTCTGATTTTAAGTGAATTATTACTAAATTAAGTCACTGAAACGATGTTTTGCTTCACCAATTGAGCAATAAAGTCTAGACTATAAGAACTTAATTTCACACTAAAATTAAGACTCAATTAGTCTTTCCTATTCGTTTGAATAGAGATTTATTAACAAATGCTAACTCATATGAAATCCCCACGTCGAAAAATCTACATGCTTGCCGGTTATAATACCGTATCAATGGGAACAGGTCGTTCCGAATTCAATCCTAAAAAAGGTAGTCGTCCTCTGGAAAGTTACATCAAGGAAGCTGGGCAAGCAGTGTTAGAAAATATCGGCGGCGCAGATAAAGTAGACGAAGGCGTTATTGGGAATTTTATGGCTGCTCGATTTAATAATCAGGCAAATTTACCCGCATTTTTCCCTTTAATTGATGAAGGTCTTAAGTTTAAGTCAGCGGTAAGTGTTGAAGGGGCTTGTGCTTCGGGAGGTTTGGCTTTAGTATCTGCCATAAAATCGGTATTAGCAGAAACTGCAGATGTGGTGTTGGCTTTGGGAGTTGAAGTTCAGAACACAAAGAAAGCAGTATATGGTGCTGATATTCTAGCTGCAGCAGGTTGGAATCAATCTCGAAAAGCTGGACATGCCTATTTCTTTCCAGGTGTATTTAGTAAAAGAGCTGGAGCTTACTATAAAAAATATGGAAAAGACCGAACTCGAATGGCCATGAGCCAATGGTATGTTAATGCTATAGAAAATGCCAGACTCTGTCACACGGCTCAAGAAGCGGAGAATAAAAAATCAAATTTATACGATATGGCACTTAAGATGCCATTGAATCCTAAGAAATTTGTTGATCATTTAACTGTTCTCGATTGTTCTAAGGTCTCAGATGGTGCTTCAGCTATTGCTGTTGTTTCAGAGGAGGGTTTAAAACGTTTAGGTTTTAAACCAGAAGAAGCTATCGAAGTACTTGGTTTTGCACAAGTGACATCAGATATTACTCAAGACCCAACAGATCTTACCGTTTTAGAAACAACAAGAAATACTGTTACAAAAGCATTAGATATGGCAGGTATTAGTATCAGCCAGCTAGGCACAATTGAATTACACGATTGTTTTTCAATTGCAGGTATAATGGCTATTGAAGCTATTGGCCTAGCAAAGCCAGGAAAAGGAATCGATTTCGTGATCGATGGGAAAACAAAAAGGAATGGAGAAATGCCAATTAACACCACTGGGGGACTAATTGGATGGGGACACCCAACTGGAGCAACAGGCGTTCATCAGGCAGTTACCCTATGGGAACAATTGACTGGCAAAGCAGGTGATGCCCAAATTAAAATTAGTAAGGATAGACCTTATGCCTTAAGTATTAATATGGGAGGTGATGATAAAACATTGGTCTCTATTGTATATAAAAAGGGCTAGAATTGGAATAAAAAATAACCACACACACTAACTATTAACCCTTAAACAAACCACACTATGAATTTTGAACTCACCGATGAACAAGAGATGATTCGAGATGCAGCTCGTGACTTTGCACAACGTGAATTATTACCAGGAGTGATTGAACGTGACGAAAATGCAACTTACCCCAAAGAACAAGTTAAACGATTAGGCGAGCTGGGATTTCTAGGCATGCTGGTTAGTCCTGAATATGATGGAGGAGGAATGGATACTGTTTCCTATGTTTTAGCAATGGAAGAAATATCCAAAGTAGATGCATCCGTTTCAGTTATCATGTCTGTAAATAATTCTTTAGTTTGCTGGGGAGTTCAGAAATATGGAAGTGAAGCTCAAAAAGAGGAATTCTTAAAGCCAATGGCTAGAGGAGATAAGATTGGAGCCTTTCTGCTTTCAGAGCCTGAGGCAGGTTCGGATGCTACATCACAAAGAACGACTGCTGTTGATATGGGAGATCATTATTTGGTAAACGGTATAAAAAACTGGATTACTTCGGGAGGAACGGCATCAACCTACTTACTAATTGCTCACACCCATCCAGAAAAAAAGCATCATGGCATAAATGCCTTTCTGATAGACTCAAAATTAGAAGGGATTACTATTGGTCCACATGAGAATAAAATGGGAATGAGAGCTTCGGATACCCACTCAGTCATGTTTAATAATGTGAAGGTACCTAAGGAGAATCGTTTAGGAGAGGATGGACAGGGTTTTACAATTGCAATGAAATCACTTGAGGGTGGGCGAATAGGAATTGCTTCGCAAGCTTTAGGTATTGCATCAGGTGCTTACGAGTTAGCCTTGCAGTATGCTCAGGAGAGAAAGACCTTTGGAAAAGAAATTTTTAAGCATCAAGCTATTGCCTTTAAACTGGCCGACATGGCAGTTGAGATTGAAGCTTCTCGCTACTTCTGTCTGAAAGCCGCCTGGCTAAAAGACCAAGGAAAACCTTATGGACAAGCAAGTGCTATGGCTAAATTATATGCTGCTGAAACAGCTATGAAAGTGACCACAGAAGCCGTCCAAATTCATGGCGGTAATGGCTATGTGAAAGAGTATCATGTTGAACGTTTGATGCGTGAAGCAAAACTAACTCAGATCTATGAAGGTACCTCAGAGATACAAAAAATTGTTATTTCAAGGGGATTATTAGCATAGATTGATTATCTTAATTAAAGATTTATGAATATTAGAATACCTATTTCTAGTATCGAACTATAAATCAATACTAACCACAAAAATATAAACCATATGAAAATATTAGTTTGTATCAGTAATGTTCCCGATACCACTACCAAAGTAAAGTTCACCGATGATAAAAAGCAGGTTGATGATGCAGGTGTTCAGTGGATTATCAACCCATGGGATGAACTAGCTTTAACCAGAGCCATAGAATTGAAGGAAGATGCTAACAATTCAATTGACGAAGTTTGTGTTATTAATGTAGGCTTACCTAAATGTGATGCAACTTTAAGAAAAGCACTAGCAATTGGAGCTGATAAGGCCATCAGAATTGATGCTGATCCTATTGACGCTTATTTTGTCGCAGGTCAAATTTCAGACTATCTTAAAAACAACCCTTTTGATATTGTTCTAAGTGGTATTGAATCGAGCGATTATAATGGCTCTTCAGTAGGAGGTATGCTCAGTGAGTTTATGGATTGTCCTGCCATTTCATCGATGACTAAACTGGAAGTTGAGAATGGGAATGTAATTATTCATAGAGCCATTCCAGGTGGAAAACAAATACTCGAATTGACACCTCCTTTTGTAGGTATCGTTCAAAAAGGAATCACGAATGAGCCAAGAATTCCAGCTATGCGTGGCATTATGATGGCAAGAAAGAAGCCTTTAGAAGTCGTGTCAGCAGTTGAAATGGAATCTCTAAGTCATATTGTTGAGTTTGAATTACCAATAGCCAAAGCGTCGTGTAAAATGATAGATGCTGAACAATTGGAGGAATTGGTAGATCTACTCAAGTCAGAAGCCAAAGTTCTATAGGCTATTACAATTGACTTTATTATTAGTGATTAGATAAATTTGAGAAGATAAATTCTAAAATATTATATGCTATGTCAGTAATCGCATTTGCAAAAAATTGGGAGGGTAAATTTAAAAAATCAACTTATGAGTTGGTTTCCTATGCTAAGGATTTGGCCTCTCGTCTTAATACACAAACTCTCGTTCTTTCGATTGGAGAGGTTGACGAATCAGAATTGGAAAAATTGGCTCAATATGGAGCTGATAAAATTATTTCTGTTGATGATTCCCGTTTAAATATTCTTAGTAGCCGTATTTATGCTGAAGTTATTAATCAAGTCGTAAACAAAGAGAATGTTTCCTGTGTGATCTTGAGCGATAATAATTCGGGAAAGGCTATTTCACCACGTTTATCAGTTAAACTGAAAGCAGGATTGGCAGCAGGTGTTTTAGATGTGCCGAAATCTTTAGATCCTTTTGTAATAAAGAAGCAAGTCTTCACGGGTAAGGCTTTTGCTTACGTTCAAATTGACTCTGAAAAGAAGATATTGACATTATCGAAGAATTCCTTTGGTATAGTCGAAAACCCAACGAGTTTAAACCTCGAGAAGTTTACACCTGAGCTAAGTGATGGTCTCTTTAAGATTAAAGTAAAATCTGTAGAGAGTGCTGATAATAAAATTATTTTGGCTGATGCTGATATTGTGGTTTCTGCCGGTAGAGGAATGAAAGCTGCTGATAATTGGCAGCCCGTTGAGGATTTAGCTTCTGTATTGGGAGCAGCAACAGCATGTTCACGCCCAGTATCTGATGATGGTTGGCGTGGTCACGAAGAGCACGTCGGACAAACAGGTAAGGTGATTGCACCAAATTTGTATTTCGCAATTGGTATTTCAGGAGCTATTCAGCATGTAGCTGGGGTTAGTCGCTCCAAATGTATAGTTGCTATCAATACCGATCCTGAGGCACCCATTTTTTCTGTGTCTGATTATGGTGTTGTTGGTGATGCTATGACAGTGCTTCCAAAATTAACTGAGATTATTCGTAGTGGAGAGTAATACACATTGAGTCAGCTCTTGTAGCTGACTCATTATTTTCAAATCTAAAAGCTAACCCTATACATCATGATAAAGCAAACCCTATTTACTGTTGTTCTTCTTATTACCCTAGGTGTTTTTGTTTGGTCGGTATTTCGCTTAAGAGCTTTCTTTAAATTGACTAAGCCTGCATACCCCATAAAGAATATATCAGCACGAATAACACGTACATTGAATGTTGCGTTTGGACAGAGTAAAATTTTCAGAAAACCCGTTATTGGTTTCATGCATGCGCTAGTTTTTTGGGGTTTTTTAGTGATCACTTTGGGGAGTATCGAGATGGTTTTTGATGGGCTTGTAGGCTCTGATCGATCCTTTGCTTTTATGGGCACTTTTTATGATGTGATGATGGCATCTGGAGATGTGTTTGCTTTTATTATTCTGGTTTTCATTATTTTCTTCATCATCAGAAGAAATTTCTTGAATATCTCTCGTTTTAAAGGCGTTGAGATAACGCCTAAAACGAATTTAGATGCTCAATTGTCGCTTTATTTTATTGGTTTCCTAATGTTATCCCTATTGGTGTTTAATTTGGGTTATATCAGTAACCACTCCAATGAGGTTTTGGGTGTTTATCCTGTCTCTTCTAAAATTATCCAATGGACTTCCATGGATTTTGGAGCTTTGCAAGAATCGGGTTGGTGGGTTCACATCCTATTGATATTTATTTTTGCGAACTACCTGCCTTACTCTAAGCATTTCCATGTATTCTTATCTATACCAAATGTTTTTCTATCTAATCTTGAGCCATTAACAAAATATCCAAACCTTGAATCTATAACGAAAGAGGTAAAATTGATGTTAGATCCTGAAGCAGCTTACGATGATAGTGAAGAAGTAACGCGCTTTGGCGTCAAGGATATTGAGGATGTCACTTGGCGTAATTATATGGACTCATTAGCTTGTACTCAGTGTGGACGATGTACTGATGTTTGTCCTGCAAACATCACTGGCAAGCTTTTATCACCCCGTAAAATATTTGTTGATTTAAGACACCGAATGGATGAGAAAGGTGCTCTTATATTACAAGGGAAAGAAGATGCGAAGAGTTTAATCAGAGATTATATTAGCGAAGAAGAAATTTGGGCTTGTACATCCTGTAATGCATGTGCACAAGAGTGCCCTATAGAAATAAGTCATCCAAATTTGATTATGGATATGCGACGGTATTTAGTGATGGAAGAAGCTTCAGCTCCAGCCGGATTGAATGCCATGTTTGCAAATATTGAAAATAATGGAGCTCCATGGCAATATTCTCCTGAGGATAGAATGAAGTGGGCAGAATAATTGATCTTAAAAATTGAAAAATCATATCTAAATTATATGAATAAAGACACGAAAATAAATATTCCAGTAATGGCTGATGTCGCTGCTAAAGGCGAACTAGTTGAGTATTTATACTGGGTAGGATGTGCAGGAGCTTTTGATCTTCGTTATCAGAAAGTGGCTCGCTCATTTGCAAAAATATTGAATCACCTTGAATTAAGTTATGCTGTTTTAGGCACCGAAGAGAGTTGTACTGGTGATGCTGCAAAACGTGCAGGTAATGAGATGCTATTCCAGATGCAAGCCATGCAAAATATTGAAATTTTAAATGGATATGGCGTTACGAAAATCATTTGTACTTGCCCTCATTGTTATAATACCCTTAAGAATGAATATCCAGATTTAGGCGGTCATTACGAGGTGATTAATTATACTGAGTTTTTAGATGATCAAATTAAAAAGGGAAACTTAGACTTAGACAAGAATCCATTTGAGAATCAATCTATCACTTATCATGATCCATGCTATTTAGGTAGAGGAAATAAGATCTATGATGCACCTAGAAATATTGTAAAGGCTGTTTATGGTGAAGTTAAAGAGATGAAACGATGCAAAAGTTCAGCTCTTTGTTGTGGTGCAGGAGGAGCTCAAATGTTTAAGGAAGCTGAAAAGGGAGATAAAGAGGTCTTTATTGAACGCACCGAAGATGTGCTCGAGCAAAAAGTAGATAAAGTGGCTACAGCCTGTCCTTTTTGCATGACCATGTTAACTGATGGGATAAAGTTTAAGAATAAGGAAACCGAAGTTGAGAACCTGGATATAGCAGAAATTGTTGCACAGGCTCTAGATCTATAACATATACTACGGCTTCGCTATTTATAGTGAAGCAATGAATTTTTTGAAACAAATTAATTAATGGGAATAAGTGAATTTTTAAATTACAGTTTGATTACGTCTAAGAACTTTAGTCTGACTGTTTATGGTGTTCTAATCGTTATTGGTGTCGTTATTGTAACCATTATTATCTTAAGAATACTGAAGCGTGTTTTTAAACGTTTTATTGCCAAACGAGAGAGAGATCAAGGTGTTTATTGGTCAGTTTTCTTATTTGTAAAATATCTAACTTGGGTAATTGTTGTTATAGCTCTACTTGATACGGTAGGCGTACAGATTTCTGTTCTACTTGCCAGTATCGCGGCTCTTTTGGTTGGAGTTGGTTTGGGGATTCAACAACTCTTCAATGATATTGCCTCAGGTTTGGTTTTAATAATAGAAAGAAATCTACAGATTAATGATGTCATTCAATTGGATGATGACACGGTTGGTAAGGTAATTGAAATTGGCTTGAGAACTTCTAAAATTAAAACAAGGGATGATATTGTGATGATTGTTCCAAATTCGAAGTTTGTTAATGACAGAATTATTAATTGGAGCCATATCGATTTTAAAACTCGTTTTTGCGTAGAAGTTGGTGTGGCTTATGGTTCTGATGTGAAGTTGGTAAGTGACTTATTAAAAGCTTGTGCCATGGCTCATAATAAGATTGCTAATAAACCAGAAGCTTTTGTACGTTTTAACAATTTTGGAGAGTCTTCACTCGATTTTCAATTATACTTCTGGGTGCAAGAGACCTTCTTAGTTGAAAATATTAAAAGTGATTTGAGATTTGCCATTGATGAGGCTTTTAGAAAGAATGGAGTCACAATTCCATTTCCTCAAAGAGATGTGCATCTTATAAAATAAAGTGTTTATTTTGATAATGAGAGGGAAAGATGTTGATTGAGGAGAAAGCATTCTCGGATAAATCTTAATGATCTTTAATAAGCTTAGATAATTAGTTTTTCTTAAGGTAATATTTTAATTAAGAAAAACAGATCTGCTAGTATTTTGTTTAAATTTGATTTATATTCAAGTAAAATTTGAATGTATTGACTTGATGAATATAATGAACATGATATGTTCAGTTGTCTCACGAAAAATGAAAAACATTGTACCGCTTAAAATCAAAAATAGATACACAATCTGAAGAATTTATTTCGAACAAAGCTGCTTATGCAACTTTGGTAGAGGACTATCGTCAAAAACTGAAATCAGTTATTGAGGATGCTGATCCTAAAGCAAGAGAAAAACACCTCTCTAGAGGAAAGCTTCTGGTACGCGATAGGATAGAACTTCTATTAGATAAAAACACCCCATTTTTAGAACTTTCACCACTTGCAGCTTATAACCAGTACGAAAATAAATTCCCATCAGCTGGAATAGTCACAGGAATAGGTGTTGTGCAGGGACGAGAATGCATTATTATTGCTAATGATGCAACCGTTAAAGGTGGAACCTACAATCAATCAACAATTAAGAAGCATATTCGAGCTCAGGAGATTGCAATGGAAAATCACTTGGCTTGTATTTATATGGTCGATTCAGGAGGTGCTTTTCTTCCTGAGCAGGCTAATGTATTTCCTGATAAGTTGGATTTTGGTCGATTCTTCTTCAATCAGGCTCAAATGTCAGCCAAAGGCATTCCTCAAATTGCAATGGTGATGGGATCGTGTACTGCTGGTGGAGCCTATGTGCCTGCCATGAGTGATGAAACCATTATTGTTAGAGGACAAGGCACCATCTTTATTGGTGGACCACCCTTGGTTAAGGCGGCTACTGGAGAGGAAGTCACTGCCGAAGAACTTGGTGGTGCTGAGGTGCACACATCAACATCTGGTGTAGCCGATTATTTGGCTGAGAACGATAGACATGCCATTCAAATCTGCCGAAATATTTTTGAATCGATTCCAATTCCTCAAAAACAAACCTTAGATAAGATAAAGGCTGTAGAACCGGCTTATGATCCTTCAGAATTGTATGGATTAGCACCTTTAGATCTCAAGAAGCCTCTAGATGCTCGTGAGCTGATCATGAGAATTGTTGATGGTAGTTCTTTTAATGAATTTAAAGAACGTTACGCCCCAACTATTGTAACAGGCTTTGCACGAATAATGGGCTATCCAGTCGGGATCATAGCCAATAATGGTATTATTTTCTCCGAAACATCTCTTAAAGCAGCCCATTTTATCGAGTTGTGTTGTCAGCGTAAAACACCTTTGGTATTCCTTCAAAACATTACTGGCTTTATGGTCGGTAAAGAATACGAACATCGAGGAATTGCTCGTGATGGTGCCAAAATGGTTCATGCTGTGGCTAATGCGCAAGTACCCAAATTTACGGTTATTGTAGGTGGTTCTTTTGGAGCTGGAAATTATGCAATGGCAGGACGTGCTTATGAGCCCCGTTTGTTGTTGATGTGGCCAAATGCCAGAATTTCAGTTATGGGTGGTGAACAAGCTGCAGGTGTTTTGGTTCAAGTGAAAGAACAACAGTTAAAATCAAGAGGTCAGGTGTTTGATGAGGCTGAGAAGAACAAACTTCGTGATAATATCCTTCAGAAATTTGAAGAAGAAGGCTCTCCATATTACAGCACATCACGTATGTGGGATGATGGTATTATAGATCCATTGGAAACCAGACAAGTCCTTGCTTTAGGTATTGCAGCTTCTCAAAATAAAGAATACGGAGAACCTAAATTTGGCGTATTCCGAATGTAATCCTAAGTGTTTTTTTGAAAATTGAATGAAACATAGATCATGTATAAGACGATAGAATTTAAAATAGAGAATCAGATTGGTTACGTTTATTTGAACCGACCTGAGATACACAATGCCTTTAATGAAGTCATGATATCTGAGTTGATTCATTGTTTTGCTGAGGTAGGAAAAATGGATTATACTGAAATTCGTTTACTTATTATTGAAGGTAGAGGTCCTTCATTTTGTGCTGGAGCAGATCTAAAATGGATGAAGTCGGTTGTTAATTATTCTCATGAAGAGAATTATCAGGAAAGTTTTAAGTTGTCACAATGTTTTAATGCTATTTACTCCTGTAAGTTTCCAACAATAGCCATGGTTCATGGGGCAGCTATAGGTGGCGCTAATGGTTTATTAGCAGCTTGCGATTTTGTACTTGCCGATAAAAAAGCTGTTTTCTCACTTAGTGAAGTTAAAATCGGTATCGTTCCAGCTTGTATTTCGCCCTATGTGATGAAAAGAGTTGGGGAATATAAATCTAAAGAATTGATGCTTACAGGAATCCGTTTTTCGGGAAAAGAAGCTGAAAAATATGGCCTTGTGAATTGGTCACTGGGAGTGAAGAAAAGAAAAGCTAAACTCGAGGAATTGATTCAAAATCTTGGCACTAGTGGACCTATTGCAGTTTCTCAGTGCAAGCAGTTAATCTATGATATGAGTAATAGACTGAGTCATGAAGAAGCTATGACTTATACAGCTAAAATGATAGCTGATCTGAGAAAATCAGATGAAGGACAAGAGGGTATGAATTCCTTCCTGGAAAAGAGAAAACCGAATTGGGTGAAATAATAGATACAGATGTATTATAAACGACTATTAATAGCAAATAGAGGTGAAATTGCCGTTCGAATTATTCGAACCGCTCATAAATTGGGTATTTCGACCTTGGTTATTTATTCTGATAAAGATAAGGATGCTGATCATGTTCATCTTGCTGATGAGGCATACCCTCTTAATGGAGATGACTTGTTGTCAACTTATTTGAATAAACAACAGATAATTAAGATTGCTGTTGAGAATAAGGCCGATGCGATTCACCCAGGTTATGGATTTCTTGCAGAGAATCCTGAATTTGCTAAAGCCTGTTCAGAGGCAAAAATTGATTTTGTGGGGCCTGATGCAAAGTCCATTGAATTGATGGGAAATAAGGTTAACGCTCGTGAATTTGCTGTTTTACAGAATTTGCCTGTCCTTGAGGGGATTGTAGGCGATAAGGCTACTTTACTTAAGAATTCTTCAAGGTTGCAATTTCCAGTTTTGGTAAAAGCAGCTGCAGGTGGTGGTGGTAAGGGGATGCGCATTGTTAGATCAAAATCAGATTTGGAATTAGCTATTACGGCAACATCTCGTGAGGCTGAAAAATACTTTGGTAATGGTGAAGTGCTATTAGAACGTTATATTGAAAATCCACGTCATATCGAAGTTCAGATTCTAGCAGATAAGCATGGGAATGCCATTCATTTGTTTGAGAGAGAATGTTCGATTCAGCGTCGTTTCCAGAAAATCATTGAAGAAGCGCCATCAGCAAGTGTAAGCCCTGATCTTAGACAAAGAATGGGGAACGCTGCCGTTCGTTTAACTCAAGCTTTAGGCTATTCTAATGCGGGTACAATTGAGTTTTTGATGGACGAGAACAATGAGTTCTACTTCCTGGAGATGAATACGAGAATTCAAGTTGAACATCCCGTTACTGAAATGATTACGGGTATTGATTTGGTTGAAGAGCAGCTGGCGATTGCATCAGGTAAGAAACTCAGATATAATCAAGAGGACATTGTTTTGAATGGTCATGCCATTGAAGCCAGAATCTATGCTGAAGATCCTGAGCACGATTTTATACCTGCTCCTGGAGATATTGTGCTTTATAAGGAACCGGTTGTTACAAACACTAAGCTTCGTGTAGATTCGTCACTTTCGAATGCGAGTACAATTTATCCGGATTTTGATCCAATGATCTCGAAATTGATTGTATGGGATGAAACAAGAGATTTAGCTATTAATGGTTTGCAACAAGCCTTGTCAGGTTATCATATTCATGGCATAAAAAACAACATTCACTTTCTTAAGAACCTGATTGGAACGAATGAATATATTCAAAATCAGATTTCAACTCATTTCTGCAAGGATAATGAGAAAGAACTTTTAGTTCGGATGAATCAAGATCAGCAATCCATTGATCATGCTTTATTCTATGCTGCCTTCTCACATTTTGACTTGCATATAGACCAAGCTAAAAACATTTGGGAAGAAATAGGCTATTGGCGTAATGCCAGACAAGTATTTAAGTTAACTCACGATGATAAAACGATTGAAGTTTCTGCAATTGATGAAATGACTTACGAGATAGATAGTAAGCCTTATCGTTTTGAAAAGCTAGAATTGAATGACAATTGTATTGACCTGATTTATAAAGGGAAAATCTATTCATTCTATGTTTCAAAGGATGAGCGTAATGAAGCACATATTTCATGTAAGGGGATACTTGTGAGTTTGAGACGTTGGTCTGATTCTGTTAATGAACTTTTCAATGAGAGCTTTGAAAGTGAAAGTAATTCTGGAGATAGGATTCTTGCTCCTCTTCCGGGTAAAGTTGTTAAGATTAATGTAAAGTCAGGAGATAAAATTCAAAAATCAGATGTTTTACTTATTCTGGAATCCATGAAAATGGAAAATAGCATATTGGCACCTTTCGATGCCGTTGTTTCTGAAATAGTGATTAAGGAAGGTGATCAGGTTAAAAGTCAAATGGAACTTATAAAATTGATTGAGGCGTAGGATAAATTATGAACTTATACGATTAGAATCGAGTATTCTCAATTGTTAATTAAAAGATAGACAGATGAAAGACAAAATTCGAATAGCAAATGCCGGTGGCTTTTGGGGAGATGATCTTGGGGTTTTAAGACGTCAGTTAGAAGGTGGAGAAGTGGACTATATTTCTTCAGACTTTTTGGCTGAGGTTACCATGAGTATCCTTCGAAAACAACAGTTAAAGAATGAAGCCATGGGCTATGTGGGTGATTTTGTCGATCAGATTGTTGATGTGGCTGAATTGATGAAAGCCAAAAAGGTGAGAATGCTAACTAATGCAGGTGGTATAAACCCTTTAGCTTGTGCACGTAAAATTTTAGCAGAGCTGAAAGTTAAAGGCGTTGACTTGAAAATTGCTGTTGTTATTGGTGATAATATCATTGATCGAATTGATGAGTTCTATCCTGATGAGGCCATGTTTACAGATATGGAAACAGGTGATGATTTTGCTCATATCAAAGATAATATTCAATCTGCAAATGTTTATTTAGGTGTTCCTCCTTTACTGAAGGCTCTTGAAAGTGGTGCTGATTTAATTCTTGCAGGCAGAGTGACCGATACATCGATAACCATGGCACCTTTCATCTATGAACTCGGTTGGGATTTAGGTGATTGGGATAAACTAGCTGCAGGATTGGTTGCAGGACATATAATTGAGTGTGGTGCACAAGCCAGTGGAGGTAATTTTACCGATTGGCAAAAAGTCCAGAAGTGGGATAATATGGGTTATCCAATTGTTGAGATGAATCGTGATGGCAGTTTTGAGGTTTATAAACATCCCAATACAGGTGGGCTAATCAGTCGTGATACCATTCGTGAACAGTTGGTTTATGAAATGGGAGATCCTAAGCATTATATTAGTCCTGATGTGGTTGCAGATTTTAGCCAGTTGGAACTAAAAGAATTGGCTCCGAATAGAGTCTTAGTGAAAAATGCTAAAGGTCATCCTTCTACTCATTTTCTAAAAGTATCTATGGCATACGAGGATGGATATAAGGCAGTCAGTTCTATCGTGATATCAGGAGGGCGTGTTTTAAATAAAGCTCGTGAGTTTGAAAAGATATTCTGGCAAAGGCTGAACATTGATTATAAGAAAACAAATACAGAATATATTGGGTACAATGCATGTCATCAGGATTTGGTTGAGGAAATAGATCCCAATGAGATTCTTCTACGTTTTTCTGTTTACGATGATGATTTAGATAAAATTAAAGCCTTTTCGACAAGCATTGCCCCTTTAATATTAAGTGGCCCTCCAGGCGTGGCTGTTATAGGTGGTAGGGCTCGTGGTCAGCAGGTTATGACCTATTGGCCAACACTTATTCCGAAAACTTTGATTCAAACTACAGTACATGTCTTAGATTCAAAGGGAGACATACAAGAAACTCATGAAATTGATTCCGTTCTCGGAAATGAAGCAGACTTTAAGGTAGAAAAATCAAAATCTCATTTGACTTCCAATGATAAGTATTCTCAAATGGAGATGGAGAATGTGCCTCTTAGAACAGTTTGTATGGCCCGTTCTGGTGATAAGGGTGATACCTTTAATATTGGTGTTTTAGCCCGATCAGAATCTATTTATAATTATCTGAAATCAAGTTTAAGCTCTGAGCTTGTGAAAACGATGTTTAAAAGTATATGTAAGGGGAAAGTGAAGCGCTATGAACTGGATAACTTATTGGCTTTTAATTTCCTTTTAGAAGAATCTTTAGATGGAGGTGGTACAAAATCCTTGATGATTGATGCACAAGGTAAGACAATGGCTTCGGCACTTTTAAATCAATCATTCCCTATTCCAAAGGCTTACTTAAAAGATATTAAGTGAAAATAGATTGAATTATTATTTGAATGAAGTTGAGTCTTAAAATAATTCTTAACTTATAATCAACAAGAAACGTCCATGATTAAATCATTATTAATTCACACAGGAAAATGATTATTTAATCTATGGAAAGTTCCATCTGACCTTAAGATGAATATTATTAACAGATGAAAATACACAGCATATGGATCCTTTTTTAAACGAAGAACATCATATAATACGAAAGGCGGTTCGCGATTTTGCTGAAAGAGAGATTAAACCTCTTGCTGCTGAATTAGATGAGAAAGAAGAATTTTCTCCTGAACTGACAAGGAAAATGGGAGAGATGGGACTATTCGGTATGTTCTTACCCGAAAAGTATGGTGGACATGGAAGCGATTATCTTTCATATATTATTGCAGTTGAAGAAGTGGCTCGAGTTGATGGATCGCATGCAGCAACTTTAGCTGCACACAATTCATTGGGAATTGGTCCAATCTATAATTTTGGAACTGAAGAGCAAAAACTAAAATATTTACCTGGGCTCTGTTCTGGGAATGAGCTTTGGGCTTTTGGATTAACTGAAGCTGAAGCTGGATCTGATTCAAGAGGGACCAAGACTTTTGTGAAGGACCATGGAACAATGTGGGAGATTCAAGGATCCAAAATTTTTATCACAAATGGATCTAATACGCTAACCTCAGGCGTTACAGTTCAAACCATATCAGCAATAAATGGTGAGGAAAAAGAATTCACTTGTATATTGGTTGAAAAAGGGACTGAAGGTTGGAAGAGTCAGGCAATGCATGGCAAACTTATGTGGCGTGCTTCAGATACATCACAAATGTTTTTTGATAATTGCAGAGTACCCAAAGAAAATATTCTTGGAGAACGTGGAATGGGATCTAAAATCATGTTGAAGACACTTGATTCGGGACGACTTTCAATTGCTGCTATGGGACTTGGTTTAGCACAAGGTGCTTTTGAAATGGCTCTGGAATATGCAAAGGAACGTAAGCAATTTGGTAAGCCAATTTCAAAGTTTCAAATCAACAGTTTTAAATTGGCTGATATGGCAATGAAGATTGAGTTAGCCAGAACCCTTTTGTACAAAGCTTGTTGGTTGAAGGATAATGGCCAGCCATTTGAAAAGGAAGCGGCTATGTCGAAATTATATTGCTCTGAAATTGCAAAAGAAGTCGCTGATGAGGGTGTTCAAATTCATGGAGGATATGGTCTTATGAAAGAGTATCCTATTGAGCGTTTTTACCGAGATCAGCGTTTATTACAGATTGGAGAAGGAACATCAGAAATTCAACGCATGGTCATAGCACGCTATATTGGATGTTAAACAGTCAAAGCGTTAGAAATAGGAGATAAAATCAAATTAGGAACAATAAACACGAATAATATGAGAGATCTAGTATTAGCACTTAATCCACGAATGTATTTCACCAGAGTGGCTGTATATCAGGGCAATTCGACTTTGTTTTTCAAGAAAATTAATCATCATGATTTAGAAAAAGGTGTTTATCAATCCTTTAACGATCAGGCTGATTATCGCATTTCGGTGATATTGAAAGAACTTGAAGATAATGATATTGAGATTAAACACATTAAGGTTGTTATTGGTCGTGGAGGTTTGATTAAGCCTGTTGAATCGGGGGTTTACCGTGTAAACGAAGCAATGGTTCAAGATCTTAGATCTGCAGAATTTGGAGAAGATGTTGTTAATTTAGGTGGTTTATTGGCTTATGGCATTGCAAATGCAATTGAAGGAGCTCATGCTTTTATTGCTGATCCGGTTGTGGTAGATGAACTTCAGGATATTGCTCGATTTACGGGTCATCCAGACCTTAAACGTCGCTCAATTTTTCATGCACTTGATCAAAAAACATCTGCTCGACAATATGCTAAGCTTAAATATTCAGAGTATGAAAACATGAACTTGATTGTGGCACATCTTGGTGGAGGAATTAGTATTGGTGCTCATAAAAAAGGACGCGTGATAGATGCCAATCAAGCTTATGATGGAGATGGACCATTTTCACCAATCCGCTCGGGATCATTACCTATGGGTGATGTGATAAAAATGTGTTACTCTGGAAAATATACAAAAGAAGAAATGCTGAAGATACAGACAGGCGAAGGGGGCTTGTATTCTTATTTCAAGACGCATAGCGCTTTCGATGTTTGCCAAATGAGAGATGCCGGAGATGAGAAAGCTGAAGAGGTTTTATCTGCCATGGCTTATCAGGTATCTAAATATATTTCATCATTATACGTCTGTTTTGAAGGGGAAGCAGTTGATGGTATTGTAATTACTGGTGGCTTAGCTAAGGATGATAAATTTGTTCGTGAAATTCGTAATAGAGTAGAGGTAATTGCTCCTGTATATGTTATTCCGGGGGCGGAAGTATTGGGTGCTTTATCCTATTATGGGCAAATGATTCTTAGAGGTGAAACTGAGGTCAAGAATTATTAATTTACACATCTTTAATTAAGTCTGCTAGACAAAAAAATAAGGGCAACATTACTGTTGCCCTTATTTTTTGAGTTCTGATTCAGAATCTAAATAACTTCAATATCTTCTTTTTTAAGCCAACCTTGATTACCATCACTTAGTTTGATGTTACTCCAATCGCCAAGTTCTTCAATAACTTTAACTTTGGTGCCCTCGTGTAGTAAGAAGAGCTGAGTACCACTTTCGTCAGGTGATCCTTTAACAGTAACGCTTGGACTGAAAATGATAGCATACTCACGAAGTGTCAGTTGCTTATTCATTTTCGAAGCAAAGTTGTAGAATACCAGACTTGAAAGTAAACACAGGATTGCTAGGAAGAATCCCAGTTTTTTAATTCGACTTAGCTTGCTATACAAGTACAAGCTCATTAAAGCTAAGAAGAAGAAAAAGAAACCTATCGATAACCAAGACCAAGCATTGGCTGAAAAACTGTTCCATAAGCCAGAAACCCATGAACTCACAAAGAACTCAGGAAGAACTTCTAGCTTGTCAGTAACATTCTTTTGTGCTAATTCTAGATTGTACTTGATATCCTCATCCTCAGGAGAAAGAAGAAGAGCTCTTTCATAATTTAAAATCGCTGGAGCTATTTGACCTGTTTTGTAATAGGCATTAGCTAGATTGAAATAGATTTCAGGAGCTTCAATACGAGTTTCTAATACCGATTCGTATGATTTGACAGCTTCTTCGTATTCGCCTTTCTGATAAAGGTCATTAGCTTCTTGAATTGGGTTTACTTCAATTTGAGCAAAAACCTGAATAGATAAAGCTAAGGCTATGAGGGTGTAAATGAACTTTCGCATAATTACTTGATATTTTTTTCAAGTTTGGTAATTGTTTCGATGGTTTTCTGATAAAGGCTATCCATTTCGGACGAACCACTTGATGGTGCATAACGTGCAAACTCACAAGTATCTAGAATAGTCATGAAATCGGAAATGATTTCCTGATCAACTTCTTTCTCTACAAGAATATCATTGATATTATCCTTACTTAAATCTGATAAGGGTAAGTTGAACTTATCTGAGATATAATCCCCAAGTGCTTTCAGAATTTCATCGTAGAAAGCTTCCTTTTTATTTGCTTTAAGGCTAATAGATGCTGCTTTTAAACGTTTCATAGCAATTCGATTCGCACGCTTGTTTTTCATTTTAGCAACATCAGCATTTTCTTTGATTCGCTTACGATTGAAAACAAATGCCATTAAGAAAATGAAAAGAGGTAAGATAAAGGCCAAATAGAAATTAAGCGTTCCAAAAAAGATTTCACCTTTGTAGATTGGCTCAAATATATTGGTCTTAATAAAGCGAATATCTTTACCAATGAACTTCACATCTTCTTTAGTGAAAGAACTAATGCTTGTATTTGAAACGCCACCTTCACCTTTTGCCACATGAATATTAAATTCAGGACTTAGCTTGGTTCTGTATCGTTTTGCTTTAGGATCGAAATATGTAAACTCGTTTGCAGGAATGGTAAAGTCACCAGCATGACGAGGAATAATCAAGTATTCGAAAGTTGTGGAACCCGTCATTCCTTTTGCTGAACTCTTTAAGTTTTGATTGGTTTTGGGATCATAAACTTCAAAGTCTGCAGGGAAATTAAAATTCAATGGATTGATAAGCTTCATATTTCCATTACCTGAAATTTTCACTTTCATAGTAATGGCATCGTCAACCTTAACAGAATCTTGATTGATGTTAGTACTCATCTTAAACTGGCCAACAGCACCATCAAAACTTTTAGGTGCATTGTTTGGAAAAGGCTTTACCTTGATTCTAACAGGCTTAGATTTACGAGGAACACGAACGTTCTTGTAGTTGTTAAAGAAATCATCAAAGAAACCTCTTGAGCGTGCTTGTGCTGTTAACTGAACAATACAGCTTAGCTCCAAAGGATCTATTATAATCTCACCTTCATGTTGTGGGAACAGTAAAACTTCCTTAAGCGTATACGTATAGAATATTTCACCATTAACATTCTCGCCTTGAAAGGCATTAGAATTAGCACCTTCAATATTCTGAGTCAAGAATCCCTGGTAGGAAGGTTCTTTAAACTGTTCAAAGTTGACAACCTTAACACCTTTGGAATAGATTTTTAAACTTGCTTTTACGGGTTCTCCCATAAAAACAGATTTTCTGTCTACATTAACCTTAATGTATAGATTATCCGGTGTAATATTTTGTGCTTGAGCCGATGTGCTGCCATGCGTGCCTTGCTGTTTATTCTTTGTGCTCTGTCGAACCACTTCAATGGTATGGCTATTCGATTTAACCACCTTTCCATCAACTGTAATTTCAGCGGGCTCAAATGTAAACTTCCCTTCTGTTTCGGCAAGTAATACATACGTGTATGTATAAGACGAATTGGAAGTCCTTTTTCCATTGATATACTGCGTACTCATATTGGTTGAGGAGGAAGGCCCCAAGAGTATTTGAAAGCCCTTGATAGGAGGGAGTTTCAAATTAGATCCCTTTTCATTGACACTATAGGATAAACGGAATTGTTCACCTAAAGCAACAACATTGGGTGCTTTTGCAGTAAATTTAGTTTTATCGGCAAAGGCCGAAGTACTAATAAATAGAAATGTAAGTAGTAAGAAAAATAGTCTCTTCATCAATCTTTATTTATTTTTCTAAAGGTTTAAATTTTAACAAAATCAAAATTACTGATAATTTTGCAAAATAAGTGCGAAGCACTCAATAAGTCTATTGTTAATTTAGAAATTAAACTAGCAATTAATTTTTGAGTGATAATTTTAGAATTAGGAATGGATAATAGCTAATAATTTTTAATTCATAAATCCTAATTTATCATTATGCTTTACCAATCCTTTTTAATTTTTTGTTTCTTCTTTTTTTGTGCTTTAGCCTTGGCTTTTTGCACTTTCTGTTGCACTTTCTTCTCGTCGTTTTCTAAAGCTTTCAACAAGCGTTGAGCATCCTCTTTGGAGATCTTACCTTCTTTAGGCTTCTGTTTTTTGTCCTTGTCACCCTCATTAGGTTTTTGTTTCTCCTTCTGTTTATCTTTTTGATCTTTCTTTTTATCCTGATCTTTTTTCTGATCGTCTTGCTTCTTCTTTTGATCGTCTTTATTTTGTTGATCCTTTTTATCCTGATCTTTCTTTTTGTCTTTATTGTCCTTGTTATCCTTATTGTCTTGGTTTTGCTGATTCTTCTTTTTCTGCTGCTCTTCTTTTTCTTTCATCTTACGAGCATACTCCAAATTGTATTTGGTTTCTTTTGAATCAGGAAAATGTCTTAGAGATTGTTTGTAAGCTTCAATACTTTCGTCAATCTTTTTATTAACGAGTAAGGTGTTCCCAATATTGTGGTGTAAGATACCCAAACGCTGAGGATCGGTTTCTTTTGAAGCCAGTGCTTGAAATTGCTCTAAAGCTTCATCGTATTTCTTTTGTTTGTAAAGGGCATCACCCAAGTTGAAGGCAGCCTCAAAAGATGCCACATCTTTGTTAAGAGCCTTGCGATATTCTACTTCAGAATTCTCAAAGTTCTTATTTTCGAAAAGACCATTCCCTTTTCTGATGAATTTTCTCTCTTTCTGAGCATTTGCTTCAAAACAAGCAAGGCTGAGAAGAGCTATAATGAATAAGCTAATTCTTATCTTCATGATAATTTTTTTTAATCAATCCTGATCTTAATTTTTTACTTGCTGAATAGGTGAATGTCTTTAAAATGACGGTTTTTTCTGTCTAGAATCAGATATTCAATCAGAATAAGTAAAAGGACAAAGGCAATAAAGTATTGAAATTTCTCATCGTAATCCGAATAGATTCTTTGTTCCAATTCGGTTTTCTCCATTTTATTAATTTCTTTGAAAAGTGCTTTTAAGCCTGTCGTTGTGTTGTTGGCTTTAATCATATTACCACCACCAGCTTCAGCAATTTCTGAAAGCATTTTTTCATCCAGCTTTGAGATAACCACATTGCCTTCTTCATTTTGTCTAAATTGGCCAGATCGACCTTTTATTGGAATTGGAGCTCCTTTAGGTAATCCCATAGCAATGGTATGAACAACAATGCCTTGTTCAAGAGCGGCTTCTGCGGCAGCTATAGCGTCATCTTCATGGTTTTCACCATCGGTAATGACAATTATGGCTTTGCTCGCTTCACTATCCGGTGTAAAACTCTTGCTTGCTAAATTAATGGCCGATCCAATTGCAGTTCCTTGAACAGGTACAATATCTGTATTGATAGTCGATAAAAATAACTTAGCTGAAGAATAATCAGTTGTAATTGGTAACTGTGTATAAGCCTCACCAGCAAATACAATTAAACCAATCTTGTCGTTGTTCAAATTATCAAGCATTTGGGAAATAGCACGTTTTGCACTCTCCAAACGATTGGGTTTAATATCCTGTGCCAGCATTGAGTTAGATACATCTAAAGCAATGACAATTTCAACACCCTTGCGCTTGATTTTTCTCAGCTTAGAGCCAAACTGAGGACCAGCTATGGCAATAATAAGAAAACTGAAAGCCAAAAGCATAATAGCGAACTTATAGACAGGTCGTGTGAATGATGCGAAAGGCATCAATTGCGAAATGATAGACATATCACCATATTCCTTTAGTGCTTTTTTCTTCATTCTGTAGCTAATGTAGTATAGCACAACAAGAGCTGGAATAATGAAGAATAAGTAGAGATATTCTGGATGTTCAAAACGAAACTGGTTCATTTTCAAATAATATTAGGTTTGAGATCTGAGCATCTGTAAAATGCTTATTCACTCATAAATTTATTTACTACAACAATCACTTATCAACCTTTGATTAGGGAATGTTTCTTAGAATACTGTTACGGAAAGCAATTTCAAGTAAAAGGAAAAGGGCAGCCCATAGTGCGTAGTTTTTGTAAGCTTCGCTTTTAGTACTAAACTGTTTCACTTCTATCTTTCGTTTTTCCATCTGATCAATTTCTTCGTAGATGGCTTTTAGCTTATTATTATCTGTTGCTCTAAAGTATTGTCCACCTGTAAGCTCTGCAATATCAGTTAAAGTAGCTTCATCAATTTCAACAGGCATATCCTGCATTTGTATACCAAAAGGTGTTCTGAAAGGGTAAGGCGCTGTGCCTTGAGTTCCAATACCTACAGTATAAACACGAATGCCAAATGTCTTAGCTAGTTCAGCAGCAGTAATTGGTGCAATCACACCTTGGTTATTAACACCGTCCGTCAGTAGAATAATAACTCTTGATTTAGCTTCACTATCTTTCAAGCGATTCACAGCATTTGCCAAGCCTAAACCAATAGCAGTTCCATCTTCAATCATTCCTGATTTGATATCGCTGAAAAGATTGATTAATACAGCATGATCAGTCGTCAGTGGACATTGAGTAAAACTCTCTCCACTAAAAATGACCAAACCTATTTTATCTTGCTGACGTCCCGTGATAAATTGGGTTGCCACATCTTTGGCCGCTTCTAATCGGTTGGGTTCGAAGTCTTGAGCCAACATACTACTCGAAATATCCAGTGACATAACGATGTCGATACCTTCTGAACTCACATTTTTCCAATCATTGCTCGATTGTGGACGAGCCAAAGCAATCACCAAAAAGGCAATAGCTAGAACTCTGAAAAGAATAAGAGAATGTCGGAAATAAAACTTATACGTTTTAGGTGCCTTGGACAGACTCTTTAATGTAGAGACCTGTATGCTGGCATGTGCCTTCTTATCACGCCAAATGTACCATGCAATAACAGGAACAATTAGCAGTAATAAGTATAGGTATTCAGGATTTGCAAAATCTAGATTATTCATATTTTAAGTACCTAGTGTAAATGGTTTGCATTATTTCTTAGCAAACGAGATATTAAGTGAAAAGTCAGAAGATAACTAAGGTCACTAATTAGACTAATTTGTTCTCTTCTTCTTTTGTTAATTCAGCTGGTTCAGATTCCTCTTCAGGTTCTTCTATGACTGTTTCTTTTATCAGTGTTTTTTCGACAATACGATAAGCATATTTCAAACTCAATTGATTTTCGTCAGGTAGAGGTTGAAATTTGGCAAACTTAGCCAGGTCAGCTCTTTCCAAAATAACTTTCAAGTCAGAAATCAGATCCTTATGCATCATGTTCTCAGAAATAGCATCCATAGTCTCATCAGTAGTTGATTCTATAGTTGCCAAACCAAAACGTTCGTCAAGATAGTTACGAACCGTATCAGTAAGATCTGAATGGTATTGCTTGATATGACCTGTTTGCCAGAGCTTTTGAGTGTCAATTTCTTCCAGTTTTCTGAGTGCGATAACATGAGCAGGCTCAGCAGGAACTTCAGCTTTGAATAATGGTTGATTGCTCTTGTATCTGCGATAGAAATAATAAGCAGAAAAAAGAATGGCAATAAGTATTAAACCACCTCCAGCCCAGGGCGCAACCTCAGCAAATGATACAGGCGTATGAATCGGCATAGCAATATCAAAATTGGCCTTTGTGGTATCAATTTCAAAACTTCGCACACCCAATTGCATGGTATCAGTACGAATAATGTTATTGATATTCTCCCGATTCAATTTAAAAACGAAGGGCGGAATTTTGTGAACGCCACCATCGAAAGAAGTAATCAGGTATCTCTTATTAATCTTGAGGCTACCATCTTTTTTCTTTGTTGTATCCATGGGCCATTGACCTATGACTTCAATGTTCTTTGTGATACTATCTGTGAAAACAGGAAATCCAATTATCATACCTTTAGGCTGATCAACGGAAAGTTTCAAGTTGATCTGATCGCCAATGGAGATTACATTGGTATCCAATGCTACACTAACTTTAAAGCCATCTTCATTGTCTTGTGCCATTGCTGGATTTAAGAGCAAGGCAAAACTCAGAAGTAAGAAGCTTCTTTGGAATTGTTTTTTTATTGTTTGTAATCCTATCATCTTATTTCTTTAAAACCCTCAATTATTTTTGAATTATGAGTTAAGATTTATGAATGATTAATATGAATAAATCACAAATCTAAAATCCTAAATTTAATTAGGCTCTTCGTTTAAATAGGGCAATCAACGATCGCACATAGTCCTGATCGGTTCTGATATTTGCCACATCCACACCTGAACGTTTGAAAGTTTCTTCAACTTTTGATTGATTCTCTCTCCACCATTTAGCATGAGCATTTCTTACCTTCGAACTAGAGGTATCTACCCATTGATATTGACGAGTCTCTGCATCTAGCATTCTAACCAATCCGATTGATGGTAATTCTTCTTCTCGCTTATCGTAGATCTTAAGAGCAACCACATCGTGTTTGTTGTTGGCAATACTCAAAGATTTTTCAAAGTCATTATCGTCGATAAAATCGGATATCACGAAAGTGGTACAACGCTTCTTAATTGCCTTAGTCAGGTAACGAAGAGCATTACTGATATCAGTCTTACGATGTTCAGGTTTAAAATCGATTAGCTCGCGGATGATTCTTAGGATATGAGATTTCCCTTTTTTAGGAGGAATAAACTTTTCAATGATATCTGAAAAGAATAGAACACCAATTTTATCGTTGTTCTGAATAGCTGAAAAAGCAAGTACAGCTGCAATCTCAGTAATCTGATTTTTCTTGAGCTTCGACATGCTTCCAAACTCTCGTGAACCACTCACGTCAATCATCAACATTACGGTCATTTCACGCTCTTCTTCGAAAAGCTTAACGAAAGGCGTATTGTAACGAGCTGTTACGTTCCAGTCGATATTACGAATGTCGTCTCCGTATTGGTATTCGCGAACCTCGCTAAAGGTCATACCTCGTCCTTTAAATGCTGAGTGGTATTCTCCAGCAAATATATTTCGAGACAAGCCTTTGGTTTTGATCTCGATTTTCCGAACTTTTTTTAATAATTCGCTAGTCTCCATAGTTAATTACGAATTGATAATTATAAATTAATAATTAAGTCGTTGAATTTAAGAATCACGAAAGGAGTTTCAATCGTAATTCTTAATTCCTCATTCGTAATTTCTATGGTACTTCAACAGTATTCAAAATCTCAGAGATAATATGCTCACTTGTGATGTTGTTAGCTTCTGCTTCGTAAGTTAAACCAATACGGTGGCGAAGCACATCGTGACAAACGGCACGGATATCTTCAGGAATAACGTAACCACGACGCTTGATAAAAGCAAATGCTTTAGCTGCCGATGCCAATGAAATACTCGCACGAGGTGAACCACCAAAGGCAATCATCTCTTTGAATTTCTCTAGACCATAATCAGCTGGGAAACGAGTCGCGAAAACAATATCAACAATATATTTTTCAATCTTCTCATCCATATAAACATCCTTAACAACAGAACGTGCCTTAAGAATATCTTCTGGTTTAAGAATTTGACTAGCAACTGGGAATGTCTTTAAAAGATTCTGACGCATAATTAATTGCTCTTCATCTTTTTTAGGGTAATTGATTACCACCTTAAGCATAAAACGGTCAACCTGTGCCTCTGGAAGAGGGTAGGTTCCTTCTTGCTCAATCGGATTTTGAGTTGCCATAACAAGGAATGGCTCTTCTAACTTATAAGTATGGTCACCAATAGTTACCTGACGCTCTTGCATAGACTCTAAAAGAGCCGCTTGAACTTTTGCGGGAGCACGGTTAATTTCATCGGCAAGAATAAAGTTGGCGAAGATTGGTCCCTTTTTCACTACGAATTCTTCTTTCTTCTGTGAATAGATCATTGTACCGATAAGGTCGGCAGGTAAAAGGTCTGGCGTAAACTGTATACGGCTGAAGTCAGCATCTATAGTCGTTGCAAGGGTGTTGATAGCAAGGGTTTTTGCCAATCCGGGAACCCCTTCAAGAAGGATGTGTCCATTGGAAAGTAAGCCAATCAGTAGGCTTTCAACCAAGTGCTTTTGTCCAACAATAACCTTATTCATTTCCATAGAAACCATATCCACGAAGGAACTTTCCTGCTGGATACGCTCGTTTAGCTCTTTGATATCAACTGTCTGCATCATAAAAATGTATATTTTGCTTGTGTTATTAAACGTTTACTTACTTAAGTGTGGTAGGTCGTTTTGAAGACTGCTATAGGCAGAAGAAAACTGGATAAAACAGTTTCACTCCAAAAATCAAATGATCTCCACTCAAAAAAAGCAATGTTTGGAACTGCTTTTTAGGGCAACAATAATGTCAATTATTTTTTGTGCCCTACAAAGATAATTTTTTGGAGTACTTATAAAAGTTGTTTGTCGTTAATTTTTGTTAAGCTTCAATCATTGATGCGTAGATGCCTTGTCGAGATAATACGTCGCTTAGCTGAGATTTGAAAGCGTTTTTTTTATACGATGGATAATTTTCATTCTTGTTTTACGATCTATTACTTAGGTATTTGCTTCTCTTTTATTAGATTGAAATATTTCTTATAATTAGTGACGATTTGTTCCAAAATATCGTACTGGCTGGTAATCTCGGTAATTTTCATTTTTGGACCACAATAGGCCATGAAATCTTCCAATCTGTCACCTTTTAGTCCCGTGTTTGCGGCAACAATATCACTGCTGTAGTATTGGGACAGTTTTTTTGCTTTCCACTTGTTTCTGATTAAGCCAGTTATTTTCCGTTTCCTTTTTTCACTTCTACTGAGCTTTGTGAATAAATAAGCTGGTAGAAACTTAAAGTTGTTAATGAAATGGGGTTTTTCGATGAGAGCTCTGTATTGTGGTGGAACTATATTGGGCTTCTTAGTTCGAAAAGGAGCTAGTTCTTTTGTAATCTGCGTATTGATCACGTTATCGTCTTTGATTTTTAACTTCACAAAGTCTGCTTTAAACTCATCCCAGGTTCCCAGTGCAAACACATCCACTTCCTTTAACAGATAGGCCATTTTTTTCAAAGGAATTTGGAAGAATAGGGGGAGAGTGGTATCAAAAATGAAAGGAACTGCCCATTCTTGGGTTTTAAAACCAAGTGCTGATATAATAAGTGTGTCAGACTGTTTGACTTGTAAATGGAAAATACCCAGGCTATCACAAATCTGTCCACTTCGTTTGCCTTTAATAATAAGGTGTGCCAAAGGAATAGGACTTATGCCTGTGCTGGTAACAACTTGCCCCGATATGCTTATTAGGGAATCATTTTCTACGTTTGTCGCACTTGATGAATTATAGAAAAGGAAAAGAATTAAAAGAAGCAGTAGAATACGAATCATATTTTGGGCGGAGGTCAGGTTATGAATTTTTAAGCTCCTCTAAAGTAGTTCGCTTAAAAGTATTAAACAATATGATTATTTTACTTTTAACAGTATTTAAGTTTATTTAAGGAGGTAAACTTGAAATTTGAATGATTTGAAACTGATAATTATTAGTACAAATATTATGGCACGGATGCTTATTTTTTTTTGGGGAAATCGAGGTATTCTTTATAATTATTAACAATTTGTTCCAAAATATCGTATTGGCTGGTAATCTCGGTAATTTTCATTTTTGGACCACAGTAGGCCATGAAATCTTCCAATCTGTCACCTTTAAGTCCCGTGTTTGCGGTAACAATCTCACTGCTGTAGTTTTGGCTAAGCTTTTTAATTCTCCACTCGTTACGAATCATCTTTGATACTTTACGCTTGCTTTTTTCTTTGCGATTGAATTTTGCGAAGAGGAAGGAGGCTGGAGTTCCTATTGCATCCCAAATGCTAGGATCTTCGATAGTCGCTCTATATTGTGGTGGTATTATATTAGGTGGCTTTGTATTATAAGGTGCAAGCTCTTTTGTTATTTGAGAATTGATCTCATATTCATTTTTGATTTCTAATTTCAGAAAGGCAGCTTTAAATTCATCCCAGGTTCCCAAGGCGAATACATCCACTTCCTTTAACAAATAGGCCATTTTTTCCAAAGGAATTGAGAAGAATTGGGGGAGAGTTGTATCAAAAATGAAAGGGATTGCCCATTCTTGAGTTTTAAAACCAAGTGCTGATATAATAAGTGTGTCAGACTGTTTGACTTGTAAATGGAAAATACCCAAACTATCACAAATTTGTCCACTTCGTTTACCTTTTGTAATTAGGTGTGCCAGTGGGACAGGACTTATGCCTGTAGTCGTCACAATTTGACCTGATATACTGATGATGGAATCATTCGCTATGGGCGTTGCATTCGATGAATTATAGAAAAGGAAAATAATTAAAAGAATCAGTAGAATTCGAATCATATTTTGGGCTGAGGTCAAGTTATTAAACTTTAAGCTCCTCTAAAGTAGTTAGCTTGGAAATGTTAAACAATATGATTATTTTACTTTTAACAGTATTTAAGCTTATTTAAGGTGGTTTTCAGAGATGAAAAACGCTTAGGTTTGAAGATCTATTAATTAAAAATAAGAGTTTTCTTGATTAACAGTGTGGTTATTATTATATTAGGATTGATTTTCTGTAGAATATCAAGACAACACTAACTGCCCATGACGACTTTGAAAGAAAATGAACTGACTTTTCAGTTAATGGTTGAGGCTTCGCCCAATGCTCTATTATTAATTAACAGTCAGGGGAAAATTGTATATCTCAACCATTTTGCGGAAACCTTATTTAAATACAGCAAGCAAGAGCTTATTGGTCAGGATATAATCAAGCTGATTCCCGAGCGATTTAAAAAGAAGCATTCTGATTTGTTTAAAACACATGTTCAAAACCCATTGAATAGGCAAATGGATGCGAATAAGGATCTGTATGGTTTGAAAAACGGGGGAGAGGAATTTCCAGTGGAAATTGGTCTTAATCCCATTGTAACAGTAGAGGGTATTCTGGTTTTAGCCTCAATTATCGATATTACTGAAAGAAAGAAGGCTAACGATCGTTTTCGATTAGTAGTTGAATCGGCTCCCAATGCCATCATCCTTGTTGGTCAGGATGGAAAAATATCCTTGGTTAACAAACAAACGGAGAATCTTTTCGGATATGCCAGAGAAGAATTGATGGGGCAGGATGTGGAAATATTACTGCCAGATAAGTTACGTGCAGCCCACCCTCAGCTTCGTAATATGTTTTTGAAAGCTCCACAGCCTCGAGCGATGGGTGCAGGTAGGGATTTGTATGCAAGAAGAAAGAATGGGTCCGAATTCCCAATAGAGATTGGCCTAAATCCGATAGAAACAGCGAATGGAGATCAGGTTTTAGCTTCAATTATCGATATTACTGAAAGAAAGAAGGCCAACGATCGTTTTCGATTAGTGGTTGAATCTGCTCCCAATGCCATCATCCTTGTTGGTCAGGATGGAAAAATATCCTTGGTTAACAAACAAACGGAGAATCTTTTCGGATATGCCAGAGAAGAACTGATGGGGCAGGATGTGGAAATATTACTGCCAGATAAGTTACGTGCAGCCCACCCTCAGCTTCGTAATATGTTTTTGAAAGCTCCCCAGCCTCGTGCAATGGGTGCAGGTAGGGATTTGTATGCAAGAAGAAAGGATGGGTCTGAATTCCCAATAGAGATTGGCCTTAATCCTATAGAAACTGCAAATGGCGATCAGGTTTTGGCTTCGATTATTGATATATCTGAAAGAAAGAAAATTGAGAACGCCCTACAATTAAATACTAAAAAGATAGAAGAAAAGAATAAGGAGCTCGAGCAGTTTACCTATATCGCTTCACACGATTTACAAGAGCCATTGAACACAATTATCAGTTTTGTGGAGCTGATTAAAGAACATTCTGAAGATAAACTTAATGAAATTGAGGAGAATAGCTTTCAATTTATTCATCAGGCATCTACACGGATGAAAAGCTTGATTAAGGGCTTGCTCGATTACAGTAGGTTAGGTAAAAAGGCAGAATCTAAAAAGACAAACTTAAATTTATTGGTTGAATCTGTTTGTTATGATCTTGATTATTTGATACAGACTTCGAATGCTAAGATTGTTTTAGGAGAATTACCGACAATATATGCTTATGAGACTGAATTGAGACTTTTATTTCAAAACCTGATCAGTAATGCCATAAAATTTATGGATGATGATAAAACGCCTGAAATACATATTCATGCCGAAAAAGAGAAGTCTGCTTGGCGTTTTTCGGTTAAGGATAATGGTATAGGTATTGATTCTAAGTATCAGGATAAGGTATTCATTATATTCCAACGCTTACATACTCGAACCGAATATGAAGGTACTGGAATTGGTTTGGCACATTGTCGTAAAATTGTTGAATTACACAATGGTGACATTTGGGTTGATTCTGAAGTAGGCAAGGGTAGTACTTTTAACTTTACTATAAACACGAATATTAAAAGTCATGAGGAAATTTGAAGGTTTAGATTGTATTTTATTGATTGATGACGAAGAAGCTAATAATTTTCTACATCGAATGATGATTAAGAAAGCGGGTATTGATACGTTTGTTCAAACGACTTACAATGGAATTGAAGCTTTAGAGTTCTTAACTTGCACTGGGCGATACGAAAGCAACGAGGCTTATCCTCAACCGGGTATCATCTTTTTGGATATCAATATGCCTTTAATGAACGGTTGGGAGTTTTTGGAAGAATACGATAAGCTACCTGAAGAGCAAAAAGGTCGAATTGTAATGGCTATGTTAACCTCAAGCCTTAATCAGGATGATGTTGATCGTTCTAAATTAAATATTGATTTAAAAGGTTTTATATCAAAACCACTTTCAGTTGCTAAGCTCAATGAAGTTATTGAAACTAATTTTGTGGAGATTGAAGATGTTTAGAGTTCGTTTTATATGATGAAGATGCTGCGTCCAAAATTTGGATATACTCTTTTTTATTCAATTTTGAGTTGATATAAAGCACGCTTTTGAATCTCCTTCAAAAAGCGACTGAGTTTTTCTCCTGTTTTAAAAACGCATCCTAAAATAAATTTTCTTTCTTCATTGCTGTGTAAATTATAAAAAATGACACAAAAAAATAGCTTGGGCATAACCCAAGCTATTTTTGTACTTACACAGTTTATGAGATATTGTCTTTTAAGACATGAAATCAATAACTGAAAGATCTTGTTACTTCGCAGGAGGTGTACCTTCAGCGTTAGAAACAACGGCATCAATTTGTACCAAAGCATCCATAGCAATAGCTGAAACGCCAATTACTGTTCTTGCAGGAAGATCGCCTTTGAAGAATGTTGTGTAAACTTCGTTTACAGCATCAATATCTGCGATATTTTTAAGGGCGATATTGATTTTAACTGTATCGTCCATATCATGGTCAACACTTTCAATAATTGCCTTGATATTTTTTAGACATTGTTCAGCCTGCTCTTTTACACCACCAGCTACTATTTCACCAGTTTTTGGATCGATAGGTAATTGACCTGAAATATGATTGTAATGAGAAAAAGCTACAGTGTGTGAGTATGATGCTTTTGGTGCATTCTCAGTATTGTTTGCTTCTATCACAAGTAGACTTGTGTCTTCAGGAAGTTGTGGGGGAGTACCATCTCCGTGTGACACAGCAGTATCAATTTGTACCAAAGCATCCATAGGTAAAGCTGAAGCGTTAACTACTGTACGTGCAGGAACATAGTTTGGGAAAAATTTTGCACAAACTTCGTTTACGGCTTCAACATCCGAGATGTTTTTAAGGAATATAGTTGTTTTAACGATATCGTTCATAACGTGATCGATACTCTCTAAAATTGCTTTAATGTTGTTTAAGCATTGTTCAGTCTGCTCTTTTACACCACCAGTTACCACTTCACCAGTTTTTGGGTCGATAGGTAATTGAGAAGTAAGGTTATTATAATGAGAAAAAGCTACAGTTTGTTTAGACACAGAACTCTTTGGTGCATTTTTCGTGTTTCTCGAAACTTTTACGAGAGCGCAAGCAGCTTGTGGAGCTGTACCTTCACCGTTTGAGATAAGGGTATCCATTTGTACCAAAGCGTCAGTCATAGGTAAAGCTGCAACAGCTACAACCGTCTGTGTAGGACGAGAGCCTTGGAAGAATGTTGTATAAACTTCGTTTACAGCCTCTAAATCTGAGATATTCTTAAGGAATACAGTGATTTTAACTACATCGTCCATATTATGGTCGATACTTTCTACAATGGCTTTAATGTTGTTTAAGCACTGCTCAGCCTGCTCTTTTACACCACCAGCTACCATTTTACCAGATTTTGGATCGATTGGTAATTGAGCTGAAATATTATTGTAATGAGAAAAAGCTACAGATTGTGTAGATACAGCACACTTTGGTGCATTCTCTGTGTTCCTCGAGTTTTTTACGATTACTGCACTCATATTATTTTCTTTTTTAATGTTTGTTGTTGTTATTTTTTATTGTGCGCCAAACATAGTCAAAAATTCAATAGTCTTGTCATAAAAGCAACTAATTTCAGATTGTTTTTTTTGACATGTAACTTGTTTGTTATTTGCAGAAATTTAATTGTCATTTTTCACCGACATACAAGCCGTTTTTGACACCCATATTTTCAAGATCATATCTCGCAATTGTAATGTCATCTTTTGTTCCTGTAGTTCTATCTGTGTAGTTTAAAGGTGATTCATTACATTTTGCAGAATCTTTCTTTATCGCTTTTTTTAGGTTTAATTCATGTCAACTGACCTAATCGTTATTATCACTTTTTCTTAAATTTACTGTTAACTTATAAACAATCGCATTGGCATTTATGATTAACAGTAAAAGCGGATTTATATCTCCGAACATGGTGATAACGAACACTTGTTTTATTCACTCTTGAAAACTAATAAATCAACAAATTAAACAGTAATAAGTAAAATAGGAGTTCATTTTAATTGAGATAAAGATTACTTTTTCGAAGTCTTCGAGACAGGCAACTCATCCACGTAATCACAAAAGTAAAAGCCACTCTCATAGGAGAATGGCTTTTTGAGGGTCTTGCTAAGTCTCATGGGCTTGTCAACGCCAATGAAATTTAGCTATTGTTAGCGGCTGTTTTAGTACTGTATTATAAATATTTGTCTAATATCTCATATATCTCCTTACTCGAAGGACGGGGTGCATCAATATCAATAATTCTACCGTCTTTATCAATTAAAATAAAACGAGGAATACCTCTAAACATATAAGAGTCTTTTATAGGCGAGTCAAACCCATCCTTGTCAATTACATGGATAGATTTGCTTTCTTCTTTTGAAATGAATTTCTCCCACCGTTTTTGTTTATTATCAAGGGAATAACTTATAAAAACAATATTCTTGTTTTTATAATGATCAATTAATTTATGAAGATGAGGAATTTCTCCAACACAAGGTTTACACCATGTTGCCCACACATCTACGTAAACATATTTACCTTTAAAATCACTTAATGAAACAACATTACCATCTTTATCTTTGGCACTCCATTCTGGTGCAGGTTTTCCAGCTGATAATTTCTCTTTTTTTGCTATAAGAGCTTCAGATATCTCAGTTAGTTGTTTTAGCAAAGACTCATCGTGTATTTCTTTTTTGTATACATCTAATACAGGGGCATATTCGTTTAATTTTAAGTAGAGCAACGAACGATTAAGATTTTTAAATAATGACAGCTCAACTAATCTCCGGTCTCTAACATTCTCTTTTACAAGCTCTATAAATGCATGCAATTTATCAGCCAACTCTTTTTTACCCTCCAATGTGTTTTTTGTCGTAGCCTGATTATTGTATAATATTCTTACAAGACTAATCACATTGGCATTTTCATTCAAATCAGGATCGTCAAAAGTAATTCCACTCATATATGTACCACCAAAATTTTTGTCGATGGGTTTACCCAAATCTTCATTGTCTTGTTCGAAAAAATATTCTTTTAGAGCTAAAATATATTTAATCTCCTTTTTTCTAAGTTGTTTAATGTTATCAGGTAAGCTCTTTTCGTCTTCAATAACTTTTACAAGTGAAGAATATAAATTCTGGTAACACTTAAGTTGCTCACCTGATTTTATTTCAGATTTATCAAAATCTGATTTTATTTTATTGATTTTGGTGTCATTCTCGTATAATATATTTGATAATTCGGAAGAAGTTCCACTATATTTAACATCAAACTTTTTATCATTATACTCAATTTGGATTTCAGCAACTCCCGATTGATCTATATAAATTGGTATTCTGAAATAGTCGAATAATCTAAGGTAATAGATTCCAGCTTTTAGATTCTCTGTTTTTATACAAAAACTACCGTTTGGATCTAGTTCGCACGTATAGTCATCGGCATATACAGACGAAGGTTCTAATGTTACACTTTTACAATATTCATCGGAAATTACACCTTTAATTTCGAATGACGCTTTTCTCTTATTGTTACACGACAAGATAATTAATGGTAAAACCATTATTAAAATATTTCTGATTTTCATATTATATTTTATTAGTTATTCTACTCATTCAGCATTGTTTTTAGGGCTATTTTAAAACGATGACTAATGAATTCTACGTAAGGTTTTTCTTTTTAAAAGCTTGGGAGTTTTCATTTCAGCTATTATCATACCAGTAAACATTAATAGTCCTCCTATAAAAAGACTATAACCAAAAGCTTTCGTTAAAATAAATAATTGCTGTAAGCGATGCAAAAATGGGTTCGAAAGCAAAGATGATAGCAGTAGTAAGTTCCAATATGTATTTTTGATAGTAATTTTGAATTGTATACATATAACTAGTAGCAAATATGGCTATAAACAAAAGAGCTTTCCAGGCTTCCTTACCAACAGGTAATTGTATTTCGCCATAGCTGCCTGATATCAACAAAGACATTAAACCAACGCAAGCAAACTGTGTGAATGATATTATTTTGTAATAAACTGTGTTGCCACATTCCATTTTATAAGATCATCGTCACTCATCCAGTGTACCCCATCAAATGGAGCAGCTTCTAAAGTATGAAAGTAAAAATTTGGACCATTTTGTTCACCTAATGCCATGGTGAAATATGAGATTTGATATTTGTGAGCAGGATGATCAAAAGGAATCTCTATTGCTGTAAGTCCGTTAAGGCAACACCATGAGTGGATGCCAATTTTTGCTCCTTTTTCTACAATACGTTCGATACCAGCACAAAAAAGATCAACGCCTCCCGAGGCGATATCACTATCAGCTAAAACTTTTGTGTTTAATCCAGCTTCGTGCAGTATTCTTCCTGTGTGCATATTCACTTGATCGTTTAACGACCCCTTAATCTTGCCTAATATTACGGTTCTTACCTCAGGATGATTTTCGATTAAATTTTTAATCTGCAGATAACTAATAGTGCCTAAATCACCCGATAAATAGGCATTATTATCTTTTATAGTTAATTCACTTGTACCAGCTCCTAGTAGAGTAGCATTGGCAGAATAATCAATTTCATAGCTTTCCGATAGGTCATTAGTTTTTAGATGAGAATGGCAAGTGAAATCTAATTCAGATTTATTATTAACACTTATTGTACTCTCTCCTTTGGCTTCAGAATCCATCAATGCAGAATCTAAAGAATCATGCCCATCCATAACGTCATCGAGATTCCCCGAAAACAAATAAGTTTGGGCTATAAATTCTGATTTGTCCGTATCTTTATTATTGGCTAAATGCAATAAGGTCTTTAACTTATTCTCTACCTTATATGAAGTTACCAGTATTAATTGTTTCTCCTCTTGCATGGGAAAAAAGAAGGTGATTTTATGAGATTGATCGTTGACTTTAATAATCCCTTTTTCAATGATTTTAATTTGAACGTTAACGACTGAATCGATATTTTCTGAGCTTACCCCGTTGTCATCATACTCTGTCCAGCATTTATTATTATACCACACACCATTTTTACAATCGCAGGCTTCTTTTGTATTTGCATTTTGGTAAACCAACGATTTAGTAGAGGAACAACTCGTAATTAAAATTGCACCCATTACGATTAAAAGGTTTTTCATTTTTCTCATGACATTTGTTTTAAATTAATGTTCTTAAAACGTGATAAATGCTGAGAAGTAGGGCAGAATTGATTAGAAATTATCGCATATTATTATAGTTCGATATTAAATATCGCCTTAATACAACTATAACCATAAATTATGATAATTTCATACTATATACCCAATCTTCTTAAGCTTTTAAATCACTTATTAGGTACATAGTACGTGTAGGTAAGAATACTTTCACGAAAGATCAGAATTAATTCCCAATGTCATTCTATGTGTTGGAATTAATTCATTTTCACGATCTAATCTGCTGCAAATATATCTAATTATTCAATAAATCAAAACTGATAGTATAAAAAAACATGTGTCATATTAAAATCCACTTCTCATCTATATTATTCTTTTTGAAAAACTGTAGGGATAATCCAATGAAGGATATTTAATGATTACTTTAAGTATATTTTCTTCTTTTTGTTTAGTCATCAAAATTACATTATAATTAACGTTAAAGCCTTCACATACGGGTTCTTTTGGTTTTGTCTTTTAAGATATCTGTATGGATATTTTTATACGTTAACTTGAGGATTTAACATCTCTGATATAAGAAGAATTGTGGCTAACTAGTATATGTGCACAAGTGCATATATTTTAACATATCGGATTTAAAAGTGCACAACACATCCAATATTAGAAGGTATTGTGTACATTTTTTATTTTCGAAAATAAATCTATTAAACAATAAGCTTTTAATAAAAAAAGCCACTCTTTTAAAGAAATGGCTTTTTGAGGGGTACTCACTTTTCGTAAACGGAAGGTAAATTACTTATTTATTCTTTTCACAAACCCATATTTCTCTAGCAAAATTTACCTTTCCTCTTTTGCTAACGCTGCAATAGTCTGATATTGTGAATCCTATATTGCTTATTAAGTTTGTAATATCTGAAGTAGATACAATAATAAGTCGATCTGTGATTTCTGCTGTCGACTCAATAATGTGTAAGATATCATTATCAGTTGCACTGGTGAACAAATTATATGGCAGGTCGATAATGGCAGCCTCATATCTTTTGCTAATGTCTTTTATATCGGAGTGATATATATTTGCAGTATAGTTGAAATGAGAAAGATTTTTTCGTGCATTATTACATGTTTTCTCGTTAATGTCGCAACCCTCAATATTATTTCCTGCAAAACAAGCTTCTAACATTATTGTGCCAACACCACAACATGCATCAAGCAGCTTAGTTCCTTTGTTTGTCTTTGCTGCAATGTTGACAAGAGATTTGGCAATACTTACACTTATTGAGTTACTGAATGAACATGGTTTTTGCTTGTGTTCATGCCAAGCTATATTGTTTTTAATCGAAACACCAAAATACCAAATGCCCTCGTAATAGCATAAAGCATAAGTTATTGTTGGGTTGTAATAATCGTGAATACCTTCAATGCTAAAGCCTATATCTCTTAACTTATTTAGCCTATCGGCATACCCAATTGTATCACCTTCAAAAACTAAATATTCAACTTTGAAACCTTCAACGCGTATACTTTCTTTTTTTATTTGATTTATTAGCGTAGAATAATCTTCAGAAAATGAAACAATATCGAGCCTTCTTTTAATGAAAGCACTGCATGAAGGTTCTACTTTTTTATCGGAAAAAACCAGTTTATTATTTTCTTCCTTATTAAAAATATATCTCGATTCTAGCTTGCATAAGTCCCTTTCAGTATCGTCACAATTAAGGACATATATATAGTTGTTTTTAGGCATGTTTTCTCATTCGTTCTTTTTTCTTTACTATTGAATTTGTCCTAATGACAAGTTCATTTTGATTAACGACTTGAGCTGAAAATTGTGTGGCATTCCGTAGAATAAAATACGAGTGTTCACATTTAGCCAACGCTTTGTTGTAAGCAGTTAATCGTTTCCTGTTAGTTTATGCCGTCCTATTAATTTTATCGAGCCAACAGGTTCGCACCCTAGTCTCTCACGATGTGTTTTATGAATTTTCATGTCATTCATCACACAGAGAAGCCAAATAGATAGGCAGATGACCCTACCTTCCTAAATTGGATTTCATTTCAAATATCTTTACTGTCTTGTGGAATCGTTGCCTAGCTTAGGCTTGTATTTCGCTTGCAATGCATTAAGAAATTGTCTTAAGTATTGATCCAAAAAATCTCGATAGGATTTATGATCAGGATTACGGAAAAAAGCACTCAACTCATGTTTGCTTATCTTTTTATCTATTAAGGCTAACATATCTAAGATGTCATCTGATTTCAAATCCAATGCAATTTTCAGTTTCTTAAGAATCATGTTATTGCTTAAAGGATCTTCTGGCTCTGGTAAAGGACCTTCTCTTTTTCCGCGTTTTTCAATGATTAATCCGTTAAGGAAAGTGGCCAGTTCTTTATCTGTGATTTCTAATAATGTAGGGTCATCATCTCTTTTTAACCAGTCACTCAAATCCGCTCTACTTACATCGTGATTGGTTAATTTAAAAAGGGCAATCATTTTAAGATCACTAAAGTCAAATAGGTAACGAACACGTCGTAATATATCATTATTGGTCATATTATCTTTTATTTGTTTTCACTTCATTCATAATTTTATTTTCCTAATCTAATTCCATCGCTACCGCACGATTAGCCTCGCTTTCGGTTGTCATCGTGTGGGTAGCGGGGGCTGCATATTATTTGACCTTAAAAGCAAAGACGATTTTATAAGATTAAACACAATCTTTTGTCCTTGATATTATTCTGTCCGTGTTATTATAGCAATGAATGGCAACGGTTTCCGGTAAGAACTGTTGCCATTCATTGCACTTCTGTATGTGTTTACTGCTAAAATTAATAAATACGCCAATACTTGAAATCCCTGCTTTCTGGCAAATGATTTTTACCGTTTGATATAAACAGGCCATCAATATAATGTTATCCATTTAACACTATTTATTGACGAAATACAAAGTTGTTTTATTATTCTTCAATAATTTTATCCAACAACTTTACACAAGCATTTTGAGCCTTACTGATGTCTTTATATATATTTTTATCTTGTTTCTCTTCATCAGTAGCATTATAGGCATCGACCGCTTTAATGTAATACTTCTTGGCACGTATGCCTTTGCTCATCAGCATAAACACATCAGCAATCGTCAGTAATTCTATATAACCAGGATTTTCCTTTTGCTCTATCAGTTCAATAACTTTTAATAGACTCTCTTCTGTTTTAACCCTGTGCTTTTCAGCGAATTTTAATGGCAAATGGTAATCTGTGTAAAGCGCAAAATGTGTGCTGGCTTTACTTTTTAGGTAAATAGTGTTGTCAGGATCTAAAGTTAATGCTTCGTTAAAGTTTTTTAGAGCTTCTTGCTCTTTTCCTTTTGTCTGCTTAAGGGCAACTCCCTTGTAATAATATCCTATTGCAATTTTAGGATCCAATTTAATAACAACATCGGCGTATAAAGACAATTTGTCAATATCCTTAGCTCTTTCCAAGCACTGACAAGCCAAAAGAACGAGTTCTAAGTTTTCAGACTCTTTTTCTAAGGCAACAATGATTTTATTTAATGCTGGCTTCACCTTACCAGAATAATACAACGCTTTAAGCGATTCGTAAGTATCTATTTTCACCACTTTCTTTTTCGCTTTAACCTCTTTACTCATAGAATTGTTTAATTATATTTTAATCTAATACTTTGCTCGTTGGAGTTGTTCATCTACCAAGGGGGCAAAGTTACAAATCAAAAAACAAATAGATTGCTTTTAGAGCCATCTATTTGTTTATATAAGATGAAAACTTACTTCATTAATCTTTTAGAACTAAAGAAATAAAATTAGGAAAAGGGAAATCAAGAGAAAATACCGATCTATCGTGGTTCGTTTTGGCAAAACATATGTAAGCTAAAAGCACGAAGTTTCGTAAATTTTTGTTAAGCATAAAAAAAAATAATTTAAACAAGTCTGCACATCGAATAATTCAATCCAGAATGGATTGTATCTCTATAGGTTTATGGGTTTTATTGTTGTTTGACTCCTATGGAGTCGTATTAATTAAGTATCTTATGTTTTTCTATAGATATATAAACCTTTTAGGTTCTAGTAAATAAAAAAAGCCCAATCTCATTTTAGTGAGATTGGGCTTCATATATTGATAAGGTTTAATCGGATATCTTTTATCCTTTCCTTCCTCCC
>NZ_JBTCHQ010000007.1:0-267094 GCF_054254355.1 Ancylomarina sp. YFZ004
CATTCACCGTAGCAGTCATCGACGATGGCCTATTGGAAGCTAATACGGAAACCGTAATTGCCACAATAAGTAACCCAAGCAATGGTTCTGTCAGTATTAGCACAGCCAGTGCTACGGCAAACATCATTGATGATGATTCATCCTCTGTCACAATAAGTGATGCTACAATAGTTGAGGGTGGTAATTTGAGTTTTGATGTGAACTTAAATATGAATGTTCAGGGCGATGTTGTTGTTGTTGTGTTTTTTACCAATATCAGTACATCAGATAATGATTACGATGAACAGACTCAGCAAGTCACCTTCTCTGGTGGCACAGCAGGTATAGAGACGATTACATTAGGAACGACTGGTGATTTAACACTTGAGGCAGATGAGACCTTTACTGCAAGTTTATCATTGAATAGTGGTAACACGGCAATTACAATCGGTGATGCCGGATTAGGAACGATAATAGATAATGATACGGCAGCAGTCACAATAAGTGATGCTACGATCGTTGAAGGTGGTGATTTGAGTTTTGATGTGAGCTTAAATCAGAATGTTCAAGGCAATGTTGTTGTTCTTGTGTCCTTTACCAACATAAGTACATCTGATAATGATTTTACAAGCAGTGTTCAAACGATCACCTTTGTAAACGGAGATTCAGGAATCCAGACGGTAACGGTACCTACAACAGAAGATACCCAATTAGAATCGAGCGAGACCTTTACAGCGAATCTTTCATTGGGTTCAGATAATGTCAATTCAGCAGTTATTACAAGTGCTACCGGAATTGGAACCATTACCAATGATGACACAGCTGCCGTTACTATCGCTGATGCCTCTGGTAATGAAGATGAGGGGCCAATTATATTGACAGCGACATTGGATTTCGCTGTAGAGGGAGGCTTTGAAGTTGATGTGAATACTGGAGACGGAACCGCTACAACAAAAGGAAAAGATTACACGGAATTAAAAGATCAGACACTTATTTTCGCGGGTACAGAGGGGGAGACTCAAAATTTCAGTGTGATACCGACTTCCGATGCTATTCTGGAAGAAGATGAGACCCTAAATATCAATATGGACAATTTGTCGGCTACGATACTTGATGTTCAGATTACTGATCAGGCTAGCTTAACGATTCTAAATGATGATGGTGCCGCTAATGTCACCATCAGCGATGCTCAGGTAACAGAAGGTGGTGATTTGAGTTTTGATGTGACGCTTGATGAAAATGTGGAAGGTGATGTTGTAATCGATGTATTTTTTGTCAACATCAGTACCTCTGATAATGATTACAATGAAGCGAATCAGCAAGTTACTTTCTCAGGTGGAACTCCTGGGACTCAAACAATCACTTTAAGTACGAACGACGATTTAATTCTTGAAATTGATGAAACCTTTACTGCAAGCTTATCATTGAATAGTGGGAATCCGGAAGTTATAACAAGTGATACAGGAATTGGTACCATCATCGATGATGATGATGCAGCAGTCTTAATAAGTGATGCTACGATAATCGAGGGAGGTATTTTGAGTTTTGATTTGACTTTGGATAAGAATGTTCAGGGCGATGTTGTTGTTGATGTTAGTTTTACTCATGTGAGTACAGAGGCTACGGACTTTACTACTAGCACACAGCAATATATCTTTAGTGGCGGAACTGCAGGAACAACAACCATTACGGTTCCAACAAGTGAGGATACTCAGGTAGAACCAGATGAAACATTTACTGCCAACCTTGCCTTAGGTATAGGTAACATCAATTCAGAAGTTGTCACAAGTGATACTGGAATTGGAACTATTATTAATGATGATGAGTCAACTGTTGTTACAATTTTAGCAACTGATGACAATGGGCAAGAAGGGACGCCAGCCACGAATAATGCTGAGTTTACTGTTGCAATAAGTAAAGTTTCAGCTGTCGCAACTATTGTCATTTATTCTGTGAGTGGAACAGCAACTGAAGGAGTAGACTATACTGTATTGCCTGGAATCTTAAGTATTCCGGCAGGAAGTTTAAGTTCCACAATTAAAATAAATATTATCGATGATATCTTATTTGAAAGTTCAGAGACAGTTATTGTTACGCTTACAGAAATCTTTTCGAATGATTTGAATACGAATCTGGGAATGCCACTTGTAGCTACCGTATCAATTACTGATAATGATATTGATTGTTATGCAGGTGATGATGCTGATATATGTTCTTCTGATAATTCGTATGAGCTAAGTTCAGCAAGCCAAACCAATGCAAATAGCTTTGCATGGTCGACTGATGGTACAGGTACATTTACAGATTATGAAGTCTTAAATGCGATTTATCTCCCTAGTGATTCCGATCGGGATAATGGGCAAGTTCAATTAACATTAAATGTGTCAGGATCTAGTGGTACTTCTTCTTCTGCTATGCTACTTAAGATCTGGCCAGCTGCAAGTGTCGATGTAGGTGTGACAACAGTCATGATTAAGGCAGGAGAAAGCTATACGCTTTCAGGAGCTACGGCAGCAAATTATGCCGGTTTGATCTGGACAAGTACAGGAGGAAGCTTTGATGATGCTAATGCATTGAATCCAATATTTACGCCAACTACAGGCGATAATGTTACTCTTACCCTAAGGGCAATAGGTTTAGGGGGTGGGGTGTGTGCTGATGCTATCGACGAAATCCTAGTGTTGATAGATGGTGCTCCTATTGCTAGGGATGATCAGCTTGATGCCAGAGATAATGAGGAAACTGTTATTACAGTCCTTGATAATGATTCATATGTAGATGGTGATGTTTTGTCAGTAAGTATTCTAACTGATCCTGAATTTGGAGAAGTAATGGTGAATGAAGATGGAAGCCTGACTTATATTGCTGATTTGGGCACTTATTGCAATACCGATCAGTTTACCTATCAAATTTGCAATACTGATGGCTTGTGTGATGAAGCAGTAGTCAATATAGAAATTGGTGTGATGGACAGTGACGAGGATAGTATACCCGATGCAGTAGAATCTCTAATAGCTGATACCGATTCTGATTTTATTCCTGATCATCTTGATTTAGATAGTGATAATGATGGATTATCTGATGTAGAAGAAGCACAGGTTTCTGATCCATGTTCAGATCTTCCGATTGATACTGATAGTGATGGAATTCCTGATTTTAGAGATTTAGATAGTGACAATGACGGTTATTCTGACGAAGAGGAAGGTAATGATGATTGTGATGGGGATGGTGTTGCCGACTATATTGATGCTTTCGATGATTGTAGTGAACAGGTATCTACTCCCGAAGGGTTTTCTCCCAATGGCGATGGCGTAAATGAATTCTTAGTGTTCAGAGGAATTAAAGATTTTCCGAATTCAAAACTGATTGTTTTCAACAGATGGGGATCGATCATATATGAAGCAAAAGGTTACCAAAACAATTGGTATGGAATCCCAAAAAACAAAACGGCTATTGGATCCGATATCGTTCCTGAAGGGACTTATTATTATATTATTGATCTGGGGAACGGATCAAAACCAATTAAAGGATTCGTTTATATCAACTATTAATCAAAAGCTATGAACAAATCATTAAATATTATAAAATACGTTGTTTTACTTATGTTCCTTTTCTCTTGTGTAAAACAGGGGAAAGCACAACAGGATCCAATGTATACGCAATACATGCACAATCCTCTAACTGTTAACCCTGCTTATGCAGGGAGCAATGATATGATAAGTGCTATATTTTTGGCTCGTGAACAATGGGTCGGCTTTGATGGAGCTCCCAAGTCAAGAACCTTAACATTGAGTGCTCCAATTAGCAAATACAATATGGGTGCTGGTTTTGCATTCATAAACGATGAATTAGGACCTGTAAAACAGAATAGTTTTTTTGCTGATGTTGCTTATCACTTAAAGGTAAGTGATAGAGCTACCCTTGCAATGGGTATAAAAGGTGGTTTTGATATGATTCAAATTGATTTGATGAATCTGGATTTGGATCAGGGAAATGATGCGACTTTCACACAAAACTTCTCAGAGGAATTTATTATCAATTTTGGAGTAGGTATCTATTATTATACCGATCGATTTTATATTGGGGCCTCCATTCCCAGGATCTTGAGAAATAGTTACGATAATGATGGGATCAACACAAGCAGTTTGGGTTATAAGGAACGTCACTACTTTGGTACCATGGGAGCACTTTTTGAATTGAATGACTATGTTAAGCTGAAACCTTCCGCACTCGCAAAAGTTGTTTGGAATGCGCCCTTCTCAGTCGACCTGTCTGCCAATTTTATATTCTACGATCGGCTTTGGTTAGGTGCGGGATATCGTATTGAAGATTCTATGAACTTTCTAGTTCACTATCAATTAACTGATCAGATTAGGGTAGGCTATGCTTTTGACTTAACAGAATCAGAACTGCGACGTTACAGTAACGGAACCCATGAAATCATGGTGGCATTCGATTTCAAGTTCAACAATAAGAAAATAATGACCCCAAGATATTTCTAAGCCAATTGGGAACTATTAAAATAAAGAGCATGAAAAGGATTGAATGTATACTACTATTTATCGGAGTCCTATTGACCAGTACTTCGGTGGAAGCACAGGTGTCTGATCGGGCCAACAAGTATTTTGATTCCTTCGCTTATCAGGAGGCTATTGAATTGTATGAGGTTCTTTGGCAAAAAGATAGCTTGAATGAATTTGTTGCAAAACGACTGGCTGCTTCTTACAGATTGATTAATAATACTGAACAATCGGAGCGATGGTATGCTCGCGTTGTAGACATGTCAAGTTTAGAAAATGATGATTTCTTGCACTATGCGAGAGCTTTGCAAAGCAATAAGAAATACGTTCAAGCTCAAATATGGATGAATAGGTATTTGGAAATCGATTCAAAAGGCATACGAAATAATATTGATCTGGTTTATATTAAGGAATTGATGAAAGATTCGATTCGTTATAAAATACAAGCCATAAAGGCAAACTCAGAGGCATCCGACTTTGGGGTGAGTTTTTATAAAAATCAGCTTGTTTTTTCATCAGCCAGAGAGAAAAGAATGGAGAGTAAGAGAAACTGCAAATGGAACAATCAAAATTACCTTAGACTGTATGAAGCTAAAGTTGAGGCTGATGGGGAGTTGAATGACATCACTCCATTTTCAGATAAGTTGACAACCCATTATCATGATGGTCCCGTTTGTTTTAATGAGGAAGGTGATGAAATGTTCCTAACTCGAAATCATGTTTATAATTCAAAAAGGGCCAAAAGAAATCAGGAAGGAATCGTAAGTATTAAGCTTTACTATAGTAAAAAGGAAGCTGATAAATGGTCAGAACCAGAATTGCTCCCATTCAATATGGATGGCTACTCAACAGGGCACCCGGCATTATCCTTTGATGCTAAAAGCCTGTATTTTATTTCAGATCGACCGGGAGGTTATGGCGGTACTGATTTGTATGTCTGTCATCGTGACGAAACAGGATGGGGAGAAGCCGAAAATTTAGGTTCTCAGGTCAATACGTTTGAGAACGAGATGTTTCCTTTTATTACGGAAAGCCAAAACCTTTTTTTTGCCTCAAAAGGACATGCTGGGCTTGGTGGTCTGGACCTGTTTTCGATAGATTTAAATCAGAAAGATACGAAGCCATTCAATTTGGGATATCCTCTTAATACGTCGAAAGATGACTTTGGTTTGATTCTTAAGAATGGGAAGGGCTATTTTGCTTCGAATCGATTAAAAGGCGAAAGCTTTGACGATATTTATAAATTTTCAATCGAGTTTATATTGATTAAAGGACAGGTTTTTCATGAAATGACGAATGAGATTATGGGGAATACCCTTGTCACCTTAAATGATGAAAATGGTCACCCAATAGAAACGGTAACAACAGATGAAGATGGGAAATTTAAATTCTTTGTTCGGGGCGGACAAGTCTATCATATTATATCGGTAAAAGAAAACTATACCGATGGTGAAGCTATTATTATTGCGACCTCTGATCTAAAGGATAAAACAGAATACACAACTTTGGTCTATCAGACTACTGATAATACGATGATTCTGGAAGGATTGGTCGTCGTTAAAGAAGGACAAAATCCTATTGTGGGATTGATCGTTTCAGTGATTGATGAGCAAACAAAAGAAAGATTAGAATTAAAGAGCGATTGGCAGGGGAAGTTTTCATGTCAATTGAAGCGTGAAACCCTATATCGACTTGAATATCTAAAAGCCGGTTTTATGACGAAATATGATCTGATCAACACATATGACTTCTCAGGTAATAAAATTCATGTTCGTGAAGAGTTCGATCGCTTATAGGATGGCAAAACCTTTGTGTTGGAAAATATTTTCTACAATCTCGAATTATCTAAACGGAGAGCAATCTGCTGTAAGCTTTATAATTTTGAAAGGCGTCTCTCTATCGATTAAAGGCAAAAGGTTATGGGAATTCAGGTTAATTATAAATTGTTCCAATGGTGTGAAATGTAGCCTAGCGAACACCAGGCCAATCGCCGAACAGAAGTGGAGGTTTTGGAACTGTAATATTCCTTTTTTTTAATAATAGAGCCGTACATCAAATGTGCGACTCTTTTTGTATTTATCACTCCATCTTTAAATTTATCGGGATTAATTCCAAGAAAGTTTAGGGCATAAAAAAAGCATCAAAGTTTTGCAACTTTGATGCTTTAAGCGGAGAGAGAGGGATTCGAACCCCCGGTACGTTGCCGCACAATAGTTTTCAAGACTACCGCATTCGACCACTCTGCCATCTCTCCTTAAATTGAGCGGGAAACGAGACTCAAACTCGCGACCCTCAGCTTGGAAGGCTGATGCTCTATCAACTGAGCTATTCCCGCAGGAAAATATAATAGTGGGGAGAGCAGGATTCGAACCTACGAAGACGAAGTCAGCGGAGTTACAGTCCGCCCCAGTTGGCCACTTTGGTATCTCCCCAATATATTACAATAAAATTGAGCGGGAAACGAGACTCAAACTCGCGACCCTCAGCTTGGAAGGCTGATGCTCTATCAACTGAGCTATTCCCGCAGATCTTTAGCAATTCATCGATCGTTATCGAATAAATTTTGTTGCTTCAGAATGTTGTGGGAAGAGCAGGATTCGAACCTACGAAGACGAAGTCAGCGGAGTTACAGTCCGCCCCAGTTGGCCACTTTGGTATCTTCCCCAATTGCAATGTTTATTGGGTGATCGTTATCTCCCTATTGCGATGCAAATATAGATGCTTTCCCCGAATATACAAGCCTCCTGGATATATTTTTTCGAGAAAAAAGTATCAATTTTATGTAAGTGTTTGATTCCCTAGATACTATTTTAGAACTTTTTTTTGAAAAAAAACAAAATACATCTCTTTCCTTAATTGAACGGGCTTATTTCAGCCATTATTGATGAAATAATGAGTCATGTTTTTTTTCATTAATGATTATTTTTTTTTGTTCTGTTTATATAGCATCACAGGAATTGAAGGCTTATTCAAAATGAAAACTTACTTTAGCAGACATTGACCGACTAAAAAAACGATAATATGAATTACAAAAGACTTGTTTTGATCTTGGCTTTGAATTTGCTATCAGCAAGCTTATGGGCACAGGATATGAATTATTCTCGAAAAATAATTAAAGAACTTAGTTCTGATGCTTATTTTGGGCGAGGGTATATTAATAAAGGTGATAGTATCGCTGCAGTTTATTTATCTGCAGAGATGAAAAATCTTAAATTAAAGGGCTTTGAATCGAATTTTTATCAAGCTTACTCAACACCTATTAATACTTTTCCTGAAGATCCAATTTTAAAGCTTGGTGAAAATAAGCTAGAATCTGCTCAAGACTTTATTGTCTATCCTGATTCACCATCCTGTGAAGGGACTTTTGATATACTTTGGTTAAATACTGAGATTCTAACAAAGAGTAAGATTCGTAAAGCTTTTCTTAAAAAGGACTTATCTCAAACATTTTTGGCCATAGATTCGCTAGGCTTGAATAATAAAGAACTTTACAATTTTGCATCAGATCTTCTTACTGCTAATGTTTTTGGAGCAAAAGGTGTTCTATTGAGAAAGAATAAATTGAAATATACAGCTAGAACTTTCTTAAAGGAATTCCCAACCCTAATAGTAAAAAGTTCTAAGATTGATACGACAACCAGTGAAATTACAGTTAAAATAAAGAACCGATTTATCGAGAATTATAAAACTCAGAATCTATTGGGCTACATTCAAGGTAAGACGGATACCTGTCTTATTTATTGTGCTCACTATGATCATTTAGGCATGATGGGATCTAAAATGTATCCCGGAGCTAACGATAATGGAAGTGGTGTGGCTATGGTTTTGAATTTGGCCAAGCATTATAAGAAAGCTAAAAAGAAGCCACATTATACACAAGTGTTCCTTTTGTTTAGTGGAGAAGAGGCTGGTTTGTTAGGATCACAGCACTATGTGGAACACCCTTTGTTTCCTCTCGAAAAAACGAGAATGGTAATGAATTTTGATATGATTGGAACAGGAAGTCAGGGCATCTATATATTTAATGGAAAAGCATTCCCTAAAGAGTTGGCTCTATATGAGAAAATTAATAAGGACAAGGTGTATTTGACTAATATGAGAGGAACTCGACCTGTACCTTCGTCTGATCATGCGAGTTTTTATAATAAAGATGTAAAGGCTGTTTTCTTTTATGCTGATGGCGACAATGCCGACTATCATGAAACAACAGATACTTACGAGAATTTAAAAGTAAGCCAGTTTGAAGGCGTTTTTAAACTGGTTCGTGATTTCTCGGATCAATTAAAATGAAGATCTTAAATAGATATAATGAAAAAGCCGCAATCCATTAGATTGCGGCTTTTATATTTCTTATTATCGACCTCTAAGAGAACTCAAGAAAGTTTTGCATTGACTCAAGATAATAATCTTTCCAACCCTCAATTATTTCTTCATAGGCTTCATCAGGAATATTTGTGTGAGTTAGTTCTAGAGATGTATTCTTACCAACTTTCTTAAGCGTAAAGGTTACGATTGAAGCATGCTCTGTATCACCAAAGAACCATTCTTGAACCAATTTGTAATCTTTCACAACTTGAATATTACAACCCGAAATATCACCTTCCCATAAGGAGAAAACAGTTCCAACCTGATCGTCCATAGTAGCAGGATAACCTGTCCATAGTTCTATTTGGAAGGCGTTTGTCAGCGCATTAAATACCTCTTCTTGATTAGCTGATATCTCCAGAGTATAGTTGTAATCTTTCATGATGCTTCGTTTTATTTCTCTGCAAAAATAATTTGAATAATAGACTTCACTAATTATTTGAGCATATTTTTTAAAAATAGGCTTTAGAGTCTGATAATCACGCCTTTTTTCGCTAATAAATATTCACTAACTTGTGAAAAGTGAGCCCGTAAGTCGTTGATCCTTAATTATGATTTGATTTTTGTTATCTGGAGATAGCAGAAAAGTTAAAATTTAAGCAGTCTAAATAAAAATAAATAATATATTTGTTTCATTATTTATATTGATTCTAACTAATAATCAAAGAATATATGTCAAGTTTTGAAATTCTAATGCCCAAGTTGGGAGAGAGTGTTCAGGAGGCAACCATCACCAAAATGTTTGTAAATCTTAATGATGTCATTGAAGAGGATGATATGCTTTTTGAGATTGCAACCGATAAGGTGGACTCTGAAATACCTTCTCCTGTATCTGGTAAAGTTATTGAGATTCGCTTCAAAGAGGATGATGTTGTACCCGTGGGAGAGGTTGTTGCCATTATTAATATGAGCGAGGATGCTGCGGATGCTGAACCCGGATCTCAAGTTATAGAAGAAGTAGCTGTTGAAGTTAATGAAGTGAAAGTTCTGAATGAAGTCGCTGAAATCAAATCTGATTCAGATCGTTTTTATTCTCCTTTAGTTAAGGCCATTGCTGAAAAGGAAAATATTTCGCAAGCAGAGTTAGATGCTATTGTGGGGCATGGTAAAGGTGGACGTGTTCAGAAAGAAGATATCTTAAAGTTTGTTGTAGAAAGACAAACTCCAGCAGTTGGTTCTGTTGCTCCAGCTAAGGAGGTCGCAATAAAAGCTGCTGTTACGCCTCAAAAAGCAAAGGTTTCGATGTCAGTAGGTGCAAACGACCAGATTATTGAAATGGATCGTATGCGTCGAATTATTGCTGATCATATGGTGATGTCTAAACAAACTTCACCTCACGTTACGGCAATGGTTGAGGCTGATGTAACTGATATGGTTAATTGGAGAAATAAGATTAAAGATGAGTTCTTCGCTAAAGAGAAAACGAAGATCACCTTTATGCCAATTATTATCGAAGCCGTTTCAAAAGCATTACGTGATTTTCCAATGGTCAATTCATCGGTTGATGATTATAAGATTATTGTGAAAAAAGATATAAATATAGGTGTAGCTGTTGCTCTACCTTCAGGTAATTTGATAGTACCTGTTATAAGGAATGCTGATCAGAAAAATCTTTTAGGTATAACTGTTGGTATGAATACTTTGGCTGATAAAGCTAGAAATAACAAATTAGATGCTGACGATATTCAAGGTGGTACATTCACCATTTCCAATTTCGGATCGTTTAAAAATGTAATGGGAACACCAATTATTAATCAACCTCAGGTTGCAATTCTTGCAGTGGGAACTATTGAAAAGAAACCTGCCGTAATAGAAACAGAATTTGGTGATATTATTGTTCCACGTCAGAAAATGTTCTTATCACTATCCTATGATCACCGTGTGGTTGATGGGGCTTTGGGTGGCGCTTTCCTTAGAAAGATTGCCGATTATCTTGAGGAATTTGATGTGAGTAGAAGCGTTTAATTGCTTTTGATTAGAGAATCATTTAAGGACAGATTACTAATTTATTAATGACTATTACAATGACAATTAAGAAAAAATATAGCATACAAGAGACACCTAAAAAGCTACTTGCTGAGTGGTTTGATTTAATGACTTTAGGTAGAGCTCTTGATGAGAAAGCGCCAAATTATTTGAAACAAGCTATTGGCTGGTCTTACCATGCGCCTTATGCAGGTCATGATGGTATTCAGTTGGCTATTGGACAAGTTTTCGATAGGAAAACAGATCACTTATTTCCTTACTACCGTGATATGTTGACTTCGTTATCAGCAGGTTTAACGGCTGAAGAGGTTATTTTAAATGGTATTTCTAAAGATAATGATGTTGCTGGTGGTGGTCGACATATGTCAAATCACTTTGCCAAGCCAGAATGGAATGTTCACAATGTATCTTCGTGTACAGGTAATCATACTTTACATGCTGTGGGTATTGCTCGAGCGGTAAAGCATTATAAAGGTAAAGGTGTTGCTATTAGTTCTCAAGGCGAGTCTTCAGTTTCTGAAGGATACGTTTATGAGGCGATTAATGGTGCTTCAAAAGAACAACTTCCAGTCATCTTTGTATTTCAGGATAATGGATATGGTATCTCTGTTCCTAAAAAGGATCAAACTGCTAATCGTAAGGTTGCGGATAACTTTAAGGGACTAAAATATTTGAAGATTTTCCATTGTAATGGTAAGGATGTATTCGATTCGATGAATACCATGACTGAAGCGAAAGCTTATGCTACCGAAAATCTGATGCCAGCTATCGTTCAAGCGAATTGTGTTCGTATGGGGTCTCACTCAAATTCAGATAAGCATGAATTGTATCGTGACAATGCTGAGTTGAGCTACGTAGAGAAATACGATCCATTGGCTAAATTCCGTCGTTTATTGATTCGCTACAAGCGTTTTACTGAGGAGGAATTAGTAGCGATTGAAGCTGATGTAAAACTTCAAGTTAAGAAAGCACACCGTGCAGGTTTAGCTGCTCCAAATCCAGATCCTAATTCGATTCACGATTTTGTAATTCCGGATGCTTATCCTGCAGAGAAATACCCAGAAGGACTTCATAACGAAACAGGGCAGCCTAAGAAATTAATCGAAGGATTGAATGAAACGCTTAAGGCTGAGTTCCGTCATAATCCAGATACTTTTATTTGGGGACAGGATATCGCCAATAAGGATAAGGGTGGTATTTTCAATGTTTCGAAAGGGATGCAGCAAGAGTTTGGTATTGAGCGTGTATTTAATGCCCCTATTGCCGAAGACTTCATCATGGGTACTGCCAATGGTATGAGTCGTTTTAACGATAAGATTCGTATCGTTGTTGAAGGTGCTGAGTTTGCCGATTATTTCTGGCCAGCTATGGAGCAGTTTGTTGAAACAACACATGAATACTGGCGTACAAAAGGTCAGTTTTCACCAAATATTACCGTTCGATTAGCTTCTGGTGGTTATATTGGTGGTGGTTTGTATCACTCTCAAAATATTGAAGGTGCTTTGGCAACTTTCCCAGGAGTTCGTATCGTTTATCCTTCTTATGCTGATGATGCTGCAGGTTTGCTTCGTACCAGTATTCGTTCGAAAGGTATGACTGTATTTATGGAGCCAAAAGCTTTATATAACGATCCTAAAGCAGCAGCTGTAGTGCCAGACGATTTTGAGGTGCCATTTGGAAAGGCTCGTGTTCGTCGCGAAGGCTCTGATTTGACTATTGTGACCTATGGTAATACAACGCATATGTGTGTTGAGGTGGCTGACCAAATTGCTAAGGAATTAGGCAAAAATGTTGAGGTGATTGATCTCCGAACTATTGTGCCTTTAGATAAGGAGACCATTATTAAATCGGTTGCTAAGACCAATAAGGTTTTGGTTGTGCATGAGGATAAGGTCTTCGCTGGATTCGGTGGTGAAATTGCTGCGACTATCACAGAGGAAGCTTTTAAACATTTGGATGCTCCGGTAAGACGTGTTGGATCAACCTTTACTCCAGTTGGATTTAATCGAATTTTGGAAAAAGCAACTCTTCCAAACACAGAGAAGATTTATACTGCAGCTAAAGATTTGTTAGACTACTAAAATTAAGATGATGACTAAAATTGGATTAATATACAGCTTCAATACCATTAAGACTTCGAAGAACGCTGAGAAGGTGAAAAAAGCTTTCGGTAAGGATTTCGATATTGAAATGGTGAATGTTGAGGAAATAGACGAAGAATCATTCTTGAGCCATAAGAATATGGTGCTAGGTGTTCCAACCTGGTTCGATGGTGAATTACCAAACTACTGGGATGAGTTTATGCCAGCTATTGAACAACTGAAACTAAAAGGAAAGAAAGTAGCTCTTTTCGGATTAGGTGATCAAGTGGGATATTCTGAAAATTTTGTTGATGGCATTGGTTTATTGGGTAAAGCACTAGAAGAAAGAGGCGCTAAGGTGATTGGTTTAACCAGTCCAGAAGGCTACACTTTTGAGCGTTCAGAGGCTTTGCGTGATGGCAAATTCTTAGGTTTGGCTTTGGATATTGAGAACCAAGCTGCTTTAACTGATGAGCGTATTAAGGCTTGGGTAGAGCAATTGAAGACGGAATTCTAAGCTTTTCGATTTTTTCTATAGAGAGAATTAAGCCCAACGGGCTTTAATTTTAATAGCCCGGGGTAAAGTCATGGATTGACTGCAGCCTCGGGTTATTAGCATCATGACAATCCGTCGTAAATCTAGTCGTTAATAAAAGAACATGGATTCTTCACGACGGAATATATTTATTTGTATTAAAGTTTAGGTCGATTAATCGAAGATGGAATTCTAAGCTTTCAAGTTTGTCCTAAACAAAAAAAAGATGACCCAATTAAGAATCATCTTTCTATCACAATATTTTTATTCAGAGCTTATAATATCTGCATATCATACAGTTTTTTGTAGGTGCCATTTTTTTCTATTAACTCTTTATGCTGGCCGCGTTCTACAATCTCACCTTCGTGGAAAACACAAATCAAGTCTGAATTTTTAATGGTTGATAAGCGGTGAGCAATCACAAGTGAGGTTCTATTTTGAAGTAATTTCTCCAAAGCATCCTGAACCAAACGTTCTGATTCAGTATCGAGCGCTGAGGTTGCTTCGTCTAGGATTAGAATCTCAGGATTCTTGAGTACAGCTCGTGCAATACTCAATCTTTGACGCTGACCTCCAGAAAGCTTACCACCACGATCACCGATATTGGTGTAATATCCATCTTCAGTAGCTGATATAAAGTCATGAGCATTGGCAATTTTGGCTGCAGCTTCAACCTCTTCCAATGTGGCATTTTCTACACCAAAGGCAATATTATTGAATATAGTATCATTAAATAGAATTGATTCTTGATTCACATTTCCCATGAGCTGGCGTAAATCGCTAATTTTGTAATCGCGAATATCTTCACCATCAATAAAAATACCACCAGAATTGACGTCGTAGAAACGGGGTAATAAATCTGCAAATGTTGTTTTTCCTGAACCTGATTGTCCTACCAAGGCAACCGTTTTTCCTTTTGGAATGCTGACGCTCACATTTTTTAGCACATCACGTTCACCATCGTATGAGAAACTAACATTCTTATATTCGATGCTGCTTCCGAAATCTGAGATCTCTTTCGCATTTTCTTTATTGATTATTGTCGATTCTGCATTAAGTAATTGATCGATACGATCCATTGCTGCTAATCCTTTTTGTATGCTATATGCGGCTTTCGAGAAAGCTTTTGCAGGATTTATAATAGAATAAAACATACCTAAGTACATGATGAAAGTAGATCCACTTAAACTTCCAGTGCCATTAATAATAAGTATACCTCCATAGCACATAATAACCAGCATGACTATTGAACCCAAAAGCTCACTTACAGGATGAGCTAAGACATATCGACGCATAATGCTGTTCATGATTCGGCGGTAAGAGTTACTTTCTTCAGCAAATCGAGTGTTCATCTTTTCCTCGGCATTAAAAGCCTTAATAATTCTCAAACCCGATAAACTTTCTTCGATAGTTGATAAAATATCACCCATCTTATTTTGTCCATCCCGAGATGATTTCTTTAAACTTTTACCTGTTTTTCCAATAATATAACCAGCAATGGGCAACATGACGAAAACAAAAAGTGTAAGCTTTAGACTAATGATTAGCAGACCTGTTAGGTATACTACAATAATAACAGGATTCTTAAAATACATATCTACCGAACTCATAATTGAGGTTTCAACCTCCTGCACATCGCCGGTAGACCGTGCTATTATATCGCCTTTCTTTTCTTTAGAGAAAAAAGGAAGAGGTAAGCTGACAATTTTTGCATATATTTTCTGACGCATATCGCGTACAACACCGTTTCGAATATTAACACTATGATAGGATCCTAAGAAGGCGAATGTAACTTTTAAGAAAATCAGACTTAGTGCAAGTGCAGCTATAAAGAATAGTGAATATTCTGCTCCATATTCTGATTTTACAAAGGCAATGTAATAGTTGAAATTATGCATGACAGCCTCTGTGGAGAAAGCCCATGGCATTTTTTCTAAAACAGCCAATCCTTCATTTTTATTAAAAAATGTATCTAAAATTGGAACCATTGCACCAAATGAGAAAACACCAAAAATGGCTCCCAACAGGTTATAGATAAACATCATGATAAGGTCGCCCTTATATGGTGGTAAAAATCGTTTTAGAATATTAAGGAAATCTTTCATTTAAACCTTTATGTTATTGCTGATATGCCATGGCAATCTCAGATGAATTGAATAAGCTTTCTAAGCTTTTTAGAACTTACGGAAAACAAAATAGCTGGTAAAAATACGATTCTTACCAGCTATTCGCAAAGATTTAACAATATTTAGTGAGAGTTGTAAAAAGGAGAGAGGTTTAAAATTAAAAGGCCGCAGAAGTTATTCTCCTGCGGCCTTTCAATATAATATGTGGTTGAGACTAAATTCCAGTATAGTTACTTGGAGTAATAGTTTTCAATTCAGCTTTAAGGCTGTCTGAAATCTCAAGTGTATCGATAAACTCAGCAATACTGCTTTGAGTAACTGATGTGTTTGTACGGGTTAAAGCTTTCAATGCCTCGTATGGGTTTGGATAAGCTTCTCTACGCAAAATAGTCTGAATTGCTTCTGCAACTACTGCCCAGTTTGCTTCCAAATCAGCAGCGAATGTATCAGGAGAAAGAATCAATTTATCTAAACCTTTTAATACCGATTTAAAGGCAATGATTGAGTGAGCAAAAGGAACACCAATATTTCTCAATACAGTTGAATCTGTAAGGTCACGCTGTAAACGAGAGATAGGTAATTTTGCTGATAAATGCTCGTAAGTTGCGTTAGCCAATCCCAGGTTACCTTCCGAGTTTTCGAAATCGATAGGGTTCACTTTATGAGGCATAGCTGAAGAACCAACTTCTCCTTCTTTAATTCTCTGCTTGAAGTAATTCATGGAAATATAAGTCCAGAAATCACGGTTCATATCAATTAAGATGGTATTGATGCGCTTGAAATTATCGAAGATCGCACCCATATTATCGTAGTTCGAAATTTGAGTTGTGTATTCTTCACGCTCCAATTTCAACGACTCGTTTACGAATTTGTTACCGAAAGCTTTCCAATCAATTTGTGGGTAAGCCACATGATGCGCATTGAAATTACCTGTAGCACCACCAAACTTAGCAGAACAAGGAACTGATTTTAATAGGTCTAATTGTTTTTTTAGACGGTACACATAAACCTGAACCTCTTTACCCAAACGAGTAGGTGATGCTGGTTGACCGTGTGTACGAGCAAGAAGAGCAATATCTTTCCAGTCGTTTGATAAGCTTTCAAGCTTCTCGATCAATTCATCTAAAAGAGGGTAATACACATCGTGTACCGCATCTCTTATAGAGTATGGAGTCGCTGTATTGTTGATATCCTGAGAAGTCAAACCGAAGTGGATGAATTCTTTATATTGTTGTAAGTTAAGAGCGTCGAATTTTTCTTTGATGAAGTATTCAACTGCTTTTACATCGTGATTGGTTACAGCCTCAATGTCTTTAACTTTCTGTGCATCTTCAACAGTAAAGTCTAAATATATACTGCGTAGTTCATCAAAATTGTTGGTGTCGAAATCGGCCAACTGAGGTAGTGGATGCTCGCAAAGCGAAATGAAATACTCGATCTCTACCAATACTCGGTAACGAATAAGCGCATACTCCGAAAAATACTCTCCCAATACGTCAACCTTATCACGGTAACGTCCATCGATAGGCGAAATAGCTGTTAAACTGTGCATTCTATAAATATTAAGTTGTAAAATGATTATTTAGTTTTGCAAAGATACAATATTAAGTGAATGAGCGTAAATGAAATTTTATGAATCTCAGCGAATGTTTCATTTTATTATTCTCCTTTTTTCGAGGAGTCCGATGGATCACGAATACTTTTAATTTAAATTTTAACGTGAGTAAATGTCCGAAGGACAGAGCGGTGTTTTTCGCTCTAGCCGCTGGGCTCTTACTTTTTACTTAAATCAAAAAAAATAAGCTCCCCGAGGGCATATGAGCAACTTTGTGATCTTAATTAGCGAATCAAAAATCAAGTCAGACTGATCCTTGTTTTCTCTTTGTGGATAAAACTGTTGCACGACTCACGATAGACTGACAAGCCCCGCTCAAATCTTAATATTATTTATACGATGAATATGTAAATAAAAAAGACACCCCTCAGGATGTCTTTAAATTTTTATCGTTTCATTGTGGCAATAAACGTGTTGGAATCTAAGAAGAAATCCAGCGCATCGTTAATCGATGGCATTATCACATCAACATGGTCGATAATATCTTTGTGAATACCTTCTCCCTGAAGGGTTGCAATAGAAATCACAGATTTAACAAACAATCCGATATCGGTACGTGCATTACCAATAGCAGCTACATTATTACTACCCAATGAAATAAGAACATCTTCTTTTTCGCGACCATTGGCAGCTTCATAGTAAGTGATTCCACTTGATTGAGCAAGGGCACGTGCATTGCCACGTTGGTCAGATGAAATCATCACAACATTAACACCCATCGCTTGTATTTTATGTATTCTCTCAACAACACCAGGAACAATTTCTCCTTTTACAGAGATAGTTCCATTTGAGTCAACAACCAATGTGTCGATCTCAATAATTCCTACTCCAGGAACGTCGTAAATCATACTCATAATCTGAACTTATTAGTTTATAATTCTATATTTTATAATCTTGGGTTGAGTTTAGTGGTGAACTCATTTATTTTTTAAAATTGATATCTAACTCCGACAGCCAAATTCTCCTTAAACTGAACTTTTGACCCCGTATCATTATCAGAAATGAGATAAGTTGAAATGGTTGTGGTTAGGTATTGATTGACGGGTAGGTTCAGAATAAACTGCCAATCCACATCAATGTTTTTAGGCGTATTGGAATAGGAAGAATAGAATTCTAACTTGTTTTCCATACTAATATCTTTGGTGATTTTCCATTTGTGCAAAAGCTTCACATAGGCACCGACCTCTTTTTTAACTTTCTTATCGGCATCGATACCAAAGGCCGTTTGGTCTATATTAGCTGTATCGCTTACGATGGTGTATTTAGCCGTAAAGGGTGAAAGTAGAATAGAGAAATCTTTCTTAGGCTTATAATCTAAACCGATAGATCCAAGTATATAAGCTGGTGCAAAAAAGTTTGAGATAAGCTTTCGACTTTCATCGGCAGAATATTTGTAACCACTCACAAACTGAGTTTTCAGGTTAAACATGGATGTGTAATACCATTTCCCGAAAGCCAATTGGCCAAATTTGGTATTGAGTTCTAACTTATCCTGATTTTTTCTGAAATCATTGTCACCCGATTTTAAAAGACCATATTGAAGATCAATAATCGTTTCCCAAGTGGTTTTGTTTTTTTGATATTTAGCAAAAGATTTAACACCGGCTAAGGCAGATATAGAACTTTCTCCACCTTCAGCCCAACTTTTACTCACATGGCCTTGGTTGAAGTCTAATTTGACGATGGTTCCAAACTTCCAGATATCCACATAACGGCTGTATTTTTTTAGCTTTGCTAGCTTGAATCCATCAGGTGATATTCTTTCTTTTAAGAGAACTTTCGCCCCTTTTCTTTTGGCGTTTTTAACGGATTCTTGAGAAACATCATCATCGTAAAAAATACGGATACTTTTACTTGGTGTATTTTGAATCCAAACACCGATAGAATCTTGTTTGTTCTTTTTTAGCCAGAAGCGTTTGAAATCGGTTTTGCCATTATTGATCCAAAAGTCAATGGAATCGTTCATAGCATTCTTAACAGCAAATGAAACCGAATCGCGACTGATTTCTCTTATCCACTGATGTACCGCATCATGTTCGATATAATCAAATAGGTCAGTATATTTTCTTGCATCATCTTCCAGGTCGAATTTGTCCTCTTTCGAAAGGCTATCAATTTGAGAGATCTTCTGATTTTCTTGTTTAATTTTTTTTGATAATTCTCTCAAAGCATCTTCGGTCTGTCGCTGCTCTATATAGGATTTTAGGTAACTTACCATATTCCTGATGCTGTCATTCTTTACGTAATCGAGTAGGGTATTTACAGCTTTATCTACTTTTTTATCTTTTTTACTTTTAGCCTCAATTTCAAGTTCAGTAAGCAAATATTTGAAGCCTATATTATCAATATGTGCTAAGGGATCATTAAAGTTTATGCTTTTTATTGAAAAATCGAAATAGCGATTCAGAGCTGATTGATTGTGAGCAATTCTATAATATGATTTTGGAAATTTTGTCGCTTTAATTTGAATAGAATCCCTCACGATTATCCTGACAGGTGTTACTGGCGTAATATTGTAAGTTCCCAGATTTTGAAGGTCTATATTCAGTGAGTCTTTAACTTGGTGGAAGATAGATTCAGCCTTACATTCCGATGGAAATAGGAAGCCTAATTGAATGAATAAAAGTATGAGGAATAGTTTACGATACATTCTAATGATTTTGTCTTTTAGTTGTGTATAAGTTGTAAGCGATAATTTACCATTAAGATCAGAAAATTTCAGATCTAATTTTAATTACCTAAGGAACAAAAATGAGAATAAATTTCATTAAAAAAAGCAAAAAGCCAGTATAAATAACTTCAATCGTTTGCGAAAAATAGCGTCTGTTCTTTTTTTAGAATTTAAAAAAACTTATTTTTGGAGTAATGGTAAAAATTGAGACTATGAAAATACATATTCGACTTTCGAAACCTACACAGAACATCTTCCTTAATATCAAGAACCGCGACGGATACCACTATTAGTCGTTAGGGCAATTATTGTCCACTAACCAAGCTTTATTTAAGCTATCCCAATTTAAATTTTTAGTCACTTTATCTTTACAGAACAAACTGTAGATCTTTATTTTCAGCACCTTCTATTTATTAGGTGTTTGGTTCAATGTTTGTTGTTTAAATCTGTGAAGATAAGCTTCTTACTTTTTTTGTAAGAAGATGAATGAAACACTTATTTTAAAACATTAAAAGTATATAATCATGGAATTACCTTTCGCAGAATCCTTTAAAATCAAGATGGTTGAAACCATTAAGAAAAGCACAAGAGAAGAAAGAGAAGAATGGCTTAAAGCTGCTAATTATAACCTATTCAACTTAAAAAGTGATCACGTATTTATCGATCTTTTGACTGACTCAGGTACTGGTGCAATGAGTGATAAACAGTGGTCTGAGTTGATGTTAGGCGATGAATCTTACGCTGGTGCAAGATCTTATTATAAGATGAAAGAGGCTATACAAAATATTTTAGGTTTCGATCATTTCTTACCAACTCACCAAGGGCGAGCGGCTGAGAATGTATTGTTCTCGGTTCTTGTTAAAGAAGGCAATGTTGTTCCTGGAAACTCACACTTCGATACCACTAAAGGACATATCGAATTTAGAAAAGCTAAGGCCGTTGACTGTACGATTGATGAGGCTTTCGATACTTTAATCGATCACCCATTCAAGGGAAACCTTGATCTTGTAAAACTAGAGTCAGTTCTTTCAACTTATCCAAAAGAGCAGATTCCTATGATTATTGTTACGGTTACTTGTAACACATCAGGAGGACAGCCTGTTTCTTTGGCGAATATGAAAGCGGTTAAGGAACTAGCAAATAAGTATGAGATTCCAGTATGTTACGATTCTGCTCGTTTTGCTGAAAATGCTTATTTCATAAAGCTTCGTGAAGAAGGTTATCAGGATAAAACAATCAAAGAGATTGTTACGGAAATGTATTCATATGCTGATATGGCTACTATGAGTTCTAAGAAGGACGCAATTGTGAATATGGGTGGGTTTATCGCAATGAGAGATAAGCAACTATGGAAAGAGGCTTCTACCTATAATATCATGTTTGAAGGTTATGTGACCTATGGTGGTATGTCTGGTCGTGATATGAATGCTTTAGCACAAGGTCTTGATGAGGGAACTGAGTTTGAAACCTTGGAAACACGCATTAAGCAGGTTGAGTATTTAGGTGAGAAACTAATAAGTTACGGTGTACCTATTCAGATGCCAATTGGTGGACACGCTATTTTCGTTGATGCCAAGAAATTTTTAAGCCATATTCCAAAAGAGGAATATCAGGCTCAGACTTTAGGCTGTGAACTGTATCTTGAGGCAGGTATTCGTGGTGTTGAGATTGGTGCTATCTTAGCTGATAGAGATCCTGAAACTCGCGAGAATCGTTACCCTAAATTGGAGTTATTGCGTTTAGCAATTCCTCGTCGTACATACACTAACAATCATATGGATGTTGTTGCTGTAGCTCTTAAAAATGTTTGGGACAGACGTATGGATATCAAACACGGTCTTAAGATTGTGGATGAGGCTCCAATAATGCGTCACTTTACAGTTGAACTTGAGAAAGTGGAGTAAGGTTTGAATCATCATATTTTTATTGAGCCCCTTTTTAGGGGCTTTTTTTATTGTTTATTTTTCGGTTTCCTTAATTTACAGCCATTTTAAATAAATGTACTTATCAATGATGATAGGCCTTAAGGCCTGTGTCTTTTAACAATGTGTTTTGCTGTACTTCGTCATGAGTTATATATCAGTATTTATATCTAAATATATTTATATATTGAGACGTCCAAATATTTACTATTTATTTAAATCGACCCCAAATGAAGAAAATTAGTCTTGTTTACATTCTTTGTCTTATAGCTAGTATGGCTTTTGCTCAAGATGGAAAACTATCTCCCTTTTACAAACTAAATGCAAAGCAAAGTTTTGATTTAGAACAAGCCAAAACAAATGTTGAAAATGCTTTTGTCGGAAAATCCTTTGAATTAATTGGGGACTATAATCCTGAGAATAATGAAGGTTTTAGAGTGCTGTGCTTTACTCGCAAAGATCTTTCAGAATTGTGTTTAAAATCGAAAGATCGTGGTGCTTTGGCATCAGTTATTCGTGTTGGAATCTCTAAAAAAGGAGAAGCTGTTAATTTAAGCCTCTTGAATCCTCAATATGTATTTTGTGCATATCTGTCGAATTACGAGAGTGATAAATCGCAATTGATGACAATTGTTGATGAGGCTAAGGAAGCGCTAACAAGTTTAGGTGGAAGTCTGGAAGCTTTTGGAGGTGTCCTAACTGAAAAAGCCTTGAAGAAGTACCATTATAAAATGATGATGCCTTATTTCGAAGATCCTGTTGAACTGAATACTTTTACTTCTTTCGAGGATGGCTTAGCTAAGATTCGCAAGAACTTAGAAAGTGGAAAAGGGAATACAACTTTGGTTTATGAGCAAGTTTTTACGGATGAAAAAGTGGCTGTTTTTGGAATAGGTCTAATGGATGCAGAAGATGGAGAAGGGTATTTCCTTCCTATCATTGGTGAAGATCATATTGCAGCTATGCCTTACGAGATTATCCTTCAGGGGAAAGAGGTGACGATGTTACATGGTAAGTATCGATTTGCCTTATATTGGCCAGAACTGACCATGGGAACTTTTATGAAGATAATGAGTACACCTGGCGATGTTGAAGATTTTCTAGAGGGAATTACCCAATAAAAAATAGAGCACAAAAAAAAGCGAAGATCATTGATCTTCGCTTTTTTTATATCTGAATGACTTGATTACTTCAAGTTCAATTTTGCACGAGTAATGTATTTTTCAATATCACGAGCTTCAGAAGATTTTTTGAAATCTTTTTCGATAGTCTCGTAAGCAGCTAATGCATCTTTGTAGTTACCTGTCATTTCGTAAGCAATACCAGCTTTTTGAAGATAGATAGGAGTCGTAAAGTTGTTAGTGTTAACAGCGCTTGCAGACATATAGTTTGAAGCAGCTTTCTTGTTATTTCCAAGTTCCATATATGCATCACCAATAGCAGCTGTTGCTAAAGTAGAAAGAATGAAGTCTGATGAAGAAAAATCTTCTAAATAGTTGATTGCATTTTGGTACTCACCTAAGTGAAGATAAGAGATTCCTGTATAGTAAGCAGATAAATTACCAGCTTCTGTTGAACCAAAGTTGTCAATGATATCAAGGAAACCATCATAATTACCGTCACCGTTAATAGCAAGGTTGAATGAGTCTACTTCGAAATAACGTTGTGCTTGGAACATCTCAGCTTGAGCATTCAACTCCATAGGAGCTTTGTAGTATTTCTGATATGAGAAGATACCAACTGCCACTACGATAATAGCTAAAGCGATAAAAGTTAATTGCTTTTGGTTTTTCTCGATATATTGTTCGGTTCTACCTAAAGCTTCTTCTAAGTTTTCAAAATTATCTTCGTGAACCTGATCGTTTTTGTTTGTAGACATGCTAGAAATATTTAATGTTTTATTTTTTCTAACGCAAATGTAATTTTTTTTGTGAATATTACGACAACTTTTGACTAAAAAGTGCATGCCAATTTACCTTTGATTAATGTGTGAATTTAAGTCTGTATCTGATTTTATTCGTATTTTTGATGCGGAATTGAAAATCTGAACATAAATATTAGATTGTCTAGTCCTTAAAGCAAAAATAAAATATATGCATTTAGAGCGTTTGTCCCTTATAAATTACAAGAATATAAAAGAGTTGGAAATAGAGCTTTCGCCTAAGATCAACTGTTTTATAGGCAATAATGGTATGGGGAAAACCAATCTGCTTGATGCGGTTTATTATTTGAGTTTTTGTAAGAGTTATTTTTCTTCAACAGATCAACTTAACATCAAACACGAGGAACTATTTATGGTACTCGAGGGGAGTTACAAGCGTAAGGAGATGGATGAGTTGATATATTGCGGTGTAAAACGTGGACAGAAGAAGAATTTTAAGCGAAACAAAAAGGAATATAAAAAACTTTCGGAACATATCGGACTTTTACCAATTGTGATGGTTTCTCCAGCTGATGTGCGATTGATTACTGATGGAAGTGAGGAGAGACGCAAGTATATGGACAGTGTGATTTCCCAGTACGATAGAAAATATCTTGATGACTTGATTCGATACAATCGTGTGATTTTACAACGTAACAAATTGCTTAAGGATTTTGCTCGCCGTGGTAAATTCGAAGAGGATAGCTTAAGCATTTGGGATGAGCAAATGGTTATTCTTTCGGCTTCGATACACGAAAAGCGTAAGGACTTTTTGAATAAGCTTATGCCTGTTTTTCAGGAATACTATAATATCATTTCTCAAGGGAATGAGATTGTGAAACTGGAATATAAATCTCAGTTGAACGATCATGGAATGAGAGATTTGTTGCGCCATGCCCGATTGAAAGATCAGGTGATGCAATACACAACGGTTGGTATTCATAAGGATGACTTGACCCTATCTTTAGGTGATTATCCGATAAAAAAGATGGGTTCACAAGGCCAGCAGAAAACCTATTTGATTGCTCTAAAATTGGCACAATTCGAGTTTATCAAGAAATTATCAGATTACAATCCCATATTATTACTTGATGATATTTTCGACAAGTTGGATACCCAACGTGTGGAGCAAATTGTGCACTTGGTTTCAGAAGACCGTTTTGGGCAAATCTTCATTTCCGATACCAATCGCGATCATTTGGATCAAATTCTGACTTCGTCGAACTTGACATACAAACTATTCGCACTAGATGATGGCTCTGTAACCAATTTGTAAGTCCAATTACTGATCAACTTTATCATTCACCTTTTTTTTCCCTTTAGCCTTTTTACTTTAACCTTATTTTTTTATCCTTTAACCTTATTACCTTAGCCTTTAACTATGCGCCGATCGAGAACACAAAAAATAGAAGAACTAGTTAAGCTTGTTTTAAAAGAACAAGGCTTGGATGTGAAATTGAAGGAATTGGAGTTGATTAAGACTTGGGAGAAAGTGATTGGGAAGAATGTGGCTAATGCGACTACAGATCTTTATATCAAGAATAAAAAATTGTTTGTGCATGTGCGTTCATCTATTGTTCGCAGTGAGTTGATGCTGATTAAAACAGGTTTAATTCAGGCTTTAAATAAAGAAGTCAACGAAAAAATTATTGACGATATCGTAATAAGATAAAAGGTTCAAAAAGTTGTGGACCTTTTTGAACCTTTCAATGTTTTATTTTGTGCCTACTTAATAAATTTCACAGCCTGAAAAGTGGAATGCACCTTCGATACAAGCATTCTCATCGCTATCTGAACCGTGAACGGCATTTTTCGACAAGGACTCAGCAAACTGCTTACGAATTGTTCCTTCTTCAGCATCTGCAGGATTAGTTGCTCCAATTAATTTTCTGAAGTCAGCAACAGCATTTTCTTTTTCAAGTATAGCAGCTACAATTGGTCCTGAACTCATAAAGTCAGTCAGCTCGCCATAAAATGGTCTTTCCTTGTGCACTTCGTAAAAAACTTCTGCTTGCTCCTTGCTGATATGCGTATATTTCATAGCTGCTATTCTAAAGCCACCCTTGGTAATTGCAGCTAAAATATCACCAATATATCCATTGGCTACAGCATCTGGTTTTATCATTGTAAAAGTTCTATCACTTCTCATAATTCTTCTATTTTGGTTAGTGAAACAAATTTAATCAATCTAAATAAAAATGCAAGAAAAATGAGACTGATCTTCTAATTGTCTGGCAGAGCACTGTGTTAGATGATTTGATCGATTGGTTTAGCTTTAAAAATAAGCTAATAAATCTTCGAATCTTAAGGCATTTACAGTCTATCTTATGTCTACTTAATTCGCATGAAATTTATTCCATATTCTTTTAAAATAATGAGTAATTTAGCAAACTTGAATTTAAAGAGAGAAAAATAGGATCATGCAAAACAGAATAGATTTAGAATTGAGCTTATCAGCCAAAGATTATATACTAAAAGCGAATCAAATTGTAATTGTCCCTCATGCTGGGCCTGATGGTGATGCCATCGGTTCGTCATTAGCTTTAATGCGCTATTTGAAAAAGCAAGGCAAGCAAGTGAAAGCAATTTGTCCTAATGCTTATCCTGAGTTTTTAACTTGGTTGCATGGCGATGAGGAATTGGATGTTTTTGAAAAAGCTGAAGAAGCTTGTACAACTTACATCAATGAGTCTGATTTGATTTTTATTCTTGATCACAATTCGTTTAAGCGTTCTGGTGATGTTGGAAAGCTATTGGAGAAGCATACAGCTACTAAAATCATGATCGATCACCACCCAATGCCTGAGGATATTGCAGATATCACCATTTCGGATACAGCCATGTGTTCAACCTGCGAAATGGTGTATGAATTTATTGATGCGATTGGTGGTAACGACCAAATTGATAAGGATATTGCTGAATGTCTTTATACTGGAATTATTACTGATACAGGAAGCTTAAGCTATAATTCGTCGAATAAGCGAATTTATGAGATTGTTGGTGATTTGATGGATAAAGGAATTGATAAAGCTAAGGTTCACGATAAGATTTTTGATAACTACTCGGCCAATAGAATGAAGCTATTAGGCTATTGTTTGAATGAGGGTATGGAACTCCTACCTGAATATGAGGCAGCAATTATTCATTTGACAAAAGAGACTCTAGCAGATTTTGAATATCAGGATGGCGATACAGAAGGATTTGTCAACTACCCTCTATCTATAAAAGGCATTAATATTTCTGTCATTTTTATGGAAAAGGACGATTGTGTTAAGATATCTTTCCGATCGAAAGGTGATATTCCAATCAACCAAATGGCTCGCGACTTCTATAATGGAGGTGGTCATATTAACGCAGCAGGTGGTCGTACTTACGAAAGCTTACCAAAAGCTATTGAGAAGTTTAAAAAAGAATTACCTGCCTTTTATAAGAGCTTGTAGTTTCATTGGATAATAGATATAAAGAATGAGCCCACTCTTGTTAAAGGAGTGGGCTCATCTTGTATTAAATTAGGCTTGACTTTCTTTTGAAATACCTTCTCTTATTCCTTTAATGAGTGGGAACCAAATGGGAATAACAAACAAGAATACAATTGGTGCAGAAAATACATCAGCGGCTATATTAGCACCGATTATCATACCAGTTCCAAAGCATCCAAATATGATATGAAGAATAGCCTTCTTAGAAATAATATATTGACCTATTTTGAATGAAATCATAGTTAAGAGTTGGGATTTAATCAGAAGTAAATATAATTATTATTTACATATTGCTTTTATTTGTGTTAATAAAAAAAGAGCTACCGATTATCTCGATAGCTCTTCATAGAAATTGTCTAATCTTGAAATAATATTCACATAATTACAAAATTCGCATAATTTCAAAAATAACATTTTAATATGTTCATCCTGGAAATTTCGTCATTATGGGGAATTAATTCCCTTTTTGTAATCGTTTAAAAGATCTCTACTTATCCTTGTGTAATAAAAAGATAGTTGGTCGTTTGTGTAATTCGGGCATTTGTGATTTCCACTGCTTAGCGGGAAGTGTTTTGATGAATTCCGTTTCCATAGTGATATCAACTGCGACACAAATTTTAGTTCCAGCGCTACATTCTTTGGCTAAATCTTCCAACAGTTTCATATTACGGTAAGGGGCCTCGATAAAAATCTGAGTTTGGTTTTCGTTTACTGAACGATTTTCCATTTGTTTGATTCTTTTTACTCGTTCGCCGTCCTTAATGGGGATGTAGCCATTGAAAGAAAAACTTTGTCCGTTGAAACCCGAAGCCATCAAAGAAAGTAGAATTGACGAAGGCCCAACTAAAGGAATAATTCGAATGTTTTTCTCGTGGGCTAATTTTACCACATCAGCACCTGGGTCGGCAACACCAGGACAACCAGCCTCTGATATAATTCCCATGTCGTGTTCCTTAATCGCCTTCAAATAATCAGAAATAGCATCAGGAGAACTGTGTTTGTTTAGCTCATAAAAACTGAGTTCATCTATATTGATATTGCGATCAACCAATTTTAGGTAACGACGAGCCGTTCTAATATTTTCAACAATAAAGTGCTTGATTGTTGGAATCAGTTCTTGAATATCCTTAGGAATAACCGAATCAAGGCCTGTATCGCCTAAAGTCGTTGGTATTAAATAAAGTTTACCTTTCATATGTTTTGTGATGGAATGTGCATGATTAAATTATTGGGCAAATGTACGAATAAATAAGAATTAGATGTGCTTAGCATATCTGAGACTTTAAAGCGATTTTTAGTGTATATAATCGATATTATCAGGCAAATGCTATAAATTTGTGAGATGGATAAAATAAAGGCAGAACAGGAGAAGAAATTTATATCGAGAATCTTTATTGATGAGATTGGTCGATTGCAGAAAGAGGGCTTTTATTTCTTTTCATTTATACTGATGGGGCAAGCCATTGAAGCTTTGGGTTGTTTTCTCGACAACAAACCAATGAAGGCAAAAGCTCAATCGTCCAAGCGATTTTCAAAAGCACTTAATATCCTCATGGGGAATAAATACCGAGTCGTTAATAATGACCATTGGTTGTATGATAGATTGCGCAATCAGTTAACGCATTCTTTTGTGCCAAGTAAGTCGTTACATCTGCTATCGCGCGATAAGCAAACAACAGAATTGAATCATTTAGAGTGGCACGACGATCGTTTGGTATTGGTTGCAGAGGATATGTACGACGATTTAAAGGGGGCCTGCAAACATCTCTTTTCGATGATAGATAAGGGGAAAATTCCTTTGAAAAATATAGCGGCCTCGCCTGAGGATTTACTTTTACAAGATTTATCTAAATGATAAGATATCGGAAATGATTAAAAATATTGTATTTATTGGCGCTGGAAACCTGGCAACACATTTGGCTTTGGCTTTAAAGCAAGCGAACTATAATATCCTTCAGGTTTATAGTAGAACACAGCTTTCTGCTGATACTTTGGCTAAGCAAGTTGATGCTGATTCTTGTTGCGATTATGCAGAGGTGAGGCGTGATGCCGATTTATATATATTCGCTTTAAGTGATAAGGCTTTGCCTAATGCTTTAGAGGCTCTTCAGCTGAAAAATAAATTTCTCGCGCATACGGCTGGTAGTTTACCTATGTCTGTGTTCGAAAACTATACGTCTACTTTTGGTGTGTTTTATCCCTTGCAAACTTTCTCAAAGGCTCGTCAGGTTGATTTTTCAAAGATACCTCTATGTATTGAGGCTATAAGTACTGATCTAGAATCGGAATTGGTACTTATGGGGAATAAAATATCGAATTCAGTTCAATTACTATCATCAAATCAGCGTAAGCAATTGCATTTGGCAGCCGTGTTTACTTGTAATTTCACCAATCATATGTATCAAATTGGCCAAGAATTGCTTCAGGAAGAAGGGATGGATTTTGATTTGCTGAAACCATTGATTTTAGAGACCGCTGAAAAGGTTCAGGAAATGCCAGCCAAAGCAGCACAAACAGGTCCTGCTGTTCGGTTTGACGAAGATGTTATAAAAGCACACGAGGAAAGCCTAAATATGCATCCTGATTTTCAAAATTTGTATAGATTTGTAAGTGAAAGTATTTATCATTCACATTCTAATGAGAATGATTGATTAAAATCAAGATTATCAGTTGATTTAACTTAGAATAATTCAGGTGTAACAAAAGTAAATTTTAATATATATGGCCTTTTTTAAAGAAGATTTAATGAAAGTTAAGGCTTTCATTTTCGATGTGGACGGAGTATTGTCTACCGAGTGTATTACTATCGACTCTGATGGTGAGTTGTTGAGGACAGCAAATACGAAGGATGGTTATGCGATTCAGTATGCTGTGAAAAAAGGTTATCCAGTTGCAATTATTACTGGTGGAACGTCTGCTGCGATTGAAAAGCGCTACCGTGGTTTAGGTGTTCAAGATATTTATATGTCGTCGAAGGATAAGATTGCCGATTTCGAAGATTTCCTATCAAAGCATAATGTTGCTGAGGAAAACATCATGTATATGGGCGATGATTTGCCTGATTATGAAGTGATGAAGCGTGTAGGTGTGCCAACCTGTCCAAAGAATGCAGTGACTCAGATTAAAGAGATTTCTTCTTATATCTCTGATATGGACGGAGGATGTGCAGCAGTTCGCGATGTGATGGAGCAGGTGCTTCGTGCGCATGGTGACTGGTATGCTACAGATACTAAGATTCAAAGTATTTAAGGTTCTCGTTTACCCGTTTTCTGTTGACGAATAAAACCATTTCTTTACTTTAAGCTTTTTCACTTTAACCTTATTTATAATGCTCAGCTTTTTAAAATTGATTCGCTTACCCAATCTGATTATTATTGCTCTTACGCAATATGTGATGCGATATTTTATTATTCAGCCAATTTTGGCGATTAATAGAATTCACTTACAACTGAGCGATATTGATTTTGCAATTTTGGTGATAGCAACTCTTTTTATTGCAGCTGGGGGCTACATTATTAACGATTATTTCGATTGCAAAGCCGATCGTTTAAATAAGCGTGACGTGATAGTAGGAAGACGAATTAGTCGTCGTATTTCACTCATGTTGCATCAGGTTCTTAGTTTTATTGGTTTGGTATTGGGTGGCTATGTGTCTTATAAAGTTGGGCATTGGCAATTCGTCTTGATCTTTTTTATGGCAGGTGGCTTATTGTGGTTTTATTCAACTTCATATAAGAACCATTTTATACTTGGGAATTTAGTCTTAGCCTTTATAGGAGCTGCAATTCCATTTTTGGTGGTTGTCTTCGAGATTCCACCTTTAAATAAAACTTATGCTGAAGTTTTAGTAGCCTCAGAAACAAATTTTGATTACCTCTTATATTGGGTTGGAGCCTTTTCTTTCTTTTCTTTCTTTGCAGTGCTGATTCATCAATTTATTCGAGATTTAGTTTCAGTAAAAGGGGATAAGGAAATAGGGCGAAGAAGTTTACCTTCTGTTATTGGTTTTAAATGGACTAAAATAGTTATTGTCAGCTTAATTTTGTTTTTAAGTGTGTCAGTTTTTGGTGTATGGTATCAATTCTTAAATGCACCAGTTGATAAGATTACGCCTTGGTACTTTAGTCTTTTAATTATTATCCCATTGCTTTTGCTTTCTTATTTGGTTGTGAAACTGAAAAAGGATGAGAGCTTGAAATTCGGGGTGTTTTTATTACGATTGGCTATACTTGCTGGCATTTCATATGCTTTTGTAGTCAATCATATTCTCTCAAATACAAATTTTTAAACTTATGTTGAATAATCTTAAAGATTATCAATTGATATTGGCTTCTCAATCGCCACGACGTCATCAGATGTTGAAAGAATTGGGACTCGATTTTAAAATTCAAACTAAAGATGTTGAGGAGGTCTATCCCGATCATCTTAAAGGGGAAGAGATTCCTGTCTATTTGGCTAAGTTAAAAGCAGAGGCTTTTGTGCTTGATATGAATGAAAAGGAATTGGTGATTACAGCCGATACCATTGTTTGTGTTGACGATATGGTTTTAGGAAAACCTAAGGACAGAGAAGAAGCTGTAAACATGCTGAAGACTTTATCCGGTCGATCACATCAGGTAATTTCTGGTGTTTGTCTTAAATCAAAAGAAAAAGAAGCGACATTCTCAACCACGACACATGTTCATTTTAAGGCATTGAGTATCGAGGAAATCAATTATTATATCGACAATTATAAACCGTTTGACAAAGCTGGTGCTTATGGCATTCAAGAGTGGATCGGTTTTGTTGGTATAGATGGTATTGAAGGTTCTTATTTTAACGTTGTAGGATTACCTATTCAGCGCTTATATCAAGAACTCAACAAGTTTTAATTACGAATTACGATTTATTAATTACGATTGCTTTTAATTATGAATTAGGAGTTATAAATTATGAATGGAAATGTAATCAAAGAAAAGTCGTTTAGGTTTGCAGTAAGAGTCGTAATGCTTTATAAGTATCTTAAAAGTGAAAAGAAAGAATACATATTAAGCAAACAACTTATGCGTTCTGGGACTTCGATTGGTGCTAATGTACGAGAAAGTCAAAATGCAGAAAGCAAAGCCGACTTCATTCATAAACTTGCTATATCTCAAAAAGAAGCTGATGAAACCTTGTATTGGTTAGAGTTACTTAAAGAGACTGACTATATCACAAAAGAGGAATTTCATTCCTTAGAATCAGATGCAAGTGAATTGTTGAAAATAATTCGAAGTATCATATTATCAACAAAGAAGAATAAGAGTGAGTAGAGTTTGTTTGATGAAATTAATTCATCATTCATAACTCACAATTTATAATTATATAAAAAATAACAAACTACAACAAACCATGTTAAGAAAATTGACATTATTACTGACGGCCGTACTATTATTAGTCGGTAACCAGGTAAAAGCAGATGAGGGAATGTGGATTCCTATGCTTTTGAAAAAATACAATATTGAAGACATGCAGAAAGCTGGATTTAAGCTGACTGCTGAGGATATTTATGACGTTAATCAGGCTTGCTTGAAAGATGCTGTCGTTGGATTAGGGCGAGAAGGAAGACCATTCCGTCATTTCTGTACAGGAGAATTGATTTCAGATCAAGGACTTATTGTAACCAACCACCACTGTGGATACGGTGCAATTCAAGCTCACTCAACTTTAGAGAACGACTATCTTAAGGATGGTTTTTGGGCAATGAACAAAGGCGAAGAATTGGTAAACGAAGGTATTACAGCTTCTTTCCTAATTCGTATGGCTGATGTAACTGCTGAAGTTCTTAAGGGAATTAATGATGAAACTAAAGAAGATGAGCGTTCTAAAATCATCAAAAAAAATATCAAGAAAATTGAAGCTGCTACAGAGAAAGATTCTGAGTACCGTGCTAATGTAAAAGCTTATTTTGCAGGTAACCAGTTTTTCCTTTCAGTTTATGAGATTTTTCAGGATGTACGTTTAGTGGGTGCACCTCCATCAGCTATCGGAAAATTTGGTGGTGATACTGACAACTGGATGTGGCCACGTCATACAGGTGATTTTTCAATGTTTAGAATTTATTCTAATAAGGATAACAAGCCTGCTTCTTATTCAACAGAGAATGTGCCAATGCAGCCTAAGACATCATTCAAAATTTCTTTGAAAGGTGTTAACGAAGGTGATTTTACAATGGTATTCGGCTACCCAGGGACAACAACAGAGTATTTATCTTCATACGCTTTGGAGATGATGACTCAGGTTGATAACCCTCACAAAATTAAGTTGAGAACTAAGAAGCTTGACCTAATGCGTGCCGATATGGATGCTTCACCAATGGTGAGAATTCAATACTCTGCAAAATATGCTGGTGTTGCTAACTCTTGGAAAAGATGGCAAGGTGAGATCACAGGCTTAAATCGTTTGAATGCGATTGCTAAGAAGAAGGAACTTGAGGCAAAATTTGAAGCTTGGGCTAATTCTGATGAGAAACTTAAGGCGAAGTATGCTGGTATTCTTGATCAAATGAAAGGTATCTATGAAGAAATGACTCCATATAGTTTAGCTCGTGACTACGCTATTGAAGCGGGTTTATCAGGATCAGAGGTTGTGAAATTTGCAGGTAGCTTCAAAAAGCTTGTTTCTTTGGATAAGAAAGATTCAGAAGCAATTGCTAAAGAGGTAAAAGGCTTGCAAAAGAAAGCTGCTTCTTTTTATAAGAACTACAATCAGCCTACAGATCAGAAATTGTTAGAAGCAATGATGAGCATGTATTTTGACAATGTTGAAGTTAAATTTCAACCAGAAGAGTTGAAGGTGATTGCTAAAAAATATAAAGGTGATTTTAAAGCTTACGCGAAAAAAGCAATGGCTAAATCGTTATTGGCAAATCAAGCTAAACTTGAGAACCTATTGGCTAACTACAAGGCTTCTAATGCGAAGAAAATTGCTAAAGATCCTGCTTACGTTTTAGCAATGAGTATTCTTGATTTGTACAAAACGGCAATTAGCCCTAAGTACGGTGAATTAAAGAATAAGGTTGATAAGTTGCAACGTACTTATATGGCTGGTTTAATGGCTATGGAATCGGATAAAGTGTTTTATGCTGATGCTAACTCAACTTTCCGTGTTCACTTTGGTAAAGTTGCTGGTTATAAAGCAAGAAATGCTGTAAACTACGATTTCTATACAACTCTTGAAGGTATCATCGAAAAGGATAATCCAAATATTTTCGATTATGATGTTCCTCAGACGTTAAGAGATTTATATGCAGGTAAAGATTATGGTCGTTACGGACAGAATGGACAAATGAATGTTTGTTTTGCAGCAACAAACCATACAACTGGTGGTAACTCAGGTTCTCCTGTGTTAAACGCTAATGGTGAACTTATCGGATTGAATTTCGACCGTGCCTGGGAAGGTGTAATGTCTGACTTAATGTATGATGCTACTATCTGTAGAAACGTATCATTAGATATCCGTTACGTCTTATTTATCGTTGATAAATTTGCAGGTGCAGGTTACCTTTTGGAAGAAATGAACATTGTGGAGTAATCCCAATTAAAGAATAAAACAAAAGGCTGTTGGAGTAATCCAGCAGCCTTTCTTATTTTATTTGAATTTCGTTTATAATTACATCATCTTAAGAATACTCTTTCGGAAACTGATGACGGATACAGCAGTTAGTCCGAATCCAATACCAAGAAGAACTAAGACATTTGGAATAATATCAATTATTGGAAGTTGCCTCCAGAAAATATCAAAGAAACCATCCATAGCCCAATAGTTCACTGATATAACGGCAATTTTTTGCATAATAGCAGGCATAAAGATCATGGGCATCATGCTTCCGCCCAGAGCTGATAAGACAAGAATGATTAGAGTTGATAGACTTTCTACCTGCTTACGACTTTTACATACCGAAGCCATAAAAATTCCAAAACTACTACAGGCAACTGCAGAAGATAGAATCATGAGAATCAATGCTGGAAGATTAATGAGAATATCTAAGCCAAGTGCTAACCACGAATACAAGAACATAACAGTTAGTTGTAAAATAGCTAGAAATAGCGTTGACAACATTTTGCCGTAAAGGATACTAGAAGGAGAGATAGGTGCCACAAGTAAACGTCTTAAAGTTCCTTCTTCCTTCTCTGTCAATAAAGAAGCACCACTAGCCGAAACGCTAAATAATAGCATCATTATAGCCATGCCTGCAACAGACTGAATCAAGCCTAGGTTACCATTTTTCTTTTCACCAACAAGTGCAGTCATCGGTAATTTTGAATCTTCTTTGATTTCAGAATTATCTTCTGACTGTTCAAAACCATCGAATTGCTCTGAAACCTGTGCGCGAATATCATCCAATTCTGATGAGGACAAATCAGGATTCTTCTCTAAAACCCAATCATCGATTTTACCTTTGATAGTTTTCTTCATGGTAATGCCAAACAGGTTGGACCATAGAGCTTGTTGAAGCAAACCAACCTCAATTTCTTTGGCTTCGTCATAGAAAAGCTCCATAGGGAGCTTCTGACCTGAATTAACTGAATCTTGAAAGCCCTCATACAGAACAAAAGCGGAAGCACTCTTTCCTTTCTTTATTAATTCTTTTGCTTCAGCTAAGGGCTTGCTTACAAGCTTGAGTCCATCAAGAGAATCCAATTTTGTGTAAATTTCTTTTGAAATCTCAGTACTATCCTGATCGGTAAAAAGAAGGGTGATTGGTTTAGATTCATTAGAGGAGCCAATACCGCCGTACATAAAGGCAAAAATTGTCATTAGGGCTATTGGCAATAGTAAAGAAAGGAAAACAGCTGTTTTGTCCTTGAAATATTGTTGTATATCTTTTAATGCTAAATTGAACATGTTCGTGGGTGTTTTGATGAAGGATTCAATGATTTAGAAAACTAATCTCTTAGTGATTTTCCAGTTAACTCAAGAAATATCGATTCTAGGTTCACATTGCTAATACTGATATTCTCAATTTTTAATTGGGAGGCTAGGCAATCTTGAATCAATAGGGGTAAATCAACATCTGACTGATTCGATGAAAGAACAAGTTGATGTTCATTTAAAATCAGGTTTTGTTCGTGTTTTATCTTTAGGTCAATAAGCTCATTCTTCTCCGGATTCGAGAATTTAAGCTTGATCTCTTCTTTAATAGATGAGGCTTTTCTTAATTCAGCCAATGTACCTTCTCTTAGTATTTTTCCTTCGTCAATAATTCCAATTCTGTCACACAAACGCTCGGCTTCTTCCATATAATGCGTCGTATAAATCATAGTTAAGCCTTTGGAATGAAGTTGTTCTATTACTTCAAAAATTAGGTTCCTACTTTGCGGATCGATGCCTACTGTGGGCTCATCCATAAATACAATTTCAGGATCGTGAAGAAGTGCGGCAGCAATATTAATGCGTCTTTTCATACCACCAGAATAAGTCTTGACTTTATGCTTGCGTCTGTCGTATAAGCCTAACATATGCAAAAGTTCATCAATCTTACTTTCAAGAGTTTTTCCTTTTATGCCATATAGCTTTCCCCAGAATATCAAGTTTTCGAAGGCTGTTAGGTCTTCGTAAAGAGCAATTTCTTGAGGAACGACTCCAAGTATTTGTCTGCAATTTTTTCTGTTTTCAGAAAGTAATTTCCCATCATAAAAAACTTCTCCTGAATCTGGTTTTATTAGAGAACTCAGAATATTGATGCAAGTACTTTTACCTGCTCCGTTGGGACCTAGTAAACCATATAATTCACCTTTTTTTACTTCAAGTGAAATACCTGATAAAGCCTTTATGTCTTTATATGTTTTAGATAGCTTGGAAGCTTTAAGCATAAGTTAAATAATTAAGTTAAGAGAGTCTAATTTAACAAAATGCTTTTGTAAAGAGAAATTCCAATGTAGTTAATCGGTAAAAGGTGAAAATATTAGTGTGAAGTGATTAGTATGGTAGGTAATTACTTGAGAAGAGCAAATTTACCTGTCTTTGTTCTGATAACACCATTGGTGTAGGTGATGTCTAAATTATAATAGTAACTATCCATTTCTTGATAATGACCATTGTAAGTTCCATCCCATCCTTGATTAATATCAGACGTTTCAAACACTTTTTTACCACTTCGATTGTATATCGTGAGCTTGATTTTATGGATATCAATACCGCGCACAAAAAGTAAGTCGTTATGGCTATCTCCATTGGGAGAAAATGCTTTAGGTAAACCAACAAAGGGGTAATCATTTAAGAATTTCACATAAATGGAGTCACGTGCTGAACATTGAGCTTCATTAATAACCTCTACCCAATAGGTACCTGTCTTCTGAATGGTAATCGATTTTGTAATTTCTCCAGTAGACCAATTGTAGTTTACCTTATCAATATTAGCAATTAACTTGTGTTCTATATTAGGATAATCGATAATATCTTCTCCTAAGTTAACAATAGGGGTAGGATGAACAGTGATGTGAATTTGAGCGCTCTCAATATTACCGAGTTGGTCTGTTACTTCTAATGTGAAATCACCATCTTCTTTCAAGTAAATTTCAGATTCATTGTGATTTTGATCTATCCAATTATAGCTCAGTGGTGCTGTTGGATGACCGATTATCTCAGGAACAATCAGTACAGAATCACCTTGGCAAATCGATTTGTCTTCTCCCAATTCGATTCTGAATTTTTCACCTTCTCTGTAGTCAACCAATACGGTGTCAGCATTAGCACATCCGTATTCATCTATAACATTTACCCAAAAATTACCTCCAGAATTTACTGTGATCATTTGACTTGTTTCAAGTGTATTCCACTCGTAACTTGCTCCAGCATTTTGAGCATCGAGCTGTTTTGATTCTCCATCCCACAAAATGAAGTCGTCGCCTAAATCAACGATGGGTTTAGAATGGTAATAAATTTGTGAACTGGCTGTTTGAGTGTATCCATTGGGATCAGTAGCAGTTAGTGTGTATATGCCTTCGCTACTGATTTCTATAACCTTGTCAGTTGAGCCTGTACTCCATATATAAGTGTAGATTTGATCGATATCCATATAGGGGCTCAGAGTCATAGTCTCTTGTGCACACATATGAATAATATTAGGGAGGTTTAATGTGAAAAATGACGATTGATCTTTAACGGTAAATGATTTAGAATCACTGCAAGCATATTCAGATGTAATCATTACTGAATAATCCCCGGGACTTGAGATTTCAATTTCACTTGTCGTTTCTCCTGTAGACCAAAGGTAAGTACAATTCTCCTTTTGGATATTCACTAGAATTGGAGCACCATCCATCATAATAACATCAGCTATATCAATTTCTGGCGCATCATGTACTGTAACAACGATTTGATCTGTTATTTTTTGATTGTCTTTAAGGTCGGTAACGGTTAATTCATATTCTCCAGATTCATTAACTTCTATTGTTTCCGTTGTTTCACCAGTTTTCCAAAGGTAGGAATAGTCTGATTTAAGATCGATAGTTGGACTTAAGGTAATGACTTCACCTGAACAGATGTTTCTATCTTCGCCTAAATTGAGGCTGAATTCATTTTTAAGCTCAATATTACTGTAGATGGTATCGCTATAACAACCAAAACCAGTCCTTTCAATTGATTTGAAAGTTGTAATGCCCGCTTCTGCTTGCCACTTAACTCTAAAATTGATGTACTTATAGGCATCAATAATTTCTGTTTGATAACTTACCTGATTTGCTCCGGATGGTAGTTCACCGGTATATATGGAATTCATTCCGATTAGGACTGTGTAATCATATTCAGAACTAGTTTTGATTTTACTCTCATAGGCTTGAACAGTGGGTTTGGTTAAAGGATAAACCGTTATATCTCTGGTTCGGTCATCTGCTGAAATATCAAGCTGAGTACCATCTTCTAACCATGCTTTTTCAATATTTATACTAAAGGTCTTTAGTTTTTGGCTATCATTTCTAAAACTAATTTCAAAATCGAATGTGCCAGTGTTTATACCCAAGCCTCCATTCATATTTTCTGCAGGTCCTCCATTTACAGAATATGAAGCAAACCATGTTTTATCAGTAGGACCAGATATTTCTAGAGATGAGGTTTGCAGTGAAGTGACAATTCCATTGTTTAGGGGGCAAAGTGTCTTATTCGAATTATTGATGAATGCAACGACTGGATCTTGAGAGTAAACATGCGAAAAGATACTGAGTAATAACATAGTACTCAGCACTCTAATCGCTATTTTTGCTGTTGACCCCACAAGCAATTGAATTTATTTTGACCAATGAAATCTGACTGTAATATATATAATTGTTTTAAAGATACGAAATAAATTCCTTTTAATCTTCATTTTATGATTATTCATCATGTTTATTTGGTTGTTTATCATTAATTAGTAGAGGGTGTAGAAGAATTAGAAATAAGAAGGAGTCATTATTTTTTTAGAAAAAAACGCTTAGTGTAACATTGGTTACATTTTAAAACATCACTGAGCTCTACATTTGTAATAGAAAATCAAATAAAAGCTCACTGATATGGAGAATCAATATTTTAAGAATACCGATAGTTTACTAGATATTTGTACACGTTTTCCTGAAACAATTAAGATTTTTGTTTCAAATGGATTCAAACAACTAGAAGATCCTAAGAAAAGAGAACTTTTCGGTAAGTCTTTAACTCTAGAGATGGCTTTAAAGATGAAAAAGATAAATGTTGATGCCTTTGCTTCCCTATTGGTTGAGGGGATTGATCTGACAAGAAACCAAGTTGATGCAGACTTGAACCAGAAACCAACGACTACTGATGAGGATGCTGTTCATATTCAAGGTTTATTGCCATGTCCGGTGCGTGTACCATTGGTCGAAGGTATCGATGCTTTTATTGAAGAATACAAGAAAGAGAACGATAGAGAGATCGTCTATGATTTAAAGGCAGCTTCTATGGGACTTGATTGGTTGATGGGAGATGTTATTAATGAAGATAATCCAGATAAATTAGCTGATATCTTTATCTCAGCAGGTTTCGATTTGTTCTTTGATGAAAAGTTGATGGGTAAATTTAAGAAGCGAGGTGTATTTGCTGATAGCACAGGATTCGATCGTTTGAATAAGGATTTTGATAATGAAGACATCTGCTTGAAAGATCCTGAAGGACATTACTCTATGATTGGTGTTGTGCCAGCCGTATTCCTCGTAAATACTGCAGAATTAGGTGATAGAGCAGTGCCACGCACTTGGGCTGATTTGTTTAAGCCTGAATTCAAGAACAGTGTTAGTCTTCCAATAAGTGATTTTGACCTGTTTAACTCTATGTTGTTACACATTTATAAAGCTTATGGAGAAGAAGGTGTAAAAGGGCTAGGAGAATGTTTATTGGAGAGTATGCACCCATCTCAAATGGTTAAATCTCATAACAAGAAGAAAAATAGACCTGCGATTACAATTATGCCATATTTCTTTACGAAGATGATAAAAGAAGGTGGCAGCATGGTAGCCGTTTGGCCAGAAGATGGAGCTATTATCAGCCCAATTTTCATGTTGACAAAGAAAGATAAATTGGATAAAACTCAAGATGTAATTGATTTCTTTGCTTCAAAAGGGGTAGGTGAAATTTTATCACATCAAGGTTTATTCCCAAGTATAAATCCTGAAGTTGATAACAGACTTCCTGAAAAAAATAAATTTATGTGGTTGGGTTGGGATTATATCAACTCAAACAATATTGGAGAGTTAATCGTTAAGTGCGAAGGGATCTTTAATAAAGCGATAAAGGATAACGACTTTAAAAATTTAGGACCTTTAAGTTTTACGCCTCAATCTTAATTTAGAATTAATTAAGTTTAAGGCTTTAAATCAGCAAGTATTCAAGCTTGTATTAACTCATAATTTTAACAGATATAACCTTAAGATATGAATCTAGTTACAGTATCAGGTCCTCCATCATCAGGGAAAACAGCCGTTATTTTAAAGACAATTGACTCCGTTCAAAAACGCGGATTAAAAGTTGGTGTTGTAAAATTTGATTGTTTGTATACCGATGATGACATCCTTTATGAAAAAGCGGGCGTAAAAGTGAAAAAAGGACTTTCCGGTTCACTTTGTCCTGATCATTATTTTGTGAGTAATATCGAAGAGGTAACTCAGTGGGGCTTGAAAGAGGGGTTGGATCTTTTGATTACTGAGAGTGCTGGTTTGTGTAACCGTTGCTCACCCTATATTAAGACTGTAACAGCTGTTTGTGTTATCGATAATTTGAGTGGTATTAATACACCAAAGAAAATCGGACCAATGCTTAAAACAGCTGATATTGTAATCATCACAAAAGGTGATATCGTTTCTCAGGCTGAGCGTGAAGTTTTTGCTTCAAGAGTAAATACAGTGAACCCAGGAGCTACAATTATGCACGTGAATGGATTGACTGGACAAGGTGCATATGAGTTAAGTACTCTTTTATATGATGATAAAGTTGAAGTTAAAACACTTGTAGGAGAGAAATTGAGATTTTCAATGCCATCTGCTCTATGTTCATATTGCTTGGGTGAAACCCGAATAGGAGAATCTTACCAAATGGGTAATGTTCGAAAAATTGACTTGAGTGATAAAAAATAGATTGTTGAGGATTTCAATTAACCAATTTAGATTTAGAAGATGATTACGATTAACGATATACAGAGCAAAACTCTGACTGATTTATTTGAGAAATACCCATTCTTACCTGGTTTTTTCGAAGAGCATACTTTGGAATTAAATGGAAATTTAGATATCAAACTTGTTAATTACTTGGATTTTCTTGATGAAGAGGAAGAGCAAGCAAATAGAGCTATGGACAAGGTTCAAGTCTTAGATTCAATGTGTATATACATCGATCAGATGCTCGCATTTTTAGGTGAAGATGAGGATGATGGCGTTCATAGTATCACATTATTACCTGGAACAAATAAGTCTGGTGAAGCTGAACAGTTTGGTGAATTAACAATAAAGAAGAGCGAGATTGTTTGTATTGTAGGACCTACTGGCTCAGGTAAAAGTCGATTGTTGGCCGATATTGAATGGGTTGCTAAAGGTGATACACCAACTTCACGTTCAGTACTTATCAATGGAGAAGTTGGTGACTCAAAATGGCGTTTGAATTCGGGAAATAAATTGGTAGCTCAATTATCGCAGAACATGAATTTTGTGATGGATTTATCGGTTTATGAATTTATTGAGTTACATGCACAGTCTCGTTTGGTAGAGGATATTGAAAGTGTGATTAATAAGATTTTTGCACAAGCAAACGACTTGGCTGGAGAGAAGTTTGAATTATCAACTCCAATCACAAGTTTAAGTGGCGGACAGTCTAGAGCATTAATGATTGCAGATACAGCTATTCTTAGTAAATCACCTATTGTCTTGATTGACGAAATTGAGAATGCAGGTATCGATAGAAAACGAGCCTTGGATTTATTAGTAGGTGAAGAAAAGATTGTTTTGATGGCAACTCATGATCCAATCCTTGCTCTTATGGGCGATAAACGTATTGTTATTAAAAATGGTGGAATTCACAAAGTGATTGAAACCAGTGATGAGGAGCAGAAGTTATTAGGTGATCTTGAAAGAATGGATTCTGTTGTTCAAAAAATGAGAAACAGATTACGTGAAGGTGAGATTATTAAGAAAGAGGATATTGGGTTTTAAATTGCCATTTCAATCAAAGAAAATAGAATTACGAACTAACATTAAAATATAGATATTATGCATGACGGATGCGCAGGAAGTTTCGAAAATGGTCAACAAGTAGTTGACAAGGTAAGAATGATGGGATTTGCAGAGCAGTTGATGCCAATGCCATTAGATATCGATTGTCATGGTTGTAAAGAGACTTTTACAATGGAAGAATTCGAAGGACATTGTCCTAAATGTGATATGGTTCACGGTGTAACGCCTTGTCATGCTTTCGATCCAAACAATATTATGGCAGCTGGAATAGGCTATTAATATTTGGTTTTAATTCTTACATGAATTAAAATGAAAAGACCTAAAAGCATTGAGCTTTTAGGTCTTTTTATATTAGAGAATTTGGGTGCTTATTTCACAAGAAGTTTTCCCTTGTATATTTTTTCACCTTCAAGATTGATAATGTGAATACCTGGTTTTAACTGCTCACGATTAATCGTGATATTGTCATTTGTGATATTCTCAATAATACGAACAACACGACCAGAAGCATCAATAACAATTAATCTATAACTTTCATTATTTTGATTAGGGAAGGCGATGCGACTTTCATTAACCATAGGATTAGGGTAAATACTAAGTTTAGTGTTAACTTCGTCTATATCATTAATACCCACAAGTGGTCCTGCAGGATCAACCTGAGGCTCTCCAGGAGTAATATTAGCGTGGAAAATACCATTACCGTGAGTTCCTACTACTATAAAACCATCTTTTCTAGTTTTCACCATATCAACGACAGTATTCCCAATTTTATCAGTAGATACTTGTGTCCATTGAGTATCTGAATTGAGTTCTGTAGCCGAATAAAGACCAATACTTGTAGCAGCAAAATAGATTGGTCCATTTTCAGCGTTTACAACATTTATATATCTTACTGAAGGACCAATATTTGTTTCTTTTCCTTCATCATCAGTTTGAATAGGCTCTAAGTTTCCAGAAACATTAGTCCAAGTTTCACCTGCATCCTCTGAAAAGAAGATACTTTCTACTCCATAGTTTGAGAAAGTGGCATACACGTAATTTGCATTTGCAGGATTTGTTTCGATGCAACTAACATACGGTGCAGCTCTATCTTGAACAGGTTTAGGCATTTGAGATCCTGTTATTTCTGTTGTAACAGCTTGGCTCGAATGCGAGTTTATCGTTTTGTATATTTTTCCATCTGATGTTCCAAAATATAATAGGTTCGCAGGAAGGATAGAAGATTTTATCGCTGAGATTTTACCCGTAACATTTGTGCCTTCAATTTTTTCCCAACCTAAACTAGCTGCATCATTTGAAAATCTTGGAATCTTATAGATATCTGTATTTCTCCAAATGTTTGTTCCTCCTGCATAATACATAATGGCTTCATTATTTCCATCAATTTCGTATGGGTTAATAAATAAAACATCATCAGAATTAACGCCATCAGGATCAACTCTAGTCCATTCCCATTCCTTATCTGCAGTATTGTAAGCATTCAAATAGATACGTCCTTTTTGAGATGAAGTGATATAGCCATTTAAACTGTTGTGCATACTACAATATGAACCATCACCACTTCCTAGTTGTATCCAATTTCTTTTATGAACTCCATCTTCACCTTTTGATGTATACCAAGTGCCATTATCTTGGAAGCCTGTCAGTATTTCAAATGATTCTAAATCCTTAGCATCAATTCCTACAGTGTAGGCCTGAGTGGTTAAATACCCATTGTTTAATGATACCCAATCAACTGGCTTAACAGAAGGATGAGCCATATCATCTTCAGTTCCAGAATCCTCAGTTTGTTTGTAGTTAGAGGTTTTGCTAATACCACCATCATGACCACTTAATAGTGTTTTCCCATCATTAAAGAATGCCAAGGCGTGTTGATCAGGATGTTGGTTATCATATTGACTAACATTGTTTTCAGTTGCATAGCCACCTATCCAATATGTTTTAGAATTGTTAGTAGGATCACTTCCATCTATTAGAACAGGATTAGCATTGGTTTCAAACCCATTGTCACTACGATAAAGATTAGTTCCACCAATAAAGACCATATTTTCGTCATCAGGAGCAACTTTTATAACCATATTGTATGAACCTTGTGATTTATAACCTGCGACACCCTCAGCATCTCCAGCTGGAAGGTTTTCTGATCGATCTTCCCACGTATATGTATCACCATCTATTGTTAATTTCCAAATGCTATGCCCTTCAAAACCTCCATTAGGTGTTTGTGATAAGAAATATAAAACATTCTCATTACTAGGAGCGTAAGCTAAAACAGTACGATCGAAATCTGTAGGAAAACCTTCTGGGGTTATTTTTGTCCAATCACCTGCATTACCAGTTGTGGAAGTATAGATACCATTTACTTCACCCTCACCACTTAAAGTAGCGTATTTTTTTCCCGATGGTGTACAAATAATATCAGTTGTTGCTGAAGTACTACTTTTTGCATTATTAGGGTTTGATGCCAAAACAAATTTTCTTTCAACTCCTCCATCGGTATATTTATAAATACCTCCGTAAGTTGCAACATAAAGTTCCCCATTGGTGGGGTCTATAGTTATATTCCAACAAATATCGAAATATTCTTGAAATAAAGGTGTATCTAATCTGTCTGTATCAGCAAATTTAGTCCAGTTTTGTCCACCATCTGTCGATTTGTATACACCAGCACCGGAATAAAAAGCTCCAGAAGCTCCGGCAGATCCTGAGTATTCACCTGTTGCATAATACCAAATATTTGTAAAACCATCACGAGGATCTTGAGCAACAGCAGTTACACTTTGGTGTTCAGTTGTGCTTGTTGTTTTTGTCCAATTAGCACCACCATCTTCAGTACGCCACATTCCACCAGTGACACCACCAGCTAATATAATATTGTCATCAGTAACATCAATGGCAAGTGCTCTTGTTCTTCCACCTACATTGTATGGTCCTGTTTGTTTCAAATCAATATTTTGTGACTTCGTTCTGGATATGAATTGATTCTTATTATCTGATAAGAATTTTAATTCGCGTTCTCTGAAGTTTGTGGGTATTTTTTCAATACTCGGATCTTGCAATACAAGCTTTTGAAACAATAAACGCTCATGAGGTGCATCTTTTACACGAATAATCCCGTTACGTTTATCAGCTTTTTTAGCCATTCTTACATGGTTTACTCCAGTAGCAGTAAGCTTCTTGTAAGTATTTTCATTAATGACAATATCTTTTGTTTGTGCTAATCCCGTTAAGGAGCAAGTCACCAAAAACACTGTACTTAATAGTAAATTTTTTGTCATTCTTTTTTTGTTAGTTAGCGGTTAGTAGGTCTAAATTAATTTCTTGAAATAAACTAGAATGGTTTGCCCATAGTCTATATTTAAATTCATTAATTAGTCTTGAGTAATTACTTAATTTCCCTAATTAATTTTAAATTACTGTTATTATTACCCATGGTTTGTGATTCCTTAAAAAGAAAACTGTGCGTTGAATTAACTTCTAGTTTAAAGTCACGTTTGCTTTCAAAGGACACTTCTTTTCCTTTTGAATAGACACCAATTATACCAGCACCAGAACCTAATGATTTCTCTACAGTTGCAATTATTTCATTATAACTATCATGAGAAATAATATTTGTTATTTTTATGTTTAGAGCAAGTGTTCCCGGTGAAAACTTGGGTTTTGTGATTGGAATTTCTTTGTTTACTTGAGCAGAATCAGCTACCGATTTCTTATGGGTGTCCTTCTGGTTAGCGCATGAAAATGTGATAGATAGGATGGATATGAGTAAGGCGAAATGTTTCATAGTATGGCTTGTTTTGATTAGTTCGAAGCACAAGGTATAAAAAAAATCGAAAAAAGTATATTTTTATAGTAGATGAAAAAGCCCCCTTTCCTATTGGAAAGAGGGCTTCTAAATATATGGATGTGTGATTATTTATGTTTTGCAATCCACTTTCTTGCGTTAACAAAAGCTTCAATCCAAGGACTCAATTCATCCTCTAATCTATCTTCATTATAGTAAGCCCAGTTCCAAGGATAGGTTGCACGCTCCAAGTGAGGCATCATTGCTAAATGACGTCCATCATTAGAGCAAATAGCTGCAGTTTCGAATGGAGAACCATTAGGATTTGCAGGATAATCTTTGAAGCTGTACTTCATTGGAATTTGATACTTGTCTTCACCATATGGTAAATTAAACTTACCTTCCCCGTGAGCAACCCAAATACCAAGACGACTACCAGCAAGTGTAGAAAGCATAACTGAATTATTAGCTTCAACTTCAACATTGACAAATCCAGATTCGAATTTATGAGATTCGTTATGAATTAGTTTTGGATGCTTATCGTGTTCAGGGTAAATTAAGCCTAGCTCAGAGATTAACTGACAACCATTACAAACACCTAAACTTAGTGTGTCTTCACGCTTGTAGAAATCTTCGAGAGCTTTTTTAGCTTTCTCATTATAAAGGAATGCTCCAGCCCAACCTTTAGCCGAACCTAAAACATCTGAATTAGAGAAACCACCAACAAAAACAATCATGTTAACATCAGAGAAATCAGAGCGACCAGAAATTAGGTCAGTCATATGGATGTCTTTAACGTCCATTCCAGCTAAATGCATCATCCAAGCCATCTCTCTATCACCATTCACACCTTTTTCACGGATGATAGCGGCTTTGATTCCCGATTTGTCTTTACGTTTAGGATCGATACCATATTGCTCAAATTTACCAGTGAAATTCTCTGGAAACTTGTAACTTAAATTATTCTCTTTATAAGATTTGAAACGCTCTAAAGCTAAGTCATTACCAGATTGACTGCGATCTAATAGGTATGAGGTTTTGTACCATAAATCACGCAAAGAAGCAACATCAAGCGATAAGTTTTTATCTGCTTTAGTGATTGTCATCTTTCCTGCTTCAGCTGGTGTTCCAATTTTATGGAAGATAATTCCAGCTTCAGTAAGAACTTTGCTTACAGAATTGAAATCTTCTACCTGAATGATAACACTAGGATTCTCGCTAAATAGAACTTTGATTAAATCAGTTTCTTGAATTTCATCAAGATTAATTGAAGCGCCAAGCTTATTATCTGCAAAGCACATTTCAAGTAATGCAGTAATCATACCACCAGAAGAAATGTCGTGACCAGCAAGAATCTTTCTATCTAGAATAAGTTGTTGAAGTGTTTCGAAAGTTTTAGCAAAATATTTAGCATCGTTTACATTAGGAGTAGTCTTTCCTAATTTATTGACGATTTGAGCAAAACTACTACCTCCTAATTGGAAATCATCTTTCGAAAAATCAATATGTAATAGGTGAGAATTTGCAACATTTTTCATCACTGGGCTAACCATGCGATTGATATCAACAATTTCACCAACAGTAGAAATAATTACAGTTCCTGGAGCATAAACCACATCATCCTGCCCATATTTCTGAGTCATAGATAATGAGTCTTTACCAGTTGGAACGTTTAAGCCAAGTTCAATTGCGAATTCACTAATTGACTCAACAGCTTTATAAAGACGAGCATCTTCACCTTTATTTTTACAAGGCCACATCCAGTTGGCAGAAAGTGAAACACCTTTAATACCTTGCTCAATTGGAGCCCAAACTAAATTCGTTAACGATTCTGCAATAGAAAGGCGAGAACCGTTAGCTGAATCAACAAGAGCAGAAACAGGAGCGTGCCCAATAGAAGTTGCAATACCTTTTTCACCTTGGAAGTCAAGAGCCACAGCTCCTAAGTTATTTAGAGGCAATTGAAGAGGACCAGCACATTGCTGCATTGCAATTTTACCTGTAACAGAACGGTCTACTTTGTTAGTTAACCAATCTTTACAAGCAACAGATTCCAATTGTAAAACTTCTTCAAGGTAATCTTCTAACTTATCAGCTTCGTAAGCAACTTCTTCGAATGTCTCAACGACTGTTTCGTCAATCATGACAGTTTTTGGTGGTTTACCAAACATTTCAGAAAGACCAAGATCGATAGGATTTATCCCAGTTTTTTTATCTTCGAAAGTGAAACGCATGTCGCCAGTTGTTTCACCAATAGTGTATATAGGAGCTCGTTCGCGATCAGCAATACGAGTTAATAGTGCCACATCATCTTTTCCAATAACTAATCCCATTCTTTCTTGAGACTCGTTACCAACAATTTCTTTTGCAGATAGGGTAGGATCACCTACTGGAAGAGCGTTAAGATCGATCTTGCCTCCAGTTTCTTCAACCAATTCCGATAGACAGTTAAGGTGACCACCCGCGCCATGATCGTGTATAGAAACAATAGGGTTGTGATCAGACTCAGCCATTGCACGTATTGCGTTGCAGACTCTTTTTTGCATTTCAGGATTTGAACGCTGAACAGCATTTAGTTCAATTGAATTATTGAATTCACCTGTAGCAACCGAAGATACAGCAGAACCACCCATTCCAATTCTGTAGTTGTCACCACCTAAAAGGACAACTTTGTCACCTTTTTTAGGGACATCTTTCTGGGCTTGCTCTAATCGGCCATATCCAACTCCACCTGCTTGCATGATGACTTTATCGTAACCGTATTTTTTGTTGTTTTCGAAATGCTCGAAAGTCATTACCGAACCACAGATTAATGGCTGACCAAATTTGTTCCCGAAATCACTTGCACCATTCGATGCTTTGATAAGAATTTCTTCTGGAGTTTGGTATAACCATTTGCGAGGGTCAGTCGCGTTTTCCCAATTTCTTGTTGCTTCAAGTCTAGGATATGCTGTCATATATACAGCTGTTCCTGCCATTGGTAAAGACGCTTTTCCACCTGCGATACGATCTCTAATTTCACCACCTGTACCAGTTGCAGCACCATTAAATGGTTCTACTGTTGTAGGGAAGTTGTGAGTTTCTGCCTTTAATGAGATGACAGTATCAATATCTTTGGTGTAGAAAAAATCTGCTTTATCGTGTGAGGCTGGAGCGAACTGCTCAACTCTAGGTCCCCCAAGGAATGCACAGTTGTCTTTGTAAGCTGAAACAATTCGGTTGTGATTCTCTTTTGAGGTTTTTTTGATTAGCTGGAAAAGAGAAGATTCTTTTTCTTCACCATCTATTATAAACGTACCGTTAAATATTTTGTGACGGCAGTGCTCTGAGTTGACTTGAGAAAAACCGAATACTTCTGAATCAGTTAGTTTACGATCAATTTTCTTTTCAACCTCTTCAAGGTATTTAACTTCTTCTTCGCTTAATGCCAAACCTTCTTGTTTGCTATAGGCTCTAATGTCTTCGATGTAAATAACAGGATCAGCTTGTTTTTCAATGGTGAAAATTTCTTGATCTAAATTTTCATATGAATTTTGAAGCATAGGATCGTACTGAGGATTCTCAGTCTCAATTTGTATGAATTCTTCTATTCGAAGGATTCCGTTTAATCCCATATTTTGAGTTATCTCAACAGCATTGGTACTCCAAGGAGTAATCATCTCTTTACGAGGTCCTACAAACTTACCAGTTATAGTCTCGCTAGTTAGGATTTCAGCATCGCTAAATAGCCAAGATAATTTAGCTGTGTCAATTGCATTTAATTCGAGAGAACAATGTACTCCGTAATGAACTTTACCTTTTTTAAAGAATAGTATCATCTTAAATTTTTTATAAAAATTGGTTGAAAGCAGATTTCGCTGCAAATATAGTTAAAGAGTTTGATTTTGTAGAGCCGAGATAAGGGAAAATCAATGTTTTTAATGCTGCTGTTTTTGTAAAACAGCCTTCTTTTTTAATGAGAAATAATATTTTCTTGATTGATCTGATTCTTAGGTTGAAACAATAGTGATATGCTTATTTGTTTTGCTTGTGTTGTAAAGAGGTCTTAAATTGCGTAGATGTAAATTGAAAGGATGATTTGTTCTGGCTTATTTTGAAACGGTGTTCGGTTTTGAGTGCAAAAAATGAGTTTGAAGACTAATCCCTTGTTAAAAAATAGCTGACTCTATATTTCGGAAACTGTTTTTTTTTTCTAAAAAGGCGAAAACCATCTTCATTTGTTAAAATGAAAATTAAGAATAGTGCAAAGGTTTTCGTATATGCTGAATTTCAATCAGGTTTGAGCTTTGTTTTGAAAAATACCAAGCAATTTTTGTATTATGTAACAGTCTTTGTATCAATTTAGAAAGGCTGGTTTGAGTTTACTTATTTGAACATGTTGAAGAACAAGTATAATAATCAAAGAAAACGTTGATTATCGTTTTTCATTTCAATATTTTTGTCACGAAAATTATTCAATCAAAATATAATTTAATTATGAAACCGACACATATTGAGCACATCGGAATTGCTGTTAAAAGCTTAGAAGAAGCTATTCCATTTTACGAGAAAGTATTAGGATTAGAGTGTTATGCTATTGAAGAAGTTGTTGATCAGAAAGTAAAGACTGCATTTTTCAAAGTGGGTGATGTAAAAATCGAATTACTTGAGTCTACTGATCCTGAAGGGCCAATTGGTAAATTCGTAGCGAAGACAGGTGGCGGTATGCATCACTTAGCATTTGCTGTGGAAGATGTTCAAGAAGCATTGAATGATGCTGAAGAAGCAGGATGTCAGTTGATTGATAAGACTCCTCGTGGTGGAGCTGAAGGCTTAACTATTGGCTTTTTACACCCTAAGTCAACTCAAAGAGTTTTGACTGAGCTTTGTGGAAATAAATAAGAATACTCAATTATTATATATTATAACTAATAGAAGTTATGGCTAGTCAGGATAAAATTAAGAAGTTAATTGACTTAAGAGCTGAAGCTAAACTTGGCGGAGGCGTGAAGCGTATTGAGTCTCAGCACAAGAAAGGTAAGTATACTGCTCGTGAACGAATCGAGATGCTTTTGGATGAAGGCAGTTTCGAAGAATTCGATATGTTTGTGACTCATCGTTGTACCAATTTTGGTATGGAGAAGACTAAATTCTTAGGCGATGGTGTTATTACAGGTCAAGGTACTGTAGATGGACGTTTGATTTTTGTATACTCTCAGGATTTTACAGTATTTGGTGGTTCTTTATCTGAAACTTTTGCACAGAAGATTTGCAAGGTTATGGATATGGCAATGAAAGTTGGTGCACCTTGTATTGGAATGAATGATTCAGGTGGAGCTCGTATTCAGGAGGGTGTAACTGCTCTTGCTGGTTATGCTGAGATTTTCCAAAGAAACATTATGGCGTCTGGAGTTATTCCTCAGATTTCTGCAATTTTCGGTCCTTGTGCTGGTGGAGCAGTTTATTCTCCTGCATTAACTGACTTTATCATGATGACTGAAGAGAAGTCATACATGTTCGTTACTGGTCCTAAGGTTGTTAAGACTGTGACTGGTGAAGATATTACAACTGAAGCTTTGGGTGGTGCACATATGCACGCTTCAAAATCAGGTGTTTCTCACTTCAAATTGGAAGACGAAGAAGAAGGTATCATGATTATTCGTAAGCTGTTATCTTTTATGCCTTCGAATAATCTTGAAGAAGCTCCTTTGGCTGACTGTACTGACCCTATCGATAGATTAGAAGATGTATTGAATGAGATTATTCCAGCTAATCCTAACATGCCTTATGACATGAAGGATGTAATTTATTCTGTTGTTGATGATGCTGAGTTTCTAGAGGTTCACCGTCACTATGCAAAGAATATTCTTGTAGGTTTCTCAAGAATGGGTGGTATGCCAGTAGGTATTGTTGCCAATCAGCCTAATTTCCTTGCTGGTGTTCTTGATATTGAGTCTTCAAGAAAAGCTGCTCGTTTTATCCGTTTCTGTGACTGTTTCAATATTCCTATCCTTACTTTAGTTGACGTTCCAGGATTCCTTCCAGGTTCAAGTCAAGAATTCGGTGGTATTATTACTCACGGTGCGAAACTAATGTTTGCATATGGTGAAGCTACTGTTCCTAAAGTAACAATCACTTTACGTAAATCATATGGTGGTGCTCATGATGTAATGTCTTGTAAGCAACTACGTGGCGACCTAAATTACGCTTGGCCTTCAGCTGAGATTGCAGTAATGGGTGCTAAAGGTGCTATCGAAGTACTACATGGTAGAAAAATGATGGAGCTTAATGATGATGAGAAAACTAAATTCATTAACGAGCAAGAGATAGAGTATAACGAGAAATTTGCTAATCCATACAATGCAGCTTCATACGGTTACATTGATGATGTGATTGAGCCTCGTAATACACGTTTTAGAGTGATTCGTGCCTTCCAATCTTTACAGACTAAGAAGCAATGTAATCCAGCTAAAAAGCATTCAAATATTCCATTGTAAAAAATAATAAACTATGAGTTATATCAATTTATTATCGATTGGAAGTCAGGGTGGATGGACAATTGCCTTGGTTGGATACGGTATTGTATTTACCGCTTTGATAGCCTTGGTTATTGTTTTTGTAAACCTGCCTAAGCTTTTGCAAATCAATCTTAGATCGAAGCTTAAAAAGCAAGGTAAGTCAAGTTCGAACAGTGAGAATTTGGATATTGAAGGAAATGTGAATGCGGCAATTGCTATGGCACTTTACATGCACTTCGATCAGATTCACGATGAAGAGAGCAATATTATTACCATTAAGAAAGTAACTAAGAATTATTCTCCATGGAGTTCTAAGATTTATGGAGTAATGAATCAACCAAGATAAGACGATGAAAAAGTTCAAATTTACTATAAAAGGACAAGATTTCGATGTTGATATCAAAGAGATCGAAGGTTCAAATGCTCAAATTGAAGTAAACGGTACTGTTTACGATGTTGAGATTAAAGTTGATGAAAAAGCTAATAAAACACCTCAGTTGATTCGTAGACCTGTCATTAACAAGCCAGGTGAAGGTCAGATTAAGAAATCTGCAGGTGCTTCAGCAGTTAAAGCTCCTCTTCCGGGTACTATCATAAAAATTGGTGTTGCTGTAGGTGATGCAATTAGTTCTGGTGACACTTTACTTGTAATGGAAGCCATGAAAATGGAAAACAACGTATTGGCTGAAAAAGCTGGTACTGTTAAAGCTATTAAAGTAAATGTTGGAGATGCAGTACTTCAGGATGATGTACTTATTGAAATAGGGTAAATCAAATTAAGTCAAATACAACGTAATGAGAAACCTATATAAAATGATATTCTCACTTGTTTTGATGCTAGGGATGGCTTTCTCATCTCTAGCTCAAAATACGGGGACTGTCAAGGAACAATTAACTGAAGGGAAATGGATCAATCATCAAGATGGTTATATTCCAAATGCCTTAGGTGATGAAAGTAGAGGAACAGTAAAACGTTATAAGATTTTTGAATTCCAAGCAGACAAAACGTTTACTATGGATTCAATTAAGCAGCGTTTTACAGGACACTGGACTATTGAAGCTAATAAGGTTATTATGACCTTTAATAAGAAAAATGTTCAGCACCTTAGTAAGAATAGAAATCCAAACTCAAACTCAGGATCTTATTGGATATCTACCGAGAACCTTGATTTAGGGACACGTGTAGCTCAAATTAGTGATGATGTTCTTAAGTTTGGTGACAATGCTGAATTTAATTGCGCTCACGAGTCAGATGCCGTAGTTGGATTAAAAAACTTTTACGAGTTTACTGGTTTTGCTAATGTAACGGCTGGTCACTTATTGATGATGCTAATCGGGATCTTCTTCCTTTTCTTAGCTATTAAGTACGATTACGAGCCATTATTGCTTATTCCTATTGGAACAGGTATTTTGATTGGTAATATTCCAATGTTCCAAGCTGTAGACTTTAACCTAAAGTTAGGTGTTTATGAGCCAGGATCAGTAATGAACTTACTGTACTCAGGTGTATTGCAAGGATGGTATCCTCCTTTGATTTTCTTAGGAATTGGTGCTATGACTGACTTCTCTTCATTAATATCAAACCCACGTTTGATGATTCTTGGAGCTGCAGCTCAGATTGGTATCTTTGCTACATTCTTGGGAGCTCTTTGGTTAGGCTTTGCGCCACCAGAGGCAGGAGCTATTGGAATTATTGGTGGTGCCGATGGTCCTACAGCGATTTTCCTTTCGTCTAAGTTAGCTAATGGTATGAATGTGATGGCTAACGGTGAAACCGTGAAGAACTTGATCGGTCCTATCGCGATTGCGGCTTATTCGTATATGGCTTTGGTTCCTGTTATTCAGCCTCCAATTATCAATTTGTTGACAACTAAGAAGGAACGAATGATTAAGATGAAAGCACCACGTGCCGTAACTCGTCTTGAGAAAATTATGTTCCCTGTTATTGGTCTATTATTAACAGCTTACATCTCACCAACTGCAGTTCCATTGTTGGGTATGTTGTTCTTTGGTAACTTACTAAAAGAATCAACTGTAACCAACCGTTTAGCTGAAACTGCAAGTAATGCATTGATTAATGTCATTACAATCTTGCTTGGTGTTACTGTTGGTGCATCAACACAGGCTGATGTATTCTTAACTCCCGATTCAATTTTGATATTCGTATTGGGTGCTGCATCATTTATTGTTGCAACAGCTGGTGGTGTATTGTTTGCTAAGGTTATGAACCTTCTTTCACCAAAAGATCGTCCTATCAATCCAATGATTGGTGCGGCTGGTGTATCTGCTGTTCCTGATAGTGCTCGTGTAGTACAAGTGATGGGATTGGAGAATGATCCAACAAACCACTTGTTAATGCATGCAATGGCGCCTAACGTATCTGGTGTGATTGGTTCAGCAGTAGGAGCTGGTATTCTATTGAGTTTCTTAATGTAAGAGTTATTCTACATTTTGATAGATATATTCAAAAACACCTCTGAAATTCAGAGGTGTTTTTTTATTGTTATTTTTTTGATGAAAAACTTGCTGAAACGTAGAGAATACCTATATTTGCATCGCAATTGACAAGGATAATACTTAATATTTATTCTTCGATTTGTTTTCTCAATAACGATTGAGAATAGAGCGTAAATTGCGAGAATAGCTCAGTTGGTAGAGCACGACCTTGCCAAGGTCGGGGTCGCGAGTTCGAGTCTCGTTTCTCGCTCAAATCAGTTTTTCTTTTCTGATTTATATAAAAAAAAGAAATTGCGAGAATAGCTCAGTTGGTAGAGCACGACCTTGCCAAGGTCGGGGTCGCGAGTTCGAGTCTCGTTTCTCGCTCAAATCAGTTTTTCTTTTCTGATTTATAAAAAAAAAGAAATTGCGAGAATAGCTCAGTTGGTAGAGCACGACCTTGCCAAGGTCGGGGTCGCGAGTTCGAGTCTCGTTTCTCGCTCGAATCAGTTTTTCTTTTCTGATTTATAAAAAAAAAGAAATTGCGAGAATAGCTCAGTTGGTAGAGCACGACCTTGCCAAGGTCGGGGTCGCGAGTTCGAGTCTCGTTTCTCGCTCAGAAAATTCATTTATGAATTATATGAGCATAAAAGTATAAGGATTGTTTCTTCGGAAGCGATCCTTTTTTTATATGCGTGAATTTTAATGTCTAAGATGAGTTTTAAGCCAAAAAAAGCGACACCAGCTGGTGTCGCTTTTACTTATATCAATAGTGTGCTTATTGCTTGAAGATATCAGCAAATTTTTCATTGCTATACTTACCTTCTTTTAATTTAGCAGCTACATCCTTAAATGCGTTTACAGTGTACTCAACATCCTCAAGCGTATGAGTTGCTGTTGGAATCAAACGTAGTAATAATTGTCCTTTAGGAATTACAGGATAAACTACGATAGAACAGAAAATATTATAATTCTCTCTAAGATCCATTGTAACCTGAGTTCCCTCAGCAACACTACCCGATAAATAAACTGGTGTTACAGGAGATTCTGTTACTCCAATATTTAATCCAGCTTTTGTTAATCCCTCTTGCAAAGCATTAGTTACGTTCCAAAGTTTCTCACGCAATTCCGGAGAATTTTTAAGTAACTCCAAGCGCTTAAGAGATCCTTCTACGATAGGCATTGGCAATGATTTCGCAAAAATTTGAGATCTCATTGTATATCTTAGGTAAGTACCAACTTCTTCGCTACACGCGATAAAAGCACCGATACCAGCCATTGCTTTAGCAAAAGTGCTAAAGTGTAAATCTACTTTATCTTCAACACCGAAATGTTCAATCGCACCAGCACCAGTTTTTCCCATCACACCAAATCCGTGTGCATCATCAACTAGTAAGCGGAAATTGAAATCATCCTTAAGATCACAAATCTCATCCAATTTACCAAGGTCTCCAGCCATGCCGAATACACCTTCAGTAATCACTAGAATGCCACCACCAGTGTTCTCAGTCCACTTTGTAGCGCGCTCAAGCTGTTTGTGAAGGCTTTCCATATCGTTGTGAGAGTAAACGAAACGTTTCCCTTGGTGAAGTCTCAAACCATCCATGATACATGCATGTGACTCTGAGTCATAAACGATAACATCATGACGATTAACCATAGCGTCGATGATAGAAACCATTCCCTGGTATCCAAAATTTAAAAGAAAGGCATCTGGTTTTTTAACGAAATCAGCCAATTGAGCTTCTAACTCTTCGTGGCGACTTGTTTGACCGGACATCATACGAGCTCCCATTGGATATGCTAATCCCCATCTTGCAGCTGCCTCAGCATCTTCTTTTCTTACTTCAGGGTGATTTGCTAATCCGATGTAGTTATTCAAACTCCATGTTAAGACTTCTTTACCACGAAATTTCATTCTTGATCCAATTTCGCCTTCCAATTTAGGAAATGCAAAATATCCATGAGCTTGCTTAGCGTATTGCCCTAGATTTCCTTTTTTTGAGGTAACTTTGTCAAATATATCCACAGTCTATGCTTTTTTTGAATTTTAAATATTCTGAATGGAGTTATGGGATTCAGAACGGAAAAATTTTCGAAATGAATTCATAACTGTGCAAAAGTAACATTTTATAAAAAAAAATCAAGAGATAGATGCAGTAGATTTTGCTCACTATTTAATAATAAATGATATTAAGCTGAGAACACTATGTTTATAGCCTTTTTCACTTATTGTGTTATAGACTAAGTATTGGTTTAATACATTGAAAAAAGATTGTGAATATCTATCTACTTGATAGTCTTGTTAAAAATATGTAAATGCAACAATATGATAGTGTGAAATGTTCAAAATTGGCGGAAAATTCTATCTTTGCATGATACGAAAATTGTAGAGTCCTTATACCTATGAAAAAAATCCTTTTGTTGATCGTGCTTCTTTCTACGCTTTTAGCTGGATGTAGCGAATATCAAAAACTTCTGAAGAGTAATGATACTACTCTGAAATACAAGAAAGCCATTGTATATTATAACGAAGAACAGTATGTGAAAGCTGCAACGCTTTTCGAAGAACTAACTCCTGTGTTTAGAGGAACAAGCAAAGCTGAAACGGTGAGCTATTATAGTGCTTATTGTGCTTACGGTATGTCAGATTTTATAACAGGTGGTTACTATTTCCGTAGCTTTGTTAAGAATTTTCCTGATAGTCCTTATTCAGAAGAGTGTTTGTATATGAGTGCCTATTGTTATTATAAAGAATCGCCAAAGCCTCGATTGGATCAAACTTCAACGCAAGATGCCATTGATGCATTACAATTGTATATTAATCGTTATCCAAACTCAACTCGAATTGAGGAAGGGAATAAACTGATAGATGAGTTACAAGATAAATTGGTTTATAAATCTTACTTAAGTGCTCGTAACTATTTTGATAGAGGGCATTTTCCATCAGCAATTATCGCATTAGATAATGCAATTAAAGATTATCCAGGTTCATCCTATCGTGAAGAGCTTCTGTTTATGCTTTTAGAATCTCGCTTTGAATATGCTATATTATCGGTTGATGAAAAGCAAAATGAGCGTTTCAATTTGGCTAAAGAAGAATATTTTGCTTTTGTAGATGAGTTTCCAAAAAGCAAGTACCAGAAGGATACGGAGCGTATGATCAATGAGATTGAAGCTTATTTTGGAAAAGATAAATCTGCAAAAGAAGATAATTAGTTATAAATTAGAGGAAAACTATTAAAAAATTGTATTTTTGCAAGCTGAACTAAAAATAAACCAATAGATAATAATTCTTTGACAGTATGGATTACAAAAAAACGAATGCAGCAGGTTCAACCATTACACGAAATGTTACAGAGTTGAGCAGAGAAGTAGGAAATGCTTACGAATCAGTGATGATTATGGCAAAGCGTTCTAATCAGATTGCTGTAGAGCTTAAAACAGAGCTGAATAAGAAACTTCAAGAATTTGCATCTTTTACTGATAATTTGGAGGAAGTTTTCGAAAATCGCGAGCAAATCGAGATCTCGAAATATTATGAGCGTTTACCAAAACCGACATTAATTGCGGTTGAGGAATTTATAAATGGTGACGTTTATTACAGAAATCCTGCAAACGAAATCAAAACTAATAAGTAAAATTTTGCTTTAATATTTAAGTTCCCTCGAAACAGGGAACTTTTTTAGTTTTATACCTTATGTTAAAAGATAAGAAAATAATACTTGGCGTTACAGCAAGTATCGCTGCATATAAGGCTGCAACTTTGGTGCGCTTACTTGTGAAAGAAGGCGCTCAGGTGAAAGTAATAATGACCCCATTGGCTAAAGAGTTCATCTCTCCGGTAACCATGGCAACTCTATCTAAAAATACTGTTTTAAGCGATTTTTTCAAGCACGATGATGGTGAGTGGAATAGTCATGTAGACCTAGGATTATGGGCTGATGTACTATTAATTGCACCAACAACAGCAAATACAATGGCTAAAATGGCACATGGTATTTGCGATAATCTGTTGTTGACAACATACTTGTCAGCTAAATGCCCTGTGGTTCATACACCTGCTATGGATTTAGATATGTTTAAGCATCCTGCTACACTTCGTAATATGGATATCTTAAAATCATATGGAGATAGCTTTATTGAGCCTTCAAGTGGTGAGCTTGCTAGTGGTCTATTCGGGAAAGGCCGTATGGAAGATCCTGAAATAATTGTTGAGAAACTCAAGGGATTCTTATCTTCAAAAAAAAAAGACTAATTGACAAAAAGGTCATGATAACAGCAGGGCCGACTTACGAAAAGATCGACCCTGTTCGTTTTATTGGTAATTTTTCTTCTGGCAAAATGGGTTTTTCAATTGCTGAAAAACTAGCTGAGGAGGGTGCTCAAGTTACTCTCATCTCTGGGCCATCTGCATGCCAAACCAATCATCCCAACATACATAGAATCGATGTTATCTCCGCGCAGGAAATGTATGATGCTTCTTTTGAACACTTCTCAAATTGTGATGGAGCTATAATGACAGCTGCTGTTGCTGATTTTACGCCACTTAATCCTGTAAATGCAAAAGTTAAGCGCGAAAAATCGAATTATACGATTGAATTAACTCCAACAAAAGACATTGCTGCCTCACTAGGACAGATTAAAACGGATAAACAATTTTTAGTTGGATTTGCTTTAGAAACCAATAATGAAGAGCAAAATGCACAGTTAAAGCTTGAGAAAAAGAATCTGGACTTAATTGTTCTGAACTCATTGAATGATTCAGGAGCTGGTTTTCAGCATGACACCAATAAAATCACAATTTTTTCTCGTAATGGTCAAGTGAAAAAGTATGATTTGAAACCAAAGTCACAAGTCGCAAAAGATATTGTTGATGAGTTAATTCTGAATCAGAATTACTAGAGCTCATTCCATACTTATATATCTAAACAATAATTGGAAATTTCTTTAGTTAGGTTTATAGGCTTGACTGCTCATTTGTTTTGATTAACTTTAGTCTTAATTTTTGAAAAATTCGAATATGCGTAAATTACTTTTTCTATTACTTGTTATATTCTCTGCCTCAAATGTGAAATCACAAGAATTGCGATGTAATATTCAGGTTGTGAGTCAGCAAATTCAAGGAACTAATAAACAGGTTTTTAGAACAATGCAGACCGCAGTGTATGAGTTTGTTAATAATAGAAGTTGGACCGATCATGTTTACGATCAGGATGAGAAAATAGAATGTAATATTCTAATAAACCTTACAGATCAGATTTCCTCTGATGAATTTAAAGGAACAATGCAAATTCAGGCACGACGTCCTGTTTTTAACTCATCATTTAATACAGTTCTTCTAAATTTTAAAGACAATGATATTCATTTTAAATATGCTGAATATCAAGCCTTGGACTATAACGAGTCTAATACTCCTACTAGCTTAACTGCTCTTTTAGCTTATTATGCCAATATTATTGTTGGACTTGATTACGACTCGTTTGCCTTAGAAGGAGGGACACCCTATTTTACAAAAGCAGAAGCTATCGTGAATAAGATGCAAAATGTAAAATACCCAGGTTGGAAATCTTTTGAAAGCAAGAGTAATAGGTATTGGTTAATTGAAAATATATTGAATAATTCCTATCGACCCGTACGTGAATGTATCTATCGTTATCACCGTTTAGGCTTGGATAAAATGTCAGATAAGCTAACTGATGGACGTTCTGAGATTGCAGAATCTTTACGTTTATTACAGAAAGCTCATCGTGCTAAGCCAGGTTCATTTATTCTTCAGATATTTTTCGATGCTAAAGCAGATGAGTTGGTTAAAATATTTACGGAGTCGTTTAATGATGAGAAAAAACGTGCTTACAATATTTTAAGTGATATCGACCCAGCAAACCTGAACAAGTATAAGAAAATACTTAAGTAAGCCGAGATATCTATTTCAATTATTGCTACTAAACTTATATTCTAAATATAATATGCTTCAATCCTTAGCCATACAAAACTATACTCTAATAAATCAGATTGAGATTGACTTCAATAATGGATTTTCGATTATAACAGGTGAGACAGGATCTGGTAAATCTATTTTGTTGGGTGCTTTAGGATTGGTTTTAGGTCAACGACCAGAAACCAATATTCTGAAAGATAAAGATCGCAAATGTACTATAGAGGCTAATTTTAATATTTCAAAATACCACTTGCAAAAGTTTTTTGCTGAAGTTGAAATGGAATATGAAGAAGATACGATTTTGCGACGTGAAGTGTTACCTAATGGTAAGACCCGTGCTTTTGTAAATGATTCTCCAGTTAGCATTAAAGTGTTAAAAGAATTGGGGCTTAGGCTGATTGATATACATTCTCAGAATCAGAACCTCTCTCTAAGTGATCCTGAGTATCAAATGGGGATTGTTGATACTTATGCACAACATGCTCCTTTATTGAATGATTATCAAGTTCAATTTGAAGCCTATCAGGATATCAAACGAGAGTTGAAAAGCCAAGAAGAGATTGCTCGTAAAGAAAAATCTGATCTAGATTATTACCAGTTTCAATTACAGCAATTGATTGAAGTTAACTTGATAGAAGGTGAGCAAGTTGATATGGAAACTGAGCTTGAAACTTTGAACCATGCCGAAGAAATTAAGTCTAATTTATTTAAGGCCTTAAATTTACTTAGTGATGGCGAGCTCTCTATTATTTCTTTGTTGAAAGAGGCACGTTCAACAGTCGGACAAGTCCAGAATGTATTTTCTAAAGGGGAAGAATTTTATAATCGATTTGAAAGCTCGTGCATAGAATTACAAGATTTATCCTCTGAACTTGAAAGTAGTTACGAATCGATGGAGTTTGATCCTTCAAGAATCACCTTTTTGAATGAAAGATTAGATGCTATTTATAGTCTTCAGCAAAAGCACCGAGTGGACTCTGTGCAAGATCTTATTCTAATAAGAGAAGAGTTGGATGATAAAGTAAGAAAGATATCTTCGAGTGATGATTTGATTGAAGAATTAAAGATGCAATTGCAGATGCAGGATACAAAACTTGCTAAAGCTTCTGTAAAGCTTAGTAAAAGTAGAAAGGCTGTGATTCCAGAAATTGAAAAAGCATTGGAATCTCAATTGATTCAATTGGGGATTCCCCACGCAAAAATCAAGTTTGATCAAACTATTGCTGAAGAATATCAGTATTTAGGAAGGGATTTCATTAGAATTCTTTTCTCTGCCAATAAGAACGGGCATCTTGAAGAAATATCAAAGGTAGCGTCTGGTGGAGAAATGTCTCGACTGATGCTGAGTATTAAATATTTAATATCAGCTTCGACTGCTTTGCCATCTATTGTGTTTGATGAAATTGATACAGGCGTCTCAGGTGAAATTGCTGATAAGATGGGAGTTGTTATGAGAGATATGGCTGAAAATATTCAGGTAATTAGTATTACACACCTACCTCAAATTGCCAGTAAAGGCAATTATCATTATAAAGTTTACAAGGCTGATGATGAGTTGGAAACATACTCAAATATTGTTCTTTTAGATAGAGAAAGTCGCATTGAAGAATTAGCAAAGATGCTTAGTGGTGCAGATATGACTCAAGCGGCAATGGAAAATGCTAAGGTTTTGTTAGCTAGGTAGATCTATTGTTGCATATGTGATTAGAGAATTTATTCAGTCTTAATAAATGTTCTTTTCTTGAATTATTCTAAATAATATTGGTTAAATTTGTAGTTGATAAAATTGAAAATTTCAAATTATGTCCTATAACTTATTAAAAGGAAAAAAAGGAATCATCTTTGGTGCCTTAAACGAAATGTCAATCGCATGGAAAGTTGCTGAATTGGCTGTTGAAGAAGGTGCTGAGATCGTCTTAACAAATACACCCGTTTCCATTCGAATGGGAACTATCGATGTGCTAGCAAAAAAATGTAATGCACATGTTATTGCTGCTGATGCTACTAATCCTGAAGATTTGGAGAATTTATATACAAAATCGATGGAGCTTTTAGGAGGTCCTGTTGATTTCATTCTTCACTCAATTGGTATGTCACCAAACGTTCGTAAAGGAAATTCATACGATGAGTTGAACTACGAATACCTTAAAAAAACATTGGATGTTTCTGCTATCTCTTTCCACAAAGTGATTCAGAAAGCTAAGGAAATGGATGTTGTTGCAGAATGGGGATCAATTGTAGCTTTAACTTATGCAGCTGCACAAAGAACCATGTATGAGTACAACGACATGGCCGATGCAAAAGCTATGTTGGAGTCTATCGCACGTAGTTTTGGATACATTTATGGTCGCGAAAAACACGTTCGAGTTAACACAATATCACAGTCGCCTACTATGACAACTGCTGGTAGTGGTGTAAAAGGTTTCGATAAGCTAATTGACTTCTCAGAACGTATGTCACCACTTGGAAATGCTGATGCTCAGGAATGCGCAAATTACTGTATTACCTTGTTCTCTGACTTAACTAAAAAGGTAACCATGCAGAATCTATTTCACGATGGAGGATTCTCGAATATGGGTATGAGTTTTAGAGCTATGGAACAGTATAATAAGAGCTTTGATGAAAGATGTGACTGTAAATAGTCTACTTATCTAACATGTAATTTTATAAGCTCCCTACCAAAGGGAGCTTTTTTTGTGCTTATTATTCAAGTCATTGAGTCAGTATTACTTTATTTCTAATAAAGGATAAAAACTTCTTTTTTTACCGTAAAATCTAGCTTGTGTATTCCTAGTCTAAAATTTTTATAATCACCATAGAAATTGTACATTTGTGTCTGATTTTTTGGAACGCCTTGACTTGAGATTTATTTCACAAATAGGCATTATTAGCAAATAGGGAACTCTTAATCAGATTCTTCTGTCTTTACTAATTCAGAACCTAAAAAGGAGAAATTAATCTTCTTGATAGATTTTATTGGCTAATTAGCAACTGATTGAGTTCATATAAAATAAATTAATGACCACCAAAGCAACTAATATTCATCCAGTCTTCGACCGAATTATTGGTCGAGATGAGAAGGAACAATTTTTAAATCAAAAAGCTCGTGTTATTTGGATGACTGGACTTTCTGGATCTGGAAAAACAACAATTGCAATTGGGTTAGAAAAGGAGCTTCAGAGAAGAGGGTTTTTAACTCAAGTTCTAGATGGAGATAATATTCGTACTGGAATTAATAAAAATCTAGGATTTTCTGAAGAGGATAGAACAGAGAATATTCGTCGTATAGCCGAAGTTTCAAAGCTGTTTGTTAATTGTGGTATCATTACTATTAATTGCTTTGTTAGTCCAACTCTTGCAATAAGAGAACAAGCTAAAGAGATTATTGGAGATGCCGATTTTAGAGAAATCTATGTCAATGCATCTTACGAGGAGTGTGAAAAGAGGGATGTCAAAGGCTTGTATAAAAAAGCACGTAATGGTGAGATTAAAAACTTTACAGGTTTAGATGCACCTTTTGAAGCCCCTGAAAATGCTTTCTTAGAAATTAAAACGGCAGAGATGACGATTGAAAAATCTGTAGAATGCTTAGTAGAAGCAATTCTAAAAGATATTAAGCAGGCTTAGTTAATTAAAGAATATATAAACGTATTATACTGGTGATCGAATTTGATCACAGAAGAGTAAATAAAATTTTTTCGAATGAATGAATACAATATAAATCACTTAAGAGAACTGGAAGCTGAATCGATTTATGTGATTCGTGAAGTTGCAGCTCAATTCGAGAATCCCGTAATGTTATTTTCGGGAGGAAAGGATTCGATTATCATGTTTCATTTGGCAAGAAAAGCTTTTGCACCTGCGAAAGTACCTTTTGCTTTAATGCATGTTGATACTGGGCACAATTTCCCTGAGACAATTGAATTTCGTGATAGATTGATGGAAGAGACTGGTACTCGTATAATTGTACGTTACGTTCAGGATTCTATTAATCAAGGAAAAGCTATTGAAGAAACAGGTTTTGATGCAAGTAGAAACAAATTACAAACTGTAACTCTACTTGATGGACTTGAAGAGTTGCAAGTTGATTGTGCAATGGGTGGAGGTCGTCGTGACGAGGAAAAAGCCAGAGCAAAAGAGCGTTTCTTCTCTCACCGTGACGAGTTCGGTCAGTGGGATCCTAAAAATCAAAGACCTGAGCTTTGGAACTTATTTAACGGTAAGAAGAACATGGGTGAGCACTTTAGAGTTTTCCCAATTTCTAACTGGACTGAGATGGATGTATGGCAATATATCTATCTAGAGAATATTGACATTCCTAATATCTATTTCTCTCACGAACGCGATGTTTTCTTACGTCATGGTAACCTATTATCAGCTTCTGATTTTATTCCAATGCGCGATACAGAAAAAGTTGAAAAAAGAATCGTTCGTTTTAGAACTATTGGTGATGCGACTTGTACAGGTGCTATTGAGTCAGAGGCAAATACTCTTGAAGATATTATTGAAGAAGTAGCTGCTACAAGAACTACTGAACGTGGTACACGCCATGACGACAAGCGTTCGGAAGCTGCCATGGAAGATCGTAAAAAAGAAGGGTATTTTTAAAATAATTATTAATTATCCATTATTAATTATTAGTGTTTAATGCTAAATGATTTCTGATCATTAATCATTAACCAATTATCATTAAAGAAAAGATATGTCAGATAAAACATCAGGATATTTAGATATGGAGCTTTTACGTTTCACTACTGCAGGTAGTGTTGATGACGGAAAAAGTACTCTAATTGGACGTTTGTTATACGATAGTAAAGCCATTTTTGAAGATCAAATGGAGGCTATTGAAATTTCTAGTAAAAAGCGTGGTGATACTGAGGTGGATCTTGCTTTACTTACCGATGGCTTAAGAGCCGAGCGTGAGCAAGGGATCACCATTGATGTCGCTTACCGTTATTTTGCGACTCCAAAGCGTAAATTTATTATTGCTGATACACCAGGTCATATTCAGTACACACGAAATATGGTAACAGGAGCTTCTACAGCAAACTGTGCCCTTATTTTGGTTGATGCTCGTCATGGTGTTATTGAGCAAACTCTACGTCACTCTTATATTGCTAACTTGTTGCAAATTCCTCACCTTATTGTTTGTATCAATAAGATGGATTTGATGAGTTACTCAGAAGAGACTTATGAAACCATTAAAAACGAATATCAGAGGGTTGCTGATAAATTGAATATTAAAGATGTTCGATTTATTCCTATCTCAGCCAAATTTGGAGACAATGTGGTAGATGCTTCTGAAAATATGGATTGGTATAAGGGTGAGACCTTATTGAATCTATTGGAAACTATTGAAATTCTTGATGATAGAAATCATGAAGATGCTCGTTTCCCAGTGCAATATGTTATCCGTCCTCAGAGTGATGAGTATCATGACTATCGTGGATTCGCTGGTCGTGTAGCAAGTGGTGTTTTCAAGCCAGGTGATAAAGTAAAAGTGTTACCTTCTGGAAGAGAGACTACAATTAAAGCGATTGATACGCTGGATGGTGAGTTAGATATAGCTTTTACGCCTCAATCTGTAACGCTAAGATTAAGTGATGAGATTGACACATCGCGTGGAGATATGATTGTAGCTGCAGATAATGTTCCTAATATGGAGCAAGAATTTGATGCTATGGTTTGTTGGATGAATGAACGTCCTATGATGACTGGTGGTAAATATACCATTAAGCATACTTCAAACGAAACACGTTGTATGGTTCGTAATGTAAACTTCAAAGTTGACATTAACTCTTTAGAAGAAAGAACGGATGATAAAGTTATAGGACTAAATGATATCGCATGTTTGAAGTTAAAAACAGCGAAGCCTTTATTCTTCGACTCATATAAGAAAAACCGCAATACAGGAAGTTTCATTTTAATTGATGAAGCAACAAACGAGACTGTTGCTGCAGGTATGATCAGATAAGTAAAGACTGAAGTCTATAATAGACGATTAGTTATATAGTATAAAAAAAGCTCCCAATTGGGAGCTTTTTTAGTTTTAAACTGACTGGTTTCTATTTTCTTAAAACTTAAATCCAAAAGTTAATCTAACCTGATGATTTTCGTCTTGAAGGTCTACTTTACCTGAAGAAATTATATCTCCATCAACAGTAGAAGTACTGTAGTATATGTAAGATTCATCTTTATCTGAGTAACTGTAGGCAGCATCGAAGAAGAAATTACCTTGTCGAATACCGAAACCTGCAGAATAGATATTATAAGACTCATCAATTGAACTTGCCTTGTATGGGTTTCCAAAATTTGCAAAACCTCCTCGTAAGCTAAGGGCTGATGATAATCTATATTCTAAACCAGCTCTTAAATTACCAACACTTTCATATGATGATTTAATGATATCATTCGCTTCTGGAGCTTCTGTAGTTCCATTGAAATCAAAATCATCTTGTCCATCAGAAAATTTGGCATTTGAGTAATCTACAAATTCATAATCTAAACTAAGAATCATTTTCTTTGAAAGAACAACGGCACCACTCAAAGTGAATTTCATAGGTGTTCTATAGTCATACGTGTAGCTTGATAATTGTGTTCTATCAGCATAGTTTGAATAACCGTCAAGATCTTGTGTTTTAAAATGTGAAGCCATTTTATTCTGGAATTCGTCTTCCATTGAGAAGAAGGTTGGCGTATGAAGTGAAGCTCCTAATCTGATATTTTGATTAGGCTTGTAAATAATACCTAACTTAAGATTAGCTCCTACACCTGTTGTTTTTACATATTCTTCAAGATAATAATTACTCAAATCTGATGAACTGTTTGTTAGTGTACTCTCAGTAAAACGCGCAGTTGATTTATAATTAATACTTTGAATACCAAGAGATGCACCTATATAAAATTTATGAGCATAATTCGCTCCAAAGGATATATTGAATTCACCCATATGACCTTTTTCTTCTAGGGTTTTTCTTTGGTTCATTCTTTCTCCAGGGAAGATAGGTAGATCATAATCCAGAGGGTTTTCATCTTGAGGATTCAATAAATAGGTTTCGTATGCTAAGCTTTCAGTCATTGAGTTTAGTTGAGCAGATTCGAAACCATCTGCATTTGCTTCAAAAACATCCAACATACTTGATTCAGAATTTAGTATATGAGACATTGAAGATTTTCTAAAGTTATTGATACGATTGTAGCCAATTCCAAAATTGAAATTTTGCCAGCCATCCTTAGAAGTTATTCTAGGTTTAATAAAGGCAACATAACCAATATTGCTAATCCCAAAAGTGAATTTGTCATCGTCAAGATTGCCACTGGTACTTTTTCTCATTTCCATTGTAGGCGTGAACATGAACTCTGAGCTTTGGTAAACCCCAAGTCCTGCTGGATTTATACCAATGCTAGAGAAATCTCCCCCTAGAGCACCAAAGGCGCCACCCATAGCCATTGAACGTGCTGTTCCAGTATAATGTTGTTGAGAATATCGCAGAGCGTCATCTGCAGTTTGTGCGTATAATATTCCTGAAAAGACTGTTAGGAATAATAATGTGATATATCTTTTCATAGTCATGTGTATTTATAGTAGGTTAAGAAAATAAGAGTTAATCATATCCAGATGTAATTGTTTATTTTCTTCTAGAACTTCCACCACTAGTTGATCTGCTTCCGCCACTAGATGATCTTGATGAAGAACTTGATGAGCGAACAGCTCCTGAAGAACGTGATGATGATGATCTTGAAGGTTTGTATGAGCTAGAAGAACTTCTCGTTGAATTTTTTGTTGAGCTTCTCTTATAGCTAGGAGTACTTTTAACCTTACTGTATCTAGATGATCTTGTACTTGTCCCTCTCACATTAGTTGATCGTTTTGTACCTGAACTATTATACGAAGGACGTGAATTACTTCGAGGTTTTGTATAGTTACTAGTTCTTCTTCTAGTTGTTGTTCCTCTTTTATTTCCTTGGTATGACGAACGATTTTGCGTACCATATCGTGTTGTTGTGCCTTGGTAGTTTGAACGTTTAACAGTACCTGATGTATTGGTTCTTCTAGTACTTGTACCTACACGATTGCCATATGAGCTTCTGCTATTTCGAGAACCATATTTTTGTGCCGCAGTACTTCTTCTTACAGCATCTTTAGCTGTAACTGCTGAGCGACGTGTTGTGGTTCCTGATTTTGAATAATTAGCTGAGCGATTAACACGGCTTACAGTACCTTTTGTTCTCGTTGCAGCGCTTCTATTTGTATAAGCTCTATTTGTACCAGCTTTTGATCCCATGCTTGTTCTATGACCATAGTAGTTGTTTGAACGTCTTTCAGAACCGTAGTAATCACCATGGTGATTATTATGACCATAATATGGATAGTTATTGTAATATGAGTGTCCCCACCCAAAATTCAATGACCAATAGAAATCGTCGTAGAATCCAGAACCTATTCCAAAGCCAAAACCGAAACTTGACCCGTAGGAAGGGTAGTTGTAAGCAAAATTTCGACCATAACGTGTAGGTGAGAATCTGAATGCATTATAATGATTGAAGTTTGTCCAACTAGGTGTCCACCAAACATTGTCTCCGTCAACATAAACATTCCAGTTAGGATCACCAGCTAACCACATAGCCATATTATAGCCACTATTATCGTAGTAACCAAACCCTTGTGGATACCATTGTCTTAGCCTTTCAGCCTCTTCTCGATCGTAGTCACTACCTTGAAATTCATTGATGTAATAACCTTCTTCTTCATTATAAAAGGTCGTGTCAATGGCTTCAATTGAGTCATTTGCAAGCATCTGACGATACTGCTCTTGTATAAGTTGAAATTCTCTATCATCGCTAAAAGTAGCCTTAGTTGTAGGTTCTACTCTAGTTGTTTGTTCGATAGTCGGTTCTTTTTTATCGGCATGAGTCGTATAGACTGCCATTTCCGTATCGATTAGAGATGTTTCTCCAGGAACGTAATAAATATCATCCTGAAATGCTGATGTTCCCACATAGGATGGGGAACAAGCCGTTGCTATTAGCAAGGGAACGATTAGTAATTTAAAGTATGCTTTCATCTGGATATGATTTAAGGTTTAGCTTTGATGTAATTTTTATGATTGGATTATCAACCTGTTTAAACAAGAGCAAAAATCGAGCCTAAAATGTGTTTAATAATTATTCAATCTATAAAGTTTCATGTCTAGCCTTCAATATGATTATCTAATAATATTTTATACTTTTGTAGCCTAATTTGAAAGCCTTAAGTTTAGTTTCTGATAATTGTTAATTAAAAACAAAATTTAAGAACTTTTAAGTATTATTTAGATAGCAAATACTATACCAAAACAATATAAAATGGCAAAAGTTTTAACCAGTAGAAGCGAAAATTATTCGCAATGGTATAACGACTTAGTAATTAAGGCAGATCTTGCAGAGAATTCTGCAGTTAGAGGTTGTATGGTGATTAAACCATATGGCTACGCTATTTGGGAAAAAATGCAAGCCGTACTTGATGGCAAGTTTAAAGAAACTGGACACGAAAATGCTTATTTTCCTCTTTTAATTCCCAAGTCATTTCTAAGTAAGGAAGCTGACCACGTAGAAGGATTCGCAAAAGAATGTGCAGTTGTAACTCATTATCGTTTAATGAACGACCCTAATGGGAAAGGTGTTATTGTTGACCCTGATGCACGTTTAGAAGAGGAATTAATTATTCGTCCAACTTCTGAGACTATTATTTGGAATACCTATAAAAACTGGATACAATCATACCGTGACTTGCCTATTTTAATTAATCAATGGGCGAATGTTATGCGTTGGGAAATGCGTACACGTTTATTCCTTCGTACTGCTGAATTCCTTTGGCAAGAAGGGCATACTGCTCATGCTACAGAAAAAGAAGCTTTGGTTGAAACTGAGCAAATGATTAATGTTTATAGTGACTTTACTGAAGGTTGGATGGCTGTTCCTGTATTAAAAGGAAGAAAGACAGCGTCAGAACGTTTTGCAGGTGCAAAAGATACTTATTGTATTGAAGCTTTAATGCAAGATGGTAAGGCTCTTCAGGCTGGAACATCTCATTTCTTAGGTCAGAATTTTGCTAAGGCATTCGATGTTAAATTTACAAATAAAGAAGGTAAAGAAGATTATGTTTGGGCAACATCTTGGGGTGTGTCAACTCGTTTGATGGGCGCTTTAGTTATGGCTCACTCTGATGATCATGGCTTAGTTTTACCTCCAAAATTGGCTCCAATTCAGGTTGTGATTGTACCTATTTACCGTAAGGATGAAGAGTTGGCAAAGCTTGCAGAGGTAATTGATCCTATTGTAGCTAAGCTAAAGTCTAAAGGTATCTCCGTTAAGTTTGACGATAATGATAACCGTAAACCAGGATGGAAGTTTGCTCAATATGAATTGAAAGGCGTACCTGTACGTTTAGCTATGGGAGCCCGCGATCTTGAGAATGGAACGGTTGAGTTGGCTCGTCGTGATATTCTAACTAAAGAGACCGTTGCAGTTGATGGTGTTGAAGACATGATCGAAAACCTTCTTGAGGAAATTCAGAATAGCATCTTTCAAAAAGCACTTGATTTCAGAGCAGAGAAAACAACTAAGGTTGATACTTACGAAGAATTCAAGGAGTTGTTGGAAACTAAAACAGGGTTCTTTTTAGCTCACTGGGATGGTACAGATGAGACTGAAGAGAAAATTAAAAATGAAACAAAAGCAACAATTCGTTGTATTCCTTTCGATAATGATCAGGAAGAAGGCGTTTGTATGGTTACAGGAAAACCATCAAAAGAACGTGTCGTTTTTGCTAAGTCATATTAAGGTCTAGATTTATTTAGATTTTAAAATTTCGCTATTTAACGAAATTTAAACTTATAAATAACCGTCCCCGATTTTTCGGAGGCGGTTTTTTTTTACCTTTATCAGATGAATCAAAAGAATGATTCCTTTTCCAAGATTAATAAAACCCCTATAGCATGAATATACTCAATACAAAATCAGCCATATTACAGACCATACGCGAAAAATCTATTTTAAAACAATTGGTTTATAAGAATACTGCTGAAGTTTTCTCAGATTTGAAACTGGTCTTAGGCAATTTGGTTGATGAATATAATGCTGAACTTGAAGGTGAGTCTGATGCTGTAAAGTTGGAGTTTGAGGATAGGGGAGAATCAGAGGTTCAAATTCGAGTGGCATCAGATATTCTTGTTTTTAGTATGTATTCAAATGTTTTTCAGTTTGATAGAGATCATGCTGTTTGGGATAAGGACTATGTGAAGCATAATCCAAATAATGCCTATTCTGGCGTTATCAATATTTATAATTTCTTGTATGATTCTTTTAAATATAAGCGCTCAGAAGATTTAGGTTATCTAGTTGCTCGTATTTTTATCAATCAGGAAAAGCATTATTTAGTAGAAGGTAAGCGCCAAATGAGTTTACTTGAAAATGATTTGTCTCAGTCGATTAGTGATGCAGATAGTTTGAGAAAAATTGTGGAAACAGCCATTAACTATTCATTGAATTTTGATTTACTGGTTCCTCCTTACGATGATGTTAAGATATTGGCATTGGCCGATATTGATGAAAAAATTCAGAATGCAAAAATTAAGACAGGTAAACGCTTAGGTTTCCAGTTTAAGTCTGATGATGTTTAAATAATTCGCTTATAATTAATAATAAGATACCTATATATAATGACTGCAGTTGTAGATAAATTTATAAAATACGTTCAGTTTGATACTGAATCTGATACTCAAACAGGATTGACACCTAGTACTCCAGGGCAAATGGTTTTGGCTCAGGAATTGGTTAAAGAGCTAGAGGAGATGGGTATGAGTCAAGTTTCTCTTGATGAGAATGGTTATGTGATGGCAGTATTGCCTTCTAATATTGATAATACTGTTCCTACAGTTGGCTTTGTGTCTCATATGGATACCAGTCCTGATTTTACAGGAAAGCATGTCAAACCTCAGTTTGTTGAAAATTACAATGGAGGAGATATCGTTCTTAATAAAGAGCAGAATATCATTATGAAGGTGGCAGATTTTCCAGATTTGAAAATGTATCAAGGCCAAACTTTGATTACAACTGATGGAACAACTCTACTAGGAGCTGATGATAAAGCTGGTGTTGCTGAGATCATGACTGCAGTAGAGTATTTGTTGAATCATCCTGAGATAAAACATGGTCCTGTTCATATTGGTTTTACGCCTGATGAAGAAATTGGACAAGGTGCTGATTTTTTTAATGTAGAGAAGTTTGGTGCTGATTTTGCTTATACTCTTGATGGTGGTGAAATAGGTGAGTTGCAGTTCGAGAACTTCAATGCAGCTTATGCCGAAGTTTCTTTTAAAGGACGAAATGTTCATCCGGGAATGGCAAAGGATAAGTTGATTAATTCGATGCATATTATGCAGGAATTCGCAGCCTTGTTACCGAAGGATGAAGTACCAGAAAGAACTGAAAATTACGAAGGCTTCTATCATTTATTAGGAATGGAAGGCAGCGTTGAGAATTCTAAGTTACAGTACATTATTCGTGACTTTGATATGGAGGCTTATAATACTCGAAAAGACAAGTTCGAGACATTTTGTTCTGATCTTCGTGCTAAGTATGGCGAAGAGAGTGTGAGTCTTCAAATGAAGGATCAGTATTTTAATATGCGCGAAAAGGTTGAGCCTGTAAAGTATATTGTTGACATTGCTGAACAAGCTATGAAAGATGTTGGTGTTACCCCTATGATTGTGCCAATTCGTGGTGGAACTGATGGGAGCCGATTATCATATATGGGCTTACCTTGTCCAAATATATTTGCTGGTGGGCACAATTTCCATGGGCGCTTCGAATATGTTCCTGTTGATTCAATGCAGAAAGCAGTTGATGTTATTCTTAAGGTAGTTGATTTGATTGCTAAGGGATAAATTTTAATATAAAGACATTAAAGAACGGCAGATAAATATCTGTCGTTTTTTATTATAACTAAGAGGAAAGAATGTCAGAAAATAATATCAATAGTTCCGCTGAATTGTATCAAGAAATTGAAAACCTATACTTTAAGGAGTATTTTCGCTTGATTCTGAAATTTGAGTCTGTTTTTAGTGAGATTGATTCATATGGTTTTGACGATAAGAAAATTAAATGCTTGTATGAAATATTTGCAAGGACTTATCTAGAGCTCGACAAGCTTGATAAAGCAATACAAGTAATTGACCAGAGGATTCATTTTTTGAGTGATAAAGATATGAGCAATGCTGAGCATGCCGAAGATTTACTCATTTTCACCTTACTGAAAATCGAAGTGTATCAAAAAGAAGAATCTCTTAAAGATGAATATAAATCGATATTAGCTTACGAGAAAATAGGCGGGAATGATAATCAGATATTGAATATGAAGATAGCAGTTGAAGAGGCCCTGTTTATGCGATATGTGAAGGTGAATAAGTATATGTTTTATGTGATTTTATTTGCCGTTCTATTGGTGAACTTAGATTTTATTCCATCGAACCCTAGCTATATACCTACGCTTACAACGATAGCTGTTGTTTGGTATTTCCTAAATTATGTGATGAATTGCCGAGTGAAGCGATTATATCTTAAACTAATGCGTTTTATTTATTCATAAACTCCAATTTATTCTTCCATCTTTTTTTCAAACAGTCTTCCGCCTCTAAACATCGATTTTAGGATAGGCTGAATTTCATCGCCCAATTCTGTCAGACTGTATTCCACTTTTGGCGGGATTACTGGATAAGCTTTCCTGCTGATCAAGCCAGCTTCTTCCAATTCCTTCAAATTTTTGCTGAGCATACGGTCGCTGATATCAGGCAAGAGCTTTACCAGTTCTTTATAGCGTTTGGTGCCTTGCTTGAGGTGCAATATAATGGTAGCTTTTCGTTTTCCTTTAACGAAATTGATGAATGTATCAACGGGGCAGTTGCCTTTTTCCAAAATTTAATATAATTAGTGACCTGTAAATCAATGTTTCCGAAAAGAATGTTAGTGACAAACCTAAATGTAAGCTCTTGATTGATAGTTAAACTCCTCGTAACTTTGCACAAGATAAGGATAATCTAGTACAAATAGAATTGAGATTAATTATGGAATCGACACAGACTTTTAAGGCCTTGCGTGTAAACGAAGCCGATGGAAAATATATCAGAAGAATTGAAGAACGTCAATTAAGTGATTTGCCAGAGGGTGATGTACTTGTTCGTGTAAAATATTCATCACTGAATTTTAAGGATGCACTTTCTTGTATTGGAAATAAGGGAGTAACACGCAATTATCCTCACACGCCTGGTATTGATGCTTCAGGAGTAGTTGAAGCATCTTCAGATTTAAGATTCAAAGCTGGAGATGAGGTTATCGTAACATCTTATGATCTGGGAATGAATGCAGATGGAGGATTTAGCGAATACATTCGTGTTCCTGCTGATTGGGTGGTGCGTAAGCCTGAGTGTATCAGCTTGAAACAGGCCATGATTTTTGGAACTGCAGGTTTTACAGCAGGATTATCAGTTGAGCGTTTATTGGCTGCTGGTCAAACCCCAGAAATGGGACCTGTTGTTGTAACTGGAGCTCTTGGTGGTGTAGGTGCTGTTGCTGTGTGTATTCTAAATAAGTTAGGTTTCGAAGTGATTGCAGCAACATCCGATTTGAATGATGGTGAGGAAGTTCTTAAGAAGTTGGGTGCCACTAGCAGAATTGACAAGACTGAAACAGATGATCAGTCTGGACGACCAATGCTACGACCAAAGTGGGCAGGTGCTATCGATGTGGTAGGCGGTAATGTACTTTCAACTCTTTTGAAGGCTTGTCAACCTATGGGAAATGTGACTTGTTGTGGTAATATTGGATCAGGTGATTTGGAAGGAACGGTTTACCCATTTATTCTGAAGGGTATTAGCTTGATTGGTATCGATTCTCAAAATTGTCCGATGGCCTTGCGTCAGAAAGTTTGGGATAAGTTAGCAAAAGAATGGCATTGCGAAGCTCTTGACGAAGTTGTTATTGAAACTAGTTTAAATGAACTAGATATTTATATTGATAAGATGATTGATAAAAAAAGTCGCGGTCGTGTGATCGTTAAACTTTAATGATTTCAATTTAAAATATTACAAAAGGCAGCCTAAAAGCTGCCTTTTTTTGATCATAAATATTTGTTATATTTACTGGTATCTTAAAATAAGCTGCCTAATGAGAAAGATTTTTTTAACGATATTCTGTGTTCTTACGGTATTTCTGAATGTACAAGGACAAAGAGTAGTTAGAGTTGGTGCATTTAATTATTACCCTGCAATATTTAAAGATACTGATGGTGAGATAAAGGGGTTTTATGTTGATGCACTCGGCGAAATAGAGAAGAATGAGAATATAAAATTTGAATATGTTTTTGGCTCTTGGGATGACGGACTTAGAAAAATAAAAAATGAAGAAATTGATATGATGGTTAGCGTCGCTTTTACGGAAGAGCGAGCTAAATATATGGATTATTGTTCCACACCATTACTTACAGTTTGGGGTGAAGTATATGTTCGTGATACTTCAAAAATAGATGGTATTCAAGATTTAAAAGGCAAACGAATAGCCATCATGAAAAATGATATTAATGGCTGGCACTTAAAAGAATTAACACGAAAACTTTCGGTTAATTGCAGATATATCGAAGCAAATGATTCTGATGAAGTATTTAAACAAGTTGCCTCGTCAAAAGTAGATGTTGGAGTTGTAAATAATACATACGGATCTCCTAAATCTAGAGAATATGGCTTGCGTTCAAGTGGTATTGTGTTTAATCCATTCGATATTTATTTTACCGTTAAGAAAAATAAGAATGCTTATTTGATTGATATTCTCGATAGTTATTTAAATGAATGGAAGTATAAAAGTAATTCAGTTTATAATGTAGCAAGGCAAAAATGGTCACATGAAAAAATCGGTACTATTCGCGTTTTACCCTATTGGTTTAAAAATACAATCTCTCTTATAAGTATTGTGTTAATTTCACTGATTGTTTTCATTGTTTTTTTTCGTTTTAAAGTTAGACTTGCAACAAGTGAATTGAAAAAAAGTGAAGAAAAGTTGAGTCGTGCATTAATTGCAGCACCATTCCCCATTATGATATATGCTGAAGACGGAGAAGTGATATCAATAAATGAAACATGGACTGGATTGACTGGATACTCTATTGAGGATGTTCCTACTATTTCAGCTTGGAGAACAAGAGCATTTAGACAAGAACATCGAGTCGAAAAAAAACATATTGGAGAATCTTCTTTTATTAATAGCACAATAAAAGAGGGAGAGTATAAGATTTTCACTTCTTGGGGAGAGAAAATTATTTGGGATTTTAGCTCAGCTCCTCTAGGACGTTTTGAGGACGGAAGAAAGCTCATTGTTTCGATGGCGAAAGATATTACTGAACGTAAATTACATGAGGTAGAATTAATCAAAGCTAAAGAAAAGGCTGAAAAAAGCGATGCCTTAAAATCAGCCTTCCTGGCTAATATGAGCCACGAGATTCGTACCCCTATGAATGGTATACTCGGGTTTGCCGATCTTTTAAAAGAGCCTGAATTAAATAGTGAAAAGCAACAGAAATATATTCGAATAATTGAAGATAGTGGTGTGCGAATGCTAAATATTATCAATGATATTATTGATATTTCTAAAATAGAAGCAGGCTTAATGGAAATCAGTATCAAGGAGTCAAACATTAACCAGCAAATTGAATACATCTATACTTTTTTTAAACCTGAGGTTGAAGCTAAGGGAATGCTGTTAACTTTTAATAATTCCTTGCCATTAGATAAAGCGATCATTTTAACTGATCGTGAAAAGTTATTTGCAATTCTGACTAATCTGGTGAAAAATGCTATAAAATATAGCCATGAAGGTTCAATTGATTTCGGGTATATTAACAAAGGAAAATTCATTGAATTTTATGTGAAAGATACAGGCATTGGAATTGAAAGGGATAGACTTGATGCAATTTTTAAACGTTTTGTACAGGCTGATATTTTTGATAAAGAAGCCCGCCAAGGTGCAGGTTTGGGTTTGACTATTTCCAAAGCTTATGTGGAAATTCTTGGAGGTAAATTGTGGGTTGAAAGTGAGATGGGAAAAGGTTCAACTTTTCATTTTACAATTCCTTATAAAACAGAAATTCATGAAGCGGAAAGGGTTTCAAATGGGATGCTTAATAAGAAATTAGAGGGTGAAGTCAAAAACTTAAAAATATTAGTTGTCGAAGATCATGAAGAGTCGGCTTTGCTATTAAATATATTGTTGAAAAAAATGAGCCGAGAAGTTTTATATGCTAAAAATGGATATGAAGCGATTGATATTTGCCACAATAATACTGACATTGATTTGATACTTATGGATATTAAAATGCCCGAGATGGATGGTTATGAAACGACTCGAAGATTACGACATTTTAATAAGGATGTTGTTATCATTTCACAGACTGCTTTTGGTCTTGCAGGCGACGAAGAAAAAGTAATTAAAGCAGGTTGTGATGCATACCTTTCAAAGCCAATTAGAAAAAAAGAATTGGTGTCATTGATACATCGTTTTTTTGGAAATAAACGGGAGTTGAGTTCACAAGTAAACTAAAGTTAATAAGGTCTGTTATTGCCATAAATCTTCGATAACTTATAGGATTGAATTACTCTCTAGGCTTCTTCACATATTTTGTTGTAACAATCTTTCTATTTTAATACGGACATGTAATTCTTAGTATCTTTTATATAAATTTGCGCCATGCGTAAAATCTTAAGTTTTCATATATCAGATACAGCTAAATTTAAGCAGCAATTGTTGCTATGGAGCAAGCAGTATAAAAGACTTGCTATTCTCGATAGTCATGAGGTGAATCAAAAAGTGAATTCTAAAAAGGAATACAATTCATATGAGTTGCTTGCGGGTATAGATGCTTTAAATGAGATTCAGCCCAAAGAGAACTGTTTTGAAATTTTGCGCCAAACTTACGATACCAACCAAGATTGGTGGTTTGGTTTTATGACTTACGATCTGAAGAACGAATTGGAAGATTTGTCATCAGAAAATATTGATAGTGTGAAAATGCCAGCTCTTCATTTTTTTCAGCCTCGATGGGTTTTGGCTTTGAAGGAAGATCAATTAGAAATACAATATTTCGAAGAAGAGAATAGTAAAGAAGAGGTGTTTAGACTTTTTGATCGGATCTTATCTACCAAAATAGATCAAGTTAAGGCTACATTTGTTCCGAATATTCAACACCGCATTAGCAAAGAAGAATATCTTGAGGCTGTAAATGCTTTGAAAAATCATATTCGTTTAGGAGATATTTATGAAGTCAACTTTTGTCAGGAGTTTTATGCAGAGAATACTCGAATTGATCCTTTAGATACTTACAGAAGTTTGCGAGAGGTTTCTCCAACTCCTTATTCATGTTACTATTCGTTAGGTGATAAATTTTTACTTTCTGCATCGCCAGAGCGCTATATCAAAAAACAAGGTTCAAAAATTATATCTCAACCCATAAAAGGGACTGCTAAAAGAGGTCAAACCCTAGAGGAGGATATTCAGATTAAAGATCTTTTATATTCGGATCCAAAAGAGAGAGCTGAGAATATCATGATTGTGGATTTGGTTCGTAACGATTTGTCGAGAACAGCAGCTAAAGGATCGGTAAAAGTAGAAGAGCTTTGTGGCATTTATACTTTCCCTCAAGTACACCAAATGATATCTACAGTAGTTTCTGAATTGAGAGAAGATACTCACTTTGTGGATTGTATCAAGCATTCTTTCCCAATGGGGTCGATGACAGGAGCTCCTAAAGTGCGCGCCATGAAATTGATTGAGAAATACGAGGTGACTAAGCGTGGCTTATTTTCTGCTGCAGTTGGGTATATCACTCCCGATGCCGATTTCGATTTCAACGTTGTAATTAGAAGCATACAATATAATGCTAAAGATGATTATCTTTCATTCATGGTTGGTGGTGCCATTACCATGCAATCTGATCCCGAAAAGGAATATGAGGAATGTCTGTTGAAAGCTAAGGCGATTAAGCAGGTGTTAGGAAGTAAATAATATATAAACCTTTGATTTTCTCAAATCTATAACTAACAATTGAAAACTGAAATGCTACGAAAACTGATCCGCCATATTGAAAAAGAAGAGCTCTTCGGTAGAAATGAAAAACTACTGGTTGCTGTTAGTGGAGGACTCGATTCAATAGTCTTACTTCATTTTTTATATAAGATGGAAATGGATTGCGTAGTGGCTCATTGTAATTTCCGTTTAAGAGGAGAGGATTCCGATGGTGATGAAGTTTTTGTAGGGAAGTTGGCTGAAAAATATGGTTTCTCTTTTTGTACGACAGCGTTTGATACGACTACGTATTCTAAAGAAAAGGCGATTTCTATTGAGATGGCTGCACGTGATTTACGATACGAATGGTTCGAAAGTATACGTCAGGCAAATCATTGCCAGTATATACTTACAGGTCATCATGCTGATGATGTGATTGAAACAGTTTTAATCAACCTGGCTCGTGGAACTGGTATTCATGGCTTAACAGGAATTAAAGCAAAAAAAGGCTGTCTGATTCGTCCCTTACTGCCTTTTTCAAGGGAAGAGTTAAAAGCTTATGCCGAAGAAAATGCTTTGAATTATCGTGAGGATTATACCAATGCTCAAATTGATTTTGTGAGGAATAAAATTCGTCATCAAATTATTCCTGTACTGCAGGAAATTAACCCTAGCATTCAAAAAACCATGAATGAAAATGTGGCTAGGTTTTCTGATGTAGAGTTGATTTATAATAACGAGATTAGTAATAAGAAATTGACCTTCATCAATCAGAAAGATGATAAATTATTGATTTCAGTTTCTGATCTCAAGAACTTACCAGCTAATAATTCTCACCTCTTTGAACTATTGAAACCTTACGGTTTCCATTCTCGAGATGTGGCTAATATAATTGAATCCTTGGATGCCATTTCAGGGAAACTGTTTTACTCTGAAAAGTATCAGCTTCTGCGTGACCGGGAGTATTTGGTTCTGACTGAAAGAGAAGAAAAAGAGTCTGGTGAATATGAGCTTTCTGAGAATGGACATCTTGAAATCAATGAAAAGAGTTTTCATTGTGATATTTTTGAACGAACTGCTGATTTTAAGTTTTCAACCAACCCGAAAATAGCTTGTTTCGATGCTGATAAATTAAACTTCCCTCTTAAGCTACGTAAATGGCAGGAGGGCGATGTCTTTCATCCTATTGGAATGAAAGGACGTAAGAAAATATCCGATTATTTTATCGACAATAAATTCTCCTTAACCGATAAGGAAAATGCTTGGCTTTTGGTATCAGGTGATGATATCGTTTGGCTGGTTGGTCACCGAATGGATGATAGATTCAAAATTACTAAGCAGACACAATCAATTTACCAGATTGAAATAATATAAGAAAAATTGTTGATGTAAGATATTACGGTGCTCTGCACCTAATTCTAAAATCTAATTTGGTTCTACAAATATCAGGGTACTCTGTACCCAACGATTTATAGATTTGGTTGGTGCAGAGCACCAACATCTTTGTAGCCTGGACATGTAATAGAAACCAATAGGTGCAGAGCACCGTAATATAAAATTGGATTAGATGAATAATATTGATAAATTCATAATTGCTAATTCGTTTAATTATGGGAGACACCTATTCAAAAGCTTATTTTCATCTCGTATTTGCAGTTAGGAATCGCAAAGCCTTAATTCATCATTTTTGGAAACAAGATTTAGAAAAATATATAACGGGTATTGTTCAAAATAGCGGACATAAATTAATTGCTATTGGAACAATGCCTGATCACATTCATATCCTAGTTGGGTTCAATCTAAGCCAAAGTATTCCTGATCTAGTCGGAAAAATAAAAACATCAAGTAATCACTGGATTGAGTCCAGAAAATTTATTCAATATAAATTCCATTGTTTTTGTAAATTGGGGATGCAATTTAATTGCTAACCTAAAACTCAAACAATGAACAAAAGAATTTTCTTAAGTCTACTGATTATACTCATTTCAGTAGTAGGTCTTATTGCTCAAAGTCAGGAACCCATTCGGGAGGAACTGAAAGACCTAAAAAAATACAATACGAATTTGGAGCATAGAATGGATCGCCTACAAAAAATGTTAGATGATCTGATTTGGTTCGAGAGAGTAGGAGATGTTGCTCATATCGATAAGCTATATATTTACGGTCCGCCAAAATGGAAAGAAAAGAATCCAACTGCAAAAGGAGCTGGTAATCCTGTGAAGTTTTGGACATATACATTTATTCCTAAAAATATCAATCCTGATAAGAAATACCCCTTAATTGTTTTACCACATGGTGGTGTCCATGGCGATTTCACAACTTATTACACACATATTATACGCGAGCTAATTGCTCAGGAATATATTGTAGTTGCTGCTGAATATCGTGGAAGTACAGGATATGGTAAGGGACACTATGAGAAGATTGATTATGGAGGACTGGAAGTTGAAGATGTGTATGCCAGTCGCAATTATATGATAGAAAACTACGATTTTGTTGATAAAGACAGAGTGGGTATTATGGGTTGGAGTCATGGTGGTATGATAACTCTTTTCAATTTATTTGATCATCCTAATGATTTTAAAGTGGGATTCGCAGGTGTGCCAGTTAGTGACCTCGTTGCTCGCATGGGGTATATGACTCAAGAATATCGAGATCTATATTCCGCAGAATACCATATTGGCAAAACGGCTAATGATGATTTGGCAGAATACCGACGACGTTCGCCGGCATGGAATACCCATAAGTTTCAAAATACCCCTCTACTGATTCATACCAATACAAATGATGATGATGTGAATGTAATTGAAGTGGAGCATTTAATTAAATCATTAAAAGCTGATGGGAAAACCTTCGAGTATGAGATCTTTCAAGATGTGCCAGGTGGGCATTCTTTCGATAGAATGGATACGAAAAAAGCCAAGGAGATTCGTGTGAAAATCTATAAATTCATTGGGAAAGAGCTTAATCCCAATAAGCCTATAACTAATTTGAAGCAATTGCACAGAGCTGGTTATCGATTTTAGATAGAATATTATTAAACTGAAAAAGAGCTTACTCCATTGGAATAAGCTCTTTTTTATGCTCTAAAATTCTATAAATTATTTTTCAAGAATTTATTGAATCTATTATATAGATGTAAACGAGTCACACCTCCATAAATACTGTGATTACGGTTGGTGTAAATCTGCATTTCAAATTGCTTGTTAGATTGTACCAAGCGCTCTGCAAATTCATATACGTTTTGTACATGTACATTATCATCTGCTGTACCATGGCATAATAATAAGTTACCTTTCAATTTGTCTGTATGATTGATAGGTGAATTATCATCGTATCCTGATGGGTTTTCAGCAGGTGTTCTCATGAAACGCTCTGTGTAAACACTGTCGTAATAGCGCCAGTTAGTTACTGGAGCAACTGCGATAGCAGATTTAAATACATCGCTAGCTTTCTCTAAACAAAGTGATGACATAAAACCACCATAGCTCCATCCCCAAATTGCAATTCTGTCTCCATCGATAAAATCTTTTTTAGCTAAAGATTTTGCTGCTGAAATTTGATCATCAGACTCTAAGCGACCTAATTGCATATAAGTACACTTTCGGAATAATTCGCCTCTGGCACCAGTTCCTCTAGGATCAACACATACAACGATATAACCTTCTTGAGCTAAATAGTTGTACCAATCAATTCCCCATTTGTTTAATACTTGTTGTGAATTTGGACCACTATACTGAGTCATTAATACAGGGTATTTCTTTGCTGGATCAAAATCGAAAGGTTTGATGATCCATGCATTCAATTGAGTCAACTCATCAGCAGCTGGTAATTGAATAAATTCTTTAGAAGTATATTGATACTCTTTAAGCTTTTCAACCAATTCCTTATTGTCTTCAAGAACACGAATCAGTTTTGCTTTAGCGTTGTAAAGGCTAACTGTTCTTGGTTGTGAAACACTAGAAAAGTTATTGATGAAATATTTAAAACCTTTAGAGAAAGATGCATTATTGGTTCCCTTAGCAGGTGTTAAATTTTTCTTCGAGCTACCGTTTAGTTTGATAGAATAAATGTTGCGATCCATTGGCGAAACTTCTGCCGATTGGTAATAACAAATCTTCTTTTTCTGATCGTAACCAATAAATTCGGTAAGATCCCAATCTCCTTTTGTGATTTGCTGAACTTGCTCACCATTCATATCGTAAAGATATAAGTGAAGGAAAGCATCTTTTTCACTAGAGAAAATGAAATGTTCGTTACCAGCAAGGAAAGTCAAATCGTCTAAGGTGTTGCTGTCTATATAGTACTTGTTTTCTTCCGTAAGTAGAATAGATGTTTTACCCGTCTTTGAGTTTGCTAGTAAGATGTCTAGCTTGTTCTGGTGACGGTTTAGGCGACAAATACTAAGAATTTTAGCATCAGCTGTCCATTTAATACGAGGGATATACTGATCTGTTTCAGCACCAACATCCATCTTTTTAGTTAATCTGTCGTTCACATCATAAACGTAAACCTCAACAATTGAATTCTTTTCACCAGCTTTTGGGTATTTGTAAGCGTAGTTTTCAGGGTATAAAGCATTGCCTTTAACCTGAGGATACATGCCTTCAAATTTATTCATATTAAACACAGGAACTTCGCTTTCATCGAATTTCATATAAGCTAAGGCCTTGCTGTCCGGAGACCATTCGAATGCTTTATTGAATTCAAATTCTTCTTCGTAAACCCAGTCAGGAGTTCCATTCTGAATTTTATTGAATTCACCGTCTTTAGTCACTTTACTTTCTGATCCGAAAGCAATATTGTGGATGAAAATGTTATTGTCACGAACAAAGGCAATACGTCTTCCATCAGGAGAGAATGTCGCTAAACGTTGCTTCCCATTTTTAGAAAGAGGCTTAAGTTCTTTATTCTTAAAGCTGAAAATAAAATAGTTTGCTGTGAATGAACGTCTGTAAATGCGTTCGCGGTCAGTCATTAATAAAATTCGACTTTCATCAGCATTAAAATCGTAATCGAAAATGCTTGTTAGTTCTTCTGATTTTAATTTGTTTAGATCAAGAAGTGTATCTACAGCTTTACCCGTAGCATAAGCATACTTCACAATTTTAGTTCCATTTTCTTCGAGAGTAGAGTAGTGAACGCCATCATTCATGGAACGAAGACCGTGAACTGATTTCTGCCCGAAAGTGTAATTGAGCATGATATCCTCCATGGTGATTTTTTTCACGCCTTGCTGAGCAAGTAGTGAAATAGAAAGGCATAAGAATAGGCCTAAGGCAAGCAATTGCTTGAAATTTTTCATACTTTATGAATTGAATTTTTGTTTAAGATTGTCCAAAAGTCGATTAGTCATTTAAAAATGAACTGTCAATTTATATATTGCCCCAAAGGTTTCAATTTTTTGAAAAATAGAAAAGGATTTATGTCATTAAAGTACAGTTTTTATCACTTCATGAATTGGAGACGATAAATAAGACTATTTTATCTAGAATATTATATCTTTGTGGATTGAATTTAGGGATGGCTTGTTTTCATGGAAAATAAGCCAATTTAGTCAAATGACTTTTCTGAAATTCGAGTTTCTATTATAAGTATATCATGCCGGTTTGTAGCGGTGTGAATAAAAATTTAAAAAGATAGGATGATTAAAATTACATTTCCTGACGGAACAGTAAAAGAATTTGAAGCTGGCATCTCAGGTATTGAGATCGCAAAAAACATTTCAAGTCGATTGGCAAAAGAGGTTTTGTCGATTACCGTGAACGAACAGTTGTATGATCTGACACGTGCGATTAACGAAGATGCAAGCATTAAGCTTCATACGTGGAACGATGAAGAAGGAAAGCATGCTTTTTGGCATTCATCAGCTCACTTAATGGCTGAAGCACTAGAAGCATTGTATCCAGGAGTTAAGTTTGGTATTGGCCCAGCAATCGAAATGGGTTTTTACTATGATGTTGACTTAGGAGAAGATCTTATGCTAACTGATAAAGATCTGCCAAAAATTGAGCAGAAAATGTTGGAATTAGCTCGTACAAAAAATGAGTACACACGTAAGGACGTAACGAAAACTGAAGCTCTTGAGTTTTTCAACTCAAAAGATGAGGGATATAAGGTAGAGTTGATTAATGATTTAGATGATGGTACCATTAGCTTTTATCAGCAAGGTAGCTTTACAGATCTTTGTCGTGGACCACACTTACCAAACACGTCATATATTAAAGCAATTAAATTAAATTCTATTGCTGGAGCATATTGGAGAGGCGATGAAACTAGAAAACAGTTGACTCGTGTCTATGGTATTACTTTTCCAAAGAAAAAGTTCTTGGATGAGTATGTTGTGATGATGGAAGAGGCTAAGAAGCGTGACCATCGTAAGTTGGGTAAAGAAATGGAGCTTTTCACTTTCTCTCAAAATGTGGGACAGGGAATGCCATTGTGGTTACCAAAGGGAGCTCAGTTAAGAGAGAGTCTTGAAAATTTCTTGAAACGCGTACAAAAGCAATTCGGATACGAGCAGGTTATCACCCCACATATTGGTAATATCAACTTATATAAGACTTCTGGTCATTACGATAAATACGGTGAAGATTCATTTCAATCTATTAAAACACCACAAGAGGGTGAAGAGTATTTGTTGAAACCAATGAATTGTCCTCATCATTGTGAGATTTATAAATTTAAACCACGTTCGTATAAAGATCTTCCTGTTCGTTATGCTGAATTTGGAACTGTTTATCGTTATGAGCAAAGTGGAGAACTTCACGGTTTAACTCGTGTAAGAAGTTTCACTCAAGATGATGCTCACCTTTTCTGTACACCAGATCAGTTGAAAGATGAATTCAAAAAAGTGATAGATATTATCTTTATCATCTTTAAAGCGCTTAACTTTACAGAATATACAGCTCAGATTTCTTTACGCGATAAAGAAAAGAGTGCAAAATATATTGGTAGCGACGAAAATTGGGATAAAGCTGAACAAGCAATTATTGAGGCTTCTGCAGAAAAAGGTTTAAATACAGTTGTGGAATATGGAGAGGCAGCTTTCTATGGTCCTAAACTTGACTTTATGATTAAGGATGCAATTGGACGTAAATGGCAATTGGGTACTATTCAGGTCGATTATAACTTGCCTGAGCGTTTCGATTTGGAATATGTAGGTAGCGATAATAAGAAACATCGTCCTATTATGATTCACCGTGCACCTTTTGGTTCAATGGAGCGTTTTATTGCTGTTTTGATCGAACATACTGGAGGTAAGTTCCCATTGTGGTTAACACCTGAGCAAACGGTGATTATGCCTATCAGCGAAAAATACAATGATTATGCGAAAAAAGTTTTAAATTCGTTAAATAATTCCGATATTCGCGCCGTGTTAGATGACCGAAATGAGAAGATTGGTCGTAAAATACGTGATAATGAATTGAAAAAAATCCCTTATCTTCTAATTGTAGGTGAGAAAGAAGCGTCTGAAAATACGATTTCTGTTCGTCGACAAGGAGAAGGTGATATGGGAACGATGCAAATTAAGGAATTTGCTGAATTAATAAATAATGAGGTAGAAGGTCAAATGTCCTCTATCGCAAATTACTAACTAACTATAGGAGGAACTAGCCATAGCTGGATTTCAACACAGAAACAGAAGAGGTGCTTTTAAACCTCGTGAGGCTCAACACAAGATAAATCAGTTGATTAGAGCCCGTAGTGTTCGTATCGTCGGTGACGACGTAGAACCAGGTGTATTTTCTATTGCCGAAGCTTTAAAATTGGCTCAGGATAAGGAATTAGATTTGGTGGAAATCTCACCTAACGCCGATCCACCCGTTTGTAAAATAATCGATTACAATAAGTTTCTTTATCAGCAGAAAAAGAAACAAAAAGAGATTAAAGCTAAAGCCGTAAAAGTTGTTGTTAAGGAGATTCGTTTCGGTCCAAACACCGACGAACATGATTACAACTTTAAACTGAAGCACGCATCCAAATTTCTTGGAGAAGGTGCTAAAGTAAAAGCTTTTGTATTCTTCAAAGGGCGATCAATTCTTTTCAAAGATAAAGGAGAGATTTTATTGTTAAAATTTGCTCAAGATCTTGAAGAACTTGGGAAAGTTGAACAGTTGCCTAGACTTGAAGGTAAGCGTATGACGATGTTTATCGCGCCTAAAAAGAAAAAGTAATTTAGTATATAATCAATAAGTTTGTACAATGCCTAAGATGAAAACAAACTGCAGCGCAAAGAAAAGATTTACTTTGACTGCATCTGGAAAGATTAAAAGAAAGCACGCCTTTAAAAGTCATATCTTGACTAAGAAGAGCAAAAAGAGAAAGAGAAATCTTACTTATTTTGGTGCTGTAAGTAAGTCTGACCAAAAGAACGTTAAGTTAATGCTTAACATGTTGTAAAAAATCATTTTTTTGATTTTTTCAGTTTATTAACCGAGTGATTTAGCACAAAAGAGTCCCATTGGGAACGCTAACATTCTAAAATTTAAAATTATGCCAAGATCAGTTAATTCTGTAGCATCTAGAGCTAGAAGAAAGAAAATTCTTAAAGAAACTAAAGGTAACTTTGGTGCTAGATCTAATGTATGGACAGTAGCTAAGAATACATGGGAAAAAGGTTTGCAGTATGCTTACCGTGATAGAAAAAAGAAAAAAGGAAATTTCCGTGCATTGTGGATTCAGCGTATCAACGCTGCTGCAAGACTAGAAGGTCTTTCTTATTCACAATTAATCGGACTAATGCATAAAGCGAACATCGAGATTAACCGTAAGGTTTTGGCCGATTTAGCAATGAACCACCCAGAAGCTTTTAAAGCTGTAGTGGGAAAAGCTCAAGCAGCTAAATAGCATTATAGATTATTTTACTTTGAAAAGGACTTGCTCATGAGCAAGTCCTTTTTTTTATACCTAAAATACAGAATTAAAGTTTGGGTTTCCTCTTGAAAAAGGCAATGACTTGATATTTGATTTCCAGTTTCCTCATTTTAAGAAAGGCGTAAACAGCTTGAGATAAAAGTTTATCCTTGGTAAGAAACTTTCTTAGTAAATAAGCAGATCCTGCATAAGGAAGTACAGATATGAGAATATCGTAGACTTTAACCTTTCCTCTTAGACTAATTGATATATAAATCAGTTTTGCAAGGATATTACCTCCGAGGAAGAGGATAGGGGGCGTGAGGACTTTATAATCGACTACGCCATGGAAAATAGCATAAACGATAATGCCTGGAAAGAGAATCGAATCGATGAGTCCTGCTATAAAAGCCCAAGCTACCAGAATACTACTGACGTATAATATCCCAGATATGTTATCATTCAGGATGATCTTCGTGAGATAGGTCTTTTCACTTGATGAGAAATATTTGTCATGATTAACATATGTGCAGAAATTACTTCTTGCACAGTCACATTTTTCTTTATAGGATAGCTTAGATTCCATAATAGTTCTAATTCTCAATAGAACTAAGATACTTAAACTTTGTTGAAGCCGTAAAATTGTAAAAGGACTAATCGAATTAATGCAAAGGTCTTTTTTTTATCATTCCCCCTTTAGCGTCTTTAATGCTATGCATAACAGTAAATGCATCACGATCAATTTTATCGATCTCTGTTTGAAGTTTCACTAATTCTAATCTTGTCACAAGTGTGTATACGATTTCTGTTGGTTCTAACTTTTGTCCCTTGAGTGCAAATCCTTTTTTGCCATTATATATCGTACACCCTCGTCCAAGTTTCTCTACTATAGCCAATCTAATTTCTTCACTTTTGTCCGAAATGATTGTCACACCAACATATTCTTCTATTCCGGATACAACAAAATCTATAGTTTTTGATGCCGCCAAATAGGTTAGCATAGCATACAGGGCAATTTCAATGGTAAATACGTAAGCTGCAATTAAGAAAATAAACACATTGAAAACCAAGATAACATCTCCAATTGTCAATGATGTTCTCTTACTAATGAATATGGCTAAAATTTCGGTTCCATCAATAACTGAACCACCTCGTATTGCCAATCCAATTCCTGCGCCTAGAAAAAAGCCACCAAAGACAGCAATTAATAATTTATCATCAGTAATAATAGGAACCGGGATAAAGTGAACCGATATGGCAAGTAGAAAAATGGCAATAATACTTCTTACAGCAAATTGTTTATTAATTGTAGAGAAAGCCATTAGTAAGAAGGGAATGTTTATAACAACTAATAAGATGGATAAGGGAATGTTTGTTAGTTCGCTTACAATAAGTGAGATTCCTGTTACTCCTCCGTCTATAAATGCATTAGGCAGGAGAAAACCTTTTAGTCCGAAACAAGCAGATAGTATACCTATTAGTATGAATATACTTTCTCGAATTAAGTGTGTATATTCTACTTTAGCTTTAATAAGTATACTGTCGAACTCTTCGGAAGATGTGGTTTGATGTTTATCTTTAAGTTGACGTCTGACTGTTTCACCAATAATATATTGAAAGAGTGGATTCATAAGTAGGGACTTCTATCTATTTGTAAAACATTAATTATTTTTCAATTGGTATTTCTAATTCGCTTTGATCCCAAACTTAGGATCAATATTTATAAATTTAACCATTATAAAACTAGGAATCGTACATAATATAACCCAAATGAAAAAATGTTGGTAGCCAATCATTTCTTGTATCCATCCAGAAACCATTCCTGGCAGCATCATACCTAAAGCCATAAAGCCAGTGCAAAAAGCAAAATGAGCTGTTTTGTGCTTCCCTTCTGAAACATAAATTTGATAAAGCATAAAAGCTGTAAAGCCAAAGCCGTAACCAAACTGCTCGATAGCTACAGATACACTTATAAGAATGAATGAATCGGGTAATGATTGTGACAAATAAACGTAGACTAGGTTAGGAAGGTTGATGGCTAAAACCATCCACCACATCCAATGTTTGAGTCCATTTAGAGAGGCCAAATAACCACCTAATATGCCTCCAATGGTAAGTGATAGAACACCAATAGTTCCATAAATAAGACCAACTTCTGAGGTTGAAAGGGCAAGTCCACCTATTTCTTTGCTATCTAAAAGGAACGGAGACGCCATTTTTACCAATTGAGATTCACCCAAACGATAGAAAAGAAGCATCCCTATGATTGTCCAAATGTTTTTCTTCCCAAAGAATGACCTGAAAGTTTCTCCGAAATCATTAAATACATCGGAAAAGCTTTTTATGTTTCTGTCACTATCATCTTGTGGTTTAGGTAGGGCAAATTTGTGATATATGGCAATAATCAGAAAGCTGACAGTTAAGATTCCAAATGTATACGACCAAGCTAGGGGAATGCTTTTAGCACTTTGTCCGAAAAGTTTTATTTCCTCAAAAAAACCTGCAAGTATAATCAAAAGACCTTGTCCTGTAATCATTGCCAGACGATAGAAAGTACTGCGAATCCCAATGAAATAGGATTGTTTATGCTTATCTAAACCATACATATAGAAGCCATCAGCAGCAATGTCGTGAGTGGCAGAACTGAAAGCTAATAACCAAAGAAAGGCAAGCGAGGCTCTAAAAAAGTTAGTTGTAGGAATTGTGAAAGCTACACCTGCCAAGGCTGCACCAATGAGTAATTGCATGGCTACTATCCACCAACGCTTACTTTTAATAATATCAACCAAGGGACTCCAAAGAGGTTTGATGACCCAGGGTAAGTATAACCAAGATGTATATAAAGCAATATCAGTATTCGAAATGTCTAAACGTTTATACATGATTACTGCTACTGTCATTACGACGACATAGGGCAAACCTTCTGCAAAGTAAAGTGATGGAATCCATGCCCAGGGTGATCTTGATTGTTTATTCATATTCGATACAATTGCTTAAATGTTGTTCTAATATTTTTTTTCTAATTCGGCACCTTTAAAATAGTGTAATAGAATTTCTTTGTGGGAATAGCCCTTTGCTCCCATCACGGCAGCTCCAATCTGACAAAGCCCAGCACCATGTCCCCAACCTGCACCTTTCAATACAAAATTCGTTGAGTTGTTTTCTTTTTCAAGTATAAAATTTGAGCTGTACAGGTGTGATTCGGAAAGAGCCTTGCGGATTTCTAATTCTTTACCAATAGTAAAAGTTAATTTTTCACCGATAATTTTCAACTTAATGATTCGTCCTGAGAGTCCTCTTTCTATTGGGATGAGATCTGATATGCGACCAAAGTCTTTCTCCGTTTTTCTATTGACTAGTTCAGATAATTCATCTTGTGTGTACCTAACTTCCCAACGAAAAAAGTCAGGTGTTTCCATATCGTAATCATTCAAGACTTGAGATAGAATTGCTTTATCGCTGTTGTTACAGAAAACATCAGGTGAGCTATGAATCCAGTTTTCGGCATTAACTTCATTCCTTAAATCTAGTTTTAAGCTAGATTCTTTTCCATCGATAATAGCTTGTAGGTATTTGTGAGCTTTGGGTTCCCAAACATTTTCAAATGTTTCTGAAACACCGCCACAGCACTTCGAAAAACGTGCATCACATATTTCACCATCGCTAGTTAGAAGAATGCCTTTGGTTGCTTCAATGGCTTTTAAAACAGCTTTGTTTGATTGTCGTGTGATCCCTTGGTAGCGTTGGCAATGATCATCAGCACAAACATCGAAATTGTGATGGTCTTCTCTGTCGTACCATTTGATCAATTCTTCAGAATTCTCAGTTACAGATTGATAGGTTTGGTCTGAAGCTAGTATGGCTTTTCCTTTTAAAACTTGTGCCATTAGCCATGAACGGGAGATAACGGCATGCGCTTTTAGAAGCTCCATATTGCTAGTCGCTTTCATCTCTGATGAAATAACGCTTGCCAGATAATCTTCTAGTTTAAGAACATTGATAGCCGTTAGTTTCTCGTCCTCACAAAGAAAGTGCAAGCTACCTTTGAAGGACTGATTCTCTTTTCGTTCCCAGTGAAATTTAATTCCTATGGTTACATCAAACAATTCGAATGAGTCGCTTTCGTAATTCTCAGGACTAAAAATCAACTCTTCAGGTTTGAGTATTAAACCATCAAATTCAATTTTGCCATTTAGGTATTTAATGACTTGCGTATCCGTATAGTTTTTCCCGTTTTTATGAAGCAAGTAAATCCCATTCAGTTTGAATGAGATTTCCTTGTCGTACATAATGCCTATACGTATTTTTGGTTCTTGCATTCTTGTTTTATATATTTTTAAGGCATAACCAATTTTGTGAAATCCTGACAAAGCTTATCGAATACTAAATCATCCAAACTAACTTGCTTGTAGATACTTTCAATATCTTCTTTTGTGATTTTATCGAAATCTTCTTTTCGAGGGGTGATAATAACACCACCCATATCTACAGCACCTGGGCTAATCATTAATTGTTCGTTCCCTTCATAAAAAAACTGAGATGGACGATGTAGTTTTCTTGGGAAAATATGAAGTCGATATTTATTGTTCTTGAATAAACAAATTGCATTTAGCAAAGGCTCTTTTTCATCAGTTTGTGTCTTTTCGAAAAAGCGATAAAATATTTTACTAGCACTGACTATATCTTGGGCTCTGTCAGCTTCAACACTGATCATTTTTCGCAAGTAATGGTTGAAACGATAAACTTCAAATCGACCATTCCAAGTGACTAATTTCCCGTAATTTTTCTTCCTTTCGAAGTATTCTGTTTCGATAGGCATAAAGTCGTTTTCACCTGCCTGGAAATGCATATGATCTGGTGCAGATGCTCCCGATTTAGGTCCGTTGTAGAACACCGAATAACCTTCTAAGCTTTCAGAAAGGCTAACCATTTCGCCAATATGATCTACAAAATTCTGATCGATATGTTCGTTTTTAGAAATGGTGAAATGTTCTTTGAGGATAGGGAAGGGGTTTACTAGCAGGCTGTAGTTATTTTCCAACTCCATTTTCCCTTGCTCTGCTGGCCTATTCTCGTCACATAAAAAGCAGGGTCTTTTTTCAATGCTTTCTTTGTCGACTTTTGCGGCAGTGGATGTTATTCGTTCAGGATTATATTGAACCTTAATTTTGAAACCATCGAATTGGAATTCTTTTTCTTCTACTTTATCTAAGCCTTTATAGTTGGTTTTTGCTAAAGGCCAACTCTCCTTTTGTTCGTTTAAGAAGGCTTGTAAGTTTTCTTTATTGATTTTCTGCATTAGTTCTCTTTTAAGTGTAGTTGATTCTCATGAAGAGAAAATAATTAACTCAAGGTTTATTTTGTTAACAGGACTCTCGCTACGATTATTCCTGATTGTAAACGATTCTTTTGAATCATATCAGCTAAAGGCATGTCTGAGATAACGACTTTTTTTGCTTTGCTAGATGCATGCATTAGGTGTAATCGCTCGTTTAAATGTATCGCGATTCCAGTATGAGACACATCCAAACCATTGATTTTGGTTGTTATTGCAATCAAATCACCATCTTCAATTTGATTCTCTACCTGTTGAATTTTGTTCTCAGGAATATAATAATGTTTTCTATTATTAATGTCTTTCTCAGTTTGTATAATCGTTCTAATTAGTGATGAGTCACTAACTAGAGCTGGGTAAGAGCTAATATGCATGCTCATAAAGTTGATGGTTTTATCGTATGATTCTCCACCAATCTTTTTTGTTACATCAACGACTAAGCCTTTTTCTTCATTATCAAATATCCAATCGGTAAAATAATGTAAGCGAGATGTGTAATCACCCAGTTCTCCATTGCGATAGCGAATAGATTGCAACTCATTTGAGAACTCATTGATATTGATTTCGGATCTGGCTGATAATTTTGAAAGAGCTAAAACATTCTCAAGATAAGTTGTGCAATCAAGCTGATGTAAATTGATCGTCATTTTTTCAATCTCACTATTCTCAAGCGTTCCACCCACATAAGGGGTTTGTAAAAACAGTTTCCCTGTTTCAATAATCAGACTTCCATTTGAAAGAGAATCAAATGATGGATCTGATATAAACCGGCTCAAGGATTTAAACAATTCTACATCAGTTGAATCAATTTGTTGAGCTTCGTTCTGAGGTAAAACATTCTTGTTTTTGTCTGTTTTAGCCTGACACGAAGCTAAAAACAGTATTAAACCAAGAATAATGAATATTGCTTTGAATTTCATGTTTATAAATTTTGAATTCGTCTTGCCTTTAGCTCAATGGTTCTAATTCTGTCTTTATAGCTATTGTGAGCATTCATTTTTTCAATACTCAATGAGGCATCTGAATTTTCTTCCCAACGGCGGCATAAGTACAGCGAATTGTATATACGACCAATTTGATGTTTTCTTGAAATTGCTAATCCTAGGGCATAATCTTCACCATAGTTGACGTTTGGAAGAGGAGTCTCTCTCAAAATTGGAGTATAGAAAGCACGAGGAGCTCCTAAACCATTTATACGTAAGGCATTGTTGCGGCCATTTTCAGGTGTCCATTCTTTGTGGTCAATTAAACCTGGAGGAATTTCTTCCAATTTAAAATTGACCATCTGATAGCTACCAACAACCATGGCACACTTCTCTTTATGAAAGCTTTCAATTATTTGTTGGATCGTTGTTTCGTCAGCATACAAATCATCGCTGTCAAGCTGTATGGCAAAACGACCACAGTCTTTATGGTGTGCAGCCTCATTCCAGCAACCACCGATGCCTAAATCCTTGCGTTCAGGAATGAGGTGAATAATTCGGTCATCTTGCTCAGCATATTTTTGAATAAGTTCTGTTGTTCCATCTGTCGAGTGGTTATCTACAATGATTAAGTTGAAAGCAAAATCACTTTTTTGAGATATCACGGACTTAATAGCGTCTTCAAGGGTTTTGACACGATTGAGAACAGGGATGATAACCGAAGCTTCTAATTTGAAATTCTCAGATTTATAATCTACATCAGAGAATTTTGGCTCTAGATATCCCTTGGTTCGCTTTAAATAGTCAGTACAGACTTTCTCCATTTCAACTTGTACAGCACGGTTCTTAGGATCAACATAGTCAAATATCTTTTCACCTGATTTACGTGTATCTAGCTCTTCATCGGTATACAAATATTCAGGAATACGAATAAATTCTGATTGTTCAGAAAGGGCTAAGCGAAGTGAATATAAGGCAGCGTAACGATTGGTTTTATCAACTGAAATGATTGTTTCTTTTAGAGCTTTCGTATTAATGAAAAGTAATGAGCCAAAATCAAAATCATCTCTTAAACTTCCCGCCTGATAATCAATTACTGGGTGATTCTCAACTGTGGCATTCTTAATGACTTTAAAATCAGAATAGGTCAAGCTAGCTTGTGTGTCTGATGCGATTTGGGCAAAGCGGTTAAGGGCAAATTGACCCAGTTTTAGGGCACTCGTTTTAGTATAGATTAATGTGAAATCAGAAATTGATTTTTCTGCAATCTCATGTATTGTTTCACTTGATAATAGAGACTTTGTAGATAAGAATCCTGCTCCTTCTACTTCAAAATCAGGATCTCCAATTAGGAATATTTCATTAACTAAGTTTGAACTTTGTAATTCTTTTATAGTAGATTGAGTTTCTTCCTGAGTTCCCACAGGTAGAAAGCAACTAATTGTATAATTCATCTGTTGATATTGTTTTAAATCTAAGGTGCAATTCAAATGGAATTAGTTAACGGTTCCATTCGAAATATATTGCCAATTTTTTTGACCTATGAATATAAGATTTATGGTTCAAAATACGTACTTAGAATCTATAATTATTTCTATGGCTAAATGTTTCATTTATGGTGTGATATACCTAGCTTGTCGAAAAACTTGGAATCTTAAGTTTTATTAAGCTCTCAAAATGCAGCAATCTTGTTTTGATTTGCTAATTTTGAAATTCGATAAACAAATATAGAATTGTGTTGATATCTGCATATTTAGTTAAGCTTTTACACAATCTAGAAAAGAAGAACTATTCGCCATTTCTCATTCTAAACCACAGAAACAAAGGATGGGATTAAAAATTAAAGAAACATGAAGATTGCATTGATTGGTTACGGTAAGATGGGTAAGGAAATCGAAAGTATTTCTCTCGATCGTGGGCACGAAATTGCTTTGATAATAGATCAGAATAACCAAGCTGATTTAACTGTTGACAATTTAAAAGGGATTGATGTTGTCATTGAGTTTACAAATCCTGATTCCGCTTATCAGAATTATATGACTTGTTTTGATGCAGGAGTTCCTGTGGTTTCTGGTACAACAGGTTGGTTAGATCAATTGGATGGGATTAAGTCTCGATGTGAAGTTGGTAAGGGCTTCTTTTACGCCTCAAACTTTAGTTTAGGCGTTAACTTATTTTTCGAACTGAATAAGAAATTAGCTCAACTGATGTCTGGCTTCGATCAGTACGATGTGGACATGGAAGAGATTCATCATATCCATAAATTAGATTCACCTAGTGGAACAGCATTATCTTTAGCCGAAGGCGTTCTTGAGAATCACCCAGTGAAGAATTCATGGATTGAAGGTTTAAGTACGAAAGATTCTGAAATGAGCATTGTGGCTAAGCGTCATGGAGCTGTTCCAGGAACTCACAGTATTACCTGGCATTCTGAGGTTGATGAAATTCAGATTCAACATCAGGCTTATAGCCGAAAAGGCTTTGCTTTTGGAGCTGTATTAGCAGCTGAGTTTATGCCTGGCAAATCTGGATTCTTCGGAATGAAAGATTTGTTAAAACTATAAAGATTTACCCTATAAAGATTATATGAAAGAGTTTCTAAAGAATAAGTGGTTTAAATTTTCATTGGCTGCCATCATTTATATTCTGATGATGATATGGATCGGGAATTTATGGCTTTTGTTAGGCTTGCCAGCATTGTTTGATGTATATGTGAGTAAAATAGTACATTGGGCTTTTTGGAAGAAGCGTGGTGTAAAAAAGCAATCTTATTTTGTAGAATGGATAGACGCTCTCATATTTGCTGTAGTTGCTGCAACTCTTATTCGAATTTTCTTTATCGAGGCTTATACAATCCCGACTTCATCTATGGAAAAATCGATGTTGGTGGGGGATTATCTTTTTGTGAGTAAGATGGCTTACGGTCCTAAGGTACCAAATACACCCTTGTCCTTCCCATTTGCACACCACACTATGCCAGGAACTGAATCTACGAAGTCCTATTCAGAATGGATTAAATGGCCTTACCATCGATTAGCTGGTTTTGGAAAAGTTGAACGTGATGATGTTGTGGTTTTCAATTTTCCTGCCGGGGATACTATCTGGATGGGAGATACACAGTCTGATATTTATTCTTATATCAGATACTACGGTAAGCAATTCAAAATAGAAGATGAACAAAAAGGGAATGCCTTAAAAACAGATACCTATTACAACAAAAAAGCATATAAATTTCTTGAAAGTAAGAACGAGATTCGTATTCGTCCTGTTGACAAACGAGAAAATTACATTAAGCGTTGTGTGGCTTTGCCTGGCGATACTTTAGTATCGAAGGATGGACAGTTGTTCGTGAATGGAAAAGCACAAGCTACTATCGAGGAAATGCAATTTCTTTATCGTGTAAAAACGAATGGGACCTCGATCAACCCGAGAAAGTTGGATGAGCTTAATATAGCCATTGAAGATAGGGATAAACTAAGCCCCTCGGAGTATTTAATGCCACTAACAGGTGTTAAAGTAGAGACCCTTAGATCGTTTAAAAATGTGATTTCTATCACAAGAGTTTTATCTCCAGCTGGAGTGTACGAAGATGTTTTTCCATTCTCTGATAAATTCAAATGGAATCGAGATAATTTTGGACCATTGGTTCTGCCTAAAAAGGGTGAGACGGTTTCTATTACAAAAGAGAATTTACCTCTTTACACTAGAGTCATCACAGCATATGAAGGTAATAAGTTGGAAGTAAAAGAAGAAGGTGTTTTCATTAATGGAGATCTTGCTTCGACCTATACTTTCAAGATGAATTATTATTGGATGATGGGAGATAACAGACATATGTCGGCTGATTCACGATACTGGGGATATGTTCCTGAAGATCATATTGTGGGGAAAGCATCATTCATATGGTTATCTCTAGATAAGGATAAGTCCTTTTTGAGTAAGATACGATGGAATCGAATTTTTAAAGGAGTTGAATAAAAAAATGAATTAAGAATAAGGGCTAGCTTTTTAAGATAGCCGTTGCGCATATATAAGAATTGATCTCTAGGTCTATTTAACTTTGCTGTACATATATCATTAAAACAATTGATAATTTTGTAGATTCGCATCGATTGAATACGACATTAGATTGCTAAATAAAATAATTGCCCTATGAAGGAATTTTTAAAGAATAAATGGTTTAAGTTTTCATTAGCTGCCATTACCTATCTGTTGATGATGATTTGGATCGGTAATTTCTGGCTTGTCTTAGGTTTACCTATTCTGTTTGATGTTTATATCAGTAAGAAAGTGCATTGGGCATTTTGGAAGAAACGTGGCGTTAAAAAGCAAGGTTTTATTGTTGAATGGGTTGATGCTTTAATATTTGCAGTTATAGCAGCGACACTTATTCGTATGTTCTTTATTGAAGCCTACACCATTCCGACTTCTTCAATGGAGAAATCCATGTTGGTAGGTGATTATCTTTTTGTTAGTAAAATGGCTTATGGTCCTAAGGTGCCAAATACACCTTTATCATTTCCTTTTGCTCATCATACTATGCCAGGTACTAAGTCGACGAAGTCATATTCAGAAATGATACAATGGCCTTACCATCGTTTGGCTGGTTTTGGTGATGTTGAGCGTGATGATGTTGTGGTTTTCAACTTCCCTGCTGGAGATACAATTTGGGTTGGTAATGAGAATCCAGACTTCCATTCCTATGTCCGTCGATACGGGCAGCAATTTAAAGCAGATGATATGAGCAAAGGTCGCTTATTGCAATCTGATAAGGCTTATAAAAATATGGCTCGTAAATTTATGAGACAGCGTTACGATATTCGTTCTCGTCCGGTTGATAAGCGTGAGAATTACATTAAGCGATGTGTTGGCATAGCGGGTGATACTCTTATTTCGAAAGATGGTCAGTTGTTTGTAAATGGTAAAGCGCAGGCTACTATCGAAGAAATGCAATACAATTACATTGTTAAAACCAACGGTACTTCGATTAACCCAAGAAAATTGGATGAGTTAAATATTGCTTTTGCCGATAGAGGAAAGAGAAGTACCAATGAGTATGAGATGCCTTTAACAGGGGCAAAGGTTGAAGCACTTAAGAAGCTTAATAATGTGGTATCTATAACTCGTGTATTATACCCACTTGGTATGTACGAAGAGGTTTTTCCATTTAATAGAGATTACAATTGGAACCGTGACAATTTTGGACCTTTCGTATTGCCTAAAAAAGGAGTAAGTGTTACTTTAAGTAAGAAAACACTTCCATTATACGAAAGAGCAATTACAGCTTATGAAGGAAATAAGCTGGATGTGAAAGAGGATGGTATATATATCAATGGTGAATTAACTAATTCTTATACGTTCAAGATGAACTACTATTGGATGATGGGTGACAATAGACACATGTCAGCAGACTCTCGTTATTGGGGTTACGTGCCAGAAGATCATATTGTAGGGAAGGCTTCATTTGTTTGGTTGTCTCTTGATAAGGATAAATCATTCTTGAGTAAAATCAGATGGAATCGATTTTTTAAAGGAATTGAATAAAGCTTTTGCTTAATCTAAATATTTAAGAGGTTGTCTCAATTTTAATTTGAGGCGACCTCTTTTTATATCTAAGTATAGTGCTTAAAATTCTTTTGGGCGTTCTTTCGCTCCTTAAAAGGAGACGAAAGTCAGGTCTTCCGCTCATAGTCCTCGCAATTATAAAAGCTCATTTATATACCCAATGGTATACGATACTCACCTCCCGATCAAGCTCAACAAGCTGTGGGCTATCCGCTACAACCCTTAACGCAACCCACTCTCTATTATTAGTGTTTTTTGAGGATCTCATTATTAACTCCCGAGATCAATAAAAAGTTATCACAAGCTAGATTTAATCATGAAACCTTTCGGAACATGATATATGCCAAATTAAAATTTGTGTTAATCTGAGTAATTTGTGGCTCAACTTTCGATACAGCCACTTCTTTTATTCATATTTTTGTAGCTTCGCACAAAATCTAGAAAAGAAGATGGAAAACACAGTCCTATTATCTACTGCATATTTTGCCCCAATTCAATATTATAGCAAGTTGGTTCAATTTCCCAATGTTTTGATTGAGCAATTTGAGAACTACTCGAAGCAATCCTATAGAAACAGATGTAATATTTTTGGAGCTAATGGTGAGTTGGCTTTAACGGTTCCAGTTGTGAAAGCAAGCAGTAAGAAAATTCTAAGCAAGGATGTGCGTATTTCTTATGATACCGATTGGCAGAAGCTACATTGGAAAGGGATAGAGTCCGCTTATAAATCATCACCATTTTATGAGTTTTATATTGATGACTTGGTGCGTTTTTTCGATAGAAAGTGGGATTTCCTTTTAGATTTCAATATGGAGATTCAGAACGAGATCAATTCTCTAATTGAGTTGGATTGCACTATTAAGAAGACGGATGACTATATTGAAGATTTAGGTCAACTTGTTGATTTCCGCGAAGGCATTCATCCCAAAGCATCAAAATCTATTGTTGATCCATCTTTTGTTTCTAAAGAATACTACCAGGTCTTTAGCGATAAGCAAAGCTTTATTGAGAACTTGAGTATTCTAGATCTCCTATTTAATATGGGGCCTGATAGCTTGATGCACCTTGAGCAAAGTATTAAAGGATAAAGGAATTTAAAGGTTAAAGAAAAAAAGTATAAAGGTTAAAGTGAAAAATAAATAGAACTCAAATATAGTTTGAGAGATTATCTTTTTATTTTTCACATCCTCACATCCTCACATCCTCACATCCTCACATCCTCACATCCTCACATCCTCATCCTTCGACTTCGCTCAGAACAACGCATCAATAAATCATCAAATTAACTCATCACAGTTTAAGTAATTCAGACATGATTAAATCATGATCGAAAGCTAATTTGGGCAAACTATCTATTGGCCACCATTTCGCTTGCTTGGCATCGTCCATACCTGTTACTTCTGGGAGTTCCTCTAGATTGAGTTCTCCCTTATAAACCACGGATACGGTTCTGCCTCGCGGATCACGATTAACACTGCCGTAGGTTTTAAATTGCTTGATTTTACAATTCTCAAAACCTGTTTCCTCTTTTAATTCACGGTAAGCTGCCAGGTCCAGATCTTCATCCATATCAACAAAGCCACCAGGAAAAGCCCAGCTGTTTGCGAATGGTTCCTGAGCGCGTTCAATTAGTAGAATGTATTTCTGATTTTTATGCAGACAAAAAATAGCACAATCAACTGTTAGTGCTGGGCGTGGGTATTCGTAACTATACATTTTGTTCTTTTTTCTGTTCTTTAATATAGAATTTACACAAGTCCTTTAAACCACAAGATTTACATTTTGGTTTTCTGGCAATACAAACATAACGACCATGTAAGATTAACCAATGATGAGCAGTTGCAACATGTTCCTCAGGAATATACTTCATCAATTGCTTTTCAGTTTCCAAAGGGGTTTTGGAATTGGTCGTTAAACCCATTCGGGCAGAAACTCTAAAAACGTGAGTATCTACAGCCATGGCTGGTTTATCGTAAACAACAGAGGCAATTACATTGGCTGTTTTTCGACCGACTCCAGGCATTTTCTGTAGCTCTTTAATATCATCTGGAACTTCCTCCTTAAAATCTTCAACCAGCATTTTAGCCATACCCAATAGGTGCTTGGCTTTATTGTTAGGATAAGAACAAGAACGGATAAAATTAAAAATATCTTCCTGTGTGGCATGCGAAAGATCGAATGCCGTAGGGTATTTCTCAAAAAGGGCAGGTGTCATCATATTCACACGCTTATCGGTGCATTGTGCTGATAAAATAACGGCTACTAATAACTCATATGGATTGGTATAACGAAGCTCGGTTTCTGCTATGGGCATATTTTCCTGAAACCAAGCTATGACTTTTTCAAAACGTTCTTTCTTTCTCATGTATTCTCTTACTAATTAGGCTTACGAAATGAGCCATGAATAAAGGCTTCTATTTTAGTGAAGATGATTAAAAGGCGAATTCTATATGGCAAAAATATGAATTATAAAATCATATAAAAATAATGATTTTAAATAAGAGATCGCTCTGTCTGCTATTAGATCTTTTATTTTTATTTAATATCTCAAAAAGTAGAGTCTGCTTTTGTATTCAGATCAGTTTAAAAGCTTGGGTGTCGTTTCTAATTCGTAAATTTGCAAACTAATCGAAAGCAAAGCCATTCATGATATCATACTTACAAATAGAAAACCTAACCAAGAGTTACGGGGATAAGGTTTTATTCACCGATATAAATTTTGGTGTTCTGCAGGGACAGAAGATTGCACTGATCGCAAAAAATGGAACGGGTAAAACCTCGCTCTTAAACATTATTGCTGGAAAAGATAGCCAGGACAGTGGAGATATTTCTTTTCGTAAAGATATTAAGCTGGGATATTTGGAGCAGATTCCTGAGATGAATGAGAACAATACGGTTATCAATGAGCTTTTCAACTCAACTGATCCTGTATTATCTGTTATTCGCGATTATGAGAGGATGGTTGAGTCAGGTCAGGAAGATGGCATGACAGAGATTCTTGAAAAGATGGATTTGCATAAAGCCTGGGATTACGAAGTGAAGGTGAAACAGATTCTTTCGAAACTGAAGATTACCAACTACGATCAGCTTATATCTCAACTTTCTGGAGGACAGAAGAAGCGTATAGGTTTGGCAAAGGTTTTGATTACCGATCCTGATTTATTGATGCTTGATGAGCCAACCAACCACTTAGATTTGGAAATGATTGAGTGGCTTGAGGAGTTTCTTAAAAAATCTAAAGGAACTCTTTTGATGGTAACTCACGATAGGTATTTTCTTGATAGGGTTTGTAATGAGATTATCGAAATGGATGCCAATAACATTCATAGCTATAAGGGGAATTATACGTATTATCTGGAAAAACGTGAAGAAAGAATTCATAACCAGAATGCCGAAGCTAACAAAGCTAAAAGCCTTTTAAAAACAGAACAGGAATGGATGCGCCGTATGCCTCAAGCCAGAGGAACAAAGGCCAAGTCGAGAATTGATGCTTTTTATGAAATAAAAGATAAAGCTGGTACGGGATATAAGGAAGAGAAATTGGATCTTGATATCAAATCAGCCAGACTAGGAACCAAAATACTCGAATTCGAACATTTGAATAAGAGCTTCGGTGATTTGAAAATATTAGAGGACTTTTCTTATAAATTCCAAAGAGGTGAGAAAATTGGGATCATTGGTAAGAACGGTACAGGTAAATCAACTTTCCTGAATATCATCACTCAAAATATTGAGGCTGACTCGGGAAAGATCGAAATTGGCGAAACTGTTGTCTATGGCTATTATAAGCAAGATGGCATGAAGATAAACGAGAGTCAGAAGATTATTGAAGTTATTAAAGAAATAGCTGAAAGCATAGACCTAGGTAATGGTAGGGAAATGTCGGCCTCTCAGTTTCTGGAGTACTTCTTGTTCCCAATTAAAACACAATACAATCAGGTATCGAAATTGAGTGGGGGAGAAAAACGTCGATTGTACCTAATGACGGTACTGATGAAAAATCCAAACTTCCTTATTCTTGATGAGCCTACCAACGATTTGGATATTATGACTCTGAATGTATTGGAGGATTATCTGATGAATTTTAAAGGTTGTTTGATTATTGTATCTCACGACCGTTACTTTATGGATAAGGTTGTAGAGCATATGTTCGTGTTCGAAGGGCAGGGGCAAATCAGAAACTTCACAGGAAACTATACCCTTTATCGTGATGCTCAGCTAGTAGAAGAACTAAAGCAGAAGCAGATTGAAAAACCTGTTAAAGTAAAAAAGGAAAAGCCTAAGCAGACAATCAAAACCAAGATGTCATTCAACGAGAAGCGTGAGTTCGAACAATTGGAGAAGGATATGGAAAGCTTGAATGAAGAAAAAGACGAGATTGAAGCAGCTATGAGTTCAGGAGCTCTATCGAATGAAGATTTGATGATTAAATCGGCTCGTATTCAAGAGGTCATGGATTTGATAGATGAAAAGGAGATGCGTTGGCTAGAGCTAAGTGAAATAGGAGCTTAAAGCGCGATGATATAATAAAAATACCGACTTCTGATGAGGTCGGTATTTTTTTTATGTGTGTCTAATTTATTTTGATTTTCTAGGCTCTACATTAAACAGTAGTTTATATATTGTAGATTAATATAAAATACTAAGAGATGGAATTTTCAAAAATAATTTTTAATAAAGATATATATGAATTAACGATAGATGATATTTTAGACTTTTTTGGTACGGAGCAAGAAGAAAGTTCGATTCTTGAATTTAAAGCAGGAAAGGTTGAAATGGAAGATATTTTTCGTGAAGTCAGTGCTTTTTTAAATACAGGCGGTGGTCTTCTAATAGTTGGAGCTCCATTTGAAAAAAAAATAAGAAGGGGAAAGAACGAAGTCAAAGTTTGTATAGGTGATCCGATACCATCAATCAGAATTAAGAACCTAGATAATTTAGTAAGAAGCATTTCTAGTAACATTTCACCTGCTCCAATTAAGATAAGAGCTAAAGAAGTTGAATATAAGGAAGGTAACATTTATATTTTAGAAATTCCACAAAGCTTTACTCCACCTCACCAAGTTAGTAATGAGGGGAAATATTATATAAGATTGGAAAGAGATTCTAAACCAGCTCCACATGGTGTTGTTGAAGCTTTATTCTTTAAAAGACAAAAGCCTAATCTTCAATTTAAAATTAACATTTCTCCTTCTAAAAATAACGTACTTGATATTAGGGTGATACTTTCTAATGATTCTTATGTAACAGCTGAAAATATTAATTTCGTTCTTAATATAGATGGAGTTAAAGAGGTTTTAGAATCAAGTAAAAATCAATGTAATCTTAAAGATAATGTATTGAATATTCAAAGTAATAATCATGATACAATTCTGGTGAAAGGAATAGAGACTAATATTAAACTGAAACTAGAGATGATAAATAAATACTGTCGTATAGATTGCCTATACTTTTGTAAAGATAGTATTGCTTTAAGGAAGAAATACATTTTAAATGTCGATGGGGAAATTGAGTGTTTAAAAATCTTAGGCCCTGAGGATGCTGATGATCAGAAATTAACAGAACAGTTTTGTAATTACTATGCTGAACTTAAGAATGAAGAACTTAGTCTAAGCGAATGATACGCATATAATATAAAGGAAAATACCGACTTCTGATGAGGTCGGTATTTTTTTTGACTGATATCTAAAACAGCTCATCTTTTGATATAAGTTCTTCTCTTAGTAATTCACGTATAACAATTTCTGTCATATCACTTTTGAATTGAAATTCGTAGCGAATATCCATAACATAGGCTTTTATCCTCATTTTAAGATAAGATCGTCTTTCTTTTACCTCGTTAAAAAACAAAACTGTAATGGGTTTATTCAGGTAAACGTATCGGGATACTTGGGCACTCTCGGTAGCAATTTGTCTCACCATAAATGTGTCAATATCAATAGGGAGGTAAATTTCAGCAACCACTTGGCAATTGAGCTCTCCTGAGTTTGCATTAGATACAGACGAATTGACGAGTTCAGCATTGGGTACAGAAACAACCGAATCGTCAGCAGTGACTAGGCGTGTGGCTCTTAATCCGATCTCAATAACTTCCCCATAATATTTACCACTATCAATTTTATCTCCAACCATAAAAGGCCTATCGAGTAGCAAGGCCATACCTCCGAACACATTTTTGAGTAAATCTTGCGCTGCTAAACCAACTGCAATACCAACCGAGGCTGTAAAGGCGATAACCGTTTCGAAGGGCGGATCATAAATCCCTTTTATGATGGCAAAAATGATGATGGCCCAAAATACAATCCTGAAAACAGGAATAACACCCTTTATCGTGATCCGAAATCTTGCACTTCTCTCAGAAAAGATATCAAGTATCTTAATGACCAATTTGATAAAATAATAGCCAAATAATAAAAGAACAATGGTCCAGAAAATCTTCGATAAAGAAATAATCTCTAATACTTCTTTAGGCTTATCAGGCACCTTTCCTTCAATATCGGCGAATAGTTTTTTTGCACTAAATTGTGTTGTGTCAAGTTCAATATAATCAAGCTCCTGCTTAATATTATCAGTATGATTGGCTTCAATTGTGTCAATCGGCGAGGCAATACTATCTTTACTTACTATAGGTTTGTTGATCTCGATTAATGTATCGGACTTTTTATAATCTAGCTTAAAATTGTTTACTGAAGAGTCATCCTGACTGACAAGAGTATTGACTAAGCTTGTATCTTGAGCCAAGGATATTTGTAGATTTAGGCAGCTTATCAGCAGGAATATAAGGCGTATGGTAAAACGTTTCATCATGATACAATTAGTTGATAAAATTATGAGACTTTAATAAGCTGACGACCTGTCGGAATATGATAGGATTGATATTGAATTTCTCTTTGGGTCGAATTAGTAATCCTTTTTCGAGCATTGGATTCAATACGTTTCTGCACATACTTTCGGGAATATTTAAGGCCCTTGCATAATCTTCCAGTTTAAGACCATCGTGTATGAGTATGGCATGCATGGCAAACAAATGTTCTCCAGGAAGATCTTTAACAAATGAAACATCAATCTCTCTAAGCGAACCAATGTTTATGGTGTCGTCGCTGACAGAGCATGTTGAACGAAGCCAGTAGAGTTGTGCTAAACTAACATTCCCATTAGACATTTGATTGAGTTCAATGAAAAACTGTTTTCTTAAAAACACTTGCTTTTCATCTTCATTCATTTTTTGAAAGGATTTGGAATTCTTGCTTTCTCTTGATGGTTCAAATACGATTTTATAGCCACTAAGGTTATTACGTTTAAAAATGACTTCATCTAAAGTTTTTCCGTCAAATTTTTGCAAGTGTACCTCCCTAATGAAATGTTCAGAGACACCAACGGTTTTCTTTAGATATTCCCAAGAGTGAATGGTGTAACTCCCAATCCAGAACACTTTCTTTGATGTTCTTGACATGAGTTCGAAAAGCATTTTCTGGCATTCGAAACCATTTACCTTTTTTATGAAAAAGTGATGGAGGCTTTCCAGAATGAGAATCAGACTATCGGATCTATTATTTAGGAAGTCTATGATTTCTTCATTGGATTCAAATTTATCCTCTTCAAGTATTTCAGCAAAAAAAGCCAAGTATACTTCGCTGTTGTAGATTTTTTTATCTGCTGCTTGGTGAATGATAGGAATATCTGTTTCAATTTTATTCAGGAAAATCTTTAACAAAGAGGTTGCTCCATTCCCTTTTTCTGAAATTAGAGCCGTTGTAACAAAGCGATCCTTATTCCAATCCGAAAAAGCTTTTTTTAGGCTTTCTAATTCGGTTTCACGATTCACAAAAAAACGATCTTCATCGGTGGGTGTTAGTTGATAAAGGCGTTGATATACGAAGGGTAGTTTTTTTAGTGCTAGCTCCGTTTGACGAATAAATTCAGGTAATTCGTGAGAGATTTGAACTTTTGCTACATGAATTCCCAGATGTTTTTTTATTTCGGCAATATAACCTGTAGAACCAGAAATATGCTTCTTAAAAAAGTCGATAGTTTTGGGAATTATGTTGAGAATCCAGGATATGGTGTCTTTTCGAATCTTCTTTGATCGTTCAATAGCCTTTATTTTCACAATCTTTAAATTCAGCTCGAGAATGGTATCGGTATTTTTGAGTTTCTGAATTTCAGTATTGAATGTTGTAATGGTCTGATGAAGCTTTTCCTGAGGTTCTTTTTTTATCTCATCCATGAGTTCTGTCGCTTCATCTAAATGGATTAAAGCGCGACTCAGACCTTCTTCTGCTACTTGAACGGTAGATTTAAGAGCCCCCTTTTTATTTTGTAACATGATTTGAGCTGATTCAAGACTAAAATCACTAACAGTTCCCAAAGCAAGAAGTTTGAATCTTGCTTTTTTCATATTGTCTTCAATAAATAGCTTAATCTCTTTTATGGATGCTTCAAAATGGGGTAGAGCTTCAAAGTTTAACAGTTCTTTGGGTGATAGCCAATTGATCTCTGAACTTCGAATGCCTCGCTCATAATTTTTACTTTTTATAAAGCTGCGCTTATCTGAAACACTATTAATGAGTTTGATCGTTCTGGTATTAAATTTTTCAATATCTTGATTAATACTGCCTGATAATTTCTTAATTGTTGTAGCTAGTATTTTGCCAATAAATTCATTCTTGATATTGGCCCTTTCTTCATTTAAAACTTGAGTCAGATCCTTGGGAGTAGTGGCATTTTCTTGAATTCGCTTGCTTGAAGAAGTGATGAATTCGTTTAATTGCTCAATATTTAGACTTAAATGTTCATCAATAAACTTGCTTATTTTGGAATGTAGACTCGTATAATCATCCAGAACAGTAAAATAAAGTAGTGCAATCTCAAGATCTAAGGACCAATCATCAATTAGGGTAATATGGGTGTTATTCCATTTTTGATTTTCCAAATCAATGGTGGTGAAGACTTGGTTTTGTTCAGACTTGACTTCATTTGCATGAAATTTTTTCCGGGCTAGTTCTGGCGAATCAACACAAAGCAAGGCCTGATCAAGCATTTCAAATTGATCTGAGTTTGCTATAGCAATATCATCTTTTAGTTTGTTACTTAAATCATTGAGACGTTGCTCTTGTATGTTGATGACTTCCTTAATTGATTTATTGTCAGAATTCAACTGAATTTGATCGCTATGATTCTCTAATAATTGATTTTGAATATCTATTTCAAAATCCTTATCGAATTGCCATAAGTCTAGTAAAACCAAGCTTTTTACTTGCATAATTTCTTGGAAGCTATTTGCCAGAGCTTTGGGAAGATGAATGCCTAAGTAGTAATCCACCATATTTTTATATGGAATTTTACGCCTTTTGAAAGTGTCAAGTCCCAAAAGATTCTTATTAAACATTCTACGGAAGATATTAAAGAGTTTTCTTCTTCGAACTTTTAATTTGAACTTGGTGTTTATGCTCAATTTTTTGAATAGAAGGGACAATCTATCCTTTTTATTGAAAGAGTATGGCGTGAATTTCTCCTTTCGACTTAGAGTTTTATTTAAATCTAAAGCGTTGAGTTTAGATAAATATGCCTGAGCCATCTTTCCATAATCACGATCATTTATGTCTTTTTGGCTTTTTACTAATAGCTTAAGTGTGGCTTGTTTGAATTCGCTTAAGCTGGCAAAATTACTTTTATCTTCAGATTTTGAAATATGTAGAGATCCATAATATTCTGTGTAGGCTTTTAAAATAGAATGGAGTTCGCTAATGTGTATATTAAAGTTTTGAAATAATTCTTCTTGTGCTATTGCACTAAAATCATCCCATAACTGTTTTATTTCATCATTGCTGAAATTTTTCTCAACTTTCATATTTAGTAGCTTTTATACTAAAATACGTCTTTTTTTTATGATGAGCGAGAAATTATTTATGTTGGAATTATATTCTCTGTAAATGGGAAGTGGTAAAATGAAAAAACTTGGAGAATGTCCCCAAGTTACTTTTATGTTGATTGTTATGTGAATTTGTTAATTCAATAGTCGACTGAATGATTAAGTTAATCTACAGTATTAGCTTTGTTTTTCAATGTCATTTGTAATGAATCAATAGTTATCTGCTGTCCTTCAATCTGAGTTTTTTGATCTTCAATAATCTTACTATCATTGTTTTTTGTCATCAATAGCATGCCAATAAATAGGACCAAAAGCAGGTTAAGTACCAAGCTTATTGTTTTTAAAGTAACAGCTGGTTTAAGTTCTGGAGCTGGTTTCATGTAAGTTTCCATGAAAGCGGTGTACGAACCAAACACATTGATAATGTCACGACCTTCAGGCGTTAGAACAAGAAAACCTAAACCTTGATCTTTTGCCCATTCGTTCGATAAAAACTCCTCGATAATCGATTCGTATATTGGGCTGTCGTCCTCAGTATGAAGATTCTCCATTCCCCAACAAGCAATATCTAATGACTCATTTTCTGGCTGAGCGTAAAGGGCATCAAATATATAACTAATGAATTCTGTTCTTTCCATAGGATTATTGTGTCAAAATTTAAGTCAAAGATAAGCTTTATATAAAAATAAGAAAGCCACATTCCCAAAGGTTGTGGCTTTCTATTAGTTTAATAATTATCTGATGAATATTTGTCCGTATGTTAATTCATCAGATAAATTGAAATAACAAGATTCGAACTTATTATTTGATTAAGTTGATGCTGCGTTTCACAAACTTAGCAAGCTCTTCACCTTTAAGCATGTTGTTAGCTAATAGAGCAAGGTCGATCAATTGTTTCACAATTTGATTGTCCTTACCAAAGCCAGTTAATAGGGCTTCGCGCTCAGAATTAATCTCAGTAATTTGCTTCTGCACCTCAGCCATTTTATCTTTTTCCTCCTGAGGAACTTCATCTTCTTTCTTGTCCTTCTTAAGAGTTTCAAGAGCTTCTCTTTCTGCAACTACTGGAGCAAGTTTTGCTGCAACTACTGCAATTTTATCGCTTAGTTCAGCATCTTTACTTGCAAGAATAGTTTCGATAAGTGCGTGATCCGTATTTACAACCAAGTTGTACGAATCTGGCATCTCGCCATACATCGCCATTCCTGGATTCATAGCAGCCATATCTTTCATACGACGCATAAATTCAGCTTGAGTAATCATCAATGGCTGAGATTCTGCTCCTAAAGATTCGAAAGCAACAATGTAGTTAACCTTTTCTTTAGGTAACTGAGAGTTGAAAACAGGAATCAAATCGTTTCTCTGCTCCTGAGATAAGCTTGAAGATTTCACTTCATCTTTCTGAATCAACTTGTCAACAATATCAGAATCGACACGTACATATTTAGTTGTCGTAGTCTTCTGCTCTAAAGTGTTAATCAGGTGATTATCCAACTGACTGTCCATTATTAGAACATCGTAACCTTTAGCCTTAGCTTGGTCGATATAGGTGTATTGTTCTTCAGCGTTAGTTGAATATAGGCAAATCATGTTACCGTCCTTGTCAGTCTGATTTTCCTTAACGATTGCTTCGTACTCTTCAATTGTGAAGTACTTACCATCGCTATTCTTAACCAACATGAACTTCTTAGCACGATCGTAGAATTTCTCTTCGCTAAGCATACCATATTGTACAAAGATTCTTAAATCATCCCACTTAGCTTCAAAGTCAGCGCGGTCTTTCTTAAAGATATCGAAAAGACTATCAGCTACTTTTTTAGTGATATGGTTAGAGATCTTCTTCACATTACTATCGCTCTGTAAGTAAGAACGAGAAACGTTTAATGGAATATCTGGAGAATCGATTACACCATGTAATAGAGTCAAGAATTCAGGAACGATACCTTCAACCGAATCGGTAACGAATACCTGGTTGCAGTATAGTTGAATCTTATTCTTCTGAATTTCAACCGAGTTCTTAAGCTTAGGGAAATAAAGAATACCAGTTAAGTTAAATGGGTAGTCTACATTCAAGTGAATATGGAACAAAGGATCTTCGCCCATTGGGTAAAGCTGACGGTAGAAATCGTTGTACTTCTCGTCAGTCAAATCACCTGGCTTCTTAGTCCATGCTGGGTTGGTGTCGTTTATAACATTAACTTCTTCAGTCTCAACGTCTTTACCATCTTTCCATTCTTTTTTGTTTCCAAAAGTAATTTCAACAGGCAAGAATTTGCAATACTTATCTAAAAGCTGCTGAATGCGACTTTCTTCTAAAAATTCTTTTTCCTCTTCCGAGATATGCATCACGATATCAGTACCACGCTCAGCTTTCTCAACTGTTTCAAGTGTGTACTCAGGATTTCCTTCGCAACTCCATTTCACAGCTTCAGCACCTTCTTTATGAGAAAGAGTAATGATATCAACCTTATCAGATACCATGAAAGAAGAATAGAAACCTAAACCAAAGTGACCAATAATGGCATTGGCTTGATCTTTATATTTATCCATGAACTCTTCAGCTCCTGAAAATGCAATTTGGTTGATGTATTTCTCAACTTCTTCTTTTGTTAGACCAATACCACGGTCAGAAACAGTTAGAGTTTTAGCCTCTTTGTCAAGTTTCACTGAAACCTTAAGTTCACCCAATTCACCTTTGAATTCGCCTGTCGCAGTCAATGTCTTTAGTTTTTGAGTCGCATCGATTGCATTCGAAACAATTTCACGTAAAAAGATATCGTGATCTGAGTATAAAAACTTCTTAATAATCGGGAACAGATCCTGACTGGTAACACCAATTTTTCCTGTTGACATATTTTTAAATTTTGATTGTTATATTAAAATTTACGATTGAGCATTGATCAAAGCTTATGCCACGAAGCTGAGGCTGACAAAACGACATAAAATCAGAAAAGTTTGCTGATTTGTGTGTAATGCGAGCTGACAAAATTGAGTTATAATCAAAAAGATATAGATTTTGAATTAAGATGTGGTCTAGAATTCATCATTTAACATTGTATCTATCTGAGTTTTTATTGTAGTTTTAAGCCACATTTATCAAAAAAAATAATACCAATGGAAGCTAATACAGTCATATCAATAAAGAACCTGCATAAATCTTATAAAAATGGAGGAGCAGTCAATCACGTTTTAAAAGGCCTTGATTTGGAAATTAAATCAGGACAAATTATTGGATATATTGGACCTAATGGGGCTGGTAAGTCAACTACTGTGAAAATTCTTTGTGGTATACTGACCGATTTTGAAGGCGATATTAAAGTCTTGGATATGGATTTGAGAACCGATGATATTGCTGTTAAAAAGCGAATCGGTTATATTCCAGAGAATGCAGCCTTGTACGATACATTAACTCCAAGTGAATACTTGCAATTTGTTGGAGAACTTCATGGGATGGAAGAGGTCGACATACAGACTAAAACGGCCAAGCTTCTTGATTTGTTCGAAATGAAAGCACATGCCAATGAACGCATGAATAGTTTTTCGAAAGGGATGAAGCAGAAGATACTTATCATATCAGGCTTGATACATAATCCAGATATCATTTTTATGGACGAACCTTTATCAGGATTGGATGCCAATGCGGTGATTATTGTGAAGCGCGTTCTACAGCAATTGGCTAAAGAAGGTAAAACTATTTTTTATAGTTCCCATATTATGGATGTGGTTGAGAAGATATCAGATCGTATTATTTTGATCGATAATGGTGTTGTCTTGGCTGATGGTAGTTACGATGAGTTGAACTCAGATTCTAATAACGAATCTTTAGAGAATCTGTTCACAAAGCTAACAGGAAACTCTGGACACAGCGAAACAGCCAACGAGATTATTAATGTATTTGAGAACTAAGCTATGGATAATTTTATTATTAGAATAATCCGCCTTTTCAAGGGCTTGTTCACAATGATGGGAGTGGATTACCAACAATTAGAAAGTATCCTTAGGGTAAAATTAACGATGGATAACCGTCGTGGTTTTTCGACATCAACAAAGAAGACGGATTCGAGTAATCAACTCTTGTTACAATCATTTGTGTATGCGATTATTGGAATTTTTATAGGGATATTGATTGATTTCATGGATCATACTTTTACGGCTTATACCATGGTTTTTTCAATGATCATGATGATGATAGCTATGTTAATGATATCTGAATTTTCGGTTGTGTTAATTGATACGAGAGATAATGCGATTCTTCTGCCTCGCCCTATAAACAGTAAGACAATGACGATGGCTAAGCTCTTGCACATTGCTATTTATCTTTTGCATTTGAGCTTATCATTATCCATAGGTTCTTTATTTTTTACTGTAATTAATTATGGCTTTGTGGCAGGCTTGTTCTTTTTACTAATGATCTTTCTAGCTACATTATTCACCTTATTCCTTACCAATTTATTCTACTTGGGATTGATGCGATTTGTTAATGGTGAAAAGTTAAAAGATATCATGGTTTATTTTCAAATTGGAATGGCCATCATCTTTATGGGAGCTTATCAGCTTTTACCACGTCTGATTGAGATGAACGATTTGTATAATTCACAAATGACCATTGAATGGTTTACATACTTTGTTCCTTCTGCCTGGTTTTCTGGTTCAATAACAGCTATCATATCTTCTGTTTATAGTTTAGAGAATATTATCTTTTTAACCTTATCCTTTCTTCTTCCTTTGGGAAGTCTTTGGGTTATTATAAAATACCTTTCGCCAAAGTTTAGTCAACGCTTAAGTCAGATGGATGCGGTTGCTTCTAAACCTGAAAAAATTAAAACTCAAAAAAAAGGACGCTTAAAATATTCTGAAAAACTGGCCCTCCTTTTAACGCAAAGTACTGTTGAAAGAACCAGTTTCAAAATGATTTGGAAGATGAGTGGGAGAGAGCGAAAGTTTAAGCAAACAGCTTTTCCAGCTTTTGGTTATGTGTTTGTCTTTATTGCTATTATGGTAGTTAAAAGTTTTGGTGATGAGGATCAACTGGTGAGTTTGTTGGCATCTAAAAGTTATTTGATGTTTCTTTATTTTACCATTTTTGCCGCCTTTGCAGTTTGTATGAATATCATATATAGCGATGAGCCCAAATCGAGTTGGTTCTTTAGTTCTATGCCAATTTCAAAACCTGGAGTTATTTTGTCAGGGACTATTAAAGCTGTACTTGCAAAATATGTTTGGCCTCTCTACGCTATAATTGGCGGTCTTATTCTCTATTTTTGGTCCTATAAAGTTCTTCCCGATATTCTTTATGCTCTGGTATCTATTACGCTAATAACTTCCTTTGTAACAGTAATGCAAAGCAAAGCATTGCCTTTTTCAAAAGAGAGATTATCGCAAGATTCTGGAGATAACTTCATTAAGGGGATTTTAATGATGGTATCGGCAGCTCTAATAGGATTAACGCATTGGGGATTGACATATATTCCATATGGTGTTATTGTTGGTTTACCTATCATGCTAGCTTTGCAATACTTAAGTTTTAGATACATTAAACGCATTAAATGGAAACAGATAGAATATTAAATTTATGCTAGCTTTTATTACCTTTGGGTTTGAAAAATTAAATACTAACACTTATTGAGATTGATAAGTGAATACATATCAACTCATATAAAAAAATAAACAATGAGCGTACTTAGCGGATTAGAGCCTAAAGTTATTTGGGATCATTTCGAGGACATTTGTCAGGTTCCTCGTCCATCAAAAAAAGAAGAAAAAATTATTGAATTCCTAATGGATTTTGGTAAGAAATTAAATCTTGAAACCACGCGTGATGAGATTGGTAATGTACTAATAAAGAAGTCTGCAACTCCTGGGAAGGGAAATCTTAAGACGGTTGTTTTACAGTCGCATATGGATATGGTTTGTGAGAAGAATTCTTCTACTGAGCACAACTTCGATACCGATCCTATTATTCCTTGGATTGATGGGGAATGGGTGAAGGCAAAAGGTACAACTCTAGGTGCTGATGATGGTATTGGTGTTGCTGCTGAAATGGCATTACTTTCTTCTACTGACATTGAGCATGGCCCGATTGAGTGTTTGTTTACAGTTGATGAGGAGACAGGTTTATCAGGAGCTTTCGCACTTCAACCTGGTTTTGTTAGTGGTGACATCCTTTTGAATCTTGACTCAGAAGATGAGGGTGAGATTTTCTTAGGATGTGCGGGTGGTATCGATACTTTGGCGACCATGTCATACACTAGAGAAGATATTCCTGCTGGATATTTCGCTGTTCGTTTGGACGTAAGCGGTTTGCAAGGTGGTCACTCAGGTGATGAGATCAACAAGAACCGTGGTAATTCTAATAAGATTCTAAACCGTTTCCTTTGGGAGATCAACAAAAAGTACGATGTACGTTTAGCTGATTTTGCAGGAGGTAACTTACGTAATGCTATTCCTCGTGAAGCGACTGCACTTGTTGTTATTCCTTCTAAGTTTAAGGAGCAAATCCGTATCGATTTGAATCTTTATGCAGCTGAAATGGAAAATGTTTGGTCTATTGCTGAGCCTAAGTTGAAAATTGAACTTGAGTCAACTGATATGCCAGCTTTCGTATGTGATAAAGAGACCTCAAATAATCTATTCGATGCCCTTTATGCTTGTCCACATGGTGTATTTACCATGAGCACACGTATGCCAGGTATGGTTGAGACTTCAAATAACTTAGCATCGGTTAAGTTTATCGATGGCGATAAAATTTTCATTACCACTTCGCAGCGTAGCGACGTAGATAGCGAGAAATACAATATTGCACAGAATGTTGGTGTTGCTTTCACTATGGCAGGTGCTGAAATTGTACATTCTGATGGTTACCCAGGTTGGGCTCCTAACCCTTGCTCAGCAATTTTGAAAGTGGCTGTTGCATCATACGAGCGTTTGTTTAATGTTGAGCCAATTGCACGTTCTATTCACGCTGGTTTAGAGTGTGGTTTATTCCTAGAGAAGTATCCAAATATGGATATGATTTCTTTTGGACCAACTCTACGCGATGTTCATTCGCCAGACGAGAGAATTAATATTGAGACTGTAGATAAATTCTGGAAGCACTTACTGGATATTCTAGTGAATGTACCTTCAAACTAGAGTTTATCTCTAAAATAATTTCGAAAAGCGATTCCATTTGGGATCGCTTTTTTTGTTCCTATTTATTTGAATTTGATGTATAGTTAATGAAGTAGAGTTGGTTTTATTAAAGAAAAAAATCGTGATTAAATTATTCTTTTATTACATAAAGTCCTAACTTGCAAGTAGTCAAAGATTTTTAATTCCAAACCTAATCAAAACTGACAAGATGAATCTACAATCCGAGAAATTAGATTTAATTGAATGGCTTGTAAAACAAAAGAATTCAAATGTAATCGAAAGCCTTAAAGAAATTATGAATGAGCATGCTGATTCTGATCAGCTTGAAAGAATTTTGACTCCTGATGAAAGATGTCTTCTTTATAGATTGCAGTCTTTAGAAGGAAGAAGTCCTAAAGAACAAGATGAGTGCCGTAAGTTCTACGAGCAATATCTATAGGATGCAAAAAACGACTGATCATTTGATCAGTCGTTTTTTTGTATATCATTTAAAAGAGAATTAATTCTCTAAATCTTAACCCCATTATTGTGAAGAATAGTTTTCACTTCACTTCCCAACTCAGAATAGATAAGACTAACCTGTGCATTCAGCTTCTCATTATCGATATCAAGCAAACCTAAAAGAACGTAAGCCGAACGTGAATCGTTTAAATCCTCACGAATCAGTTCTAAAAGAATTTTAGCACCTGAAATGGCTTCCTTGTTTGAGATAACCGATAGATTGACAAAAAACTGAACTGCTGTTCGGATGATGTTAGCATCTTCTTCCACCTGAATAAAAGGGAAAAGTCCCATAATAGCTTTTGTGTTCTTTTTTCTGATGTTAGCACTAAGTGCCGTTAACATCTTTGTCCGTTCTGTAGTAGAGGTATTGGCCACGAGGAACTCATACATTTCGAAAATGGTGAGTATCATGTTTTTATTTTGAGATTTCCCGTACAGCATGAAGGTTCTGAAGCACATCACCTGTAATTCAGACTTGTTTAAATCATTCCATTTCTCTTTTTGAAGGGCTATTTGATCGAGATAGCTATAGTCTTGTATCTGTTCTGACATATCGAATTTATTATAATATGGCACAAAGATATAAAAAGCCTTGAAAGCACCTTTGAGCTTAGGCTTTGAAAATCTGTTTTTTGATCAATTATCGATCTTTTTTTATTTGAATTGATACTCTTATTCCATTGCATATAGAACATATTTATTACTTTTGTTGTCACGCAAAACAAGCCCAGGTGGCGAAATTGGTAGACGCGCCAGCTTGAGGGGCTGGTGACCTTATGGTTGTTCGGGTTCGAGTCCCGATTTGGGCACACAAAAAAGCATTGCTAAATGGCAATGCTTTTTTGTGTTTGTATTTTCCAAAGTAATTATGTGTAGTGATTAATATTTTGATAAAAAGACAAATAGACTCAGATTTGAATTAGATAAATCAAGTTTTTTGCGTAATCTGGATCGGGATACTTCCACACTATTTGTGGTCATATGGTTTATTTGAGCAATTTCCTTTGATGTCATATTCAGCTTCAAAAGGGAGCATAATTTAACTTCTTTCGAACTTAGTGTGGGGAACTCAGCCAATAGATTATTAAAAAAAACGGGATGTAAGTTTGAGAAATTTTGTTCAAACTCGTCCCATTGCTTTTCATTTATTTTGGAACTTAGATCATCAATTACCTCTTGAATGATCTCTACATTGGCCTTTTTAAGTTTGGGCTTGCATGAATTTAATTTTTCGGATACATTTTTCATCAATTCATTTCTCTCGCCAAGCAGTAGAGCGTTCGTTGTTAATTCTTTGTTTTTGTTTTCGAGTTTTTCAACGAGTAAACTTTCTTTAAGGGATTGGTTTTCCTTTGAAAGGTGAATTTTTTTCATCTCTAATTTTTTCTTGAATAAAATAGTTGTTACTATTGAGAGCAGCAGGATGAAGAAAAAGAATATTACTATTCTATAGTATAGATCATTCCTTTTTTGATTCAGTATTTTGATTTTATTATTATGTTCTAATTGTTTTAGGTTTTTTTCAAACTCTTGTTTTTGATATTGTTTGATGTTATTTATTTTGTCAATACTATCTTGAATTTCTTTATGTTGTTTGTAAAAAGATAAGGCCAATTTATAGTTATTCATCTCTTTATACACATTGCTTAATTGTAGACTTAATTTATGAATCTCTACAATGTTCGAAAGTTTTTGATGTATGTTAATGGATTCCAGATATGCTTTCTCTGCTTGTTTATATTGCTTTTTTTCTTGATAATACTCACCATAACTGCTTTGTAGGTATGACAATGATTTGTTGTTGTTGTGAGAAATGGAATATGCCGAATCTAACATGATTTTGGCTTTTTTGAGTTCTCCTTTTTGAATATATATGCAGGCAACATTATTTAAGTATATATCAAAATCACTATTTAGATCATAATTTTGTTCGCAATGGTGAGCTTTCTCATAATATCTTAAAGCTTTATTTAAATCTGATTTATGGTATAGGAGTCCCAAATTGTAATAACAATCCCCTAGGTCGTTATATCTGTTCTCTTTTTTAAAGTGTTCAATCGCTTTAAGATAGCTGATTTCCGCTTTTTCATAATTTTTTAGCCGATAATACATTTCTCCCTGGTAATAGAAAGATACCCCCATCTCATAGGTTTCTTTCAAAGCCGAAGCAATTTCACCATATCTTATAAAGTATTTTAAAGCATAGTAATAACTATTTGCCAATTTAAAATTACCAGCCAATTGGTATGCTGCAACAAGTGCATTTTTTTGATGATTCTTCTTTTCCGCTAACTCTAGAGCATACTTGTAATAAAAGGTGGACTCATTTAAATTCTTAGTCCTTATTTGGTCGGCTTTTGCAATTAGCAGTTCTATTTTTTTTTCGTCATCATATTCTTCCAAATCAATTTGAAATGAAGATTCTGTTATTGAAGAATTCTGAGCTGTACCAGTTTTAATAAATAAGCTACATGAAATTGTTATGAGAATAAATCTGATTTTGACAGCTAGCATATAGATTATTTATGATTTAATAATAAGGCGTGGCATTTTGATAATATTATGTTCTTAAATTTAGATCTATCAAATCTACATGTATTTTTCGACTAGTAGGTACTGGTGTGTGATTTATTAGGGGCGTTTTATATTGTTGTGTATCATATAATGTTTGTTCCAAGATTGATGTGATTGATAAATTTTTAATTATTGTTTAATGTGGTGTGAGTTTGTTATGAATTAACTCACAGTGTTTTGCAATGTTATGTAAGTTAGTGTTAAGGTGCTTGTTAGGATTTGTAAGTTTTTTTTTTGTTTAGGTAAGGGTGCAATTGGTTAGTATCGTAGACTAATCTAAATAACTGACAATAGAAAACCAAAAACATTAAGAATGAAAAGAAAATCTACTAATTTTTTATTGGCTTTAATTATTGCCTGTTGGGCATTGCCAATGAATGGTCTTTCACAGACAAAGAAAGAGCAAATACGTTCTCATGCTGACAAAGAAATAGAGCAGCGTGATGCTTTCTGGAAAACCCACCCTGAAGTTTATAAGCAGTATGTCGATCAACAGAAAATCCAGGAAAGGATGATTGAGCAATTAAAGGCATCGCAATTTCGAGATGTTACTGTTGAGGATAACAAAATTATAATACCCGTTGTATTTCATGTTTTTGGAAAAATGCAGGGGGGAAAAGAGGTTAATTACCGTTTAGTTGAAGATGCTCTTCGACGTACCAGCGAAGATTATGCTCAGCAATCCGTAGGGCAGGACAAGATCCATGAGCGTTTTAAGGATATTGTGGGTATGTTACCCGTCGAGTTTAGATTGGCTAAAATAGATCCCGATGGAAATCTCTGTAGTGGGGTCACCTTTCACCCAGAGCAAAGTGGACTTGGGAATGGTGGTGGTTATGATGCTGAAATTCAGAAGTATGCTTGGGATAATTACAAGTATGCGAATGTATATATAATGAATGACCTGTATGATGATGGTTCGGTAAATAATTCAGGAGTTGCATGGAAACCAAATAAATGGATGTCGGACAATAACTTGGCAAGAGTTTGTTTCAATGGTGTTTATCTGGGGGATAATGGGGATGAAAATTTCCGAAGAATTTTATCACATGAATTTGGTCACTTCTTCAATTTGGATCATCCTTTTATAGGAGGTTGTCCGGAAGTTGATGGTGGAGACCATTGTGCTGATACTCCCGTTGCAGATAAATCTCAGATGGGAGTTGATGAGTTGAATTGTAAAGGTGAGTATACAAATACTCAGAATATCATGAATTATACCGACGATTACGAAATGTTTACCAAAGATCAGGTAATTCGTATGACTGCAGCTTTGAATTCGCCTTCCCGTGTTACATTGTGGCAGAACGATAACTTGATTGCCACGGGTGTAAATGATGATTTTGATCCTAAGAATATCGTAACATATGCTAGTTATGAAATAACGGAAGCTCTTGTTAATGATGGGAGTGTCGATTCTGAAATCGAAGCTGTGTTGACTGAGGTTACAGATGTGGAGTTTAAAGATGAAACGTTTGTTTTGGGAACGCATTTTAAAGTGTTAAATCTGCCTAATGGCTTAATACCTGTTTTTACAAGAACGAGTGCTACCGAGGTAAAGATTACTTTTAATGGAAAAGCGTCGAGTCACGATAAAAGTAGTTCAGTACAAGATATCACCTTCGAATTTTTGCCTGCTGCCTTTAGCGAGCCTATTGATGAGGTTTGGAATTATAAGGTGAATAAGTTCAGTTTTCGATTCCGTAATGAATATGAGACCAAATATATAACTCTTGATAACGTTCAGGTTGATGATGGAAATACTTTTCAATGGTTTTACTTGGGTGAAGTGAATGCTGAATATGGAGCATGGAGATGCGACATTAGCGCTTTGCCAGATGTTAAATTTAAATTTGAAACCTACAATAAGGCTGTCATCTGCAAGGAAGGAACCAATGAGCTTGTTCCTTTAAATTATGGAGACGAAATAAGTTCGGAATCCAACTGGTTTGCCTTCGAAACATATCCAGATCAACCGACTGTTTACAGTAAGGATTATACTGATTGGTTGGGGAAAAGAGCTTATATAGGTGTTCAGTTTTCGGCTGATGGTGACATTTATAATGGATGGATGTCTGCTTCAGTATCGGCAGATGGCAATACATTTACTGTGCACGATGCTGCTTATTATACCAAGCCCAATGCAACTATTCTTGCTGGTCAAGCGCATGAATCGGCTCTGAAATTTAATGGTGACACGCTACGTGAAGATCCAGTTAATAATAATGGGCGATTGGAGAATTTTCTTTCTGCGAAACTTATGAACAGTACATTTACTGTTGCTGAAAATACGGTTCTAACAGCCGGGACACATTATTCTATAACAGGCTTACCAGCTGGTTTTACTCAAGAAATTAAGGTGTTACCAAACGATTATCTTCATATCAAGTTTAATGGTTATGCAGAAAATCACAATAAAGTTGATTTGACTAAGGTGAACATCACATTTTTCGATGACTTATTTGATGGTTTAGAAGCATCTGAAATTAAAAATGCAGTTAATTTTGATATCAATATTAAATATATCGATGAATACAATATTGTGTATTACGATATGGATGATATTACGGTGGATAAGGTTGAAACCTGGGAGAAATTTACTTTAGGAGAATCTGAAAATAGTTTCGGAGCATGGTACCATGAGGGAAATTTGCGATTTGAAACTTATGAACGCGATGTTATTGGTCATGAAGGAATGTTGGATGCAAAAATGCTTACTAAAGGAACTTCAATTGATTCAAATGCAGACGTATGGGTGACACCTGGTGCTTTTCCTGAAGAGATGTTTATAACTGATACAAATCACAGAGAATGGGTTGGTAATGAAGGTTACCTTGGTTGTGTCATTAATTTGAATGGTAATCGTTGTTACGCTTGGATTCGCTTAGAAGTAGCTGCCGATGGACAAAGCTATACGGTTAAAGATTGGGCTTATAATGAACAACCTAATGCACTCATAATTGCGGGTGAAACGATTAAGAATACGAATGCTAAAATTAGCGTTAAAAATCCAGAATTTGTCGAGCTCTATTCAAACGATGGAGCTGTTAACGGTTTAGCAAGTATTAATTTGTTAAATGATGAATTTACTCTTGAAAAAGGAGCTGAGCTTACTCAGGGGACTCATTTTGCCGTTCAAAATATTCCAGCAGGTTTACGATGCAAGATAACTGTTGTTGATGCGAATAATCTGACAGTAAGTCTGGAAGGAAAGGCTCTAAATAATGTAAAATCTGAGGGGGGAGCAATCTCGATTACCCTAAAAGATATCTTATTTAGAACTAATATCTCTGATCGAGTTGAGAATACTACTTTCGATCTTAAGGTTAAGTTTAAAGGACCTTGGGATATTATCTACACTGATTTAGGTGGGATTACCGCCAATGAAGACAACGCTTTTAAATGGTTCGGTTCTAAGCATACATCGCACGGTTTTGGTGCTTGGTGGTATAATAAAGATGGGCGAATGAAGTTAGAAACCTATGAGAATTATATCATTTGTTCTCCAGGAACTTCAAATTTAATACCTCTCTCAGCAGGAACATTAATTGGAACCAATTCAAATGAATGGTATCAAGGTAAGGAATGGCCAGATGAGCCTGATTTGGATAACAACACTTTTCACGAATGGTTAGGCAAAGAGGCTTATGTCGGTGTTAGGATGAAAAATGGTGAATACAACCATTTTGGATGGATTCGTATATCGGTTGCTGCGGATGCTATGTCGTATACTGTTCTTGATTATGCCTATAATGACGAACCTGAAGCGCCTATTAAGGCAGGACAGAAGTTAACTGGTGATAAGGCTATCTTGGATGCTACTATTGAAGCCTTCAAAGAGACTTATGAAAATGATGGGAATTTTGATGGTAAAAACTTTATAACGGTTACAAATGCTAAGTTTAGTCAAAGTTCAGGTAATCTTATTTTAGGAACACATTATAGTGTTGAAAATTTTCCTGAAGGATTAAATCTTGAAGTTTCGGCCATCAGTTCTGATTCATTACAAGTTGTGATTGAGGGTAATGCTCCCTCTCATTTATCATCTGATAATGTCGATTTTACGATTACATTAAAAGAGGCAATTTTTGCAAACAAAACTTTGGATAAGGTTGAATATAATGAGTCTACCTTTTCTTTGGATTACAGAGATGTTTATAAGGTTGTATATGTAGATAACGAAGATGTTGTTTGTACCAAAGATAATGATTGGACTAATATTGACATTATACCAGGCTTAACGGGTGTTGGACCATATTGCGAAAATAACACCTATTTTAAAATGGAATATTACGATAACAAGCTTATTCGTAATGAAGGAACTCTACAGGTTAAGTTATTAGAGAGTAATGTGATTATTGATGTGAACACTGCAGGTTGGACAGATCCTAATCCTGCTTCTAGTTATTACAATCAACTTGACGTTTGTAATAATTCCTACACCGATTTGAGAGGCAAAGAAGGTTATGTTGGTTTGCAGTTAAATCATAAAGGCTACTTTTTTTATGCCTGGGTACGTATTTCTGTGGCTGCCGATGGTAGTTCTTATCAAGTATTAGACTTCGCTTATAACGAGAAGCCTAATGAAGCTATTTTTACTGGAGCAAAACAGTTTATTCCAATTAAACCTGAAGTTGATTTTTCAGCGAATAAATCTTCTATATTCCAGTTGGAGTCAGTTTCTTTTCAAGATCTAACGACTTACGAACCTACGTCATGGAACTGGACACTTGAAGGTGGTCAGCCTCTTTCTAGTACTGATCAGAATCCTGTTATAAATTATGTAGAAAAAGGGGTTTATGATGTAAGTTTAACAGCTACCAATAAAGATGGTGATGCTACTTTAACGAAATCTAAGTTTATTACAGTTTACGAAGAAGGACCGGCAATTGCTAACTTTACGGCAAACAAAACGACTGTGAAGACGGGTGGTCAAATTACTTTCTCTGATGCTTCATTACGCATTCCAACTTCATGGAAATGGATTTTTGAAGGAGGAACACCAGCAACTTCTACAGAGATAAATCCTGTTGTAACTTATGACACTAAGGGAACACACAGTGTGACTCTTATCGTTGAAAATACATTTGGCTTAGGTCAAAAAATAGAAGAGGCTTTTATTCATGTAATGGATTTCTCTTCCGAAGGATATTGTGAAGCAAGAAACACCAATTTAGATGGCAATTGGTTAAATATTAGTCGTGTGAAGCTTGAAGGTATCGATAATGAGTCAGAACTTGCAGAATATTCTGATTTTACAAATCAAGTAGCTGATCTTACTTCTGGCGAATCGTATGGAATGAGTGTTTCTTATGGTACTAACGGTTGGTCTCCTAATAGCTTATTTATTTGGATTGACTGGGATCAGAATAAAACATTCGAAGAATCGGAACGTGTATTCTTTGAACGTAATGAGGATGAAGATGGTTTGGCAAATTTTCAAGTTCCAGTACCTTCTGATGCAAAAGCAGGTTTAACTTTAATGCGTTTGCGTACAGCATATTCTGATAATTGTGATCCTTGTGGCATCACGACATCTGCTGGCGAAACTGAAGATTATACCATTCAAGTTTCTGCACCAACTGTACCTGTTGCAAATTTCATCACTGATAAAACAACAATTGTTAAAGGAGGAAGTGTTCTATTTTCAGATGCTTCGGAAAATAAGGCAACAAGTTGGGCTTGGGAATTCGAAAGTGCTGAAACGCTAACTAGCGATAAGGCAAGTTTGTATGTGCAGTATAATACAGCCGGAACTTATCAGGTTAAGCTTACAGCAACAAATGCGATAGGTTCTGATATTAAAACTATGCCTGCTTATATCACTGTTACTGAAACAGCAGAAGTACCTTCTCCAGCATTTAGTACTGACGTAACAGCTTTAAACAGTGGCGATGTGGTTGGTTTTGTAAATCTAACGGATTATAATAAAGATGCTACTTACTTGTGGACTTTTGAAGGTGGAGAACCAGCTACAAGTACTGAAGTTAATCCTAAGGTTTCTTATTATTTCCAAGGAGCTTATTCTGTTAGTTTAAGTGTAACAACACTTGAAGGAACCGAGACTGTCACAACAGAGGATTTAATTAAGGTAAGTGAAGCTCATAAACCTGTTGCAGAGTTTAAAGCTGATAGGTATAGTCTGTATGAAGGAGAATCTATTCAATTTACAGACCTTTCTGGTAACGAACCAACAGCCTGGTCATGGGAGTTTGAAGGTGCGAAAACTACTGTTTCATCCGATCAGAATCCTCTTGTTATGTACGAAACTGCAGGTGTTTATAAAGTAAAGCTTACTGCAAGTAATGATTTAGGAATAAGTTATGAAGAGAAAGTATCATACATTACAGTAAAGTCAAGTGTATTTACACCACCTACAGGATATTGTACAGCTTCAAATGTATTCGAAGGTAACTGGTTGCCAATAACTAATGTTACTTTGGGTGAGATTAATAATACATCTGAATTAAGTGAATATTCTGATTTTTCGAACCAGCGTGCAAATCTTAATATGGGTAATGCATATCCTATGAGTATTACTTACGGTAATAATTGGGGTCCTAATACCGTTTTTGTATGGATTGATTGGAATCAAAATCAAACTTTCGAAGAAAGCGAATTGGTTCGAACTGCCAATTGCGAAGATGGCGATTCTGTTGATTCATTTGATCTTACAATTCCTGCTGATGCTATACTTGGTCATACTTTAATGCGTATAAGAACAGCCTACAGTGCCAGTTCTAACCCATGTGGTTTGAAAGAGTATGCTGGAGAAGTTGAGGATTATACTATTAATGTAACTGATATAGCTCCTGATCCACATTTTGTGAGTTTTACTGTTACTAATACAGAATTGGAAAAAGGTAAATCGATTATTTTTTCTGATAAATCTGAAGCTGATGCAATATCTTGGGCATGGGAGTTCACTGGAGCTAGTCCTGCTGAAAGTACTGAACAGAACCCTTTAGTAAGTTATGAAAATGCTGGTAGTTATTCTGTTAAACTGACAGTGAACTATGCTGATGGTAGTAATTCTGTTACTAAAGCAGATTATATTTCTGTTACTGAACCTGCAGCTAATCATACGCCATTAAACATCTCCTTGTCAAGTAATACTATTGCTGAAGATGCTGAATCATTAACAGCAATAGGTGACTTTAAAGCTGTTGATGAGGATGTGGCAGATACGCATACATTTAGTTTTGTAGATGGTGACGGAACAAACGATGCTGATAATGCACTTTTCTCAATAGATGGTTCGTCTTTACAATTGAATACCGTTCTCGATTTCGAAACAAAATCGGAATATGCTATTTATGTACAAGCAAAAGACAAACTTGGAGAAACAGTAGAAATAGCATTTAAGGTGCATGTAGCGGATGTTTATGAAAACATGGCACCTACAAATATCAGCTTATCTGCTTTATCTATCGATGAAAATCTTACAGCTCCTGTTTTAGTTGCTGATCTGTCAGTTGAAGATATTGACACTGAAGATTCTCATACTTTTGAGTTAGTTGCTGCTGATGGCCTTGTTGATGCTGATAATACGAAGTTTAGTATTAAAGGTACAAAGTTGTCTGCTATAACTAGCTTTGATTTTGAAACAAAATCTGAACTTAAGATCAACCTAAAAGTAAGCGATGATAAAGGGAATTCATTTACAAAAGCATTTGTGATTAGTGTGAATGATATTTTTGAGAATTCAAATCCTACAGCAATTTCATTATCGAAATCAAGTATCACCGAAAATGCTGAAGCAGGTGTGTTTTTAGCCACCATTAGTACTGAGGATATCGACGCTGGTGAGAAATTCACTTTCGAATTGGTAGACGAAGCGGGTAAAGTTTCGACTGATAATGGCAAGTTTGAAATTCGAGATAATGAGTTGTTTACTAATGCCATTTTCGATTTTGAAACAAGTGAGGTGCTTAATATCTGTATAAAGGTAACTGATAAACATGAAGGAACATTTGTACAAGAATTTACAATCAGTGTAATTGATGTAGATGAGAACAAGAAGCCTACCGACATACTTTTAAGCAAGTATACACTTAAATCTGATGAGTCGCTTAGTACTGTAGTTGCCGATTTGGAAGCTATCGATGCTGATGAGAGTGATGAGCATAGCTTTAGATTATATCCTGCTAATGGTGTGATAGATGCTGATAATGCTAAGTTTATTGTTGAAGACAATTACTTAAAGTTAAATGCAGACATTAGCAGCCTTACTGGAAAGTTGTACTTGAATTTACGTACAATCGATAAAGCAGGAGCTGTTTATACTAAAGCCATTCAACTTGAGATTGAAAAGCCAAACACTGCCCCAACGGGTATCGAGTTAAGCAATGCAGCTGTTTCAGAAGATGCAGCCCTTGAAACTGTAATTGGTACTTTATCAGCAGTCGATGCAGACAATAATGATACGCATACTTTTGCCTTTGCTACAGGTGGAGTTGATAATGCTTCATTCACAATTGGAGGTGCAAGCCTGAAGTTGAATGCAGCCTTAGATTTTGAAACTAAAACTTCGTATAGCATTAAAGTGAAAGCGACTGATGCAGCCGGAGCAAGTGTTGAGCAGGAATTCACCATCAACGTTTCTGACGTGGATGAGAACCTTGCCCCAACAGGTATCGAGCTAAGCAATGCGACTGTTTCTGAAGATGCAAGTCTTGAAACTGTAATTGGTACTTTATCAGCAGTCGATGCAGACAATAATGATACGCATACTTTTGCCTTTGCTACAGGTGGAGTTGATAATGCTTCATTCACAATTGCAGGTGCAAGCCTGAAGTTGGATGCAGCCTTAGATTTTGAAACTAAAACTTCGTATAGCATTAAAGTGAAAGCGACTGATGCAGCTGGAGCAAGTGTTGAGCAGGAATTCACCATCAACGTTTCTGACGTGGATGAGAACCTTGCCCCAACGGGTATCGAGCTAAGCAATGCGACTGTTTCGGAAGATGCAAGTCTTGAAACCGTGATTGGTACTTTATCAGCTGTTGACGCTGACAAGAACGATTCACATACTTTTGCCTTTGCTACAGGTGGAGTTGATAATGCTTCATTCACAATTGTAGGCACAAGCTTGAAATTGAATACAGCCTTAGATTTCGAAAGCAAAACTTCGTATAGCATTAAAGTGAAAGCGACTGATGCAGCCGGAGCAAGTGTTGAGCAGGAATTCACCATCAACGTTTCTGACGTGGATGAGAACCTTGCCCCAACGGGTATCGAGCTAAGCAATGCGACTGTTTCTGAAGATGCCGCTGTTGGTACTGTAATTGGTAGCTTCTCAGCAGTTGATGCTGATAAGAGTAATGTTCATACTTTCGAACTAGTTACAGGAGGTGCGGATAATGCTTCATTCACAATTGTAGGTACAAGTTTGAAACTGAATACAGCTTTAGATTTTGAGACTAAAACGTCGTATAGCATTAAGGTGAAAGTTGCGGATGCTGCTGGAGCAAGTTTTGAGAAAGTATTTACGATTCAGGTAACTGATGTAGATGAGAACCATGCGCCAAGTGATGTCATGTTAAGCAATACGAGTATTTCTGAAGAGGAAGCTCTTTCAGCAATAATTGGAACCTTATCGGCAGTCGATGTCGATGCAAGTGATATTCATACTTTCGAATTGGTAACAGATGAGGCTGATAATGATTCTTTTGGCATTGAGGGTGAGAATTTGATTTTGAATACGGAACTGGATTTCGAGACTAAATCATCTTATCGCATTCTTGTGAAGGTTTCTGATGAGGCAGGGGCTTCTTTTGAGAAAGAGTTCGAAATAAGCGTGATGATATCTACAGGTATTGAGCCTATTTTGGAAACGGAATTGCAATTATATCCAAATCCGGTTGTTAATAATCTAAAAGTAAGATGTGATGGCATTAAGAGCGTTAAAGTTTTTAATGTAATTGGTAAGCTTGTTTTGGTATCTAATAACGTTAGTGGTTTGTTAGAGATGAACTTGAACTTTAGTGATTTAAAATCAGGTTTGTATTTAGTTCGAATTGAATTAAATAACAATGAGGTTATTACTAAGAAAATTGTAAAATAAGTTTTAAAGAAAGTGAATTGAAAGGGAGCAATTTGGCTCTCTTCAATTCGCTATTATAATGTGTGACGCTTACAGTAAATACTTGTTATTAAGGGAATTTTCTAGTAGCCTAATTTCACATCATCATTTTAAAAAAATAAGAAATGCAAATACTAAAATACGTCATAATTTCTCTTTTATTGTTTTGTTTAATGAGCTGTAGTAAAAGCAAAAATGATAAAGTTGATAATACAAAACCCAATATTTTTTTAAGTAGTCCTACAACTAGTATTTCGGTGAAAGCTGGAGGCATAGTAAAAGTGAAAGCCAAGCTATTAGATAATATTAAATTAAAAACCTATGTGCTTAAAATCGAATCGAGTGGAACTAAACAAAGAAAAAATATTGAAGATTATTCATTTAATAGCTTAACTGATTTGGATGCTCATGGCAATGCTTTACCAAGCATTGATATGAAAAAGGAAGCAGCATTGAATTTTGATATTCTGATTTCGGAAAAAGCTCGTTACGGAAAGTATATTCTTTCTTTGTCTGTATTAGATCAATCAGATAATGAAACAAAGCTTTCAGTAGAGTTTGATCTTAGTCATTCTTAAGTATAAGGAATGAACCACAATAGACATATCGCAAGATCATAGTTTGTTAGTTGATCGGTAAAAGAGTAAAACCCATAATAGAATATGTTTGACGTTGTTTGTCACAAGTTCGCATCTGAATTGTCTTTGATCTGACTGATAGGATGAAGATAGAAAAATATGTTTTTGGGTTTTGCTCTTTTTTTTGTACGTAAATTTTACAAAGACAGTACGGTATGAATTTGGTAGGTTTGTTTTAAGTGTTATAGATAAGTAAGATCTTTGAATGTAAACTATACTTTATTTGACATTATTAATTTTATTTCTGATAATCTACTTGTTAGAGAAGAGAAAATAATTGCATTAGATGAGATAGATTGGCCTTATATTAGTTCTAATCTATATCTGCAAATATATCCTAGAAAAACCTTTCTGTCTCATTTATTTTTTAATCTTATGAACTGTAATTGAGATCTTAATTGTTATAAAATAGTTGGAATATTCAATTGTTCTTAATACACCTTCTTTTGTTCGAATTTGAACTGAATTATTTTTCACTTTTGTTGTCACGCAAAACAAGCCCAGGTGGCGAAATTGGTAGACGCGCCAGCTTGAGGGGCTGGTGACCTTATGGTTGTTCGGGTTCGAGTCCCGATTTGGGCACAAAAAAAAGCTTCACAAATCATCGATTTGTGAAGCTTTTTTATTTCAAGGGTCTTTCTTACTTTTTATTCCGTTAATAGCTTGAGAATATGAGATTCAACCTCATCTATAACTTGATTAAATTCGGGTATTGTGAAACAAACACTTAGTTTTTCATCTTCAAATTTCTTTTTAAGAATGGAGTAATGGTTCTTAATTTCTTGGCAATAATCTTCTACTATCTGATTTACTATTACCCGATGCATTACTTCGGGTATTTCTTTTACGTCTAGTATTGCTTCTTCTATTCTTGATAAAAGAAAACCTTCTAGGTGCCATTTAAGTTCGGAAGTTTTAGATTTATCCATATTTATAGTGATTATAAAGCTAGTATGAAATAAAGAATTGGGAACTAAAAAAGAGTTGAAATTAAAAGGCATGAGTTAAAAATCTCGTTTAATGCCATTCTCTCAAAATTTATGTTTTAGTTTATTTTAAGTTACTGAATAGTCGGAATTTTACAAAATCAGCTAAAAACATAATTATCAAGGATGTAATAAAAGCGATTAGTTTTAAACTGTCTTTGGGGACGTCATATTTAATATGAATTTGAGGAAGTAGAGATTATTTAGCGATAAGTCGAAGTCCTTGACTCTACAATGGAATAAACTTATTGTTATAGTCAAAGAGGCTTATTCCCACCATGGAATATGTGCGGTTTATGCTGTTTTTGTTTCCACTTCAACGCATGTTATTTTAAACTGATAATCTCGATCTTTTTATTAGACCTTTTCGTTTATCCTTATTTGTGTATCTATATTCTTACTTCTTCTTTAAGAACAAAACAAAGGGGATAGCTCCTAAAGATAGAATAGAGGCTATAAGGTATGTTTTCTCCAGACCGAGCCAGTCTCCCATTAAACCTGCGCAAAATACTGCAATGGCTGAAGTAATAAAGCTTACCGTCATATAAATACTATTCATAAATACGGGAAAATCTTTTGATCTATCTTGTACAAGAGCAATTAAAACGGGGCCAGGAGCAAAAACAAAGAAGCCTAATAAGATGAGAAATACAAATGAGAGCCATCCTACTGTATTAATAAACATGAACATCATAATTGGCGACATGATACTTATTACCAGTAAAGTAGATCTGCGTCCAATTCGATCTGAAATACCACCTGCAAGAATGGTTCCTATTGCACCAGCAAGCTGAAAAGCCGCTAATGCCGAATTGGCAAACCAAAGGCTCTCTCCTTTTTCAGAGTAATAAAAGGTAGGTAGAAATGCCGTTAAGCTTGATTTCATAATAGCTCTGAACAGTGTGATACCAATAAGCACACAGAAAAAAGGTAAGTACTTTTTAAATAGGGGTAAAACATCTTTTCTTTCCGTTTGCTTTCTTTTAAGCTCATCGGAAATTTTGATGTTTCTAAGCTTTAAAAATAAAATAAATGAGGCAATTAAGCCGAAAGGAATCAACTTCCATATGCCTTCAAGTCCCCAGTAAGAAACCGATGCTGTAATGATTAGAGGTCCAGCAGTTCTTGCTAATTCACCACCAAACATATAATAACTCATACCACGTCCAGTAGATTTACCAGATAATCGTTTAACCATGGTTGGAGCAGGCACATGAAATACGGCACTACTTATACCCATTGTGAAAAGTAGTATACATATAATAGTGAAAGAAGGAGCTAAGCCTAAAAGACTCATGACTATAGCAGTGATGGCTGGGGTTAAGATAATAAAATATCGGGGGGCCGTTCGTTCTGCAATGATTCCAATAAGAGGGTTTAATAACCAAGGGAGACGCATAATGAGATCCCATACAGACGCCAATGCCAAGCTGAGACCAAACTTTTCTATCAGTAAAGGTCTAAGTGGTGCCAAAAAAGACGAATAAATATCGTGTAACATATGCGACGCTGCCACGAGGATCACATTACCCGATTGAAATCTAGTAGAAGATTGCTTCTCTTTCATATGTGTGCTATAATTTTGGATAGAAAAGTGTAGCAGATTTCTATTCAGTATATTGATATTTCTATTGGATGGAGATACAAATTTAGACTATTTATCTTAATTCAGATATGTTATAGAACTACGCATTTTGCGGGAACATCTCTCATGTCCTTGAAGTTATGCTGTTAGCGTTTTGTTGTGGATTTGTGTATAATCATCAGACGTTTCTCAAATCCCAAATAAAAACTTATTTTTAGGTTCTTCTATTTGTGGAAAGGTGTACTCAGGAAGAAAAAGGAGAACTGCCTTTATTGAACTTTAAAAATGAATACGATGAGTCAAACTAAAGAACTAGTTGATTATTATTTAGAGAAAAAGAAATCAGGAATGGATTTCTCTGAAATAAGAAAAGAGTTAAAAGCTAAAGATCTTGATGATGCTCAGATTAAGAAGATCATCATTGAGATTGATGTAAAGACATTGGAACACGCTCAGACTGCTGGAAAAATGAAACCTAAAGATTTACGTCTTATTGGTTATGCTCTGATGCTGATTGGTGGTGGGTTGACCTTTGCTGTTTATTTTAAGATGTTGGTTTTAGGGGAATTTCTGTTTGCGGCTTATGGTCCAGTTATTATTGGTTATATTCTGGTTGTGATGGCTCGTCGTCAGCAGAAGAAACAATCTTAATAATCGTATAAAAAAAAATGAGAAATGGATATTAGAAAAAACGAAAGCCAGTTGGTTTGTATTGCCAAATTTATTGCCGTTCCTGGTAAAGTGAATGAACTAATCAAGAATCTTCACGCATTGATTCCTGCCACGCTTCAAGAGGGTGGATGTATTCGATACGAATTGAATCAGTGTATTGAAGATGAGAATAGTATCACTTTTATTGAGAAATGGTTTGATGAGAAGACATTCAATGCACATTGTGCAACACCTTATATCACGAAGTTTTTCAACGAAGGAAAACCTCTTCATGTTAAGGAATTTGAGGTGACAATGCATAAGGAAATTTTACCATAAGATGATTCACAGAATTTTCATAATTAACAGAAAGTATAGAGTATGTGTATTCTGTAAATGTTGTAATTATGGGGAATTTTACGACATCTTACAAATAAGAAAAAAAGGCTGCTGAATATTGCATTCAGAAGCCTTTCTTGCTGTTGTCTAAATCTGATTAAAGAGGAATTTTTTCGTGTTTCGTTGGTATTTGTGTTCATTAATGGTAGCATAGAACCAAGGGAAAACAATTGATAAGGTCAAACTTTAAAGTCCTTACATTCCGGCTAATAGTTTCTCTGCTTTATTTCTGATTAAAGCATAGTTTAAGTTATTAAGTGCATTGAATTTTGCTGCTTTTGTGCAAAGTTTTTTGGCCTTTTCTTTATCTCCTTTGTATTTGTACGCTAGGGCCATTCTGTAAAGATTATATGGGTTTTGTTGATTAGCCTGGAGGAGTTCTTCAATTGCTTTATCGTAATCTTTTTCTTCAAGAGCAATTATGCCTGATAATTGGTGAGAGAATCGAATCAGATTTGGATTATTTATGGCTTCAACCTGTTTTCTGAATTCTTCAGATTTGGCTTTTGCCGTCACAAAATCTTTTTTCATAGCTGCAACACATGCCGCATTATAGAAATAGTTGCGATTAAAATTTTCTTTTACCTCATTTTTAAGATTAGATTCTTCGATGACCTGAACTGCCTTATCGAATTTTGCCATTGCCTTATCAAAGCGTCCCATATCCAGCAAAATGTCACCCATTCTAACCAGGTCGCGAGACATAGCTCCAGCATCTTTAATCTTTTCATCTAAAGCATATTTATTTTTCAGCTCAATTAATGCCTGATCTAACTTCCCTTCATCTACATAAGAAATAGCCATAGCAAAGCAAGCTTGTCCTCTCTCACTATCATTGTGGGCCTTATCGTAGTATTTCTGAAGTTGTTTTCTTGCTTCCTCATGTTGCTTTTTATAGTTAAGGTTTGAGGCAATACCGGCATATGAGAAAATAAAATTTGGATCCAGAGACAAGGCTTTTTTATAATGCTCAATCGATTTGTCATACTTACCCATTTTCATCAATAACTCTGCATAAGAATCCTGAGGATTGGGATCATCATCAATGAGTTCAGTATATTTCTTAAAAGCTTTTTCAGCTTCGGTATAATTTTCTAAAAACATATAAGCATAGCCCATTGTATTATAAGCTAGGGAAAAATCAGGAGCGATTTTTATCGCTTTCTTAAATGATTCAATCCCTGGTTCCCATTCTTGTTGATTGTAGTAACTAAGAGCTAATGAAAAGTGAGATCGCTCATCTTTTGGGTAGGCTTCAACTAGTTTTTTGAAGTACTCTATCTGTTTCATCGGCTCATTATCAATATAAAAGGCATGCCATCCCATAATCTGTAGGCGTTCACCTTCTGAAACATGATCAACTAGAGCTACAGCTTTGTTAAAGAGTTCAAAAAATCCCTTAGCGCTGGCTTGCGCGAAAGCTAAGTTTAAGTAGGCCATCGCGAATTTTGAATCTAATTCTATCGCTTTTTCGTAGTATTGAATACTTTCCTCATTGAGGAATTTTTCAGAAAGAGCACGCCCCTGCAAATAGAAGTTCAGAGCCTCACTTGATGAGCTTGTGATAGGAATTTTGCCCTCGTCCTTAATTGTCCAGGCGACCATCATAAATAGAAGGGAGATGATCGTGAGTTTCAGTAAATAGCTTTGTAAATGATGTTTTTTCATCGTATTATTTTTAATATTAATTAAAAATTGATGATCTATTAAAAGAAAGCTAATGATTATTTATGGGTAATAAATGTGATCCTCCTTTCAAAAAAACAGACTCCTTTTAATAATCCATCCTCAAATTAGTATCTATTCAATTGTCTCTTTTCCCTTGCATCATTTGGTTCATCATCTCTTTGAATGAACTTCTGGTAAATCCCTCAGCTTCTCCAGGGGCAATGAATTTTTCTGCAGGAGGATTGGTTTTATTTATTTTTGTGATTGCCTGTATCTCCATTCTGGCTCCTGCCATAGGATCCATTTGGTAGGTACGTACTTCAATAGGGATACTTCCGGAAACAAGTTCCCATTCATCTTTATTTTTCTGATCATCTGTAGGGAAGATCTTGGTTAATTTTTCGGATACGCTTTGGGCTTTTTTAGCCAGTCCAAGTTGGTCGGCAGAAGCCCAGATTGTCATGACATCATGGTCACCTGTTATCATATATTGCTCACACTTGTAGCCGTATTTGGTCATTTTTTTACCGGTTGATACGATATCCTGCTTCGATTCCTCAAGGTCACTCTTTTGCTCCATTGCCAGTTTTGCTTGTTCCCGCATCTCCGGAGAGAGTTGAGCCAACATTTTTTGGACTGATGTATTGGCTTCTTCCTGAATATTTTCCATGTCATCTTTTGACATCTCAAATACTTTTTTTTGAGACCAGATGACATAGTACATCATACCGGTGTTATAGTTTAATATCACTGTAATTTTGCCGTCTTCTTTTGACTGGCTTTCCACTGCAAAGTTGTCACCACCTATATAGATTGTTGATTTCAGAATGTCAATTTCTTCATATTCACTATAGGCTGATTCTTTTAGTTTCTTTTCTGAGAGGTTTAAAAAAAACTTGGCCTCATCTACAGGATCCTCAAAATTTGTTCCTTCAGGAAGAAGCTCATAATTTATTGGGATTTCATACTCAATTTGTTCGATAATGTATTGTGCTTTCAGGGAATTAGCAAACATCAATACAAAAGTCATGACCAAAATTACGCTCAACTTATTCATAGAAACCTCCTCTGGATTTGATTAAAAAAAAATTACTGGTGTGCGATGGCTGATAGCTATTCCAATGCTATTTCAGCATACATGTAAAATTAAAGCTTATTCGCTGCGGAAACAAAAAAAAAGATGGGGCAAGGCCCTGATTAATAGTGCTTTTTTGATGTGTGTCGTTTTATTCAGAATCTTGTTTAAATGAGGGGAAACCACTTCATGTAAAGGAATTTAAAGTGACGCTTCATAAAGAAATTTTCAATAAGGTGATTCACAGAATTACAGAATTTTCATAATTAACAGAAAGAGATTTTTGTGTGTATTAAAAATAGAAGTCATTTAATGTGCTTTTCATTTCAAATGAAGCAAGCATAGGAAAACTTGGAGAAAGCAAAGCTGTAGGAATTAATCCTATGCCTTTGCGTTTTTTGCGTAAATATTAACGCTCTTGGCGTGGAAGCTATTAAGTATGTGTATTCTGTAAATGTTGTAATTATGGGGGAATTCATTTATACCTGTTATGTGTTATAAAAAAAAGGCTACTGAATATTACATTCAGTAGCCTTTATTTCTGTTGTATATAACTGATTAAAGAGGAATATTTCCATGTTTCTTTGGAGGATTGTGTTCGCTCTTATTACGACACATTTCCAAAGCCTGTATCAACTTGTAACGCGATTGTTTAGGTTGTATCACTTCATCGATATAACCCATCTCAGCAGCCTTGTAAGGGTTTGCAAACTTATCACGATAATCCTCAATAGCAGCAGCTCTTTCTTCGTCGCTAAGGTTTTTATTCATAATATTTACAGCACCCTCGGCACCCATTACGGCAATTTCACCCGTAGGGAAAGAGTAATTGATATCGGCACCAATATGCTTGGAAGCCATCACATCGTATGCGCCACCATAAGCTTTACGAGTAATCAAAGTTATTTTTGGCACTGTGGCTTCAGCAAAGGCATACAAAAGCTTAGCCCCATGCTTAATAATACCGCCATACTCTTGTTCGGTTCCTGGTAAGAAACCTGGTACATCAACAAAAGTAACCAGAGGAATATTGAAAGCATCGCAAAAGCGTACAAAACGAGCAGCTTTTGTCGAAGAATTGATATCTAAAACGCCTGCTAAGAAGGCCGGATTATTAGCAACTATACCAACTGGCTGTCCACCCAAACGAGCAAAACCAATGGTGATATTCTGAGCATAAAGTGGCATTAATTCAAAGAAATTCTTATCATCAACAACTATCTCGATAATGTCTTTGATATTATAAGGTTTGTTGGGATCAACAGGAACCATGTGTTGCAATTTCTCATCCTCACGGTGAATATTGTCAGTACAAGGTTTTACCGGTGGATCTTCCATATTATTGGATGGGAGAAAGGTCATCAGCTCTCGTAGCATCATCATGGCTTGCTCGTCGTCGTCAGCAACCAAATGGGCTACACCCGATTTTGAGTTATGTGTAATCGCTCCACCCAATTCTTCTTTGGTAACTTCTTCGTGAGTGACGGTTTTGATCACATCAGGGCCCGTTACGAACATATAAGATGTATCCTTTACCATCATGATAAAATCGGTAAGGGCAGGGGAGTAAACTGCTCCGCCAGCACATGGTCCCATAATGGCTGAAATTTGAGGAATAACACCCGAGCCACGAACATTCTGGTAGAAAATGTCTGCATAACCTGCAAGGGATTGAACACCTTCTTGAATTCGTGCTCCTCCCGAGTCGTTAAGCCCAATAATTGGTGCTCCCATTTTCATCGCCAGCTTGGTCACTTTTACAATTTTATCGGCATTTGCACTGCTAAGTGAACCTCCAAAAACAGTAAAGTCCTGTGCAAATACATAGCACAGTCGACCATCTATTTTACCATAACCTGAGACAACACCGTCGCCTAGGAACTTACTCTTTTCCATCCCAAAATCAGTAGAACGGTGAGTCACCATCTTGTCGATTTCGGTGAAGGTATCAGGATCCATCAGATCCTTAATTCTTTCGCGAGCCGTTTTCTTTCCGCCAGCATGATGTTTTGCAATTCGTTCTTCGCCACCACCCAATTCGGCTTTTTTACTTAGCTCTTCAAATCTTTTTATTTTATCTTCTATAGTAGGCATGTTTCTTTTTTTATTGATAGAAATTAGAATAACTAGTAGGGAAACCCCATCACTTCATTGTGTAAATTATTCGATATGTACCAAAGCCTGATTAGCTTTAATTGTATCTTCTTCGTTTACAAAAATCTCAGAAATGGTACCATCTTTCCCTGCTTTGTATTCGCTTTCCATTTTCATTGCTGAAATGATGATGACCGTATCACCTTTCTTAACCTCGTCGCCTATGGCAACTTGTATTTTAACAACTTTGCCAGGCATAGGTGAAATAATAGTACTCTGTTCGTCTTCCAATTCATCACCTTTTCTAGCTTGTAGATATTTGGTTTCAGCATCAATAATTTCAGCATCGTATGAGTGGTAAAACGTATTGACAGAATATTTTTTAGGAGAATCGGTTTCTATGAGTTCAACATTATACGAACGCCCTTTGAATAAAATGGAATAAATGCCTTTTTCAACTTGGTAACAATCCAAATCGTATTCATTATCATCCACCATTATTTTAATTTGATTGCCTGATTCTGCTAGCAATTCGACTTTGGCGGTTCTATCGCCCAGTTTTATTTCTAGTGACATAATCTATATTTTAAGTGGATTAGTTTTTATTGGCTCTATGCATGGCAGATCGTCTTCCGAACTCCTTCCATTTGGTTCCCGATGAAATAGCATCGCTACCTGGTGCATTTTTGAGTTTTTGATTATAGTCTAGAAAAGCTGCAACGATTGCAAGATCTTCAAATCTATCTTTTGCCGAGTCTGGAGCCATTAAGAAATCTTCGTTATCCTGAATAAAATGGGTGTCGTAGTTGCCTTCTTTAAAATCAGGACAATCCATAATACGTTCTAAGAATTGAATTGAGGTTTTTACGCCTGTGATTTTATACTCATATAATGCACGACGCATTCGTTCAATAGCTTCGGAACGAGTTCTTGCCCAAACAATAAGCTTGGAGATCATTGGGTCGTAATGAATAGGAATTTCATAACCTTTGTACACATAACCGTCAGTTCTTACACCTAAACCCATGGGCTCGGTAATATGTGTAATTGTTCCCGGACTTGGCATAAAGTCATTATTGGTGTCTTCGGCGTAGATTCGACATTCAATGGCGTGTCCAAACTGGAAAACATCTTCTTGTTTTATTTCTAAAGGGTGACCTTCTGCAATCTGAATTTGAGCTTTAACAAGATCGTAACCTGTTACCCTTTCGGTGATAGGGTGCTCAACCTGAAGCCGAGTATTCATTTCTAAGAAATAGTAGTTGAGATTATTATCAACGAGGAATTCAATAGTTCCTGCACCATGATAGTTTACTGCTTTGGCTGCTTCAACTGCAGAATTCCCCATCTTCTCTCTAAGTTCAGGCGTCATTAAGGGTGAAGGTGTTTCTTCAACAACCTTTTGATGTCGACGTTGTACCGAACATTCTCTTTCGCAGAGATGGATAACATGACCATGTTTATCACCTAGGATTTGAAATTCGATGTGATGAGGGGAGGATATGTATTTTTCAACATAAACAGCATCGTCACCAAATGATGACATGGCTTCTGATTTCGCAGCACGAAGAGAGCTTAAGATATTCTCTTCTTTGTCTACCATTCTCATCCCTTTTCCCCCACCTCCTGCCGAGGCTTTAATCATAACCGGAAGTCCGACTTCTTTAATAACTCGAAGAGCCATTTCGTCATCCTTAAGGTTTTCTTTGGTTCCAGGAACAACAGGAACACCTGAATTAATCATGGTTGTTCGGGCTGTAATCTTATCGCCCATTGTCGAGATAATTTCAGGAGTAGGGCCTATAAAAATGATGCCTTCTTCTTGACATCTTTTTGAAAACTCAGCATTCTCGCTGAGGAAACCATAACCAGGATGAATGGCATCGGCTTTTGATATTTTAGCAACCTCAATAATCTTATCGATATTAAGATAGCTTTCATTAGATGGAGCAGGTCCAATAGGGTAGGCATAATTGGCATATCTCACGTGCATTGATGTTCTATCAACGTCAGAGTATACAGCAATTGATTGTATGCCAATTTCCCTACATGATCTCATAACTCTTAAGGCGATTTCACCTCTATTTGCTACAAGAACTCTTGTTATTCTTTTGGTCATAGTTAGGGTTTTTATTAAAATTATGATCAATTACCTATCTGATTTGACTCAAATAAGTGTGGTTAATTGATGCATAGTTTCGAATTAAGCAATCTAAATATAAATAAAAAAAGATAGCTCTTCCTATTTTTCTCTGGAATAAAAACAGAAGAAGGGGTATTTGAGACATGAAAAATTGTTTTGGTGTTGAGGTGTAAGTGTTAGGTTAGTAGTGTGTTTGCTTTGTTTTTCATTATGATTATTTGAAGTGGATAAAAAGATGATAAAGTCGTTATTTATAATCAAGCCTTCAAACTAACTCTCGATCTTATGTGAAAGTTGGGTAATAGCGTTTTATTTCTCTAATAATCCAAAATGTTTAATAGGAGTCTTATTCTTTAAGAAAGTAAGATTCCTTTTTACTTTGATTACATTTGCATTGAAGTTAAAAAGTCGATCGAATAAAACCAATGCTATTACCTGATGGAAGAAAATGATAAGATCAAACAAGAACAGCCAAAGAATCTTTTGCATGGTGTTAAGTTGGTAGATATATTGGAATATTTACATGCTGTTTATGGGTGGAAAGAATTAGGGGAGAGAATACAGATACGATGTTTTCAGTCAAATCCTACGATGAAATCGAGTTTGAAATTCCTAAGAAAGACACAATGGGCTAGGGATGAGGTGGAAAAATTGTATTTGGATACCTATAAAAAGATGTTTTAATATAGAGGTTTACTATAATCCAGATCAGCGATTCATTCCGATCTGGATTTCTTTATGCCCTAATTTTATTGGTTTAAAAACTTCAATTTACGTTTTTTTATTTTTTAACATTTTTTGGTTCGGCATTAACCGAACTAATCGTATGTTTGCATCATAAATATGAAAGACTATGAATTCAGAGAAGAGTTTAGAAATCCGTAAAAAAGAATTGGTCGAGAAATTTGGTCTCTTTATGGAGCGACAGGATAACCTGCCTCCAATTGCAGCCCGTATTTTTGCCAGCCTGTTTGTAAATAAGGGAGATGGAACGACCTTTGACGAATTGGTCACTTTTCTTTCTGCCAGCAAGAGTACCATTTCCACGAATATCCAATTGCTATCGAATAGGGGGATGCTTACTTACTATACCAAACCCGGTGACCGTAAAAAGTACTTTACCCTTTCGCCGGAGTCTCTGCTTGCTCGCGTTGAAGAGGAGATTGTTCAGTATAGAACGGAATATCAAATTGTCAAAGAAATCATTGATTTCAGGGAAGAAATCAATGAAATAAGTGATGATACAAATATTGATAAATCTTACCCTTATCTCGACTTTCTTTCAAATTCACTGACTCTCCTAGAAACGCTTAAAACAAATGTAAGCGTCAATTGTGGTATGAACACACAAGACTAATCATTTAAAATCAGACTCATTAATTAAATACAGAATTGCTGTATTTGTTCTTGTGTTTTAGAGGTTCGGTGTTTGACGAACTAAACGAACTGGAATACTTAAAACTTGAAAATAATTAAAAATATCATGATAAAAAGAAATTTTCTAGCAATGTTAGGCATAGCTCTATTGGCTTTGTCATCCTGTAATCAGACGGATAAACCTCAAATGGCACATAAGATCTCGCCTTTTAAGGTACAGACTCTTGCCACATCGGATGTGACTGTTTATAAAAAATATGCAACCAATATTGAAGGCGAACAGAATGTTGAGATTCGTCCTAAAGTGGATGGTTTTATTGAAAAGATATATATAGACGAAGGAGCTACAGTTAAAAAAGGACAACTTTTGTTTAAGCTTAGCGCTGAGACTTTGAATCAACAGTTGAGTGCTGCAAAATCTAACGTTGAGCTTGCTGAATCTCAGGTTGAAGTGGCACAGGTAGAACTTGAAAAAATCAGACCACTGGTTGAGAAAAATATTATCAGTTCCATTGAATTGAAAACTGCAACGAGTAAACTAAATGCAGCCATTGCACAATTGAATGCGGTTAAGGCTAATTATTTGAATGCTAAGGAAAATTTGGCTTACACCAAAATCAGTAGTCCAGTTGATGGTATTGTAGGTAGTATTCCATATAAAGTAGGGAGTTTAGTTGGGCGTAACGAAGCTCAACCCTTAACCACTGTTTCAGATATTAAGAATATGTATGCTTATTTTACCATGAATGAGAAACAGCTTTTGGAATTCATTCGAAGCTTAGGTGGCAATAGCATGGCAGAGAAGATTGCGCTAATGCCTGAAGTGGAATTGTTTTTGGCAGATGGTAGCTTGTATGAGTATAAGGGTAAAATCGAAACCATTAATGGTATGGTAAATCCCAGAACAGGTAGTGTTAATTATCGAGCTAAGTTTTCAAATCCCAATAGGTTGTTGCGTAATGGTAACAGTGGAACAATTAAGTTTCCGACTCAGATAAAAAGTGCTATTCTATTGCCTCAGAAATCAACTTTCGAATTACAGGGTAAACGCTTTGTTTATGTGGTAGGTAAGGAAGACAAGGTGAAGTCTAAAGAAGTCATCGTTTCTGAAACAGTGGGCAATCAAATTATTGTACAAAGTGGTGTAGAAGCAGGTGAGGTTATTGTGAATGATGGTTTGATTAAGCTGCGTGAAGGCATGCAAATTATACCAAATTCTATTAGTTTAGCTGTTAAATCTGGAATTAACGAAGAAGTTTTGTCTGATAAATAATCATTAATTATCAATTGATAATTATTATTCTAAAAGTATATCATGTTTCAAAAATTTATAGAACGGCCGGTACTCTCGACTGTTATTTCCATATTAATTGTAATTCTGGGCGTACTTGGTTTAACCTCTCTACCTGTTCAGCAATTCCCTGAAATTGCACCTCCAACGGTGAAAATTTCGACATCTTATCCTGGTGCCAATGCTGAAACCGTATTAAAATCGGTAGTTGTACCAATCGAAGAGGCTGTGAATGGGGTAGAAGGCATGACTTATATGTCGTCGAGTTCAAGTAATTCAGGAGCTGCAACTATCAATGTTTATTTCGAATTAGGTACTGATGCTGATATTGCTGCAGTAAAAGTTCAGAATCGTGTAGCCACGGTCAATAGCAAATTGCCATCACAGGTAATCAAGGCTGGACTTACAACCGAGAAGGTTCAGAATGGTGTGTTGATGTTCTTTTCTCTGTATTCGGAGAATGAAGATTTCGATGCGACTTTTGTTGAGAATTATGCCCGTATCAATATGATTCCATTGATCAAACGTATCAATGGTGTTGGTGATGCCAATGTATTTGGTTCTCGCGATTATTCAATGAGGATTTGGTTGAAGCCTGAAAAGATGGCTGTTTACGGTTTGTCTCCTCAGGATATTGTGAATGCTTTGAATGAGCAAAACATTGAGGCTGCACCTGGCAAGTTTGGTGAGAATTCATCCCAGTCATTCGAATATGTAATACGTTACAAAGGGAAGTTTTCTGAAGTGTCTGAATATGAAGATATCATATTGCGATCAGAAGGCAATAACAACTTTTTGCGATTAAAGGATGTGGCAAAAGTTGAATTGGGTGCCTTTAATTACTCCATTCAAAATAAAACGGCGGGTTATCCTTCTGTTGCTATGGCGGTTTATCAAACTGCAGGATCGAATGCGCAAGAAATTGTGAAAGAGATTGAGAAAGTGCTTGAAGAGTCATCTAATGATTTTCCTCCGGGGATTAAGTATGTTATCCCTTTTAATACCAATGAATTTTTAGATGCTTCCATCGATCATGTTGTCATGACTTTAATTGAGGCATTTCTCCTTGTGTTCTTGGTGGTTTTCTTATTTCTTCAAGATTTCCGATCGACTCTAATTCCTGCAATTGCTGTACCCGTTTCTATTATTGGTACGTTCTTTTGCTTGCAATTATTCGGATTTTCTATCAATATGCTGACTCTATTTGCTTTGGTTTTGGCCATTGGTATTGTAGTCGATGATGCTATTGTGGTGGTTGAGGCTGTACACGCCAAGCTCGATGCAGGTGCCACGAGTGGGAAGAAAGCGACCCTTTCTGCCATGAACGAAATCACTGGAGCGATTATCTCCATTACGCTTGTTATGGCGGCGGTATTTGTACCTGTTTCCTTTCTTGAAGGTCCAACGGGTGCTTTCTATCAGCAGTTTGCTTTAACTCTTGCTGTAGCTATTGTTATTTCGGCTATTAATGCCTTGACTTTGAGTCCTGCTCTTTGTGCTCTTTTACTGAAACCGCATAATCCTAGTGATGCTCACAAAAAGGGATTAAAGAGTCGTTTTTATACCTCATTCAATACGGGTTTTGACGCAGTGACTGACAGATATACAAATTCGGTTCGGTTCTTAATCAATAAAAAATGGTTGTCAGGTCTAATACTTGTTGTGTTTGTTGTGTTGGCAGGTTGGATGTTTAAAACCACTCAAACAGGTTTTATTCCCAACGAGGATCAAGGGATGATTTTTTGTGACATTACCTTACCTCCAGGATCAACACTTGATCGTACGGCTGAAGTGGCTGATAAAGTTGATGCTATTATCAAGGAAATGGATATTGTTGATACTCGTATGTTTGTGAATGGCTTTAGTTTGCTGAGTGGCACCCGAGGTGGATCAAAGGCTTTTGCAGTAATTAAGTTAAAACCCTGGGCTCAGCGTAAGGAAGATCATCAGAAGGTTAATGCTGTGGTCGGACAATTGTTTGGTAAAACGGCAGGTATTTCTGAGGCTCGTATCTTATTCTTTACACCACCTACGGTAAGAGGATTTGGTAATTCGGATGGATTTGAAATGCAATTGCAAGACAAAACCAATGGAAGTTTTGATGGATTGATGAACAATACCAATAAGTTTTTGATGGCATTGAATCAGCGACCGGAAATCAAGTATGCTATTACTTCTTTCAATACAGGATTTCCTCAGTACGAAATGGATGTGAATGTTGAGAAAGTGAAAGAGGCAGGTATTTCAGTTAACGGATTATTTATGACTCTGCAAGGTTATTATGGCAGTTGGTATGCAGCAGATTTTAACCGATTCGGGAAACAGTATCGAGTTATGATTCAGGCAGATCCTGAGGATAGAGCTACTGCTGAATCGCTTGATAATATCTTCATTAAAAATGGTAAAGGCGAATTGGTTTCTGTTAGTCAGTTTGTGCAATTGAGCAAGGTCAATGGACCTGATGTGGTTAGTCGTTTTAACCTGTTTAATTCGGCGACTGTAAATGGTAATGTAAATCCAGGTTACAGTACGGGAGATGCCATTCAGGCTATTGAGGAAGTGGCTGCAGAAGTATTGCCTGCTAGCTATGGTTATGAATTTTCAGGAATGACTCGTGAGGAACAGAAAGCTGGTAATAAAGCGATTCTTGTTTTTGCTTTGAGTTTGATTTTTGTGTATTTCCTTCTGTCAGCTCAGTATGAATCTTATATTCTTCCTTTTTCTATCATCTTGTCATTGCCTATCGGGATTTTCGGAAGTATTTTATTTATCAATTTGGTTGGTTTAGATAACAATATCTATTTCCAGGTAGCACTAATCATGTTGATTGGTTTATTGGCGAAAAATGCGATTCTGATTGTGGAGTTTGCCCTTCAGCGTCGACGTGAAGGTATGACAAAAGCACTGGCTGCTATTGAAGGAGCCAAGGCGCGATTACGTCCGATCTTAATGACTTCATTCGCTTTTATTCTAGGCCTAATGCCATTGATGTTATCAACAGGCGCTGGTGCCGTAGGGAACCGTTCTATTGGTACGGGAGCCGTTGGAGGTATGTTAATTGGTACTGTATTTGGTGTATTCGTTATTCCTGTATTCTTCGTTATTTTCCAAACTATTCAAGAGAAAATAAGTGGAGCACCAAAAATGGAAGAAGCAAAAAAAAATGAAGAAACAGAACTGACAAGCGTTCAATAATCCTAGACATAAATGAACACAAAAAGAATAATATACGGAATCATATTTTTGGCTTTAGCCTCAACAAGTTTACAATCTTGTTTTGTAGCCAAAAAATATCAACAACCTGAAGTCGAAATTCAGGATCAGTACAGAAATGTAGCCACATCAGACTCGGCGACTTTGGCTAGTATGCCTTGGGAGAGTTTATTTACCGATACACAATTAAAGAATCTAGTGGTGGAAGCACTGGATTCGAACCTTGATTTATTAATGGCAGTGGAGCGAGTAAATGCTGCTGAGGCTTATTTTAAACAAGGAAAGATGGGCTATCTACCATCTGTGAATTTAAGTGCAAATGGAGGTAATTATGAAGCATCAGATAATAGTGCTTCTGGAATTGCTGCTGGAGGTAATGGACCAAATTATGAGAATTACCAGTTGAATGGAAGCATTTCTTGGGAGGCTGATATCTGGGGCAAGATTAGAAGTAGTCGAAGAGCTTCTCAGGCTGCCTACTTACAATCAGAGGCTTCTAGAAGAGCTGTAGAAAGTGCATTAGTCGCCAATATGGCTTCTGCCTATTATCAGCTATTAGCGCTAGATGCTCAGGTTGAAGTGGCTCAAAGAACTGTTACCAATCGTAAGGAAAGTCTTGAAACAATGAAAAGTCTAAAGGAGGCTGGACGGGTAACCGAAGCTGCAGTTAAGCAAACTGAAGCACAGCTTTATAGTACTCAAATCTTGCTGTTGGACTTTGAACAGAATGTTGCCTTACTTGAGAATACGATTTCATTATTACTAGGTAGAGCTGTTGGTGAAGTTGACAGAGGCAAGCTTGATGAACAGCAAATTAGTATGGAATTGAAAATGGGTTTTCCTGTTCAGTTATTTAGCAACCGTCCTGATGTGATGGCAGCTGAATTAGGGCTTAAAAATGCTTTCGAATTAACCAATGTTGCGAAAAGTAACTTTTATCCTAGTTTGAGTGTTAATGCCACTGTAGGTCTTGAAAGTATTAAGTTCGAAGATTGGTTTAGTACCAGTTCTATTTTTAGTAATATAATCGGGAATTTAGCACAACCTTTATTCAATAAAAGAAGTATTCGAACAAAGTATGAAGTTGCAAAAGCAAGACAGGCTGAGGCTAAGTATAGTTTCAAAAAAGCCTTGTTGAATGCAAGCAAAGAAGTGTCAGATGCGCTTTACAGTTATAAGACTGAACAAGAACGTTATGAGATTAGAAAACAGGAATTGAAAGCTTTAAGTGATGCTGTTAGTTACTCCGAAGAATTATTGATTAATGCTTATGGTAATACAACCTATTTGGAAGTATTAACAGCCAGAAGTAATGCCCTTTCTTCAGAAATCAACTTGATAAATTCTAAGTTCAAGCAATTGAATTCGACTGTTGAACTTTATAAAGCATTAGGTGGGGGATGGAATAAGTAGATTTATACTTCTTCAAGTTTAGGTTAGAAACGAAAAGGCAGCCAGTTAGGCTGCCTTTTTTAATATCTAAAAATGAAATAATTATTTTCTAAAGCTCACCGCCATATTCGAAACCTAAGCTCTCAAGTTCTTTTTGAATCGTTTCTAATTTGATTTTTTTACCAGAAATATGAAGTCGTTTTTGTTCTAGGTTAACTTCTGCTAAGTCGATATTTTTTAGAGCTCCAATATGTTTTTCTACCGAGTTTTTACAGTGATTACAACTCATACCTAATACGGCGAGTAAATAGTCTTCTGTTTTCTCTTTTGTTTCGCTTAAAGATAGATTCTTGCGTTTTAAGAGCATCTTCTGTATGTATCCATTAATGATTAATAGGGTAAGAGAAATACTACTTCCCCATTGTAACCAAAGTGGTAAGGAAAAGTGTCCTTCGTGTGCGCCCATATGGGAATGCAGGCCTTTTAAAGTAAACCATTCTCTTGGTAGGCTATAATCAATCAATAAACCGAAAACAAGAGCTCCTAATATGATAGAAATTAGATAAGCGAATGTCGTTTTCTTTCCCAAAACTTTGTTTAAAACCGTGATGGTAGCAGCATTTGTTGCTGGGCCAGCCATTAAAAAGACAAGTGCCGCACCAGGTGAAACGCCTTTCATTAATAATACGGCTGCAACAGGTACCGATGAGGTTGCACAGATATAAAGAGGAATTGAAGCAACTAGAATAATAAGCATGCCAATAAAATCATTCCCGACATAGCTTGCAAAGAAATCATCCGGAAGGGCTACCGAAATAAGTGCCGCAAGCAACAAACCGATAACCAACCATTTCGAAATATCCTGAAGGAAATCGACAAAGGCATACTTGAACATGCTGTAAATTTTAGAATGCTTTGTGTCTGTTTTCGTATCACAAGAGTCTTCACAGCCACAATCTTGATCTGAACCGGTAGCGCAATTTGTATCGCAGCTGGCAGTCTCAATTGGAGTGTTTTTTTCAAGTCCATTATCCTTTTTATCGTAGCGATTTGCCAACATGCCACCCACATAGCCTGTAACTAAAGCGATAATAGGGCGTATAATAGCAAATGGAAGTCCAAGAAGGGAATAGGTCACTAATATTGAATCAACTCCAGTTTGAGGTGTTGAGATTAGAAAAGAGACAGATGAGCCTTTACTTGCTCCACTTTTATAAAAGGAGATACCAGTCGGAATAACACCACAAGAACATAAAGGCATGGGGATCCCTAAAAGAGAGGCATTCAGTACGGAGCGACTATTCTGTTGTCCCATATACTTATCGATGAATTTCTGGGGAATGGCAACTTTTAAAATACCTGCAAATAGAAAACCTAAGAGCAGATAGGGTGACATTTCATTAAGAATTTGAATGAAATCGATAAGAAACTGTTTTATATAGAGTGTGATATCCATGGCTTTTAAAATTCTGTTTGTAAGAACGAAAGTATAAAAATATATGGATTATTCAATATGTGTAGGCCGTGATTTCGGGATGTTCAAGAAAAATACCTACATGTAGGTATTTCCTCTTATTAAGATTAGATCTAGTTTAGCAGCGTCAAACAAAGCTTAATTTTTGTTTAAAAAAAAGGAATATATCTAAACTACATAAAAAAATGAAAAAAGGATTATTGTTATTGATGGCTGTTGCTTTTGCTTTCGGATTGAAAGCACAAGAAGTAAAGGATGAGTACAAAAGTATTGGTACAACGATTTTAGAAAGAGTTAAAGATGAAAAGTTAACTATTGGCGGTTACGGCGAGATTCACTACAATCAGCAAGTGAGTGGACAAACCCGTTATAATGGTAATATGGATGTTCACCGTATGGTGATGTTCTTTGGATATCAGTTTAATGATAAGACCTCATTCGTTACTGAGCTTGAGTTTGAACACGTAAAAGAAGTTTACGTAGAGCAGGCTTTCATAAATTACAATGTAAGACCAAACACAAGTTTACGTGCAGGTTTAATGTTGGTGCCAATGGGTATTGTAAACGAATATCACGAGCCAACAACTTTCAATGGTGTTGAGCGTCCAAGTGTTGATAAGTATATTGTTCCAACTACATGGAGAGAGATTGGTTTCGGTGTTAATGGTCGATTAGCTAATGCGCCTTTGAAATACCAAATGTATATCATGAATGGTTTCAATGGTTATGACGGATCAAGTAAACTTAGAGCTAAGGATGGCGTACGTAAAGGTCGTCAGAAGGGTGCTGAGTCAACTTTCACTTCTCCTTCATTATCCGCAAAAGTTGATTACTATGGCGTTAAAGGTTTAAATTTAGGTCTTTCTGCTTACTTTGGTAAGACTCAGTCATCTGCTTTCGATGGATTAGATAAAGATGATAGCATTGCTGAAAATTTTGCCGATTCAACTCGTGTTGGTATTAGTATGATCGGTCTGGATTTCCGCTACAGACTTGATGCATTGCGTTTGAAAGGTCAGTATATCCACTCTTTCTTAAATAATGTTGATGAGTATAATAAAGTATCTGATGGTTCTGATTTAGGTAAGCAAATGATGGGTTACTATGTTGAAGCTGGTTATGATTTACTTCACGGTAAAGAGCAATCTTTAATCCCATTTGTACGTTACGAAAACTACAATACGCAACACAAAATGGTTTCAGGTGAAACGGCTAACAAAGCATATGATCGTCAAGACTTATTCGTAGGTTTAAGTTACCATTTAGCAAAGGGTGCTGTTGTTAAATTTGACTATCAGAACTCAAAAGATGGTAATGATGTTAAAACTCACTTCGTAAACTTTGGAGTTGGTGTTTGGTTCTAAAAGAATATTAACTAAGATATCATAATCTTTGATTGCGAAGTAGGTGGTTTTCCATGTGCTTCGCAATCTCTATTTTAAACTTTATTTATGAGAAAGACTGCTATTTTAATTTGTTTGCTGACTTTCAGTCTCTTGCTTAATGCTGCCGATTTTCCTAAATCAATTCAAAAAAAAATTGATAAGACTTTGGTGAAACTTTTCCCAAAAAAGCTTGTTGAGTTAAGAGATATGGATGTTTCGGATACTTTGACCTCATCATATACATCGGTGAAAAATGTTAAGGTTTCGATTTTAAAAACAGCGGAATCAGAATTGGGATATGTTTGTTTTGCTTCTTCAAAAGGGAAAAATGATTACTTCGATTATATGGTGATATTCGATACTGACCTGCTTATTAAGAAGGTTGTTGTCCTTGTTTATCGATCAACTTATGGAGGGGAAATCATGTCTCGTTCTTGGTTGAAACAATTTATAGGAAAGAGTAGAGGAGAATCTTTACAAATAGATAAAGATATTGATAGTATATCAGGCGCAACACTTTCTGCACCTTCAATCACTCTTGGTGTAAAAGATTTAAGTTTGTTGATCGCTGATATTATTAAGCAGCATGAGTCGAATTAAGAATTTTGTAAAGGGATTGTAAACGTGAAATTTGCACCCTTCTTTTCTTCACTATCTATCCAAATGCTTCCTCCGTTTGTCTCCACGAACTCTTTACAAAGAATTAAGCCTAATCCCGTACCTGTTTCATTATTTGTACCTAGGGTTGATGTATTACTTTCAATCTTAAAGAGTTTATCTTGTTGAGCTTGACTAATACCAATGCCATTATCTTGAACAGATAATTGAAGCATCTTACCATCAATTTTAGCAAAGAGATTAATTTCTGATTTAGGATATGAAAATTTGATGGCGTTACTAAGTAAGTTGCGAATAACTGTATTTGTCATGTTGATATCAGCATAAACACGAATGTCTTGTTCAATATGAAAGCTAATCTCGATTGATTTTTCTTTCGCTTTAAGTCTTTGAATTTCTATATTTTCCTCAATCACCTCAGATAGGTTGAAATCTATAGCTAGGTGTTTAATGCTACCAAGTTGAGATTTTGACCATTGCAATAGGTTTTCAAGGAGCGAATTCAAATTACGTGCAGATTGGTTTAAATAGCTATTATATTCTGCAACAGTTTCTATTTCTTTTGATGAAGAGCATTCGTCGTCTATCAAATTTGAAAAGCTAAGAATCGCTCCTAGTGGGGATCGTAAATCGTGTGCAATAATTGAAAAGAATTTATCTTTGGTGCTATTGATTAATCTAAGTTTTTTATTTGATTCTTCCAGTTTAATATTAAAATCTTTAATTGTCTTGTTCGCTCCAGACATTCGACGCATAAGGGCGATGATAAAAATGAGTAACACAATTGAAATTCCAAAGCATATAAAGAGTTGGTTTTTTCTTTGGATTTCTTTTTCAAGATTAAGCTGTGATAATTGATTTTGAGCTTTTAGCAAGTCGTTTTCTTTTTCTTTTTTGTCTATTTCGTACAGCGTCTCCATCTGAATGATTCTTTCAGATTTTTCCTTGCTAATGAATGCTTCTTTTAATGAATCATACTTTTTGAAGGCTTTTTGAGCTAAATCAAATTCTCCTTTAAGAAAATGGTATTCAGTTTTAAATTTAGCTAATTCAACTTTCTTATCAGTTAAATTGAGTTCGTTTGCAATATTTATAGCTTTATTGAGATAATCATCTGATTTTTCAAAATCCTTTAGTTTTGAATAAACTCTTGCTAGATATTCGTAGTTGTATATGAAATCAATTTTCGTATTATTTGCTATAGCTATTTCTAATGATTTATTTAAAAAATCTATGGCTACATTATAATTCGTGAGCTCATAATTTACAGATCCAAGGTTGTGGTATATATCCGCAAAATCTTTTTTGTCGCCACTTTTTTTTCGGTATTCTAAGGCTTTAGCATAATAAGAGAGAGCTTTTTTATTCTGGTATTTAGACTCATGTATTGTTCCTAAATTATTGTAGACTACATATAATCCTTCAATATCATTTTCTTTAATAGCTAAAGTTTCTGACTTTCTCAACATACAAATAGCCATATCCCATTGCTTGTTGTGTAGGTATATGTTTGAGATATGTAACAAAGAACCCGATTTTAGATCTTTAAAATTGTTTGCATCAATGATTGAATCAGATTTTAAGAATGCCTCTAAAGCTTTCTTATAGATTCCTTGATATGTGTATATATATCCTATTTCTACTAAAGAATTGGTTGCATATTTATAAAAATGATATCTGTTGGATACGTCAAAGGAGGTCTCGTATGCTTTTATAGCTTCATCAAATTTAGATAAGTGAAGATAGTTGTCACCTGTTAATAAATGATAACGAGCTCTTAAGAATGGGTATTTACTTATTTTAAGATTTTTAAACGTTAAATTATAGTAGTGATTTGAAGAATCAATTTGACTATTATTCTTGTAAACTTGTCCTAAGTTTTGTTGTGTACTCAACAGCAAGCTATCTTCTGAAATGTTGCTGTAGTGCTTTATAAGCTGATGAGCATAGTAAACACTAGAATCAATATTTGTATATTCATATATATTGAATTGTTCTTGAAGATATATAGAAATAGAATCCTTTTGCTGAGCCATAGAATTAAAGGGCCAACTAAATGATAATAAGTAAAATAGAGATCTAATTATAGTTGTTTTAGACATGTATTAGTCTTGGAATATAGGTACACATTAATTTAATTCTTAATAAAGGTAGTCATTTCTATGTAAAATAAAATGTATGATCAATAGAGATGCTTATAAATTATCTGATGTTTAAAAGGATAAAGCATTTGTGATGACTATAGTAAGTCACTGTTTTTTTTTGTTCTCGATGTGTCTTATGTACAGATAAAGCCTTGTCGTTTTTGACAAGGCTTTGTGTATTTATTTGATTTTTCAAAATCAATTCAAAAAAAAAAGATGTGATTTTGGTGAGATTTCCCCCTGAAAGATCGATGGTTTGATGGATATGGATGTTTCGGATACCTTTATGTATATCATATACATCGGTGAAGAATGTTAAGGTTTCTCTTTTAAAATATCGGATTCAGAATTAGGGTATGTTTGTTTTGCTTTTTCAAAAGGGAAAAATGATTACCTCGATTATATGTTGATATTCGATATATACTTGCTTATTAAGAAAATTGTTGTGCTTGTTTACAGATCAACTTATGGGGGCGAAATCATGTCTCGATCTTGATTGAAACAATTTATAGAAAAAAGCAGAGGAGAGTCTTTACAAATAGATAAAGATATTTATAGTATATCAGGTGCAACACTTTCTGCACCTTCAATTACTCTAGTTGTAAAAGATTTAAGTTTGTTGATTGCTGAAATTGTTAAACAAGAAGAATCGAATTAAGAATTTTGCAAAGGGATTGTAAACGTGAAATTTGCACCCTTCTTTTCTTCACTCTCTATCCAAATGCTTCCTCCGTTTGTTTCCACGAACTCTTTACAAAGAATCAAGCCCAAACCCGTTCCCGTTTCATTATTAGTTCCTAATGTCGACAGATTGCTATCAATTTTAAAGAGTTTGTCTTGTTGCGCTTGACTAATCCCAATGCCTTTATCCTGAACTGATAATTGAAGCATCTTGCCATCAACTTTAGCATAGAGATTAATCTCTGAATTCGCAAATGAAAATTTAATGCCGTTACTAAGTAGGTTACGTATGACTGTATTAATCATGTTTATATCTGCATTAACATGCATGTTTTTATCTACATGAGAGATTATCTCTATGGACTTTTCTTTCGCTTTAAGTCTCTGAATTTTTATATTTTCCTCAATCACTTCTGAAAGGTTAAAAATGATAGCTTCGTATTTTATACTTCCTAGCTGAGATTTAGACCATTGCAATAGATTTTCAAGTAATGAATTCAAATTACGTGAAGATTGGTTTAAATAGGTATTGTATTCTGCAACAGTTTCTATCTCTTTAGATGAAGAGCATTCATCGTCTATCAAATTTGAGAAGCTGAGAATAGCTCCCAAAGGTGAGCGTAAATCATGTGCAATAATTGAAAAGAATTTATCTTTGGTGCTATTGATTAATCTTAGTTTCTCATTTGATTCTTCCAGTTTAATGTTAAATTCCTTAATTGTCTTGTGAGCTCCAGACATTCTTCGCAAAAGGAAGATGATAATAATGAGTATCACAATAGAAATTCCAAAGCCTATAATGAATTGATTTTTTCTTTGAATTTCTTTATCAAGATTAAGTTGTGATAATTGATTTTGAGCTTTTAGTAGGTCGTTTTCTTTTTCTTTTTTGTCTGTTTCATACAGAGTCTGCATTTGAATAATGTTCTCTGATTTTTCGTTTTTTATAAAGAGATCTCGTAGAGAGTCATATTCGAAGAAAGCTTTTTCTGCAAGCTTTAAATCTCCTGTTGCAAAATAATACTCAGTTTTAAATTTGACCAAATTGAGTTCTTTATCTTTCATCTTGATCTCTTTTGCAAGGGTAATCGCATCTGAAAGAAAGATGCTTGCTTTGTTGAATTGTTTAAGCTTTGTATAAACCTTTGCTAGAAACTCATAGTTGTAAATATAATCTATTTTTGACTTTCTTTTTTTAGCAATATCTAAAGACTTCTCTAAATATTCTATTGCTAGATTGTAATTGGCTAAGGAGTAGTGCACTGATCCCAGATTGTGATAGTTTCGACCTAAGCTTGTACTGCGCTGAGTTTGCGATTTTTTATTGATTTCGAGAGCCTTAAGGTAATAGTCAAGTGATTTTTGATATTCCTTTTTTTCTTCATAGGCTGTACCTAAATTATTGTATATTATTGCAGTTTGGGCTTGGCTATCTTTAGTGGATTTTAGTAAGTCATTTAATTTTATTATAGATATATCCCATTGTTTTTTATAGGCATACGTATTAGTTATATTTAAAAGAGTGCTGAATTTAAGATCTTTCAGGTTAAAAGCTTCTACAATGTTATTAGCTTTTAAATACACATCTAATGCTTTAGAGTAGTTTCCTAAGTCTGAATAAATATTCCCTAAGTCGATATAAGAAATAGCTTCATATTTTCGAAGCTTGTTACTTTTAGATAGGTTTAAAGCAATTTTATATTGCTTTTCAGATTTGAATAATTGAGAACGATGTTTGTAGTTATTCGCAATGAATAAATGTGATCGGACTATTAAATAGGGACTATTTGTTGTCCTAGCAAGTTGTAAGGCTTCTTCGTACTGCTGTAATGATGAGTCTAATTTGAAATGTAATTGGTATGCAAAGCCTAGATTTTGTTGTGATGTAATTACAAGACTATCGTTTAAATTTTTATGATAGTGTTTTATAAGTTTTTGGGCAAAGTAGGAGCATGAATCAATATCTGTTTCTTGGTATTTATAGAATTGGGTTTTTAGATAATTCGATATGGAATCATGTGTTTTATCTTCTGTTGAAAAACCAAAGCTGGCTGAACAGAGGAAAAAAATGAGGAATATGGGTGTGGTTAATTTAGACATATATGAGTCTTGGGATATGGTTAATTGGTAAAGTCATGCGTAAAAAACATCATGATGATGATGCATGTTTTTATGCCGACTAAAGATATGATTTTCTATATGAAATAGCTTGTGAAATCAATAAGAATAGTTCTGTATAGTATGGTGTTTAATGAGATTAAGCGTTTTGTTATGACTGAAATATCACTTGCTTTCTGTTCGCGATGTGTTTTTTGCACTATAAAAGCAGCCTTGTTATTTATATCCGATTTCTAACATTCTGTTTATAGAAAGTTGATAAGACTTTGGTGGAACTTCTCACCCAAAAAGGTGGTTGAGTTGAGTTGAGTTGAGTTGAGTTGAGTTGAGTTGAGTTGAGTTGAGTTGAGTTGAGAGATGTGGATGTTTCGCTTTTAAAAACAGTGGAATCAGAATTAGGGTATGTTTGCTTTACTTCTTCAAATGGGAAAAATGATTACTTCGATTATATGGTGATATTTGATACAGACTTACTTATTAAGAAAGTCGTAGTCCTTGTTTACCGATCAATTTATGGGTGCGAAATCATGTATAGTTCTTGCTTGAAACAATTTATAGGAAAAAGCAAAGGAGAGTCTTTTAAAATAGATAAAGATATTGATAGTATATCTGGAGCAATATTTTCTGCACCTTTAATCATTCTAGGTGTAAAAGATCTAAGTTCGTTAATTGCAGAGGTTGATAAACAGTATAAATAAATTAAGAATTGTGTAAGGGGATAGTAAATATAAAATTTGCCCCTTTGCTTTCTTTACTTTCTATCCAGATAGTCCCTCCATTAGTTTCCACAAACTCTTTACAAAGAATTAAACCTAAACCAGTCCCTGTTTCATTATTTGTTCCTAATGTTGAGGTATTGCTTTCAATTTTAAAGAGTTTATTTTGTTGAGATTGACTAATACCTACACCAGAATCTTGAACTGATAATTGAAGCATTTTGCCATCAACTTTAGCAAAGAGATTAATTTCTGATTTAGGGTGTGAAAATTTGATGGCGTTACTAAGAAGGTTGCGAATAACCGTATTCGTCATGTTAATATCTGCATAAACACGAATGTCTTGTTTAATATGAAAGTTAATCTCGATTGATTTTTCTTTCGCTTTAAGTCTTTGGATTTCGATATTTTCCTCAATCACTTCAGACAGGTTGAAATCTACAGCTTGATGTTTTATATTACCAAGTTGAGATTTTGCCCATTGCAATAGGTTTTCAAGAAGTGAATTCAAATTACGTGCAGATTGGTTTAAGTAGGTGTTGTATTCTGCAACAGTTTCTATCTCTTTTGATGAAGAGCATTCGTCGTCTATCAAATTTGAAAAGCTAAGAATAGCTCCCAAAGGTGAGCGTAAGTCGTGAGCAATAATTGAAAAGAATTTATCTTTGGTGCTATTGATTAATCTTAGTTTCTCATTTGAATCTTCCAATTTAATATTAAAGTCCTTAATTGTCTTGTGGGCTCCAGACATTCTTCGCAAAAGGAAGATGATTATAATGAGTATCACAATAGAAATTCCAAAGCCAATAATGAATTGATTTTTTCTTTGAATTTCTTTATCAAGATTAAGCTGTGATAATTGATTTTGAGCTTTTAGTAGGTCGTTTTCTTTTTCTTTTTTATCTGTTTCATACAGCGTCTGCATTTGAATAATCTTCTCCGATTTTTCAGTTTCACTAAAATCATCTCTTAGAGAATCATATTCAGAGAAGGCTTTTTGCGCCAGTACTAATTTTCCTATCTCAAAATAATATTCAGTATGTATTTTTGCTAAATCAACTTTCTTTTTTATCAAGTTTAGTTCCTCAGCCACAGATTTGGCCTTTGAAATAAAATGAGCTGCTTTCTTAAAATCTTTTGTCTTAATGTAAACTTTCGACAGGTATTCGTAATTATAAATGTAATCAACTTTTGAGTTATTTTCTTGTGCGATCGCTAATGATGTGTTTAGGAAGTAAATGGCCTGTTCATAATCACCAAGTCGATAGTTTATAGAGCCCAGGTTGTGATAATTAGATGAAAGTCCCAAAGTTATATCTCCAGATTTTCGTAGTTCTAAGGATTTAAGGTAGTAGATAAGGGCTTTGTTATAGTCATTTAGAGCTTCGTAAACTGTTCCGATATTATTGTTAGCTAACGCTTGTTGGTAGATATTATTATCATTCTTGGCTAATGTCAAGACCTCATTTAGTTTAATAAGTGCGGCTTCCCATTGTTCATCAGCGCTGTATACATTTGCAATATTAATAAGGCTGTTTATCCTTTCGTCATTAATATCGTTTTCTTCAACAATAGTATTGGCATTTAAGAAAGCCTGAAGTGCTTTTTTTAAATAGCCTTGTTCCCTGTAAATATTGCCAAGTTGATTAAATGCGTATATTTTATTATTTACGAATGCTTTATAATTTCGGTTATCAGGTTGTTGAGTTAGTTCTATAGCTGTTTGATAATGACGTTTGGCTTTTTCAAGTTCTGATTGGCTTGAATAGTAAATTCCAATTAATATATGAGCTCTGCTAATAAAATAAGGTTTATCTATTTTTTCTGCGATTTTAAGAGAAGTATTGTAATGATATAATGCAGAGTCTAATTGTTTGTTTGTTCTGAAGAGACTCCCCAAATCTTGTTGAGTTCTTATTAATAGGCTGTCGTTGGAAATTTCTTGTGAGTGCTTTATGAGTCTATGAGCAAAGAACATACTTGAATCGATATTCGTTTTTTCATATTTTTCGAATTGCTGTTGTAAATGATCAGATATGGAATCTGTTGTTTTATTATCTGTTGAAAAGCCAAAGCTGGCTGAACAGAGTATTAAAAGGAGGACTATGGGTGTGGTTAATTTAGACATATTTAAGTCTTCGAATATGGTTAAGTTGGTATAGATATGCACTAAAACCCATCACAATGGAGCTGTTTTTTTATGCCGAATAAAGATATGATTTTCTATATGATATCGCTTGTGAAATCAATAAGAATAGTTCTAAATAGCTTGATGTGGTAAGGGGTTAAGCTTTTATTATGACTGAGATAGATAGGTTAATTATTGTTTTCGATATGTGTTATGTACATAAAAAAAGCCTTGTCGTATTTGACAAGGCTTTTTGTATTTATCCAATCTCTAACATTCTGTTTATAGAGAGTTGAGCTTTTTTTATGATTTCAGGATCTATAACAACCCGATATTGCTCATGAAGCAGCGCTTCGTATAAGCCTTGTAACGTTACTTTTTTCATAGAACTACAGATCACTTTGGGATGTACCAAAATGAACTCTTTATCAGGATTCTCTTTCTGTAGTTGGTGTAAAGTACCTTTTTCAGTTGCGATAATAAATTGTTTCTTATCCGACTCTTTAGCGTGTTTTATAATTCCGGCAGTGGAGTAGAAGAATGTTTTAGGATGAACTAAAATCATATCATCTCCAGAGCAGTTGCTTTCTGGATGAATTAAAATATCTGCTTCAGGGTATTGCTGGTGCATATCTAAAACCATATCAGCAGATATTCTTTCATGAACACAACAGTCACCATCCCATAACTCCATATTAGAACCTGTTTTCTTATTTAAATAAGCACCTAGGTTTTTGTCTGGAGTAAAGAATATTTTTTGATCCTTGCCCAAATGTTCTATTACTTGTAAAGCATTCGATGAAGTACAGCAATAGTCTGTCTCTGCCTTAACTTCGGCAGTTGTATTGACATAGGAAACAACTAAGCCATCAGGATTAGCGTCCTTCCATTTTCTGATATCAGCTCCGGTAATGCTTTCAGCTAATGAGCAACCACAACGCTGAGCAGGAATTAAAACCTTCTTCTCTGGAGATGTAATAGCAGCGGTTTCAGCCATAAAGTGAACACCACAGAATACAATGATATCTGCTGTAGTTTCAGCAGCCTGACGTGCTAAACCTAGTGAATCACCTACGTAATCAGCTAAATCCTGAATTTCTGTATCGGTATAATAGTGTGCAAGAATAACAGCATTCTTCTTCGCTTTCAAGTCTTCAATTTGCTTGATTATTTCTTGTTTTTCCATCTTAATCTTTGATTATAATTGGCAAATATTCTGACTGATATCAAGAGCTATAACTGAATGTGTTAATGCACCTACTGAAATCACATCGATACCCGTTGCTGCAACGCCCTTTAAGCGAGCCATATTCATATTTCCCGAAGCTTCAACAAGGCATCTGCCATCAATTAGTTGTACTGCTTCTGTCATGAGTTCGTTACTCATATTATCTAGCATGATAATGTCAGCACCAGCATTGGCAGCCTGAGCGACCTCGTCAAGAGTTGTTGTTTCTACTTCGATTTTAATATCAGCAGAAATGGCTTCTCGAACCTGATCAACAGCCTTAGCTATTCCACCAGCAATCTTAATGTGATTGTCTTTAATCATAGCAAGGTCGAATAAACCAATACGATGATTGGTACCACCACCCATTTTTACAGCATACTTGTCGAAGGTGCGTAGACCAGGAACCGTTTTACGAGTATCTAAGATTTTAACCTTAGTCCCTTCAACTTCCTTAACGTATTTAGCCGTTTCGCTAGCAATACCTGATAAACGTTGCAGTAAATTAAGAGCTAGGCGTTCTCCTGTTAACAGGGCTCTGAAACTTGCTTCAATTTCAACAATTAAATCTCCTTTTTTTACGCTGTCCCCATCTTTTACAAGAGGCTTCCAAATAAGATTAGAGTCTAATTTTTCAAAAACTTTTCGAGCAATTGGTAAACCTGCAATAACACCATCAGCTTTAGCCGTCATGCTAGCTTTAGCCGTTGTGCTTTCAGGAATTATACTGTTGCTTGTAATGTCGCCACTTCCGATATCTTCGCGAAAGGCGTGATCTATAATGAAATCGACTTCCTCTATGTTTAGTCCGGTTTCTTCCATTTTTATTCTTCTATTATTTGTTTTCGATGGGAACAAAGTACAAGTCTTTGTCCTTTGTTTGTATTGAATGAGCCATATAGGCTTTGTTTTCTTTTTCGAAATCGCTTCTGATATGACCACCACGACTCTCTTCACGTTGAAGTGCAGCGTTAGACATCAGTTCGCAAACTTGTAGTAAGTTTAGCATTCGAGTGCTATAATATTCATTTTCCTCGAAAGGGAAATTTTGCTTAATGCTTTCTAAGCTGTCAATTAAAGTACTTATATCTGCCTGGCAACGAACAATGCCTAATTGGCTATTCATTGCATCAGCAATAAAGTTGACTTGAGTTAGAAACTCAGCTTCTATATCTGCATTATAATGCAATTCCTTTGTTTCAACCTCAGGAGTATCTTTATTTGTAGATTGACTTGTAGCATGTATAATGGCTCGTTTACCAAATACCAAACACTCCAAAAGTGAATTGGATGCTAAACGATTTGCTCCCATTACACCGGAAGAGGCAAGTTCTCCAAAGCTATAAAGATTAGCAATATTAGTTTCACCATTTAGTCCAGTCTTAATTCCTCCGACCATATAATGAGCAGCTGGAGCAATTGGCACTTGAGTGCACATATCGACTCCAAATTCAGCACATCTTTTGTAAAGCGTAGGGAAACGACGTTTTATCTTCTCCGAATCTAGATGATCGAGTTTTAAATATACAAAGTCATCGTTATTCTCTTGCATTTGCTCAAAAATAGAACGGGCAACCACATCACGAGGAGCTAATTCAGCAAGCTCATGTTTGTTGAGCATGAAACGTTCACCTTTTTTATTGAAAAGTTGGGCTCCTTCTCCACGAACGGCTTCACTTATTAAAAAAGTACTGCCATCATTAGAGTAAAAAGCAGAAGGGTGAAATTGGATGAATTCCATATCGGCTAGTTCAACTCCTTCAGCATAAGCTAAAGCAATGCCATCACCAACTGTAGTATCTGGATTGGTTGTTCGTTGATAAATTGCCGAAGCCCCCCCCATGGCTAAAAATGTATGTTTAGCCTTTATTTTAAGATTGGTATGATCATTTGGATTATAGGTGAGAGCACCAAAACATTGTTTCTTTTCACATAGAAGCTTATAAACCATCTGGTTTTCGATGACTTCAATGTTTTTGTTATCAAGTATTTTTTGAGTTAAAAACTGAACCAACTCTTTCCCTGTGGAATCACCACCAGCATGCAAAACACGTCTTCTTAGATGCCCTCCTTCGAGCCCGCGAGATAATTCACCTTCAAGAGTGTCAAACTGCATACCCATATCTATTAGGTCCTTGATTCTTTCAGGCCCTTCATTAACTAGAATGTTAACAGGCGGATAATCGCACAAGCCTCGTCCAGCTTCAAAAGTATCTTTCAAATGTAAATCTGGAGAGTCGTTTGAATCTGTTACAGCAGCAATCCCCCCTTGGGCATAATAGGAATTGCTAACATTAAGTTTAGTCTTAGTTACGAGAACAACACGTCCCAAGTCAGCTGCATAACTGGCTGCATATAGTCCAGCTAATCCGCTACCAATAATCAAAAAATCAAACTCTTTTTCTGTAAACATTTTTTTTGGAAATCGTTTTTTATTCCTATCGAACGAAGACTTTTAATCTTGCTGCGAAAATAGGACTTTTTAACGGTTTAGTTCACACAAAAATAAGCTAAAATTAAGATTGAAGCTTGTTTTACCCACAAAAAATGGGTTGGAATGTGGTATTTCAATCGTTTAAGTTTGTTACGATTTAGTGTAATGTCATTTATTAATTGAAGGGATACTGTCTCTTGATTTTCTTTTGAATTGCTCTGATGATTTAAAAATCAGTCTAATTTGTGTTATAAAAACTATAAATTCACAGGTCGTATAAATAGTCATAAGAGCTATACAATTAATGTGCTAAATCACGATTATGTCTGAAATTATACTGTATCTAAAAGAATTAGACATCTACTCTTTGCCTATAATAGCTTTGTTGATTACTGCTGGTTTTATGGTAGGATTTGTTAACACACTAGCAGGGAGTGGGACGGTTATATCCTATTCTTTATTTATGTTTTTGGGTTTATCGGCACCCTTTGCCAACGGAACAATTCGTTTAGGGGTTATCATGCAGACTTTATCTGCGAGTTTAAATTTCAAACGGCAAGGTGCTTTAGAAATTAGAAGAGGTTTGTTTCTAGCCTTGCCAACTGTTTTGGGTTCTATTTTAGGAGCTCAAATCGCTGTTAATATTAATAAGGATGTCTTTGAAATTGTTATTGGAGTTGTGATGCTGATCATGGGTGTCTTTATTTTTTTTAAACCTCAAAGATGGCTCAAAGGTGTTGAAGGGCTTCAGAAAAAACGCTTGGGCCCAAAATCCTTTCTTCTTTTCTTTCTAATAGGAATATATGGTGGCTTCATCCATATTGGTGTTGGTATTTTTCTTTTAGCGGCCTTGGTTTTACAAGGCGGCTATGATTTGGTCAAAGCTAATGCTCTAAAAGTGTTCATTGTGTTTCTATACAGTCCTTTTGCCTTATTGGTGTATATGCTTAATGGGCAGGTGCATTATAGTATGGGGCTGATTGCTGCCATCGGTAATATTATAGGAGGAGTTGTCGCCTCGCAATTTGCTTTAAGTTGGGGTGCAAATTTTGTTAGATGGCTATTAATCCTGATTGTTGTGTTGTTTTCTCTTCATGTTTTCGATTTTTTTTAGTTTGTAATTTGCTTGTAACTAATGGCTTGTTGCTTATTTTTTTATGCTGAGATGAAATTTGCAAGTACATGGTCAAAATCCTTTTGCAATTTGAGGAAAAGATGTAGTTTTGCAGGAATTATCAAATTAAACTTACAGTGATAGAAGAATCCTACAATAAGATTAGAACTTGGTACGATGCTTACGTTTTAGAATTTTCAAGCGAAGATCCTGAAATTCAGATTAATATTGATCTATTGAAAGAACATGCTTCTTGGGTTATAGAGAATGTTAATGAGTTGGCTTTGAGCGTAAATCTTGATGAATCAAATTTATTTCTGCTTCAAACAGCAGCTCTCTTACATGATATTGGACGATTTGAGCAGTTGGTGAAGCATGGCACTTATGCTGATAATGAATTATCAAATCATATTAAGATTGGTTTGAGTGTGATTGAAGAGCATGAGGTGTTAATGAGCTTGGAGGAAGAGGAAAGACAGTTGGTGATTGATTGCGTGAGCATGCATGATTTAAGCGAATTGCCAAAAATCTCTGATGAGCAATCACTTGCCATGATTGATCTGCTTCGTGATGCGGATAGAATTGATGTGTTGCGAATCGTTTCTGATTATTACACCCATAAAAAGGTGCATCCTAATAGACATTTAGATATGGAGCTTAAGGATATGCCTGCTATTGCTAAGAAAATTGGCAAAGCAATTATGGCTGAGAAAGTGGCAATACGAGAAGATGTTGAGACGCTTAATGATTTGAAATTATATCAAATGTCATGGGTCTTTGATATGAAACATAAGAGAAGTTTTAAAATGGTGAGCGAGAAAAGCTATATAAAAGCCATATTCGAAACATTACCTAAAAATGACAATGTTATTGATATGTATCGGAATATGAAGATTTTTATGGAAAATCAATTGTAAAACTCAATCAATACATCAATAATATTTATGTAGACTCGTTACAAATAGCGAGTCTTTTTTTATATCTTTGTTTCAGTAAGAAAAGCCAAAGAGCTTTAAACAAAAGTGTAATTATTGAAAATAGAAATATAGGATGAGAGATATTGTTTGTAATTGTCAGATGGTTGACAGAGAGACTATCGATAAGGCTATTCACGAAAAGCATGCAACGACTATCGAGGAAATTCGTCGATACACAGGTGCTAATACGGGATGTGGTAAATGTATGAGTTATATCAACTCAATTTTAGATTCAGAAGTTCCTAAAGTAGCCCCTAAAAAGGCTGCGAGTACAAGCAAGTTTAAGTTGTGGTAAACTAAACTCTATAATATTATACGAAACGCTCTTTATTGAAAAGGGCGTTTTTTTTTGATTCCAACTTTGATTTCTGAAAACAAAAACGCCACCCATAATAGGTGGCGTTTTGATTTATTATTTTGAAGACGTATTACTCGCGTTCAGCAAGAAATTTTTCAGCATCCATTGCAGCCATACAACCTGAACCTGCAGAAGTAACTGCCTGACGGTATACAGAGTCTTTAAGGTCGCCACAAGCAAATACACCAGGAACGTTAGTTCGAGTTGAATCTGGTTCAGTAATCACATAACCACTCTCATCAGTTGTAATAAACTGCTTGAAGAAGTCTGAGTTTGGTGTGTGACCAATAGCTAAGAAGAAACCATCTACTTTGATTGTAACTTCTTGCTCATCTTCGTGACCTAAACGTTTGATTAAAGTAGCGCCTTGAACAACACCATCACCAGTGATCTCTTTTGTATTGTGCTCATAAAGAACTTCGATATTCTCAGTACGGTTCACACGATCTTGCATAGCTTTAGATGCACGTAAGAAAGGCTTACGAACAATTAAATAGACTTTATTACAAAGACCAGCTAAGTAAGTTGCTTCTTCGGCAGCAGTGTCACCACCACCAACAACAGCGACATCCATACCACGGTAAAAGAAACCATCGCAAGTTGCACAAGCAGAAACACCTGATCCAGCATATTTGGTCTCTGACTCAATACCCAAGTATTTTGCAGTAGCACCTGTTCCTAAAATAACAGACTCAGCTTCGATAGTTTTGTTGCCATCAACTACAACTTTGTGTGGGTGTGATGAGAAATCAACAGAAGTAACAAGTCCCCAACGGCAATCTGTACCAAAACGTTCAGCTTGTTTCTTAAGATCAGCCATCATTTCAGTACCGGTAACACCATCAGCGTATCCAGGAAAGTTATCAATTTCAGTTGTTGTGGTTAACTGTCCACCAGGTTGCAATCCTTCAATAACAACTGGGCTAAGATTAGCACGAGCAGCATAGATAGCAGCAGTATAGCCAGCTGGACCTGAACCAACAATTAGACATTTTACTCTTTCAATATCACCTTCAGGTGTAGTCGATTTTTTTTCCTCTAAGTTCATAGGCTTAAAAAGATCCATTTTATGTTTTTTTGTTCTTATTCTAAATAGTTTTGAATGAGCAAATCTATAAAATATCTATTTAAGTTCAGTCTTTCAGTGTCTTAAAAAACGTTACTTATCAATAAGATGTGTACTGGAATCTGTAAATGAAGCTTATTTAGAATGGAATGTAATTCGAAAACTTAATTTAAGTCGTTTTTTACATGCTGCTAATATACTCATGTTGGGAAAGTTCGTTGAGTTATTATTGAATAAAGAGTTCCTTTTTCTTTGATAAATATGGATATATTTTTTTTTGACTGGATGCTTTTTTTAGAATCAGAAATTGTATTTAGGAGTGATAGTTGAATTAAAATCATTGTTGCTAGAAAGAATAAGGTATGATTTATAAAAAATGTGCAGTTTTTGCTATTATGTCGTATGCTTTTGATAATTTAAGGCAATAAACCAATTAGTTAGACATGATTATAGCAGTTGATTTTGACGGTACAATCGTAGAACATCGATATCCTGATTTGGGAAAAGAGATTCCTTTTGCCATTGAAAGTTTAAAATTGATAAAAGAACAAGGTCATCAGCTGATTTTGTGGACTTACCGTGCTGGAAAAGAACTGGATGATGCCATTGGATTTTGTAGAGAGAATGGGCTTGAATTTTATGCTGTAAATAAAAATTACCCAGAAGAAGTTTTTGATGACAGCATAAGCAGAAAAATTAATGCGGATATTTATATCGATGATAGAAATTTGGGCGGACTACCCAATTGGAAAGCCATTTATTATCAGATAATAGGAGAGGAGTATCATGCTCACCCTTCTTTTGAACAGAGAAACAAAAAAGGCTTAACTAAGTTCTTTAAGAAATATTTTTCCAAATAAAACAAGTAGATTTTATCAGTTGAATTAAGTCATCCCTTGCGATGGCTTTTTATTTTTAATCAAGTTTACAGATCTTAATCGTTCTTTCATTTTGAGTATTTGATATTTTTAGTCGTGTATGCTTGCTTTTGTCTTGATGAGGTACACACGAAATAAGGCTGATTCTTAAAAGAATCAGCCTTATTTATTATATAGAAATTGGATGAGTTAATATGAGTGAGAATCAGAAATAGCTAGCCATAATTATTTCTTACCTCTCAACATAGTGAAAACTGATCCAATCTTTATGTCATTTACCAGAACAGAGCATATAAGGCCACCAATACAATAATAATTGAGTAGGCTATAATATTAAATGTTTTACCCGTTTTAAAGGTCTCTCTACTAATTTCAATCCCTTTAGCATCATCAGCACCCTTGTTTTGCTTATAACTTAGGACTACAATGAATAGCATTGAAATCAGGAAAGTCAGTCCCATTTGATCAAGGAAAGGCAGATTTGGGAAGAAGCCTTCAATGGCTGTTCCTTCAACCCAGCCCTTAGGACCAAATTTAAAGAATAGAGCCACAGGAATCGACATTAATGCACCCCAAATCGCAGCTTTATTGGTTGCTTTCTTCCAGAATAGGCCCAGAATGAAAACAGCAAGGATACCAGGACTAACCATACCTGTATATTCCTGAATGTATTGGAAGGCTTGATCTAATCCGCTAAGGAAAGGCGCAATCAAACAAGCTATAAGCAATGCACCGGCTGCAGAAAGTCTACCCACATTAACAGTCCTTCTATCCGAAGCCTTTGGATCGAAATAGGGTTTGTAGATATCCATTGTGAAAATGGTAGAGGTCGAGTTCAACATAGATGCCAATGAAGATACGATGGCTGCTGCCAAGGCGGCAAATGCAATACCCTTAAATCCATTAGGCAAAAATTGCAAGAGCCATGGGTAGGCTTTGTCAGCAGCCTCCATTGTTGGTACATTATTTTGAGCTGCATCACCCAAACGAGCCATAATTGAAGGATCGTTCACCATCACATAAGCTGCAATACCAGGAATCACAACGATTAATGGAATAATCAGTTTTAATATACCAGCAAATACAATCCCTCTTTGCGATTCCTTTAAGGATTTGGCAGCAAGAGTTCTTTGAATGATGTATTGATTGAAACCCCAGTAATAAAGGTTTGCCACCCACATACCACCAATCAAAACACCAATACCCGGAAGGTTCACATATTGAGCATGTGCCTTATCTAAAATCATATGAAAACTATCTGGTGCTGCTTTATAAATATGCTGGAAACCCGCCCAAACACCTTCTCCTCCTGAAACATGGTTCAGTGCTAAATAAGTGGTCGCCAAACCGCCAAGGGTTAAAAAAACAACTTGAATCACATCAGTCCAGGCCACTGCGGACAAGCCCCCATAAAGAGAATAACTGGCAGCAAAAAGGGCCAAACCTAAAATACTATAAATCATGGGAATTCCCATAATGGTTTCCATAGCCAGAGCACCCAGATATAGCACTGAAGTCAGATTCACAAAAATGTACAGACCTAACCAAAACACAGCCAAAATTGTTTTCAGATTCGTTGAATAACGTTTTTCGACAAACTCAGGAATGGTATAGAGTCCCTTTTCGATAAAAATTGGTAGAAAATATTTTCCTACAATAATCAGGGTAATCGCTGCCATCCACTCGTAGGAAGCAATAGCTAAGCCGATAGCAAAACCCGAACCCGACATGCCAATAAATTGTTCTGCCGATATATTTGCTGCAATCAGCGAGGCACCAATGGCCCACCATGGCAAAGACTTACTTGCCAGGAAATAGTCGTCGGCATTTTTTTGATGCCCTTTCTTATCGCGAGACACCCATAAGCCAACGCCTAATATTACGATTCCATAGATGATGAAAATCGCGTAATCTAAAAATGAAAATGTATTATTCATACTTTCTTATTTTGAACTTTAAATTAGATGTGAGATTTCAGATCAGAGAAAGAAATTAACGGTCTATAAAATGAAAAACCTGAAGTGCTTATCGTTCTAGGTTTTCCCTGTTCTATTACATTGATTTCAATGTCTGGTTTAATTTTTAATGGACTATTTTATAATAATTACTGATCTCAATTTGTGTCATAAGGATTAAGCACACACTTTATTAATACTAAAACGATTACTCTTCTATTGGTGTCAATTCGATAGCCTGACCGCCACCAGCTGCCAAATGCATTTTTAATATAGATTGTGAATCAACTTCCATTTCTGAAATGGTGTAGGGATAGGGGTTTCTTTCCCAATCAGTTTGAGCTGTATCTGCGTATATTTTTGCAAGATATTTTCTGTTAGGATCCAAAAAGCTTAGAGGCAGGCTTAAATCTCTTTCTTTTTCGTTGGTAATACTTCCCAGAAACCAGCGTTCTCCTTTTCGTTCTTTACGAGCCATTGTAATATATTGACCAATTTCGCCGTTTAGTGCGATGGATTGTTCCCAGTCTACAGCCACACTTTTAATAAAATCGAATGCGGGATGATTTGCGTAGTTTTCCTGTAGATCAGCAGCCATTTGAACAGGACTGTAAATAACCACATATAAGGCCAACTGCTTTGCCAAAGTGGTGTTGACTCTTTTATCCTTTATGCCATATTTTTCGTAAGTAAGGCTGAAAATACCAGGTGTGAAATCCATAGGACCTGCTAACATCCTTGTAAAAGGAAGGATAGTGGTATGAGCAGGCGTATTATTTATCGAAGACCAAGGTGCATTAAATTCCTGCCCTAGAGCGCCTTCACGTGAAAGAAAGTTAGGGTAAGTACGTCGCAGTCCGGTTGGCTTAATCGGTTCGTGAGCCACGATGCTGATGCCTCGTTCTGCCGCTTTTTCTACCACTTTCTGAAAATGCTTGATCATCCATTGACCATGGTGGTATTGTCCGTTTTTAATGGGGCCTACATAGCCCGTTTTAATTGCGGGAATACCATAGTGTTGATAAAAATTTAGTGCTGAATCCAATTGTGTTTCATAGAGTTCTACATTGCCTGAAGTTTCGTGATGCCCAATTAAAGCAACGTTCTTTTCTTGACTGTATTTGGTGATTTTTTCCATATCAAAATCTGGATACGGCTTTTTAAAATCCCATTCGCCAAATTTCTTCCAATCATAGTTCCATCCTTCAACAAGAACTCCATCGAAATGATGATCTGATGCAAAGTCGATCAAATCCATTGTATTTTGAGTGGTAGCACCATGCTTTGGTCCGGTAAACCATGTTTGTTGTCCCAAATGCATACCCCACCAGATACCCATATATTTCATCGGTTTAATCCATCTTGTATTTTTGATTTTACAAGGCTCGTTAAGATTGAGGATTAGTCGTGAATTGATAAGGTCTTTTGCCTCTTTACCCACTTGTATGCTTCGCCAAGGTGTTTTTATGGTTTTGTTGGCTCTTACTTTGATTCCATCAGGCCAGGGTACTAAGTTGCACTCCAGTGAAAGTTTTTGCTGGGTGTTTTTCTTTAGTGTCATTGAAGCATAATCGACTAAAGCAGCTTCGTGAATACTCATATAAACGCCTTTTGGACTGATCATCGTAAAAGGAGTTTGAACTGAATCTATTTCGCTGATTAGGTTCGACTGGTAAGGTTTTTCGTAACTGTCATAGTCTACAGGGAACCACCACGATTTATTGTCAGAGGCGAGGTTAAATTGTGTTTTTTCATCAATTAACAATAGACTGTCAATATTTTGTTGCTCGGGTAATATGTATCGAAAGCCAATCCCATCGTTAAAAACACGGAATTCCATCTCTAATTTCAGATTTGGACTTTGTGTTTGTTCAAAGTTTAGCTTTATATTATTAGACTTTTCCTTAATGAATTGATCTTCTCCCCAGACAGTTTCCCAAAGGGTATCGGCCTGACTGGTTTTAATGCTTTTTAATTTGAAATTCTTGCTTGCATCAAGTTGGGCGAATTGCAAGCCTAGTTTGGAATTTTGGATAAGGGTATCCTCACCAAGCGTCAGGTTGTAATAGGGTATCCCGTTTTCCTGACCAATTGTAACACTTATGTTCTCATCAGGTGATTTAACGGTTGTTGTTTGAGAAGTACATCCACTGCCAAATAAAGCCAGTAGGGGAGCAAGATAAAAGAATCGTAGTCGTTTTAAAATCTTCATGGATGCTTGTTTTAAATAAAAATAGGGAGAATTGCTTCCCCCTATCATTTTGTTTATTTCTCCGCAAGGGGAGCGGTTTGCGTTAAAGTAAAGTGGGTTTCTTTAAGATCATCAGAATTGGTTCCGATGAAGAGTTTGAAATCTCCGGCCTCAACGCCGTAGCTCATATCTTTACGATAGAAAGCAAGATCGTCGGCTGAAATTTTGAATTCCAGATCAACAGATTCACCTTTAGCGATGAACACTTTTTTAAAGTGTTTTAATTCTTTTACTGGACGTGTTACACTTCCTACCAGATCTTGAATATATAGCTGTACAATTTCTTCACCATCAAAATTTCCTGTGTTTTTCACATTGATTCTAGCAGTAATATAATCGTTAACACCCATTTCACGAGTATCAAGTTTAATGTCAGAATATTCAAAAGTGGTATAGCTTAAACCAAATCCAAATGGATATAGAGGTGTGTTTGGGCTATCTAAATATTTAGATGTAAACTTCTGGTTTGGATTCATTGGACGACCCGTATGTTTCATGTTATAATAGATTGGAATTTGCCCCACACTTCTTGGGAATGTTACCGTTAGTTTTGCTGATGGGTTATAGTCACCAAACAAAACATCAGCGATAGCAGGACCTGCTTGTACGCCTAAGTGCCATGCTTCTAAAATTGCAGGAACATTTGCAGCTTCCCAGTCGATTGTTAAAGGACGACCGTTCATCATCACCATGATAACAGGTTTACCTGTTTCAACAATTGCTTGAACCAACTCTGGCTGAACACCAGGTAGTTCCAATTCTGTACGACTAGCAGCTTCTCCACTCCAATCGTGAGGTTCGCCTACAAATAAAACAACAGCATCAGCTTGATTTGCTGTAGCTATGGCTTCAGCGAATCCTGATTTATCATCTCCAAATAGTTGACTTCCTTCAGCGTAAAGAATCTCTGTTTTTTTAGAAACAGCCTTTTCAATACCTTCCATTACAGTTACAGCTTTTTCCCATTTACCAGCACCAGACCAAGTTCCTACTAAATCTCTGCGATTTTTAACGTAAGGTCCAATCAATGCTAATTTCTTGATATTCTTTTTCAAAGGAAGTATTTGATTGTCGTTTTTCAACAATACAATGCTTCGTTTGGCAAGCTCACGAGAAGCTTTGATGAATTCTGGTTTCATCAAAGTTTTTTTAGCTCTTTTTACATCGCTGTATCTGTAAGGATCTTCGAATAAACCTAAGCGATATTTCATTTTTAGAATCTGAATAACTGCTGTGTTGATACGAGATTCCAATACCTTACCTTCTTTAACCGATTGTGGTAAGAAATCATTGAAAATACCAGATTGCATATCCATATCTACACCCGCATTGATAGCAACTTCACCAGCTTCTTTCGCATCTTTCACGTTGCCATGTTCGGTCATTTCCATGATAGATGTGTAATCAGTCACAACAAAACCATCAAAACCCCATTGCTTTCTTAAAACGTCATCCAATAAGTACTCATTACCGGTACAAGGCGTTCCATCCAACTCATTAAAAGATGTCATGAATGTTGCCACACCTGCATTTAAGGCCGCCTTAAAAGGTGGCATATAAGTGTTCCACAATTCTCGGTTAGAAACGTCAACAGTATGGTAGTCACGACCCGCTTGAGCAACTCCGTAAGCGGCATAGTGTTTAGCACAGGCTAGCATTGTATTATCAAGACTTAGATCATCACCCTGAAAACCGTGAACACGAGCTTTGGCAATTTCACAACCTAAGAATACATCTTCTCCAGCACCTTCAGCAATACGTCCCCAACGAGGATCTCTAGCGATGTCAACCATTGGAGCAAATGTCCAGTGAAGGCCTTCAGAAGTGGCTTCTATTGCCGCAATTCGGGCACTTTTTTCAATCCAGTCTAAATCCCAAGAACAAGATTCTGCTAATGGAATAGGGAAGGTTGTCCAGTGACCATGAATCACATCATATCCAAAAAGCAAAGGAATACCAAGACGAGTATTCTCCATGTTTTCTTTTTGCATGCGATAAGTGAAATCTGCACTGTATGCATTAAATATGGCACCTACTTTTCCTTTCATCACATCTTCAACATAGTTGTTGTTAGTGACAGGGCCTGTAATATCCCAGCTGCTTGAAAACAGAGTGAGTTGTCCCAGTTTTTCTTCCAGTGTCATCAGGTTCAATAGTGAATCAACAAAGGATTCCATTTTTGCCTCTTTTTCCCAGGGAGTCGCTTTCTTGTTGCCTTTCCCGAAAGAAGACAATGCTCCGCACATCACTAATCCTACTACAAGTAATACAGATTTAAATCGCATCTAGTTTAATTGTTTTATTGGTTATTTTCATGTTTGAATAAAACGGACGATTGATTGCCCGTTTTATTCAAGTTTTAATGTTTTATTCCCAACGGATATTGTCTAAATAATATCTGTCTGTAGATCCACCATCATCTTTTCCTGCATTGAAAAAGAGAACCAGCTTTGTGTGATTTTCATTAGCTTGAGAGCTAAAATCAATTGTGTATTCAGTCCACTCGCCAGTTGTTGTAATATCACTCCAAATTTCGTTAGCATCAGAAGTTCCCCCTTCAAGCTTAGTTAGGAATTGTACTTTTTTATCTGAGTGAATCAGGAACTTGAGTTTGTCTTTCGTTGAAAGATCAATGGCTTGTTCGTAATCAATTAAAAGGTGATCCCATGCATTTTTCCCATCATCTGTAAATTCACCAATTTTTTCGCTAGGGTTAATATCTGTTTTAAAGGCATTGTCAGCAGTTTCAATATTTCCTGTGAATGCAAAGTTTTGTTGGCATTCAAAATCAGAAATGATACTCATATTTTTTTCGGTTCCTTCGCAAGGATCTGTAACGATAGGAAATGTATTTTCAATAAATTCAATATCATCGATATAATAGATTTCTTCAGTTTGACCATCTTCAACACCAGCATTGAAAAACAGGATTAGTTTGGTATTGCCCATATCAACAGCCTCTCTGAAATTAAAAGCATATTCAACCCATTCATTGGTTTTTTCCATTTGCACTTGTTGCTCCACGGCTTGAGTGCCTCCTTCAAGTTTTGCAATAAGCAGACCTGTATGTTCTGAATGAATCTTAAGTTTGAGTTGACTACAGTTTGTTAAGTCGTAAGCAGAAGAAAAGTCAATGACCATATTATCCCAAGCTTGAGTAGCATTATCAATATATTTACCTGATTTTTCACTCTTGTTAGCTTCTGTTTTATTTGGATTATCTACAATCGCAGCTTGTGTATCGAGGCTTGCATCTGCACCAATAAAGAAGTTTTGCTGGCATTCAAAGTCTGAAATAATATTCATGTTTTTTACAATATCAGTACAGGGATCAATGGGCTCAATAATGATTTCTTCCTCTCTGTCAGAAGAACTGCAAGAAATCGCAAATGCTGAAAATGCCATTAGAATTAGGCTCAAGCCTTTTGTTTTTAGTCTCATAGGTTTTATTTTTTAATTTGGATTTAGGCAATATGATTCTAATACAAGGGCATAATGCCCTTGTAAATTCTTATTATGAGTAAAAAATAATTACTTGGTTCTTGTCATTACGGCTTTATCAAGAGCGGTTTGTATTTCAGGGTTTTTCATGAAGGTATTCCAGATTAATCCAGTTCTGTAGTTTTCAATCATAACGACTATAGGGCCCTGATCAATGGCCAGGTAAGATTTTGCTACCCAGTTTCTGCTAATATTGAAAGCATCTTTAAAACCATATTTACCAAACAGGTTTATCTCATCCAGATCTTCGTAGAAGAATCGCATTGCTTTGAGAGAAAACTCTGGTGTGTAAACAATAGAAGATAAGGCGGCAGTTGGTGTGATGGTTCCATTATCATTATTAGGCGCATGAGCCATATAACCGTACTGCGGATCATCACTAGCCGTTAAGCCCCAACAATTATCACCATAGTAGGCATATTTACTTTGATTGGATTTACACCATTCGCGATTTAGATCGGTTTGTTTTTTATGACGATCAAAATAAGATGCGTAACCAGCCAAAGCCATGTGTTTATCGGTGACGTGTGGACTAAATCCTAAATAGGAATAGTGGGTGAAGAATAAAGGTCCTCCATAATCACCTCTACTTGTTGGATTTAATTCTTTCACATAATTATTGCCAATCCAACCTTTTTCGTAAACAGTTTTGTCGATAGGATGAGTGGGAGAGGCCATTGCAAGGATGTAGGCAATTTGTGTTTCATTGAAAGAGCGCAATGGCATATTCATTTCAAACTGATAGTTAGGTGACCAGTGCCAAAGCAGGTATTCTCCGGATTGAGCATACCAGTCCCATTCTACTTCTTCCCACAAACGAGTAATTGTTGCGCGTAATTTGTTTTCGTCAGCATTGTCTGCATTAAAAAACTCTCTGGCAGTCAATAAACCTTGAATAAGAAAAGATGTTTCAACAAGATCTCCACCATTATCTTTTTGAGAGAATGCGAATGTCTCTCCAGTTGAACCACTAAGCCAGTGTGACCAAACACCATGATAACGTGTGGTCTTATTTTCAAGGAAATCGGTCATTTTTACCAAGCGCTCTGCAGCTTGTTGACGGGGAATAAAATTTCTTTCGACCCCCACAATAATGGACATGATTCCAAAGCCAGTTCCACCTGTTGTTACCGTATCTAGTTTTTCATTACTTCTTTCGCGACTAAGACCAGAAACGGGGTGAGCAAAATCCCAGAAATAGGCAATATTTGCCTCCTGAACTTTGTCCATTAATTGATCATCTGTAAGTTTCACCTCAGGTGTTTTATCTTCCTCTGGTATAAACTCGTCTGGTGAAGAGCTCGAACACCCAAACAAAAGAGGGATGATAGATAAAAGGTAGTATTTAAAAAAGACTTGTAGCATTATCATTTTCTATTTATGTTGGGAGACTACGAGCTTAATTATTCCCGTAGTCTCCAATTTTTTAAAATTAATAACCCGAGTTCTGGATTAATTTGCCTTCGCTTAATTCAATTTGACGTTGTGGAATTGGAAAAATCTCATGCTTTCCATCAACAAAATTTTTGCCATGTGCTCTCAAAACCTGACCAGCTCGGCCCTGGCGTACTAAATCGAAGAAACGATCATGCTCCATAGCCAATTCTACTCTTCTCTCGTGCCAGATTTTTTCTTTTAAGTTATCAGCACTTGCATTGTCTAAACCAACTCTTGATCTGACTTCATTTAGAGAGCTTAATGCGACTCCGCTCTGACCAAGTTCATTGGCTGCTTCAGCATGAATTAAAAGCACTTCGGCATAACGGAAAATACGAATGTTTTTATTTGATTGCCATGCGTCTCCGTTGTAGGTTTCTTTTGTTTTGCTGAAGTAGGCTTTTTCATTGTAACGTGGATTAGGTGTTTCACTATTAATCACGACACCATCCCACAAGGTTTCTCCAGGGTAAATAATAGTTGCATCCTTACGAGGATCACCTGTTTCATAGCTGTTCTCAAGGTCTTCTGATGGAGAGTTAAATCCCCAGCCTAATTGACCTCTTACGCCTTGTACTTCAGAATAACCACCAATACCTTTAGCTGGTTTTACTCCTCTTGCTTGAACTTCAAAAATTGACTCCTGATTATTTTCGCCTGCTTCTCTCCAAATCATAGCGTAATCACTTGTCAAAGAGTATTCATTTGAAAGGATCACCTCATTACTTAAACGTAGAGCTTCAGTCCAGTTTTTCTGATACATATAAACTTTAGCCAAAAATGTCTTAGCTGCTCCTTTAGTTGCACGTCCTAAGTCAGCCGAATTCATTTGACTTTTTTCTTCTAAATTCTCGGCTCCAAATTTAAGGTCAGCGATAATTAATTCGTAGATGGCTTCTTTAGATGCTCTGGTTCTGGCATTAGTAAGGTCTGATTCACTCAGTGGATCAGGAATTTTGTCGATTTTTGGAACACCACCAAAACATCTAACTAAATTCCAATAGAAATAGGCACGTAAAAATTTCACTTCGCCCTCAATTCGTTTTTTAGACTCGTTCTCATCACTCATCTTTTTAATCACATCAAGAGCTTTGTTAGCTGACATGATTCCACTGTAGTTGGCCGCCCAAATCCCATTAAAGGAAATGCTGCTGGCGTTAAAAGTGAAGTTATCCAACTCATGTTTATCTGTTCCCGTATCCCCAGGATCACTCCCCTTATCTGCATCGTCAGAGGTGATGCTGGATACACCAATCCATGGAAATACATGTTCATCCCAACTTTGAAGGTTGCTATATACGGAAGTGGCCAATTCTGATGCGGCATTATCCGATGATGAGAAGTAATCTTCAGGTGTTTGGTTGACTTGAGAGTCAATTTCAAGGAAATCGTCCTGGCAGGATGTCTGCATGAAACAACAGGAAATAAGTAAGCCTGAGGTTAATATATTTAAGATACGTTTATTCATTTTTTCTAAGTTTTTTTACTAGTGTTAAAAGCCATGCTTAAAATGGTACGTTTTCAATATCTAGAATGTAATGTTTACACCCAAAAGATAGGTTGCTGCAGTAGGGTAGGCATTTAATTCAATACCTGAATTAAGAGTTCCACCTGGTAATTCAGGTGTATAACCACTATAATCTTGCCAAATAACAGGGTTTACAGCCGTCATATAGCATCTTACTTTTTCCAATCCAACGGTATTTAACCATGTTTTAGGAAGTGAATAACCTAAAGTAATATTGCTGATTTTAATATAATTACCCGATTCAACATAGTATGAAGATGCTACTGGAACATTGTTTGATGCTCTTGGGATGGTATTTGAAGGATTATCTACAGTCCATCTGCCAGCTAAAGAAGCTTCAATGTTTTCGTTACCCCAACGTTGTGCTTTTTTACCATTGTAAATTTTATTGCCAGCGTTGCCGTAGAAATCAATTTGGAAATCGAGGTTTTTATAATTCACTGCGGCGTTTAATCCGTAATAGAATTTAGGCTGATAAGAACCCATATATTCACGGTCTTCGTCATTAAGTTGGCCATCACCATTGGTATCTTTTAATCGGAAATCACCAGGTTTTGCGTCAGCTTGAATTTTTCCACCATCTTCATTGGTATAAGCGTCAATATCGGCCTGTGACTGGAAAATTCCATCAGTTTGAAATACCCAGAAACTACCCAGTTCTTCACCTTCTTCTGTTCGTGTTGTTACCTGTCCGTTACCTAAATCACCTGATGTGATAGGAAGTCCGCCAGCAATATTTTCTAGACTATTCTTATTATGTGTTAGGTTGACCCCGATAGTGAAATTCAAATCACTATTGATTTTTTCTCTCCAGTTTAAAGCTAATTCAAAGCCTTGGTTACGAATGTCAGCTTTGTTTGTAAGGATGGCACCTTTTCCAAATATATCGTCAATAGGTGCATCGATTAAAGCATCAGTAGTCAGTTTGTTGTAATAGTCGATTTCACCTGTTATTTTGTTGTTCAAGAAAGAAAATTCTAATCCTAAATCATATTCGGTTGTCACTTCCCACTTTAATCCAAGATCTTTTATGCTATCAATATTTCTTCCATTAGTAAAGGCTTGTGTGTCACCAAATACATAATCAGAATTATACATGTTCACAATAAATGCACCCGATGGAATATTATCATTTCCCAATTTACCCCAGCTTGTTCTTAATTTTAAATTATCAAGCCATTGAATATCTTGCATGAATGATTCTTCAGATATTCTCCAGCCTAAACCCACTGAAGGAAATGTGCCCCAACGTTCATCAGGAGATATTTTAGAAGATCCATCTCTACGAAGTGTAGCCGTTAGTAAATACTTATTATCGAAAGCATAATTTAAACGTCCCAGATATGAATTTCTACTGAAGATGTCGCCACCATTGCCATTTGTAGCAGTTTTTACATCTCCTGCATCCAGGTACCAGTATTGTGATTGTTCTGGAATATTTTGTCTGGAACCTCCTAGCCATGTGGTTTCTGTTTTTTCAGCAGTTGTTCCAGCCATCAATTTAAAATCGTGCTTTTCGGCAAGTTTAAACGAGTAGCTTAGAATATTATCCCAGATCCAAGTAGCATATTCTCCTCTGCCAGTCGATAAACTTGAATTTTCACTTTTTTGGTTAGATGATACTTCATAGACTGGAGTGTAAGATCTATCCTTTGAGTAGGACGCATCAACACTAATTGTTGATTTAAAACTTAAGCCTTTTAAAGGTGTTAATTCTGCAAATACAGATCCCTGAATACGGGTTCCCCAAGCTTTACTGTTGGTGTAATCAAGGCTAGCCACAGGGTTTCCTACATTATTTCTAATGCTAGAACCATATTTACCATCTTCATCTCGAACCGGAACAGTAGGCGATTGACGATAAGCGTCGGTAAAAGCAGAGTAAGGTGCATTGTTTGATTTGTATCTTGAGATACTTAAATTATTTCCAACTTTTACCTTATCACTTAGTTTGTAGGTATTGTTCATTCTTATCGATAACCTGCTGTAGTCATTACTCTTAAGAATTCCCTGATCTTCCATATAACCTAAAGAGAAATAGTAGCTGTTTTTATCACTTCCTCCGTTAATTGAAAGATTGTGTTCTTGAGTGTAACTCTGTCTTGTGATGGCATCCATCCAATCGGTGTTGTATTTGATTTTCGATAGATCGTATGGTGCTTCTTCATTGTCATAGGCAGCAGCTTCATTTGAATAATCAGCAAATAACTTACTATTAGCCATCTTTACATCGTTGATTATGGAATGTACTCCAACTTTTGAACTCAGATTCACTTCCATTTTTCCTTTGGTACCTGATTTCGTTGTGATGATGATGACACCATTAGCACCTCGAACACCATAGATTGATGCTGAAGAAGCATCCTTAAGGATATCCACAGATACGATATCTGCTTGATTAATATTACGTACATCTCCTGTGATGATACCGTCAACGACATAAAGAGGATCGGCTCCACCCTTCATTGTACCTGCACCCCTGATACGTATTGTTGGTGCCGAACCTGGTGCACTTGAATTTACAATTTGAACACCAGCAAGTTTTCCCTGTATAGCTTGCATAGGTGATAATGAGCTCGTGTTTTTTAGTTGATCACCTTTAATTCCAACGATAGAACCTGTTATATCACTTTTTGTTTGTACACCATAACCTACCACGACAATTTCATCTAAGCCAGTTGCAGAAGATAGAAGGGTGATATCGATCTGATTTTGATTGTTTACTCCAACTTCTTGCGTAGTCATCCCAACAAAACTGAAAATTAGTATCGATTCAGAATTTGTATTTATGGAGTAGTTCCCGTTAATATCCGTTGTTGTACCATGAGTTGTACCTTTTACAGCGACACTGACACCTGGTATGCCTTCGACATCTTCCTGGGAGCTTACTTTTCCTGTTACGGTAAAGTCTTGTGCCCATAGAACATTACAGAGCAATGTTGCTAATAGAATCAAAAAAAATCTTTTCATGAGTTTGTGTTTTTTATTCCTCCCGATTGTTAACGGTAGGAAGTGGCCATTCAGACTGTTATCCTTTCAGATTTCATTTAGCTAATGGCTAGTTTCATTAGATTAGGTAACTGTTATTTAATGATCGGATATTTTAATTGCAAAGTATCCTTTTTTCTTTAGTGGTCTTCTGATTTAGCTTTTAATTGATGTAAAAATCAAAAATTATTGGGTCACCTATAGGTTCATCAACAACTGTTATATTTAAACCTGCTTTAGCACTGCTTTTAATTGTTAATTTGTATTTATGGTTAGCAGTAAATTCCTCAGTCCAGAATTCCTGTATTTTTTCAGTGTTAACATTATTTGTATCAGTGAATTTTACGGTGATTTTATAGTTCACTTTGCCATAATCCGTAGCTGTTGTTGCATCAACGAAAGTTAAAGGGGCAATAAAATGCCCTGTGCGGGTTTCTTCTGAAGTGTATACTAAGTATCTGTTGGCATCGTTACCTGCTTCTACTTTTGCTTCTACTTTATCGTATCCAGCAGGCATATTCGTTTTTATACTTGTAAAATCAAGGTCTATTAAAATGGTATTTTGAATAAGCGTAAAATCTAAGCTTGTTGTTTCCCCTTCAGTTATCGCGAAAGGACTATAAGCACCTATATAATAATAGGTATCCCAATTGGCTCCACCCCATCTTATTCCTCCGTTACCATCATCTACTCCTAAATAGTCTGAACTAACCTCTACGGCATAGTCATTCGCTGCAGGTAATGAAATCACGTTATCTGTAATGTCTCCTAATTTGTATGATCTGTTGTAATCTGCACTTGTTCTTCTCAGTCTAACTTCAAAATCATCGGTATTTAAACCAGAGTTTGTTATACTCTTGGTTTGTTCTTGTACTGTTATATCAACTGCAATGCCGGGATTAATCTTTAGAGTCCCATTTTCGAATTCGTTATTGTCTTTATTTTTGGAACATGATGTTGTGATTAAGCATGTCGCAATGAAAAGAGTTTTGATTAGGGAAACGTAAGTCTGGGTTTTTTTCATGAGTGTAGGGTATTAGGTTTAGATATTAGTTAAAACGTTTGCTTCTAATTTTAAAGCAATTTTTCTGATACAAATATTGCGGAGCAAACGTTTTAAAAAAAATAATGGACTGCTACTTAGACTGAACAAGATTTAATTTCCGGTGTTGTGGTGCTTAATTGCTTGATGTTTAGGAGTTAGTGTGTTTTATTAGTGGGTGTGATACTTCTGTTTATTTTGCGATGTTGTGGTGTTGTTGTGGTGGTTTTTTGTGTTTGCAAACCTTTTCGACTTATATTTGACGACTATTTAGGTCAGTTTTTAGTTTTTATTTTGAAGGAGAAGTCTTGAATTGCTGAAGCTTTCTGTTTCATGATTTAATTTCTTGACAAGTCCCGAATGTGATCGGACAGGTTTTGTTGAATAAATTAAAAATAATTTCTCCTTATATATACATTGGTTTATGACTATCCGTTTATTTATTCTGAATTTGATTTTTTGTTTGTCTTATTTGCAAGGCACATGTTCAGATCGTGGTATTGAACAAGATCATCTCTTAGTCCCTTTTGTGAAAAATTTCCAAAAATTAGATTACCATGGGGCAAATCAGAATTGGGATGTGACCCAGGCAAAAAGCGGTATCATGTATTTTGCAAATTCTGATGGCTTAGTTGAATATGATGGAGCATCCTGGAAGATTTTCCCACTGCCAAGTAAGCAAATTGTTCGTTCGGTGGCTGTTGATTCGCTCGGGAGAGTTTATGTGGGAGCTCACGAAGAGTTTGGTTATTGGGAACGGAATTCGAAAGGACAGTTTAAGTACTTTTCCCTGGTTGATTTAGTATCGGAGGAATCAATTAGAAATCAAGATATTTGGAAAATTTGTGTTTTAAACAATAGGGTTTATTTTCAATCTTTTGCTGGCATTTTTTCTTATGATGGTAAGCGTATGCAGATGATTGATACGCCAGCCAATATATTTACCCTTTTTAAGATTAAGAACCGTTTACTGGTGAGTATTCAACAGATGGGTTTGTATGAAATTAAGGCTGATACTTTAGTTTTACTAGAGGGGTCTGATCAATTAGCACCACAAAATATTAATGTGCTTATGCCTTATTCTGCTGATGAATTGTTGGTCGGGACTGAATTAGGAGGTTTGTACCTCTATAGTAGAGGCAAGTTGAGAGCTTGGAAGAATGATGCGGACTTTCTATTTAAAAAATCTCAACTTAATAAGGCAACTTCTGTAGAAATAGGATCTGAATCCTATTTTATTTTCGGAACCATTACTCAGGGACTTGTGATATTGGATCGAAAGGGGAAAATATACTGTCATTTAACGAAGAAAAGTGGTTTGCAAAATAATACCATTCTCGGTTTAAGGGTAGATAAACACAAGAATCTTTGGTTGAGTTTGGATAATGGCATTGATTTTATCAACTTGAATTCAACTTTTCGTTACTACCGAGATCGAAGTGGAGAGCTGGGGACTGTCTATAGTGCAGCCGTTTTTCAAGATAAGTTGTATCTGGGAACGAATCATGGCTTGTTTTGTGCTGATTGGGATATGACACATTTTAGATTGCGAGGGGAATTCTCTCTTGTAGAAAATACCCAAGGTCAGGTATGGGATTTAAAGCTTATTGATGATGTTTTATTTTGTGGTCATAATAGTGGCACTTTTACTATTTCAAATCAAGGAATTAAAAAGATATCGGATGTTTCAGGAGGCTGGGTTCTTAAGCAGGTTCCCAATCAGCCCGATATCTTAATTCAAGGAACTTATATTGGATTGGTGATTTACAAAAAAGAACATGGAAATTGGTTCATGTCGCGTATGATTTTGGGCTACCATGAGCCTACTGAGTTTCTGGAATTCGACTTCAAAGGGAATTTATGGGCAAGTCATGCATACAGAGGTTTATATAAACTACAGTTGAATACGGACTTGACATCTGTCTTGAATATAGATGAATTCGGCAGTGAAGAGGGCTTAACTGAAGATCTTAATATTAATGTTTTTAAGGTGGATGAACAGGTTGTGTTTTCGACTGGTAAAGCTCTTTTTTCCTATGATTATAATACAGAACAACTCGCTCCGTATCAGAAACTGAATAATGAACTTAAGAGTTTTAAAAAATCTCACAAAATATTATCTATTGACAGGCATAACTATTGGTTCTTTAATAAAGGTAAATGTGCCAAAGTAGAAATGGAACATGGCAAGGTAAAAAGGATAGATGCGCTTTCGTTCCAACTTTTACGAGGAAATACCCTTGATGGCTATGAGAATATTGTAGACTTAGGTAAGGATCAGTTTCTTATCTGTCTGGATGATGGATTTTCAATTTTCACAGATCAGAAAAACGAAACGTCTGCATCTTTGGATGGACATCGCGTTATACTTCAAAAAATCAGCTGTAATTCGCAAACTTCCAGGGAGCAAATCGATTTGGATTTGGAAAACCCTTTGAAAATTAATAATTCAAATAATAATTTAAATTTTGAATTTGCTTTGCCTGTATATCGTTATGGTGCAATGAAATATCAGTGGAAACTTGATGGCTATGATGCATTTTGGTCAGAGCCTGTGGGGCGAAATAAAGTGCGTTATTCAAAATTATCTCATGGTGATTATACCTTTAAAGTACGTGCTACCGATAATTATGGGAACTTATCATCTATTACTGAATATCAATTTACAATCCTCCCTCCATGGTATCTTTCAGGACCATTTAAAATAGCTTATTTAGTCCTTTTGTTTGTCTTTATTGGTTTGTTCCGAGTGATCTATTACAGTAAGCTGGATAAACAGAAAAAAAAATATTACCTGAAATTGCAGGCGGAGAATGAAGAACAGATCATAAAGCTGAAGAATGATCACCTCCGTATCGAAATTGAGAGTAAATCAAAAGAGATTGCAAATTACACCATGATGGTGACTAAGAAGAATGAATTACTCAATCAATTAAAGGAACAATTAGAAAAATTAGAAAAATACACCGTTGCTTCTGCTGCAAAAAAACGTTTGATTGATATCAATAAGTTAATTCAAACCGGTATAAAAAGTCAGGATCACTGGTCAGTTTTCAATGAAAATTTTGATAAAGCGAACGAAACCTTTCTATTAAATTTAAAAAAAGGTTTCCCTGATTTAACACCGAATGATCTTCGTTTTTGTGCCTTTTTAAGAATGAATATGACTTCAAAGGAGATTGCTTCACTTCTAAATATTTCACCTCGTAGTGTCGAGGTAAAACGCTACCGCCTTCGTAAGAAATTGAATATGGAGCATGAGGAAAATCTGGTCGTTTTTCTAATGGGTATGAATGCGGAATAGTATGATCCTCGAAATTTAGTCAATTCTATCAACCACTATAATATAAAGGAATGCTCAGTTTGGGCATTCCTTTTTTTGAATAATAATCTGGATTCTTAAAATTTGGTGCTAAGATGTTCTCTTCTTGGGCTGTTGCAAAAGTCCGTCATAGATTACACCCTCCTAAAACTTCTGCCTCCAAGTGCTGTATATGAGTGTGTTTTGGAAAATGCAATTGAGTTTCAGTGGTTTGGTCTCGGGTATTGCTAAAGCCTACGTAGAGGAATTAGTGGATTGATAGGTTTAAGTTCATCGCTTGATAGAGGTGTCTTCTATTTTTCAATACCTCAAAATGGTTGATTATCGATAAATATGGATCGTATGTTAGATTGAGTAACTCTATAATTTTAAATATATAAAAGGTCGACTGTGAAAATGGTTGATCTTTTTTTATATAAAGATTTATGAGGAGCCTATTGTGGTGTAACGAAATGATGCTTAGTTTGATGCTTAACTTAGTTGTTTTATGTTTTTCGAAAATTTTAAAGAATTTTTCTTGATATTCTAATGTTAATATTATGTGTTTTTTTGTTGGTTTTGTTTTGATGTTTTGTGAAATGCTTTGATTAGGAGTGTTTTTTACGTAAAACACTTTTTATAAGTCAGTTAGTTATTTGTTTTAGGTTTCCTGTTGTGATTGTTATGAAAGCTTGATCTTGTTTATTTTTAGTTCTTCATAATTATTTAGTTCTGATAGGTGGAGTTTTAGTCACTAAAAAAGATGCATTTATCTATGGGAATATGTTTTTAATCAAGTGTTTGTGTATATTTATGTCACAATAAACATAGTTGTATGTGTTAATATGTGTGATTATTACATATACTGTATTTGAATTTAGTCTAAATAAAAAACACCCAGGGATCTATGATGAATGTTTTGTTTTTTTTAGTCGCAGCTCCATTGTTGAACCACTTTTCATCATTCTTCATATGGTCTAAGCTCTTCGGAGACATAGGTGAAAATAACCCTTTCATGATTTCAAGTTTTGTTGATCGAATATGTGTTAGTTTTTGTGCTTATGAATTTGATAGTTTAATTTATCGAATTCAGTAGCAAGCAATAATTCCAATATAACCTTACCTCTAATTGATGTGATTTCTTAGAAAGTTTTTTGGTAAGGCTACCAACTTTATAATAGTAATGACATTTAAATTTTCAATTTAATAATATGGCAACAATTTTACTTTCCAAATTTAATGTTAGAGATTTATTTAAATCTCGATTAAGGATGTCACTTTTATTGTTGACGATTTTTTTGTTCTCTGGCTTTGTAAATAAGGTAAGCGGTCAAGATGCCCTCATAACCAATAAAGGCGTAGAAGCTATTTGCTATGGAGAAAGCTCCTCGCTTCAAGTCATTATTGGTGCAAGTGTTGGACCATATACGATTGTATACAAGGAAGGAACAACTTCTATTGAAGTTACAGCTTATAATAGCGATGGAGACCCCGACAGTCCAACTTATGGTGGAGATGCCATTGCTATATCCCCGGAATCGACCACTATATATTCTTTAGAAAGTGTTAGGGATAAGTTTGGGACTTATTTACCTGTTGATGCGGCTACCCAAACTATCACTGTACATCCATTACCAAGCAATCTTAACTTAACAAATCCTCTATCTTCGGTTTGTGCCGGCTTAGACTTTAATATCACCGCAAGTGCTACAGGCGAGGTTCGTATTGAAATATGGGACAATCCAAAATCAAATAAAATTGCTGACTTGCCATATGTTAGTAATATCAATGTTGACACTCAATATACCTTAGTTGCGGTTAGCGATCAGGGATGTTCTGTTGATCAGTCTATAAGTATTGTAATAGATAATGAAGATCCTATAGCCATATGTGAAAATATTGATGTCTTCCTTGACGTTTCAGGCAATGCCAGTATAGTTGCTGCTGATTTGGACAATTCATCAACAGACAATTGTGGTATCACAAACCGAACAATTAGTAAATCTGATTTTACTTGTGCTGATTTAGGTGATAATAATGTAAGCCTAACTGTTTTCGATGCAGAAGGAAATTTCAATTCATGCGTGGCAGTTGTTACAGTAAAAGACAATATTAATCCAAGTATAAATGGAATTGCAACCAGTAGCACTGTTTCAGCTTCTAGCTCAATTTGTAATTATACTGTACTTGATAATAGTTATGACCCAACTGTTTTAACAGATAATTGTGCAGTAACATTACTTACTTATACTATTAATGGCGGTTCACCAGTTGGGACTGATAATACAACATCCTTAAGTGGAATCTCTTTAGATAAAGGGGCTAATAATATCGTTTGGATCGCTGAAGATGCAAGTGGAAATACAGCACAATGGTCTTATTCCATAACAGTAAATGATAATACTGCACCTGTATTTTCCAATTGTCCGGGAAATCAGGATTTAGCAATGGCTAACAATGCATGCGATGCTATATTGCCAGATTATATTTCATCTTTAAGTGTGGTAGCAATTGATAATTGTAGTCTTGAAGGAAATATTACCTATAGTCAATCACCTATCGCTGGTACCCAAATAAGTGGAGGTCATGGGATAATCCAAAATGTAACAATTTTGGCAGAGGATGAAAGTGGGAATCAAGGAAGCTGTGTCTTTCAGGTTACTTTGGTTGATTTGCAGGATCCTGAGATTATCAATTTACCAGAAAATATTGCCATAAATAATGATAATGGAAATTGTGGCGCTGTTGTAAGTTGGACCCAACCAACGGCTGACGATAACTGTACAGGATTTGGTATTGCTCAAACTATTGGTGATCCATCAGGTTCTACATTTCCAGTTGGTGAATCGACTATTACTTATACTGCAACCGATGTAGCGGGAAGAACAACTGATGAAAGTTTTACCATTACTGTTACTGATAATCAAAATCCAGTAATTGAAAATTTACCAGCAGATATCAACAAAACGAATGATGCAGGTGTTTGTGGAGCTATTGTAAGCTGGATAGAACCAAATTCAAACGACAATTGCTCAGGGCACTCTATATTCCAAACTGCCGGAGATGCAAGTGGATCTACTTTTCCTATTGGAACATCTACTATAACATATACAGCTACCGATGCTGCTGGTTTAATCAAAACTGAAAGCTTTACAATTAATATTACAGATACCGAAGATCCTGAAATTGTAAGTTTACCTGATAACATTGTAGTCAATAACGACTCTGGTGTTTGTGGTGCGACAGTTAACTGGATTGCACCAACTTCTTCCGATAATTGCATAGGACATAGCATAAGCCAATCTGTCGGACTTGCAAGTGGATCTGTTTTCCCAGTTGGAGTAACAACAATTACTTATATAGCGAGCGATGCAGCAGCAAGAACACATGCTGAGAGTTTTACTATAACAGTAAATGATACTGAAAAACCAATTATAAGTAATTGTCCTTCAAGTATTGTAAGAACAAGTGATGCTGGAGTTTGTACAGCAAATGTTTCATGGACCGAGCCAACAGCGACAGATAATTGTACGTCAACATCGAATTTGGTTTGGACAAAATCTCACGCTCCTGGCGACGAATTTTCGGTTGGAGAAACAACAGTTACATATACAGCAACAGATGAAAAAGTAAATGTAAGTAGCACATGTAGTTTTACAGTTACAGTTACGGATAATCAAAAACCTATTATTGCGAATTGTCCTGCAGATATTTCGGTAGATACAAATGAAGGAACTTGCTTTGGAACTGCTAGCTGGACTGAGCCTACTGGCTCTGATAATTGTATTGGAACTTTAAGCTGGAATAAATCACATACTTCAGGCTCAAGTTTTCCTGTTGGAAATACAACAGTTACCTACATATTAACTGATGAAGCAGGAAATACAAGTGCTGTTTGTTCTTTTGTTGTAAGTGTTAGTGATAACGAGGCTCCAATTGCAGTTTGTAAACCTGTAACTATTTATTTGAATGAATCTGGTATTGCAAGTCTTCTTCCAAGTGATGTAAATGATAATTCTTCAGATAATTGTACGGATGCTGAAAATTTGATCATGTCTCTGAGTAAAACGTCATTTAGTTGCTCTGAGATTGGAGTAAATGCGGTAAACTTAATAGTAAAAGATGCCGCGGGTAATGAGAGTACTTGTAATGCCAATATTACTGTTATTGATAATACAACTCCTAGTGTAACAACTACATCTGGAACTGTTTCAAAATCAGTAAATACAAATTCGGGTGATTGTTTTTACACTGTAAATGGTGCAGAATTTGACCCTATTGTTGCAGATAATTGTGGAGGTGAAATATTTTCTTATGTAATTAGTGGAGCAACTGATTTAAGTGGTGATGGAACATTAGCATCACAATATTTAAATAAAGGAGACAATTTAATTTCCTGGATTGCAACAGATGCAAGTAATAATGTAACATCAAGTGCATTAACTTTTACAATTACAGTAATCGATAATCAGGCGCCAATAATATCTGCAACTACAAATAAAAATAGAGGAACCAATACTGATTGTGGATATACGGTAACAGGTGGGGAATTTGATGTGACTATTACAGATAATTGTGCTTTAAGTTCTCAAACTTATTCTATTAATGGAGGAACAGCTGTTAATGCTAGTAGTTTGGATGGAGTCGTATTTTCGAAAGGAACAAATTCTGTTGTTTGGACAGCTAGTGATGGAGTTAACAGTAGTACTAGAACTTTTCAGGCTACTGTGGTTGATGATGATGCTCCAGTTATTTCGCAAACCTCCGACATTGTACAGAATGTAGACCTTGGACAATGTGAAGCTATTGTATCTTGGTCAGCACCATCGTTTACCGATAATTGTTCTGGAGTTAGTATGACTAGAATTCAAGGGCCAGCTAGTGGAAGTACTTTCTCTCCTGGAACAACTCAGATAAAATATCGTGCAACCGATGCAGTTGGTCTTGTTACTGACATGTCTTTTAATATTACAGTAGCTGACCAAACACCACCTGACCTGACTTGTCCTTCAAGTACAGAGCTTTCACCCTTTGAAAGGCTTGCTGATATTGGTGTTTGTTTTTATACAGTACAAGGATTAGAGTTTAATCCAACAGCTACAGATGAGTGTAGTTTGATGTTGACGAATGATTTTGATGGAACATCAACTTTGGAAGGAAAACAAATACCTACTGGAGTACATGCAATTGAATGGACAGCTACAGATGGTAATAACACCTCAACATGTACTGTTTATATAAAAGTTGAAGATAATCAGGATCCAACATTTACCCAACCTAACGGTGATCCTATAAATTCATATTCTTATAATTTTGATACAGACCCAGGGCAGTGTTATTACACCATTTCCGGAACTGATTTTGACTTGGGAAATGTCGCAGATAATTGTAATGCCGCGATACCAACCTATGAAATTACAAAAAATGGACTTAGTGTTTTTACTGGTAATAACACATTGTCTAATTTGCAGTTACCAAAAGATAACGCTCACTCTTATGTCGTTGTCTGGACTCTTTCAGATGTAAATGGCAATACTGTAGTATCTACGCTATTTGATATTACTATTTCCGATAATCAAGCTCCATCATTTGTTTGTTATGGAAATGAAACAAGAGAAATGCCTATTGATGCATGCGAGTATGTAATTATTGGAACTGAGTTCGATCCAACAGAATTGACTGATAATTGTGATGGGTTAAACGATTTAACGATTTCATATACTTTAAATGGAACATCGGGAGGCGCATCAACAAGTTTAGCTGGAGTTACTTTAGTAGGTGGAGTCCATGATGTTGTTTGGACTGTTTCTGATCAAAGTGGAAATAGCCAAACTTGTAGTTTTAAAATAACTGTGGCTGATTTATCTGTGCCAGTGATTACTACAATTGTCAACCAAACCAAAGATGCTCCAGCTGATAAGTGTTCGTATAAAACTGTTGGAACAGAGTTTGACCCAATTGCTACCGATAATTGTACCACTTTAACTTTGGTCAACAATCAAAACAATACATCAACTTTAGCAGATTTTGAATTTCAAGTTGGTGTAAGCATAGTGGCATGGAAGGCTACAGATGCTGCAGGTAATATTTCAATCATACAGTATCAGGTTACTGTAAATGATATTGCAAAACCTACCTACACTTTATCTGCAAATGAATCCAGATCAGCGTCTGCAAGTAATTGTTTTTATGTAGCGTTAGGAACCGAGTTCGATCCTCAGGGAATTGTAGATAATTGTACGCCTGATAATTTCTCTATCACGAACAATTGGAATAATTATAAAACATTGGCTTATGAGCAATTTCCAGTTGGTGTAACTGATGTTGAGTGGACAGTAGCTGATTATTTTGGAAATGAGCAAAAAAAGACAATTCAAATAACAGTTGTTGATGATACTGATCCGGTTATTGATTGTCCAATAGATGATTATTTACGAGTGGTGGATCAGGGAAAGACATACTACACAGTTGGGAATGGTGAATTTAAGCCTGTGGCTTCTGATAACTGTTCGTTTACTTATACTAACAATTTAAATGGGACATCAAGTTTTACCGGAGAACAATTAAATCCAGGTACACACGCAATCATTTGGACTGCCCTAGATGTAACAGGCAATACAACAACTTGTACTGTAAATATTAATATTGTAGACGATTTGTATCCTGCAATTACATGTGTGGGGGATCAGTCTGTATCAAATACGACAGGACAATGTAGTTATATAACTGTTGGAACTCAATTTGATGCTAGCTCGACGACCGATGGTGCCACTTTGGTAAATGACTTTAACAATTTATCGTCGCTTGGCAGTGCTGTATTTCCTCAAGGAACAACACTGGTTACTTGGACTGCATCCCGAACAGTTGATGGACAAAATTATTCAAATTCTTGTAGTTTTTATGTAACTGTTAGAGACGATGAGTTCCCATCAATTACAGCACCTGCTGATATTACAGTAAATACGAACTCTGGCTGTTATGCTAATAGTGTATCCCTAGGAACTCCAACTACCTCTGATAATTGTGGGATTAGTTGGATACAAAATGATGCCCGATCATCTTATTATATTGGTGAGAATATAGTAACATGGAGAGTAAGGGATACTCATGGAAATATATCATCGGCATCGCAAAAAGTAACAGTTTTTGATGATGATGCTCCTTATATTGATTGTCCGTCGCCTTCAGATTTGTGTCGTCAGGTGGATGTAGGACAATCTTATTACACAGCCAATGGTAATGAATTTGGTCCTTACTATAATACTGATTGCTCAGGAATTAAGAGTGTGGTGAATGATTTTAATGGAACTTCTTCTTTAAGTGGTGCACAAATTCCAGTTGGTGTAAACAATATTGTTTGGACTGTTACTGATAATGTTGATAATGTTTCTACTTGTACAATCACAGTAACTGTTAATAATGATGATCCACCATCTGTTGCTTGTCGTGAAAATGCGCGAGTAAATACTGATGCTGGAGTATGTACTTACACAGTTTCAGGTACAGGATTGGATGTTACCTCTCCAGCTACTTTAAGTCACAATATTCAAACAGCAGATTCAGGAATTACGCCATATGCTCCTAATACAAATACGCTTGACGGAGCAATACTTTCTAAAGGGGTAACTGATATTATTTGGACAGCAACTGATGGATCAGATGTAAATAATTGTTGTACTTATACCATTACTGTAATTGATAATCAGGCACCATCAATTAATTGGCCGGCAGGTGTTTCTGCTAATGTTGATAGTGGATCTTGTACAGCTACTGGTGTCGATTTAGGAATACCAACCGGAACGGATAATTGTGATGCTCCTGTAGATATTGTTTATTCACGAACACCATCTGGCAACAATTTTGATGCTGGAGTAACTAATGTTTATTGGTCTGCAAGAGATTCTCGTGGTTATGTTGTTAGTCATACACAGCTTGTTACGGTGGTTGATAATATTCCGCCTGTTATTACTTGTCCTGTATCTACACATTATAGAGAGTTTAATAATTCTCAAGTAATATACTATACCGTTGTTGGTACAGAGTTTGAGCCAGATGTTGACGAGAATTGTAATCTTACATCATATGTTAATGATAAGAATAACTCTGGAAATCTAAATAGCGTACAATTATCAATAGGAGATCATGCCATTGTTTGGACAGCTACTGACATTTCTAGTAATTCTGATAACTGTACTGTTAATGTAACGATAGTTGATTCTTTTGATCCAATCTTAGATTGCCCTTCAAATTTAATTGAATATACAGCAAGTAATTCTTGTTCTTATACAAACTCTGGAAGTAATTTGGATGCACAATTTGCTAATTTATCCATAATTGCTGGAAGAACATTAACTCATAATGTGCAAACTACTGATTCAGGAGTATTGCCTTATGCTCCAAATAACACAACTCTTGATGGTGCTGTTTTCCCAAAGGGAATTTTAACAATTACCTGGACAGCAAGACAAAACATTGGAGGAAGTGAATATACAAATACATGTAGCCATCAGGTTACAATAAGCGATAACGTAGCTCCTGTTATTAGTCCATTACCTGCTGATGTTATTGTAAATATTGATCCAAATACTTGTATCAGTACAACAATTTTATCAAATCCGCTTGTAACAGATAATTGTACGCCAATAATTGACTTAGTGATTAGTAATGACGCTCCAATTCCGTTTTTAATTGGAACAACTAAAGTTCGTTGGACCATTGGAGATGAGGCTGGAAATATTACTGTCCACTATCAAACAGTTACTGTGGTTGATAATGAAGGACCCGTGATTTCTAACTGTCCTTCTACAATTACCGTGCAAGCATCTGGCGAAAATTGTCAGGCAATTGCAAATTGGCCAGCACTGTCTGCTACCGACGATTGTAGTGGAGTTAAGAGTTTTACTTCAACTCACTCTCCTGGGAGTTTGTTCGATGTAGGCACAACTGCAGTTACTTATACTGCAATTGATAATAATGATAATGAATCAACCTGTATATTTAATGTTGTTGTAACCGATGTTATTCCAATAATTTCGTGTATTGCTAATCAAACGCGAAACACCAATGCCGGAAATTGTTCATATCGTGTTTTAGGTAATGAATTTGATCCAACAGCATTTAGTGATAATTGCAAAATAGCTTCAGTTGTTTGGAGTTTTATTGATGCTGAAACTAATTTAGAAAGAACCGGTTCGAATACTTTGTCAGGAATTGAAATTTCAAGAGGTTTTGGAGCTGGAGAAACAGGAGAAACTGTAATAACATGGACAGTAACCGATGCAAATGGAAACGAAGCTTCCTGTTCATTTCTTCTAACAATTGAAGATCAAGAGGCTCCAGTTATTGCCGTACCAGGGAATCAGACCAGGAGTACCGATTTTCATAAGAATTACTATACAGTACAAGGTCTGGAATTTGACGATGTAACTTCAGCTGATAATTGTGGAATTGTAACTAAATTGGTAAATGAGTTCTCGGTAGCCTCATTAGCAGGAACCCAATTACAAATGGGAGAAAATACAATTACTTGGTTTGCCGAAGATGATAAGGGAAATAGAAGTGAAGCTAAATTCTATGCATACGTAGTTGATACAGAGAATCCATACGTAGATACAGAACCTACCAATACGATTGCACAAACATCTGGTGCATGTAATGTGGTAGTAAATTATACAGCTCCTGAATTTCTTGATAATGTAACTGCTGCTGGAGATATTACAGTAACTATCAGTCCTGCCGATGCTGGTTCAGGAGGAATTTTTGATGTGGGAACTACAGAGGTTACATATATGGCAGTTGATGAGAAAGGAAATCAATTTACATATACTTTCAACATTATTGTCGAAGATAATGAGAATCCAACAATAACGTGTCCATCAAGTTCTCCATTTAATAGAAATACAGATACCGGAGAATCATATTATTTGGCTCAAGGAAATGAATTTAACCCAACATTTAGTGACAATTGTTCTGCGACTATCAGTAATAATTACACCAATAGTAATACTCTCGCGAATGCAACATTCCCAGTGGGTACAACCGATGTAATTTGGACAGCCATAGATATGACTGGAAATTTTGTGAGCTGTCCAATTCAAGTTATTGTTTCGGATAATGAAATACCTGTAATTTCAAATTGCCCAAGTTCAACAGTTGCTGAAAATGCAGATATTGGAGCTTGTTCATTTGATGTACCTGGCGCCGAAGTTGATCCTTATGGCTTCTCAGATAATAATGGGCTGAAAAAATTAACCTATCAAATAGGTTCAGGTTCCCAAGTAGGAACAGATTTAACAACAACTTTAGCGGGTGTGTTTATTCCAGTTGGAACAGTTTCTGAACCAACAACAACGGTAATATGGCGCTTGTATGATTTAGACGATAATGTTAGTGCGACTTGTACCACAGTGTTTACTATTTCTGACGTGGAAAATCCAAGCGTAACTACGGTCGCAAATCAAACAAGAAATACAGATCTAGGACAAGGATATTATACTGTGATAGCAGGAGACAATTGGAATCCGCTTGTAACAGATAATTGTGATGCTACGATAATAACTTACAATGTTGAAGGAGCAGGAGAAGTAGGAACAGATCTAACGACTAGTATTGAAGGTGTACAATTTGCAATTGGTACACATGAAGTTGTTTGGACTGGAACCGATAACCATGGTAATACAAATACAGGAAGATATTTGGTTAAAGTTATTGATGAAGAAGTACCAACTGCAAATTGTAACAGTGTTACTGTACAGTTAAATGCCTCAGGTAACTATTCTTTGGATACAGATGATATCAATGCTATTGGAAGTGGATCTTCTGATCCATCGGGAATTGCTTCAATGGAAGTAATACCTAATAGTTTCTCTTGTAATGATGTTGGTAATAATACAGTTTTATTAACTGTAACCGATAATCAGGGTAATATTTCAACTTGTAATACCGCAGTTGTTGTATTAGAAGATGCAACACCGCCTAATGCGATATGTAATAATATAACAGTTCAATTAGACGTTCTTGGTCAAGCAAGTATTTTGGCAAGTCAGTTGGATGCTGGCTCGACTGATGCATGTGGAATCCAAAGTGTTTCTGCATCGCAAATCACTTTTGATTGTTCTGATGTAGGTGCTAATGTAGTAGTACTTACTGTTACAGATATTAATGGCAATTCATCGACTTGTAATGCAACTGTTACAGTTGAAGATCATATCGATCCAAATGCAGTATGTAATCCAATCACAATAAACTTGGATGCTTTAGGAAATTATACTTTATCAGGAACAGACATCGATAATTTATCCGTTGGCTCATCAGATAATTGTAACCTAACTAAAACTGTAACTCCAAATACTTTTGATTGTACTGATATTGGGTCAAATTCGGTTACTTTAAGAGTCACCGACCCTCAGGGGAATTACGATGAATGCACCACAACAATTACTATTGTTGATAATATTAACCCTGTGGCAATTTGCCAGAATATAACTGTACAGTTAGACGGAACAGGAAACGCTACGATTACACCAGCTCAAATAAACAATAATTCTACTGATGCCTGTGGTGTTAATCTAAGTTTAGACAAAACAAGTTTCGATTGTTCCAATATCGGAAACAATACGGTTACCTTAACAGTTACCGATGATAATGGTAACAGCTCTCAATGTACAGCCACAGTATTGGTTGAAGATAATGTTGATCCGGTAGCTATTTGTCAGAATTTCACAGCTCAACTTGATGCTTTTGGCAGTGCAACACTTTCTACATCTAATATTGATAATGGTTCTAATGATGCTTGTGGTTCGGTAACACTAAGCCTAAGTAAAACAAACTTAACTTGTGCAGATGTCGGAACTCAACCTATAACATTAACAGTTGAAGATGAACATGGGAATATTTCAACTTGTTCATCGACTCTAACAGTTGAAGATAATATTGCTCCAACGGCCATCTGTCAAAACATAAGCATTCAATTAGATGTTGATGGAAATGCAACGATTATTGCTTCTGATTTGGACAATAGATCCAATGATGCTTGTGGTATTTCTTCTTTGAGTATTGATAAATCGACTTTTGATTGTACGAATATTGGTGTTAATACGGTTACTCTAACCGTTACTGATAACAATGGGAATACTGCAATCTGTACATCTGCAGTTACGGTTCAGGATCTTATTGACCCAGTTGCAGCCTGCAAGAACATAACCGTTCAGCTCAATGCCAGTGGAAATGCATCAATTACGCCTTCTCAGGTTGATAATGGCTCTTCTGATGCTTGTGGAATCAATATGAGTTTAGATATCTCGACTTTTGATTGTACTAATATTGGTCCAAATATAGTTACTTTAACTGTTACCGACGATAATGGTAATAGTTCTTCTTGTACATCAACAATTACTATTGAGGATAATGTAAATCCAACGGTAATTTGTCAGGATAAAACGGTACAGTTAGATGCATCTGGAAATGCGAGTATTACTACAAATGATATTGATAATGGATCAAACGATGCATGTGGTATTGCATCAAGAAGTATTGATGTTTCTAGCTTTACTTGTGTAAATATTGGAGCCAATACGGTAACTCTTACAGTTACTGATAATAATGGAAATGTATCAAGCTGTATATCAGTAGTCACCATACAAGATAATGTAGTGCCAACAGCTCTTTGTCAAAACAAAACAATTCAATTAGATGCATCTGGAAATGCTTCTATTATCAATGCTGATATTGATAATGGATCATCAGACAATTGTGGAGTTGCTTCATTAAGCTTAAGTAAATACAATTTTACTTGTAGCGATTTAGGAAGTAATACAGTTACTCTAACTGTTACCGATGTAAATGGTAACTCTTCAACATGTGATGCAACAGTAACTGTTCAGGATATTATCAATCCTACAGCAATCTGTAAAGATTTTACTGTTTCTCTTGATCGATCGGGTAATGCAACTGTAGTTCCTGCTAATATTGATAATGTATCCATTGACAATTGCTCTATTTCGCTTGAAATTTCAAAAGCGGAATTGTCTGGTTATGCAACTTCTCTTGCATATGAATGTAGTGATCTGTCAGTCCAAATAATTTATCTTGAAGTAACAGATGCAGCAGGTCTTAAAGCAACTTGTTCGTCAACTCTTACCGTTGTTGATGATCAAGGACCAACTGTTGATGATTTAACAGATAGAAATGTAAATACGGCTGTTGCCTGTACCTATGTACACGGTGATGACACATGGAATCCAATAGATAATTGTGGAACCGTAAGTACCATGTCGTATGTTTTATCTGGTGCTACAACTGGAACAGGAAGTACTTTAAATGGGATTGCCTTTGCTAAAGGTAGAACTACAGTTACTTGGACCGCTTCTGATAATCATGGAAATGCGGATAGAGTAACAAACTTTGATGTTGTGGTTTCTGATGATGAGAATCCAGAATTTACATCATGTCCAGCAAATATTTCGAAACTTGCTGTAAGTGGAGATACTTTTGTAACAGTTTCGGATATTCCAGTTTCAACTTATGATGACAACTGTGAAGTTACTCAGCTTGATTGGGAGTTAACGGGTGCAACAACCGGAACAGGTACCGTTAACAGTCCGATTAGTGGAACAACTAATCCTGTAAATGGATTCAATTATAATATAGGTACTACTACAGTTAATTATCATGCGATTGATGCTGCGGGTAGTTCAGTGTTATGCGCCTTTACGATTACTGTAAATGCAAGTGGTGAATCTATTATTGCTAATAAAACTAATATCACTACAAGCGAGAACTTAGCTTATGAAGAATTTACAGTTCTTTTAAAATCTGCTCCTACAGGTACTGTTATAATTGATGTTGTTAGTAATGATGCTGGAGAAGGAACTCCTGATAAAGGTCAATTGACCTTTGATGCTTCCAATTGGAATATAGCCCAAACTATTCGTGTAACAGGTGTTAATGATGATGTAGCCGATGATGATATTAATTATAATGTAACATTATCCATTAATAAGGCAGGAACTGATGATGCTTCCGGATATGAGGAATCTCAATCGACAGTTGTTGCTGCAGTAAATCAGGATAATGATACGGCTGGAGTAGCTGTTACTGTAAACGATAATATAACAGGTGAAGATGGCAGTACAGGTTCATTTAGTGTCGTTTTAAATACAGAACCAACTCAAGATGTAAGCATTACTGTTTCAAGTGATGATTCAACTGAAGGCGCCGTTTTGGGTTCTACAACATTTATATTTACCTCTGCCGATTGGGATACAGCTCAAACTGTAACAATTAATGGAGTGGATGATGATATTGATGATGGTGACGTAGATTACAGCATCATTACAGGAAATACTTCATCCACAGATCCAAAATACAGCAATTTAGTGGTTGATGATGCAAGTATGAACAATGTTGATAATGATACGGCAGGCTTTGTTGTAACACCATTAACATTATCTACAAGTGAAACTGCTCCAAGTACAGCTACTTTTACAGTTGTGTTAACAAGTAAACCTGCTACTGATGCAATTAATTATAATGTAATTGTTGATTTGGTAAGTGGTGATGCAAGTGAAGGAACAATTGATAATACTCAACTTACTTTTGATCATACAGATTGGAATAGCCCTCAAACAATAACGGTTACTAGTGTTGAAGATATTGTTGTTGATGGTGATATCACCTATTCTATAAACTTAACTGTTGATAGAACCAATACGAGCGATCCTATTTATAAAGATCCTGCAAAGGTGAATGATCCAGATAATGTATCGGTTACCAATGCTGATAATGATGCTGCAGTATTAGCCATAAATGATGTAACTGCATTCGAAACCAATTCAGAAACTACCAATTTTGTATTTACTGTTACCCATTCTGGAGCTGAAGTTGTTGGTGCCTATACTGTTTCTTATTATACTCAAAATGGAACTGCAAAATCACCATCTGATTATACAGCAATTGGAGGATTACTTCCTTTTGTTGGAAATCAATTAAATGAAACACAAACATTAAGCTTGGCAGTTAATGGAGATCTTGCTTTGGAGCCTGATGAGACTTTCGAACTTGTTCTAAGTTCTGTTATTGCTCCTGGAAGAAATGTAACAATTGATAATGCAAATAAAATAGGAATAGGAACAATTGAAAATGATGATTCTTCAGTCTTATCAATTTCAGATCCTTCTATTGTAGAAGGTGACTCAGGATCTACTCAATTGGTTTTCAATGTAAGCTTAAGTAATCCGGTAGAATTAGGTGTAACTGTTGATTATGTAACAGTAGATAATACTGCAACAACTGCAAATTCAGACTATGACTATAAGACAGGTACACTTACGTTTGTAGGTACGGCTTCTGAAGTTCAAACAATTAGTATTCCAATTAATGGGGATGAAATAATTGAATTGGATGAAATTTTCTTAATCAACTTAAGCAATGCACTAGTTAATGGAATCGTTGACCCTGCAATTAGTATTTCTGCAACCCAAGGAGTTGGAACAGGAATCATCACCAATGATGATGCAGCAGTTATTTCAATAACAGGTTTTACTGTTGATGAATCTGCAGGAACTGCTGATTTCACCATAACAATGGATAGGGCTGTTCAGGATGCATTTACGATTGATTTTGCGACTTCGGACAATACCACTTTGGCAGGATCCGATTATACATCCGTCACACGTACTAGTGGAACAGCGCTCAATTTTGGAGCAGTAAACCCATTGGTCCAAACAGTCACAGTTACGATTCTCGATGGTAGTATCGTAGAACCAACAGAAAGCTTTTATGGAACAATTAGCAATAAAGTTGATGCAAAAAATCAGGCAGTAACATTCTCAGGAGGTGGAGTTTCAACTCAGGTTTCAGGAACTATCATAGATAATGATGTGGCTACTCTGGCAATTAATGATATGAGTGTTGCCGAATCAGCAGGAACAGCAACATTTACAATAACACTTACAGGTACTGTTCAGAATGATTTCACAGTAAATTATTCAACTGCAGATATTACAGCTCTGTCTCCAACAGATTACAATGCAATTACTTCAACACAGCTTACTTTTGGAGATGTAAATAATAATGTACAAACATTTACTGTTGACATTATTGAGAATACTATTGCTGAAGCAACTGAAACTTATAATATTAATCTAACAGGCTTAATCACGAGTAATCAGGCAGGGCTTAGTATTTCGGATAATCAGGGACTAGGAACCATTACTGATAATGATATTGTTCATTTAGTATTGAATGGATTTACACTTACTGAAACTGATGGTTCTCAGGTTCAAAACTTCTTTGTAAGCAGAGATATTGCTTCTCAATCAACAATAGTATTATTGTTTTCAACAACAGATGATTCTGCGAAACAAGGAAGTGATTATACTCAGCTAACAGATGTAGCTGTTACATTACCTTCAGAAACAACTGGAGTAACCAATATCGTTACACCAATATTAGGTGATATTATAGCTGAACCAACAGAAATTTTTACCGGAACAATTTCATTGAATACATTGAACGGACAGCAGGTACAAATTACTACAGCTAGTGCAACAAGTACAATCAATGATAATGATGTTATGCAAGTAACATTAGAGGATAAAACGGTAACCGAAACCAATGGAACTCAACCAATCAATTATGTGGTAAGTAATAATATTGCCGCAGAAAATGATGTTGTTTTAAGATTTGATACTTCAAATGGTACAGCATTGACTGGTAGTGACTACACTTCTCAGGCAAATACTGTTGTAACAATTCCAGCGGGAAGCAAATCAGTTAATATTCCTATTGATGTTTTAGGTGATGAGATTTTGGAACCTCAGGAAGTATTTAACGCAGCCATTAGCTTGACAAATGACAATAGTCAGCAGGTTAATATTGCAGATGCAAATGCTGTTTACACAATTAATGATAATGATGCAGCTAGTATTGCAATTGCAGATGTTAGTGTTGCGGAAAATGTTGCTGGCGGACTGGCTACTTTTAAAGTAAGCTTAACAGGAAATATTCAGGACGAATTTTCTGTAGATTATACTACAAGTGATAATGCAAGTGCTCTTGTTGGTTTTGATTATATTCTATCTTCAGGAACTCTTACATTCCCTGCAGGTTCAACAAGTGGAACGACAAAAATCTTTACAGTTGCCATAACAGATGATAACCTTGTAGAGCCCACTGAAACTTATACGATTACATTAAGTGGAATTACGGGTGGTTTGGTTAGTATCTCGGATGCAACGGCAACAGGAACCATTACCGATAATGAGGCGGCAAGTATTGCAATTAATGATGTAAGTGTAGTTGAGGATATCGCAAGTGGTGAGGCAGTTTTCACGCTTACTTTAACCGGTAATATACAAGATGCTTTAACTGTTAATTTCACTACAAATGATGTAACAGCGGAAGCTCCAGATGACTATGCTGCAGTGATGAATACTGTAACTTTTGCTGCTGGTTCATTGAGCTCAGCAACAGAAGCAATCACAATCCCTATAATTGATAATGCAATTGCAGAATCAACAGAAACTTATCATATCGATTTAAGCAATATTGTGAGTACAGGAAGTGCAATAATTTCTGATAATCAGGCTTTAGGTACGATAACTGATGATGATGAGGTGACAGCAATTAACCTCACTGGATTTACAAATTCAGAAGCGGATGCTAATGTGGCGTATAACTTTGTTGCTAGTATGGATATTGTTGCTCAGTATCCTGTAGTGATTAGTTTTACAACAACTGAAGGTACAGCAATTGCAGGTAGTGACTTTACAGCACAATCAGTGGTTGAGTATACCATTCTACCTGGTGATTTAAGTGTTAATATTCCAGTAGTTGTGATTAGTAATTTGGTAAATGAACCCCAAGAATCTTTTATAGGTACGATTGCGATTGTAAATAAAAACGGTCAGCAAATTGCACTTGGAACAGATACTGCAACAGGTACTATTAATGATGATGATGCCGCTATTTTTTCTATTACAGGATTTACCGTTGATGAAGGTACAGGAACAGCTGATTTTACGATTGCTTTAAATCGTTCGGTTCAAAATGTGATTTCTGTTGATTTTGAAACAGCAGACGGAAGTGCATTTGATGGATCCGATTACACAGCAGTTGGTACAACAACTCTTATTTTTGGAGCTGGGAATGCTGATAGCCAAACTGTAACAGTTTCATTAACTAATGATGATGTTGTAGAGCCTTCAGAAACTATAATCGGACGCTTAAGCAACCTGATTAATAACAGTCAAGATGTTACTTTATCCGGCGGTGGAGCAAGTACTGATGCTACAGGAATAATAACAGACAATGATTTTGCCACTCTGGCTATCGATGATGTTAGTGTGAATGAATTAGCAGGAACAGCTAGTTTCACTATTACTCAAACGGGAGTAGTTCAGAACGCTTATACTGTAGATTTTGCTACGGCGAATTCAACAGCAGTTGAACCTTCTGACTATACTGCAATATCTACTACGACATTTACTTTTGGTAATACAAATAGTAGTACTCAATCTTTTACCGTTAATATTATTGAAAACGCTATTGCGGAAGCAACAGAAGAGTATCACATCAACTTATCGAATCTAATTGTTAATGGACAATCAGGAGTTTCTATTTCTAAACCACAAGGTTTAGGTACGATTACAGATAATGATGCATACACGATCAGTATTGCAAATATCACCGTAAGTGAAACTGATGCAAATGCGAATCACAATTTTGTGGCGACCATGAGTGGAACAGCACAAGAAGATGTTGTGATCAGCTTTACAACAAGCAACGGAAGTGCCGATGGAACAGATTTAACAGCTCAAACAAATCAGACTTATACGATTACTGCAGGTTCAACAAGTGTGAACATTCCAGTAGCGATATTAGGCGATGATATTGCTGAGGCTCAAGAAAGTTTCACTGCAGCTATTATAATTAGTGATGCCAATGCACAGCAAGTAACTATTGGAACTGGAAGTGCAACAGCAACGATTAATGATGATGATGTTTATACAATTAGTATTGCAGATATTACTGTAGGTGAAAGTGATGTAAATGCTAATCACAACTTTGTGGCGACCATGAATGGAACAGCACAAAGTGATGTGGTGATCAGCTTTACAACAAGTAACGGAAGTGCTGATGGAACAGATTTCACAGCTCAAACAAATCAGACTTATACGATTACTGCAGGTTCAACAAGTGTGAACATTCCAGTAACGGTATTGGGCGATGATATTGCTGAGGCTCAAGAAAGTTTCACTGCAGCAATCACAATCAGTAATGCGAATGCACAACAAGTAACAATCGGAACTGAAAATGCAATAGCAACAATTAACGATGATGATGCTTACACCATCAGTATTGCTGATATCACCGTGAGTGAAAGTGATGCAAATGCGAATCACAATTTTGTTGTAAGCATGAATGGAGCAGCGCAAAGTGATGTTGTGATCAGCTTTACAACAACAAATGGAAGTGCAGTTGGAACAGATTTTACAGCCCAGTCAGCACAGACTTATACGATTACTGCAGGTTTAACAAGTGTGAATATTCCAGTTGAAGTATTAGGCGATGATATTGCAGAGGCTCAAGAAAGTTTCACTGCAGCAATTACAATAAGTAATGCGAATGCACAGCAAATGACAATTGTTGATGGAAATGCAATAGCAACAGTTAACGATGATGATGCTTACACAATTAGTATTGCAGATATCACCGTGAGTGAAAGTGATGCAAATGCGAATCACAATTTTGTTGCCACCATGAGTGGAGCAGCGCAAAGTGATATTGTGATCAGCTTTACAACAAGCAACGGAAGTGCTGATGGAACAGATTTCACAGCTCAGTCAGCACAGACTTATACGATTCTTGCAGGTTCAACAAGTGTGAATATTCCAGTAGCGATATTGGGAGATGATATTGCTGAGGCAACAGAAAGTTTCATTGCAGACATTACAATCAGTAATGCGAATGCACAACAAGTGACAATCGGAACAGGCAGTGCAACAGCAACAGTCAACGATGATGATGCTTACACCATAAGTATTGCAAATATCACCGTGAGTGAAAGTGATGTAAATGCGAATCACAACTTTGTGGCTACTATGAGTGGAACAGCACAAGAAGATGTTGTGATCAGCTTTACAACAAGCAATGGAAGTGCCAATGGAACAGATTTCACTGTTCAGTCAGCACAGACTTATACGATTCTTGCAGGTTCAACAACAGTTGAAATTCCAGTAGCGGTATTGGGGGATAATATTGCAGAAGCTCAAGAAAGTTTCACTGCAGTAATCACAATAAGTAATACGAATGCTCAGCAAGTGATTATCGGAACCGGAAATGCAACAGCAACGATTAACGATGATGATGCATACACCATCAGTATTGCAGATATCACCGTAAGTGAAACTGATGCAAATGCGAATCTCAATTTTGTGGCGACCATGAGTGGAACAGCACAAGAAAATGTTGTGATCAGCTTTACAACAAGCAATGGAAGTGCCGATGGAACAGATTTTACAGCTCAAACAAATCAGACTTATACAATTATTGCAGGTTCAACAAGTGTGAACATTCCAGTAGCGATATTAGGAGATGATATTGCTGAGGCTCAAGAAAGTTTCACTGCAGCTATTATAATTAGTGATGCCAATGCACAACAAGTAACTATTGGAACTGGAAGTGCAACAGCAACGATTAACGATGATGATGTTTATACAATTAGTATTGCAGATATCACCGTGAGTGAAACTGATGCAAATGCGAATCACAACTTTGTGGCTACTATGAGTGGTGAGGCACAAGAAGATGTTGTGATCAGTTTTACAACAAGCAATGGAAGTGCCGATGGAACAGATTTCACAGCTCAAACAAATCAGACTTATACGATCCTTGCAGGTTCAACAACAGTTGACATTCCAGTAGCGATATTGGGAGATGATATTGCAGAGGCTCAGGAAGCTTTCACAGCTGCAATTACAATAAGTAATGTCAATGCACAACAAGTGACAATCGGAACTGGAAGTGCAATAGCAACAGTTAACGATGATGATGCTTATACAATTGGTATTGCAAATATCACCGTGAGTGAAAGTGATGCAAATGCGAATCACAACTTTGTGGCGACCATGAGTGGAACAGCACAAAGTGATGTTGTGATCAGCTTTACCACAACAAATGGAAGTGCAGTCGGAACAGATTTCACAGCTCAGTCAGCACAGACTTATACCATTTTAGCAGGAAACACAAGTGTGAACATTCCAGTTGAGGTGTTAGGTGATGACATTGCCGAGACAACAGAAAGCTTCACTGCAGCGATCACAATGAGTGATGCGAATGCACAACAAGTAACAATCGGAACAGGCAGTGCAACAGCAACTATTAACGATGATGATGCTTACACAATCAGTATTGCTGATATCACCGTGAGTGAAAGTGATGCAAATGCGAATCACAATTTTGTTGCCACCATGAGTGGAACAGCACAAAGTGATGTTGTGATTAGCTTTACAACAAGCAATGGAAGTGCAGTCGGAACAGATTTCACAGCTCAGTCAGCACAGACTTATACAATTACTGCAGGTTCAACAAGTGTGAACATTCCAGTAACGGTATTGGGCGATGATATTGCTGAGGCTCAAGAAAGTTTCACTGCAGCAATTACAATAAGTAATGCGAATGCACAGCAAATGACAATTGTTGATGGAAATGCAATAGCAACAGTTAACGATGATGATGCTTACACAATTAGTATTGCAAATATCAACGTGAGTGAAACTGATGTAAATGCGAATCACAATTTTGTGGCGACCATGAGTGGAACAGCACAAAGTGATGTTGTGATCAGCTTTACAACAAGCAACTCAAGTGCAGTCGGAACAGATTTTACAGCTCAGACCGCACAGATTTATACCATTTTAGCAGGAAACACAAGTGTCAACATTCCAGTAGCGATATTGGGAGATGATATTGCAGAAGCTCAAGAAAGCTTCATTGCAGACATTACAATCAGTGATGCGTATGCGCAACAAGTGACTATCGGAACTGGAAGTGCAACGGCAACTATCAACGATGATGATGCTTACACTATTAGTATTGCAGATATCACCGTGAGTGAAACTGATGTAAATGCGAATCACAATTTTGTTGCCACCATGAGTGGAACAGCACAAGAAGATGTGGTGATCAGCTTTACCACAACTAATGGAAGTGCAGTCGGAACAGATTTCACAGCTCAGTCAGCACAGACTTATACGATTCTTGCAGGTTCAACAACAGTTGACATTCCAGTAGCGATATTGGGAGATGATATTGCTGAGGCAACAGAAAGCTTTACTGCAGCAATCACAATAAGTAATGCGAATGCACAACAAGTAACTATCGGAACAGGTAGTGCAACGGCAACAGTTAACGATGATGATGCTTATACCATCAGTATTGCAAATATCACCGTGAGTGAAACTGATGTAAATGCGAATCACAATTTTGTGGCGACCATGAGTGGAACAGCACAAGAAGATGTTGTGATCAGCTTTACAACAAGCAACGGAAGTGCCGATGGAACAGATTTAACAGCTCAAACAAATCAGACTTATACGATTACTGCAGGTTCAACAAGTGTGAACATTCCAGTAGCGATATTAGGCGATGATATTGCTGAGGCTCAAGAAAGTTTCACTGCAGCTATTATAATTAGTGATGCCAATGCACAGCAAGTAACTATTGGAACTGGAAGTGCAACAGCAACGATTAATGATGATGATGTTTATACAATTAGTATTGCAGATATTACTGTAGGTGAAAGTGATGTAAATGCTAATCACAACTTTGTGGCGACCATGAATGGAACAGCACAAAGTGATGTGGTGATCAGCTTTACAACAAGTAACGGAAGTGCTGATGGAACAGATTTCACAGCTCAAACAAATCAGACTTATACGATTACTGCAGGTTCAACAAGTGTGAACATTCCAGTAACGGTATTGGGCGATGATATTGCTGAGGCTCAAGAAAGTTTCACTGCAGCAATCACAATCAGTAATGCGAATGCACAACAAGTAACAATCGGAACTGAAAATGCAATAGCAACAATTAACGATGATGATGCTTACACCATCAGTATTGCTGATATCACCGTGAGTGAAAGTGATGCAAATGCGAATCACAATTTTGTTGTAAGCATGAATGGAGCAGCGCAAAGTGATGTTGTGATCAGCTTTACAACAACAAATGGAAGTGCAGTTGGAACAGATTTTACAGCCCAGTCAGCACAGACTTATACGATTACTGCAGGTTTAACAAGTGTGAATATTCCAGTTGAAGTATTAGGCGATGATATTGCAGAGGCTCAAGAAAGTTTCACTGCAGCAATTACAATAAGTAATGCGAATGCACAGCAAATGACAATTGTTGATGGAAATGCAATAGCAACAGTTAACGATGATGATGCTTACACAATTAGTATTGCAGATATCACCGTGAGTGAAAGTGATGCAAATGCGAATCACAATTTTGTTGCCACCATGAGTGGAGCAGCGCAAAGTGATATTGTGATCAGCTTTACAACAAGCAACGGAAGTGCTGATGGAACAGATTTCACAGCTCAGTCAGCACAGACTTATACGATTCTTGCAGGTTCAACAAGTGTGAATATTCCAGTAGCGATATTGGGAGATGATATTGCTGAGGCAACAGAAAGTTTCATTGCAGACATTACAATCAGTAATGCGAATGCACAACAAGTGACAATCGGAACAGGCAGTGCAACAGCAACAGTCAACGATGATGATGCTTACACCATAAGTATTGCAAATATCACCGTGAGTGAAAGTGATGTAAATGCGAATCACAACTTTGTGGCTACTATGAGTGGAACAGCACAAGAAGATGTTGTGATCAGCTTTACAACAAGCAATGGAAGTGCCAATGGAACAGATTTCACTGTTCAGTCAGCACAGACTTATACGATTCTTGCAGGTTCAACAACAGTTGAAATTCCAGTAGCGGTATTGGGGGATAATATTGCAGAAGCTCAAGAAAGTTTCACTGCAGTAATCACAATAAGTAATACGAATGCTCAGCAAGTGATTATCGGAACCGGAAATGCAACAGCAACGATTAACGATGATGATGCATACACCATCAGTATTGCAGATATCACTATAAGTGAAACAGATGCTAATGTTGATTACAACTTTGTGGTTAGCATGAGTGGAGCAGCACAAGAAGATGTTGTGATCAGCTTTACAACAACAAACTCAAGTGCAGTCGGAACAGATTTTATAGCTCAGTCAGCACAGATTTACACCATTTTAGCAGGAAACACAAGTGTGAACATTCCAGTAGCGATATTGGGAGATGATATTGCAGAAGCTCAGGAGAGCTTTACTGCATCAATCACAATGAGTGATGCGAATGCACAACAAGTGACTATCGGAACTGGAAGTACAACGGCCACTATTAACGATGATGATGCATACACTATAAGTATTGCAGATATCACCGTAAGTGAAACTGATGTTAATGCAAATCACAACTTTGTGGCGACCATGAGTGGTACAGCACAAGAAGATGTTGTGATCAGCTTTACAACAAGCAACGGAAGTGCAGTTGGAACAGATTTTACAGCTCAGTCAGGACAGACTTATACCATTTTAGCAGGAAACACAAGTGTGAATATTCCAGTTGAGGTGTTAGGTGACGATATTGCAGAAGCTCAAGAAAGCTTTACTGCAGACATTACAATAAGTAATGCGAATGCACAACAAGTGACAATCGGAACAGGCAGTGCAATAGCAACTGTTAATGATGATGATGCTTACACTATAAGTATTTCTGATATCACCGTGAGTGAGAGTGATGTAAATGCGAATCACAATTTTGTTGCCACAATGAGTGGAGCAGCACAAAGTGATATTGTGATTAGTTTTACGACAGCTAACTCAAGTGCAGTCGGAACAGATTTCACAACTCAGACAAATCAGACTTATACCATTTTAGCAGGAACAACAACAGTTGATATTCCAGTTGAGGTATTGGGAGATCTGACAGTTGAGTCAACTGAAATTTTTACTGCTACGATTACAGTCAGTAATACAAATTCACAGCAGATAACTATCGCTGATGGAAACGCTACTGGAACAATTAATGATAATGATTCTTCAGAAGTGAGTATTGCTGTTACAACCCAAGCTAGTGAGCCAGGAACTAACGGATTGTTCACTCTTACATTTACAAATCCTATTGATATTGACACAGAAATCACGTATAGTGTGAGTGGGATTGCAACCGAAGGAACTGATTTTAATAATCTTGGTACAACAATTACGATTCCTGCCAATTCAGTTGAACTAACAATTCCAGTTGAGGTAATTGATGATGATTTGGTTGAATCAGGAGGGGAAGATCTTATTGTAACATTGAATTCTACAAATAATTCTGTAACTCTATCAACGACTAGTTCAGCAAACATGAATTTAGGAGATGATGATTCTACAGATGTAACAATTGTAGCTTCTGATGATACGGCTCAAGAAGGTACTCCTGCTATAAATAATGCTGAATTCACAGTATCCTTGAGTAAAGCATCTACAGTTGCAACTGTTGTTAGTTACTCTGTAAATGGAACGGCAACAGAGGGAAGTGACTTTACGAGCTTGACAGGGACAATTACTATTCCTGCAGGAAGTAAAACAGTCACAATCGATCTTCTTGTAACAGATGATAATTTGTTCGAAGTTTCCGAAACGGTTATTGTAAGTCTGACAGGAATTACTTCTGGAGATGTTACCACTGTATTGGGAATACCAGTATCAGCTTCAGCAATAATAATTGATAATGATATTGATTGTTATGCAGGGGATGATGCCGAAATTTGTTCTTCGGATACAGATTATGCTTTAAGTGATGCAAGTCAAAACAATGCGAGTACATATATCTGGACAACGAATGGTTCAGGTACGTTTACTGATGCAAATATCTTGAATGCAGTTTACAATCCTGGTGAAGCAGACAGAACAAATGGCGAAGTTCAATTGACTTTGAGTGTTTCTGGAATTAGTGGAACTGATAGCGATGTGATGACACTTAAGATTTGGCAAGCAGTTATACTAGATGCAGGTGTAGAAACTGCTTTAATTAACGAAGGTGAAATTTATTCTGTTAGTGGTGCAACAGCTGAGAATTATGCAGTTATTATCTGGTCAAGCACAGGAGGAACTTTTGATGATGCTAATGCATTGAATCCTGTATTTACACCATCTACAACCAGTAATGTAGTGATTCGAATGACTGCTACAGGTTTGGGAACAGGTGCATGTTCTGATGTTTACGATGAAATTTCAATCACAATTAATGATTTCCCAACAGCAAATAACGAAAGTATAACTGGCCTGGAAGATCAAGAATTGAGTTTTTCTGAATCAAACTTCTCTGCTAATTATTCAGATGCCGAGGCTGACAATTTTGAAGGGATTAAGATCGTAAGTACAGAATCGATAGGTTCTTTAGAATTCAATAACTTGCCTGTTATTACTGGTTTGGAGATAGCAAATACTGATATTTCTAATTTGAAATTCATGCCGCTTACTAATGAGAATGGAATCAACTACGATTCATTCGAGTTTAAAGTGTTCGATGGAATTGCATATAGTTTTGAAACCTATACAATGAATATTTCTATCACAGCAGTGAATGACGAACCATCATTTAGCTTGATGAGTCCAAAAGACATTGAAGTAAGTGAAGATATTGGAATGCTTGTTATTAATGGGCAAATTGATTCACAATCAATAGGACCTGTTAATGAAGCAGGACAGGCTTTGACCTTACACATTATAAATGATAATTTCACATTGTTTAGTGCTCAACCAACATTGGATGCTTCTGGAAACTTAAGTTTCACACCAGCAAACCATATGTTTGGAATGGCAACTGTAAGCGTTTACATTTCTGACGATGGAGGAGTTGCTAATGGTGGTGATGATACATCGGAAGTACAAACATTTACAATTACTGTTGAGGCAGTAAACGATGATCCGGTAGCTGAAGATGATTTATTTACAATGGATGAAGATACGCCATTAAGTGGAGATGTTAAGTTAGACAACGGTAACGGAATTGATTTTGATCCGGACAATACGCCTGATAACTTCATTTACACTCTTGTTGATGGTGGTTCAGCAAACAGCAACGGAAGTTTGATATTCAATGCAGATGGAACATTCACATTCGTTCCAAATGCCGATTTCTTTGGAGATATAAGCTTTACTTATCAGGTTTGTGATGATCCTGTTGCTCCACTAATTCAAAAGTGTGATGAAGCAAGTGTGATAATTACAGTTACTCAGATAAGTGATACACCATTGGCAGTAGATGATAATCTATGGTTGAAGGAAGATTCTTCGATTAGTGGTAATGTGTTTGATAATGATGAACGATTAGTTGATATTCCAGTAGTTGTGCTAACAAATACGAATCCTGCAAATGGTGTGTTGATGATTAATCCTGATGGATCATTTACTTACACTCCAAATACAGGGTATTTTGGTAATGATTCATTTGAATATACCTTAAAGGATATCGATGGTGACGAATCAACAGCAAAAGTAAATATTGTTGTCGATCCGTTGGATTACGATCCAATTGCCAAGGATGATTTTGATACCATTAATGAGGATGAGATTAGCACTGGTGATTTATTCGCCAATGATGAAGATTTCATAAACAATCCAGTAGTTGTTGTTGCTAATACCAATCCAGCGAATGGAAATGTTGTTGTAAATTCCGATGGAACTTATATCTATACACCAAATCCAGATTACTTTGGAACGGATACTTTCACTTATACTTTGGAAGATTCCGATGGTGATCAAGATACTGCAACAGTTACAATAAGCATTAATTCAGTTAACGATCTGCCAATTGCGATTGATGATAATTATGAGCTAGATGAAGATGCATCGATTAGCGGATTATTAATGGATAATGATACTAATTTAGGAGACGTTCTTGTAACAGTTATTTCTAATACAGATACTCCTAATGGTATATTAAGCGTTAATCCTGATGGATCATATACTTATACACCAAATTCTGATTTCTTTGGAACGGATACCTTCACTTATACTATTGAAGATGTAAATGGAGATAAATCTACCGCAACTGTAAGGATTATAGTAAAACCTGTTAATGATTTACCTGTTGCTATTGATGATTCAAACTCAACCGATGAAGAAAAAGAAGTTTCGGGTAATGTATTAAGTAATGATACGAATTTGGGTGATGGGCCAGTGATGGTTTCTGATTTCACAAATCCAGCAAACGGGACTGTTCTTGTAAATGCTGATGGTTCATATACCTATTTACCTGATGATAACTTTAATGGTGTCGATACATTTACCTATACTATTGAGGATGCAAATGGAGATCAGTCTTTAGCAACTGTTTCAATTACAGTCTTACCTATTAACGATGCACCTATTGCAGACGATGATCGAATTGATGTTAGAGATAATGAGGAGATAATAATCTCTATTCTTGATAATGATCTGGATGTAGATGGTGATCAATTAACAGTTGTTATTACTGATGAACCGAAAAATGGTACGGTTCAGGTTAATGAGAACGGAACACTAACTTATATTGCTGATTTAGGTTCATATTGTAATACTGATCAATTTACTTATCAGGTTTGTGATCCTTCAGGTTTATGTGATCAAGCAAGTGTAACAATTGAGATTGGCGTAATGGATACTGATGAAGACAGTATTCCTGATGCTGTTGAAACTTTAAGCTTGAATTCTGATTCTGATATTGAGCTCAATTATCAAGATTTAGATAGTGATAATGATGGTATTTCTGATGAAGATGAAGCACAGATTTCAGATCCATGTACCGATCTTCCTGTAGATACCGATGGTGATAGTATTCCTGATTATCTGGATATTGATAGCGACAATGACGGATTTACCGACGAACAGGAAGGTGATGATGATTGTGATGACGATGGAACACCTGATTATTTAGATGCTTATGATGATTGTGCAGAATATATTCTAGTTCCTGAAGGATTTTCGCCAAATGGTGATGGCGTAAATGATTACTTCGTTATTAAAGGAATTAAGGATTTTCCTAATTCGAAATTATCAATTTTTAATCGTTGGGGTTCCAAGATATATCAAATGAAAGCCTATCAAAATGATTGGGATGGCCGTGCTGAGAACAATATGACAGTTGGGACAAAGATTGTACCCGAAGGCACTTACTATTATATAATTGATCTTGGAAACGGAGCGAAAATTATTAAAGGCTTTGTTTACATTAACTACTAAGAAAAAGAAACATGAATAGATCTTTAAACACTATAAAATACACTGTTTTACTGTTGTTACTCTTTGTTTCTGTTAAACAAGTGGAGGCTCAACAAGACCCTATGTACACGCAATACATGCATAACCCATTAACGGTAAATCCAGCTTATGCTGGCAGTACCGATATGTTGAGTGCTATATTTTTGGCTCGTGAACAATGGGTGGGATTCGATGGTGCTCCAAAATCGCGCACTTTGACATTGAGTGCTCCAGTAAGTAAATATAATCTTGGAGCTGGTTTCGCATTTATTAATGATGAGTTGGGCCCGGTAAAGCAGAATAGTTTCTTTGCTGATATTGCTTACCATTTAAAACTGGGTGAGCGAGGAACTCTTGCTATGGGTATTAAAGGTGGTTTTGATATGATTCAAATTGATTTGATGAATCTAACAATAAATCAACAAAATGATGGAACTTTTGAACAGAACTTCGCGGAGGAGTTTATTCTAAATTTTGGAATGGGATTCTATTACTATACGGATCGTTTCTTTTTAGGAGCCTCTATTCCCAGAGTGTTAAAGAATAGTTATGATAATGACGGAGTCAATACAACCAGTTTGGGTTATAAAGAGCGTCATTATTTTTTAACTACAGGAGCTTTATTCGATTTGAATAATTACATCAAATTGAAACCGTCTATTCTTTCTAAAATAGTATGGAATGCACCTCTGTCAATCGACCTTTCTGCCAATTTTATTTTTTACGATCAACTATGGTTAGGTGTTGGTTATCGAATAGAAGATTCAATGAACTTCTTAATTCATTACCAATTAACAGATCAAATTCGAGTGGGTTATGCTTTCGATTTAACAGAATCAGAACTTCGTCGTTATAGTAATGGGACGCATGAAATAATGGTCGCTTTCGATTTTCAGTTCAACAAAAAGAAAATAATGACACCAAGGTATTTTTAAGCGATTGGGAACTATAAAATTAAAGAACATGAAGAAAATAGCATGTATTATACTTTTTATTGGAATTTTATTTTCCAGTTTTTCAGTTAAAGCACAGATAGCAGAACGAGCTAACAAATGTTTTGAATCCTTTGCATATCAAGAGGCCATTGAGTTGTATGAGATTCTTTGGCAGAAAGACAGTTTAAACGAATCTGTTGCAAAACGACTAGCTACATCTTACAGATTGATTAATAATTCTGAACAAACGGAGCGATGGTATGCTCGCGTTGTAAAGATGTCTAGTGCCGAAAATGATGATTTTTTGTATTATGCGAAAGCTTTGCAAAGCAATAAGAAATACAATCAAGCTCAAATATGGATGGATAAGTATTTGAAAGGTGACTCAAAAGTTAAATTAACCCGGATCGATCCTATCAATATTTCGGATCTGATGAAAGATTCGATTCGATATAAAGTTCAAGCCATAAAGGCAAATTCAGAAGCATCCGATTTTGGGGTCTGTTTTTATAAAAATCAACTTGTTTTTTCTTCAGCCAGAGAGAAAAATACTTTGATTAAGAGAAATCACAAGTGGAATAATCAGAATTACCTTAGATTGTATAAGGCTAATGTCGAAGCTGACGGTGAATTAATGAAAATACGTTTGTTTGAAAACAAGTTGGCAACGAATTATCATGACGGCCCAGTTTGTTTTAATGAAGAAGGTGACGAGATGTTTCTGACTCGAAATCATGTTTCTAATTCAAAAAGAGTCAAACGAAATCAGGAAGGAATAGTTAGTATTAAGCTCTATTATTGCAAAAAGGAAGGTAATAAATGGTCAGAACCTAAATTGCTTCCTTTCAATATGGATGGCTATTCAACAGGACACCCAGCATTATCCTCTGATGCTAAAAGCTTGTATTTTATCTCAGATAGACCTGGAGGTTTTGGTGGAACAGACTTGTATGTGTGTCATCGAAACGAGAACGGATGGGGGATAATCGAAAATTTAGGTTCTCATATTAATACTTTTGAGAACGAGATGTTTCCTTTTGTCACCGAAAACCAAAACTTATATTTTGCATCAAAAGGACATGTCGGACTTGGAGGACTAGATCTTTTTTCGATAGATTTAAATCAGAAAGATTCGAAGCCCATAAATTTGGGATACCCTGTCAATACGTCGAAAGATGACTTTGGTTTGATTATTAAGAATGGGAAAGGGTATTTTGCCTCCAATCGTTTGAAAGGGCAAAGTTTCGATGATATCTATAAATTTTCAATTGAATCCAGCTTAGTTAGAGGTCAGGTGTTTCATGCAGTTACAAATGAGGTTCTAGGGAATACGCTTGTCACCTTAAATGATGAAAATGATCAACCAATAGAAAGGGTAACTACTGAAGAGAATGGGAAATTTGAATTTCTTGTTCATGGAGGACAGACATATCAAATTAGATCGGTAAAAGAAAGCTTTATCGATGGTGAAGCTGTAATCGCGGACTCTGCCTTAAAGGACAAAACCGATTATTACATTCCGGTCCATCAGGCTACCGAAAACACATTGTTTTTTGAAGGATTGCTTGTTTTAAAAGAAGGACAAAGTCCTATCGAGGGATTGACGATTTCAGTCCAGGATAATCAAACAAAAGAAAAATTTGAATTATTGAGCGATATTGAAGGAATATTTTCATGTCAACTAAAGCGTGAAACACAATACAAGCTGGCGTATCGTAAAGAAAGTTTGATGTCGAAATATGATGAGATCAGTACCTATAATTTAACTGGTAATAAAATTCATATTCGTGAAGAGTTCGATCGTTTAGAGGTCGGTAAAACCTTTGTTTTAGAAAATATTTTATACGATTTAAATAAATCCAATATTAGAGAGGATGCTGCCATGGAACTCGGTAAATTGGTTCTTATTATGGAGGATAATCCAAGCCTAAAAATTGAATTAAGCTCGCATACCGACTCTAGAGGTAGCGATGCTTATAACCTCGCATTATCACAACGAAGAGCTAAATCTGCTGTTGCCTTTATCATTTCAAAAGGCATTTCAAAAGACCGGGTTGTAGCCAAAGGATATGGTGAATCCAAGTTGATTAATCGATGTTTAAATGGTGTGGTATGTAGCAAAGCCGAACATCAAGCTAACAGACGTACAGAAATTAAAATTTTGAGGTTTTAGGAAATAAGGCGTTCTTTCCTCGGGCTGCTGCAAAAAGTTCGTCAGGGTTTCAAAAATCTTAGTGCCTGTTTAATTGTTTTTAAAGCTTGTCAAATGAAAGAAGGGAGACTTCCATGAAATCTCCCTTTAAAATTCGTCTGGATGTTAGGATTTGAACTTGCAATCCTTGATCCCCTTCACGGTAACTTTGTTAAGTTTGTTGATATTGAAGCTTCTTGTGTTTTGTAATTTCAAGTGTGAATCTATTTTGAATTCATATTTGATCTTATATCACTTGAGATTTAATTTTACGCTTTTAGATCTATATTCATGAAGTAGATGTTAAACTCAAATCACGAACTCGTTGAAACCTCACGACCCTTGTATCAAAATATCCTCACTAAAAGCGGAAGAATCAGAAGGCCTTTTGTAACATCCTGCATAAAATTGTCCATGAACAAGCTTATCGATTCAAACTAACTAAAGAATGTCACCGTCTTATAGAAAATACATCAAATCACTGTCAAAGGAATGATTCATTCGATATCATCTTTTCATCATTAAATAAAACAGTATCCATAAGATCTGGCCCCTTGATCATGAAGTTTGTATTAGGTTTATGATATGTTTTTGTTAATTCATGGGAAAAATACATTTTCTATTATATTGAACACTTGTACTTTCGATAATTTTTTTACTTTTGTTATCCCCTCAACGATGGAATTCTTTAATTCCTAAGTTGAAGATCTACTAAAACAACCATCCGTTATCGCATATTTCTATGCGGCTTAATCTACTGTATTATAATTTAAACTGGCATCTGTATGACTCTTGCATTCGCAATAGCCTGTTTGTGTGCTGTTTTATAGTCTTTATATCGTTTATTCAACAGTTTGTGAATAGCTCCATATCTCCCAGTATGACGAGAGAAGTACTTACAATAAAATTGTCGAACTCTCTGGTTTAACGTATGTATTCTAAAGCTAAAATGTACTTATTCCTAATAATTAAAATTAACTAAATGAAGAAATTTTACTCATTCATTCTTTTAAAGAACAATGCTTTAAAAGATTCCTTTTTAATCAGCTGGTGTAGGAGGATCCTCCCCAGTCTCTTATTGGTGTTTTTAACCGTTCTTCCAAGTTTCGGACAAGATGTAATTGCTTTCCAAAGCTTTGAGTCATCTGCTTCGGATACATGGACTTATACTGAAACGGTCAATAATGGAACAATAGCCATTGGTCCTGAAAAATATCAATCGGGAGCCAATTCGTTAAAAATGACTGGTTCTGCGAGTGGTTCAAATAGTGATTTGTGGATCGTTTTCAGTTCCATTGATGTGTCACAATACAATGATCTTAAATTATCCATCGGGTATGCAGCTGATGGTCCTGATTCAGGTGATGATCTGGAATTTTGGGTAAAGGAAGATGATGGCGATTTTGTTCAGAAAACTTTTGTGGACGGTTACAATAGTAGTAAATATGATTTTGGAGGGACTCCGCATTTAGCTACAGGATCGACTACTGACAATCCTTATATTTATAACATCCCTTCTGGAGTTCAGAAAGTCGAGTTTAAGGTTCTTTTCGATGAAAAGACCAGTAAAAACAATACTTTTGATCATTATTTTATTGATGATGTGAAGCTGACCGGGATTTCAATTCATTCGACAAAACCCGTTCTGTCTTTAAGTGTTAATCCCGAAGTTTCGATTACTAAAGAAGCCGATACGGAAAATTTTGTATTTACAGCTAGCTTGAGTGCTGCATTGGGCGTTCCTCTTGATGTCAATGTAGAAATTTCAGGTGACAATATTGCCAATACTGATTATTCATTATCAGGATCGACTATTTCCATACCTGCTGGTGCAACTACTGGAACTGTTGGCTTAAATATATTAAACGAAAGTGATAAGGAGTATGATGAAGAATTAACGCTTTCGTTGTCTGCAAATTCCGAATTGGTAAATGTTATTGATGGTAGTTATACTTTAACTATTCAGGATGACGACATGTTTTTGCATGCTGGTACCGAGGAGGATCCTTATACTGTCGAGGAGGCTATTTTGTTGGGAGTATCCAGAGATGTTCATTATGCTGTAGGCTATATTGTTGGTGTTGGTAATGATTTTGAGTCTCCCTTTGATAATGGAAACTATGTGACTGTTGCTGATTCCAAGGATGAAGTTGATTTTACCAAGTGTTTAAATCTGCAGTTGGGAACAGCCTTAAAGCCAAGTTGGAATTTGGTGAGTAATCTAAATGTATTACATAAAAAAATCACGTTTAATGGTTATAGAGATAATTATTATAGTCATCAGTCATTCGAAGGGAATTCTGAGATTGTAGATCTAACACCTACCAATCTACCCTTTGTTAGCCTATCTGTATCCACCAATGCAGGTGTTGAAGAAGAGCAAACAGAGATTACTGTAACTGCGACGTCTTCTGTTGCTGTTACAGCGCCTCAGACGGTTCAACTTTCAGTAGGTGGTTTTCAGGTTACTGAAAGTGATTACAGTTTAAGCAGTCCATCGATTACCATAGCTGCGAATTCAACAATAGGATCAGTTACATTTACTTTGCTTGATGATGCAGATAAAGAGGCTGATGAAGTCGCCTTGATTTCCATTAGCTCTGCAAGTGATGGCGTAAGTATTGGATCCCATTATTCTGAAAAAATAACGATAACCAATGCTGAATCCAATGCGAAAGCTTTTGGAACGCCAAAGAATCCAACATTTGATGTTGTAACGTCGACTTTCGCAGGCGATTATTATGCAGGTATCGAGAATAAGTCGTCCCAGACTTTACGCGACGCCTTACAGCTTGTGGTTGTGAATTCGACAACCCACGGTCAAAATTATGGTGATATTTGGTTGATGTTGAAGGAAGCGGATGAAAATCCTGCAAACCCCAATGAGGTTTGGTTGATTTATCGTGAACTTGGACTTGATAAAGGAGAGCAGGATGGTCATTCGAGTTCAACTGATCTGTGGAACAGAGAGCATGTTTGGGCACAATCATTAGGCGGTTTTAAAAGTGGAACCACTTCTACCTCAGATGGGAAAGATGCGTATTTCGAAACGACTGCTGACGATTTGGCTCACGGTCATGCTGATGGTCACCATTTGCGTGCTGCCCATAAGAATGAAAATTCCTCACGTGGGAATAAAGATTTTTCTGACGCTACAACCACTAATACATATTCACCTCCATTAAGCGCTCGTGGCGATGTTGCCCGTTCTTTATTGTACATGGAAATTCGTTATAATGCCTTGACAGTTGTTAATGGTTTTGCAAGTGAGACAGGTTCTCATACCATTGGTGATTTAGTGACCCTTTTAAAATGGCATACTGAAGATCCTGTTGATGATTTTGAAAAAAATAGAAACAACGTCATCTATGAATGGCAGAACAACCGTAACCCATTTATTGATTACCCTCAAATGGTCGATTATATATGGGGTGATAAGACGGATCAAGCTTGGACTTCAAGCGGAACTCCAGTGAAACAAGCACAAACCATCACTTTTGCCGAGCTGGCTAACAAGACCTTTGGTGATGTGACTTTCGATTTATCTGCATCTTCAACATCCAACTTAGAAGTAAGCTTCGAATTGGTATCAGGTCCAGCAACTTTAGTTGGAAAAACGCTGACCTTAACTGGTGCAGGTGATGTTGTGATTAAAGCCACTCAAGCTGGGAATGCAAACTATTTAGCTGGAACAGAAGTAACTCGTACCCTAACAGTTGATAAAAAAGCACAAACCATCACTTTTGCAGAATTTGCTAACAAGACCTTTGGTGATGTAGCTTTCGATTTATCAGCAACTTCAACATCCAACTTAGAAGTGAGTTTCGAATTGGTATCAGGACCAGCAACTTTAGTGGGCGAAACTTTAACCTTAACTGGTGCAGGTGATGTTGTGATAAAAGCAACTCAAGCTGGTAATACAAATTATTTAGCTGGAACAGAAGTAATGCGTACCCTAACAGTTAATAAAAAAGCACAAACCATCACTTTTGCAGAACTTGCTAACAAGACCTTTGGTGATGTCGCTTTCGATTTATCAGCGACTTCTACTTCAACACTTGATGTCGCTTTCGAATTGGTTTTAGGTCCAGCAACTTTAGTGGGTGAAACTTTAACCTTAACTGGAGCAGGTGATGTTGTGATTAAAGCAACTCAAGCTGGTAATACAAATTATTTGGGAGCAGATGCCATTACACATACCTTAACGGTTAATAAATCAAATCAGGAAATTACATTCTCTGGAGCAGAAAGCATTTTGTTCGCATCGGGTACTTTAACTCTAAAGGCCTCATCTAATTCTGGTTTAACTATTGCTTATAGTATAGTCAAAGGTGATGTGACTTTAAGTGGGAATATTTTAACATTAAATGCCTTGGGTGAAGTTGTTATTGAAGCCAAACAGCTTGGAAATGCGAATTATAACGCAGCCACTCCGGTGTCTTATACATTTAATGTCGTTCAGAATGCTCAAACATTAAACTTTACTTCTATAGATAATTTTGAATACACCACAAAAGAAGAAGTTGTTCTTGAAGCTAATGTATCATCGGGTAAACAAGTGACTTTTGAGATACTTGAAGGTAATGGCTCAATTCAAGGAAACACCCTTTCTATATTAGGAGCAGGGCATTTTGTGATTAAAGCCATTCAAGCAGGTGATCATGAATATGCATCGGTTGAACAAACTCGTGAATTTGATGTTCAGAAAACAAGTCAAACGATCACTTTTACAAAATTAGAAGACAGAGAGTATCGACCAGAGAGCCAGGGCTTGATGTCTGGTTCAAGTTCTATGCTTCCTCTTACTTTTGAATTAATTAGTGGACCTGCAACCATACTTGGTTCTTCATTAATGATCAATGGAGTTGGTGAGATTACGGTGAAAGCAACACAAGCGGGTAATGAGAATTATTTAGCTGCTGATCCAGTTGTACAAACATTTACGGTGAGTAAAGCATCTCAAATCATAAGCTTTGATGCAATCCCAGACAGACCATTTAAAAATGAAAGTTATGGCTTGTCTGCTAGCTCAAATGCAGCACATGTATTAGAGATAACTTTTGAATTAATTAGTGGGCCTGCAACTTTACTTGGTTCTTCATTGATGATCAATGGAGTTGGTGAGATTACTGTAAAGGCCACCCAAGCAGGAAATGAAAATTATCTTGCTGCAGATCCTATCGTTCAGAAATTTACTGTTAGCAAAGCATCTCAAATCATAAGCTTTGATGCAATTCCAGACAGACCATTCAAAAATGAATCCTATGATTTAGTAGCGAGATCTGATGCAGGAGCTGATTTGAAAGTAAGTTTTGAATTAATTAGTGGGCCTGCAACTTTACTTGGTTCTTCATTAATGATTAACGGTGCTGGTGAAATTGTGGTAAAAGCTTCTCAGGAAGGGAATGAGAATTACTTAGCTGCAGACCCTGTAATACAGAGTTTCATTGTTAGTAAAGCAAACCAAACTATCGATTTTGCTGAGTTAGCTGACAAAACCTTTGGTGATGCAGCCTTCGATTTATCAGCTACATCAACATCAAACTTGGAAGTAGCCTTTGAATTGATCTCTGGCCCTGCAAGTCTTACAGGAAAAGCGCTAAGTATTACAGGTGCTGGTGAAATTGTTATTAAGGCAACTCAATCAGGAAATGAGAATATCTTATCAGCTGAACTAAGTCGAACTTTAAATGTGCTTAAGGCTGATCAAACCATTACTTTTGATCCAGTTGAAGATTATGTATTTGGAGAAGAATCTAAAGTATTGAATGCAAGTTCAACTTCATTATTGTCTATTGAGTTTGAGATTACCGAAGGATTAGGGGAAATAGATGCAAACGTATTTACCCCAACCGTGATCGGTCAATTCACAATTCGAGCTTATCAGCTTGGGAATGACAATTACAATTCAACAGAAGCAACTCAAAGCTTTCTTGTTGATTATCCAACAGGTATCGATGATGTATTTGTTGAGGAGATTAAGATGTATCCTAATCCAACAACGGATTATATAAATATCGATTTCCCAACGGATAAATTAAAAAATATCAAGATCTTAAACATGAAAGGACAGCTTATTAAAACAGCTCAAGCCTATCAAAGCTTAAGGTTGAATGTCCAGGATTTAAAAGAAGGGATATATTTAATATCCATTCAAACAGATGAAACAGTCATTACGAAACGATTCGTAAAACTTAATAACTAAATTAGAAAAAGGGTGTCAATTTTGACACCCTTTTTTTATACCTCACTTCAGCCAAGCTACCCAAACAATGCAATCACATTAAAACTTCTTCACAGAATAGTGGAAGTCTAAGTATACATTTGATATTAAAACTGCTGTAATCGTTATGGGTGTTGTGAATGAAACAGAAAATCAATCTCCAGCATACACAACAAACATCAATTCCTCTAGTTGGTTCAAGTGTTCATGCAGATATCCTATCTACATACCGTGAGTTAGGGATATGTATCTCTTTTGTAGCTCATCAAAACCAATCTACAGTGTAAAAACACCTGTCAGGCCTTTTTTTATACACAGAAAAGATCGCATAGCCTTTATCAGTGAATTTAACTCTATCTTTGCAGCCCATTATAGAGCCAAATAAGTTGAATAATGCTTACCCACTTTTTTGTGGTACGATCAAATAGATATATAAATAAGTCACATCAATATGAAAGATCTTTCCAAAGTAGAAAAGATAAACACAGTAATTGAAGAATATTTTAACACAAATGCTTCACTTACAATAGCACCAGTAAAAGATTTAATGCCTGCTTTTATTAAAGCTGGAATTTTTACAAAAGATATTAAAAGAGGATTGCCAATTCGCTTAATCCTTAGAGAACTCGATACTAACAATGAGTTGGCTTTAATACCCTTTGTTCATGCCGAAAGACATGGAGAACATACTTATTGGTATTTTGTTCCAGCCAATGCAAGCACTCCGGATGCTCCCTACAAACAGGAAAAAAAGAACCCGGAAAATGATCCGATTGCGATTCGTTTAAACAGTGACGAAACCTATGTCATTGGTTTATGCGATAAAGTATTATCTCTAAAAGCGAATCGTCATAAAAGATTTGATTTCCTTATGGGTGATCTGCACAAAGACGGGAAAACAAAAACCATGCTTCCTGTTGATGCTTATTATGAAGAATTGCAATTGGTTGTAGAATACAAAGAAATACAGAACTTTAGACCTGTAGCCATTCGCGATAAAGATGAGGAAGACGAGGAGGATACAAATACTGTGACGAGAGAAGAGCTACGAAGAATATACGATGAACGAAGAGCAAAAGTTCTTCCAAAGAATGAAATTTCTTTGGTCGTAATTTCTTATTCTGATTTTGTTTTCAACGATAAAAATAAAATTATCCGTATGGAAGAAAACGATTTGGAGATAGTAGAGAAAGCATTAATAGATTTTCGCAAGTAAAGGAAACAATACTAAGAATTAGTAAGCTTGACAGAACTGAATCATCAGAGCTGTCAAGCTTTTTTTGTTTTAATAGAAGGAAGCATTTCCAAATTTGACGAAGCCTAGTCTGCTTTCTTTCGCGATTCCTCAAATAAACATAGGGCTGGCTTTAAATTAATACATGTCAGGCTCTGACTATAACTGCTGCAGATATCTTATCTGCAGGTTTCGAGTTGGGAATATATAATTCCTCTTTGCAGTTTATGCGATTAAAAATCGCCAATTCTTTACCCCAGATTACAAATCTGGGGCAGCTATAACTTTAATGATTATTTATGCATTGTCATGTCCCGAAAACTATAGACGTGGTGTAAATGTCAGGGTATGACTGATATTGTAGAGTCTATTGGTCCCGAGTATTCGGGATCACAGTAAGAGTGAGACCCTCAAGTCTCAGCTGCTGCAGGTAACCCTATCTGCATGGCTAGGGGTATTTATGCCTTCCCAACAGCATATCTAGCTAAGCAAACATTTTAAGTAAGGAAATACGTCGCAGAAGATCACTGGTGGCACAAGAATGCCGAAGCTAAGTTTTCTTTGAACTCATACACTCAATATTTAATAAAAAGATGCAGAAACTTGGTTCTAAAAAGATTTCAACCTCATTAAAAACTTGAAGTATTCTTCTCTCATCTTCTATTCAATTTACTTAACTTTGTTTATTACAGTTTAACTGAAACTTGCGCAAAGAGCATCAATATATTGAAGAATTAATCCCAATTAAATTCTGGGTTTTTTTACTGCTGTTTAGTTATCGATTAAAGAAAACTAGAAATGAAAATACTACATACATCCGATTGGCATTTGGGGCATCGTCTTCATGAGCAATCGCAATACGAAGAGCAATCGCAGTTTTTAGCCTGGTTAGAGACTTACATTAAAACCGAGGAGGTGTCGGTTTTGTTGGTATCAGGTGATATCTTCGATACAGGCGTTCCCTCTACTCAAAGTCAGAAAATGTATTATGATTTTCTGATTAAATTGGCGAATAGCTTTTGTAAGCATGTGGTGATTACGGGTGGTAATCACGATGCTCCTGGAACCATAAATGCACCTAAGGCCTTGCTGTCTGCATTGCAAGTTCAGGTAGTTGGTAAGGTGACAGAGAATGTGGACGATGAGGTTTTTAAACTTTATGTTGGCGATGAACAGGTAATTGTAGCAGCGGTCCCATACATGAGAGATCAGGATATCAGGCGAGCTGTTGCAGGGGAATCCTTCGACGATATTGGAGATAGATATAAAATGGCTTTGGTGAATCATTATACTGAAGTAGGAGCCTATTGTGAAAGCCTAAAATCGGAGAATGTGCCTGTCATTGGTATGGGGCATTTGTTTGCTATTGGTGGATCTACATCGGATAGTGAGCAGAGTATTTATGTGGGAAGTTTGGGTGATATTGGTGCTGATGATTTTCCTGAGGTTTTCGATTATATGGCTCTGGGTCATTTGCATCGCCCTCAAAAGGCTGGGGGAACAGATCATATTCGCTATTCGGGTTCACCCACAATCTTAAGCTTTAGCGAAATTGGCTACGACAAAAATGTGATTTTGGTTGAGAGTGATGGGGAGAAGCCACTGAGGATAGAAAATATTCTGGTTCCTAAGTTTCGGGAAGTGCTTCGGGTGAAAGGTTCGGTTGAGGACTGCATCACAGACTTGATGAAGATTGACAGGTTGACTTATGCTTTAAAACCATGGGTCGAAGTGGTGATCGATAACAACATAAATACCAAAATTGAGAGTCTGGAAATTAATAAGGCAGCTGAAGATCTGAACTTGGAGGTTTTGAAAATCAGTTTAAAAAACGAACGAAACATACAAGGCTTGGAGGCTTTAATAGAGAGTTCCAAACAAATTAAAGAGCTGCAACCACTCGAGGTTTTTAAAATGAAATGCAAGGAGCAGAATTTTGATATCGATGAAAATATTGAAATTTTTGATGCCTTTAATGAAGCTTTGCAAATAGCCAGAGAGAATTAGACTGATCCACCCATGAGAATCTTAAAAATAGAATTACAGAATATCAACTCATTGAAATCGAAAACGCCTATTGTTATTGATTTTGAGAGTGACTTGTTTAAGGATGTTGGTTTGTATGCAATCACGGGCTCTACGGGTGCAGGCAAAACAACTATTTTGGATGCCATTACCATTGCCTTATATCATAGTGTTCCCAGATTTAATAGTACGACGGCTAAGGCCAATTTACTTGATGTGGTAAGCTATGGAGCGAATGAAGCCATGGCGAGGGTAAGTTTCGAAAGTCAAGCTAAACGCTACGAGGCGCATTGGAGTATGAGACTTACGACCAAAAGTGGTAAAGTGTTGGCTAATCCGAAGGAAGAGGTGCGTTTGAAGGATTTATCCACAGGTAAGATTATTGCTGAGAAGAAAACCGAGGTGAAAACTGAAGTGGAACGTGTAATCCAATTGAACTACATTCAGTTTTTAAGATCAGCTATGTTGGCACAAGGTGAATTTGCTGCTTTTTTATCGGCTAGTTCGCAAGATAAAGGCAAGCTGCTTGAACAGATTACAGGAGAAGATATCTATAAAAAGATAGGTGAAACGATTGGTGGTAAGATTGGTGAAGAAAGAAGAAAACTAGATGAGATAAGAGCAAAAATAAATGCAGAAGATCTGCTAACCGATGAGGTACGACAGGATTTGAAAGCAGAACAAGACTTGCTGAAAAAGGATATAGAAAAGCTAGCTGCCGAATTGAAAGAGGTCGAGCTTATTTTAGATTGGTATAAAAAGAAAACCGAACTGATTAAGGAGCAGGAAAGCCTGGAACAGCGCATTACCTTTTTAGAGGCTGAGAAGCAGAAAAATCAGTCGACTATTGAAGCTTTAGAATTACACAAAAGGGCTGAGCCTCATAAGGAATTGCTTGATGGTATTAAACGCCTTGAAAAAGAACAGTTGAGTAGTAAAGCTCGACTTCTGGTTCTACAGGAAGCATTAAAGCAATTGATTTTGAAAATTGCCGAAGCTCAAAAACAAGAAGCGAAGTCTAAGTATGAGCATCAGCAAACTGAGGAGAATTTTAATAATTGGTTGCCGAAATTAGATCAAGTAGCCAAACACGATTCTGATATTAAGAATGGCAATGAGAAGAAACTTGCAACACAGAAATCACTAGATGATTGTAGGATTCAAATTGCCAAATTGCAAGACTTGTTTGAAGCGAAAAATAAAAGCCAGGAAGAGAAGACAAAAGAACTGGCTGATATTGATGCTTTTTTACTAAAGCATAAGGATTGTCTGCTATTGGAGAAACAGATTGTCGATTGGCGTTCTCATTTGTTGATACGTAATAGAAATTACGAACAGATGGAGCTTGAGAATAAAGCATTAAATCAGAAAGAGAAGTTTCAGGTTGAAACTCAAATCTCGCTGAAAGAAACGAATGCTTTGTATGAGCGCGACCAAATTAAACTGGATGGATTAAATGAAGCTCTCAAAAAAACAAGTCAACTTCTTAGCATAAATTCTTTGGATCAGCTTTTGATAAAACGAGAACAGATCGAAAAGCAAAAGCTTAATTGGAAAGAGGGGGAAAGGCTTTCGAAAGAGGCGAAGGAGATTGGTGAGATAGAGAAGATTTTAAATAAAGAGCAAAGCGAACAGGAAAAAGAAAAGCAAGTTTTGATGAAGCAAAATAAGGCTTTGCAAATCAAAAAAAGTGAGGCTGAGTCTGCCCTTAAAGATGCAGAACGAATTCTTGAATTGGAAACTAAAATACTCAGTTTCGAAGCCGAGCGAAAGAAACTTGAAGAGGGTAGTCCTTGCCATTTGTGTGGTTCTACAGAGCATCCTTATGTGACAAAATACGAAAGCATCACTCTATCTGAATCTCAAATACGGCTTGATAAGCGCAAAAGTATTTTTGATATCCTCTTGAAAGAAGAGCAGGATATAGAGCTTAGGCTGGTTGCTATTACAACAAAAGCAGAGACGAATGCCACCCAACTGAAGACTTTGCTTGATCAGATGAAAAAGGCAGTTGAGAACTTTAAATCTCTGAGTTTAGATCGCAGTATTGAGGAACTCGAAAATATTGGCAAGCAACTGGCTGAGCTTGAAAAGCTAAGTGAGACCCTTGCCAAGCAGATTGTTGAAGTGCAAAGTCTACAAAAGCTAAAGAATCAACAGGATGAGGCTTGTAAAAAAGAATTGGAGTCTGTAAATGTTCTGAAAACCAAGCAAGCTACACTGATCGAGAAATTGGGAAACCTGAAACTTGAATCGGAACAGAAAAAGACTGACATAAAGAATGTTAATCAGGAGACGAAGGATTTAGAAACTCAGTTGAGAGATGATTTGGTACGATACAAACTGGCTTTGCCAAGTGTAGAAGAAAGTTCTGTTTTTGTGAAGGCTATTGAATTGGAGATCGCTACTTATCATGCCAAAACAAAGGAACAGCTTGAGCTGAGAAATCTGATGACTCATTTGGCTAATGATATTAAAAACAATCGGGATCAGTTTATCGAGAAACAAAAAAACCAGCTCGCGCTTGAGAACGAGCAGAAAGAAACGGAAACGAACTTACGAACTGTTTCTGCTGATAGGAAAGCCATTCTACCTTTGGATATTAGCATTCTTGCCAAGAGAGAACAGCTACAAAAGGCAAAAGAAGCTTCTAAAAAAGCATTTGACCGAGCCTTGCAATTGTTGCAGGCATTAAATACCGAACAGCACAGTAAAACAAAAGAAACAGAGAATCTGCAGAAAGAACAAGCGAAATCGGAGGCAAGTTTGAATGAAGCGTTTTTGAGCTTCGAGAAAGCCATTGAATTCAGCGATTTTGAATCGCGAGCATCTGTGGAGCAAGCTCTTTTGAGTTTGGAGGATAAGACAAGCTTTGTGAAAATCGAAAAGGGAATTGCAGATCTAGGTTTGGAATTGAAAACCTTAGGGAATAGATTAAAAGAAGATTTCGAGAAACTAGAGAAGCAGAAAAATTTTAAAAACTCTGCTGATGAGGCTGATAAAAAACAAAAGAATATTGAGGCTGATAAGAATAAACTCACGGAGCGAACTGGGGAAATCAGACAGAAATTTGAATTGGATAAGCAGATTAAAGAGCGAAACCAAGCGGTGACACATGAAATTTCAACACAGGAGCAGGTCCTTAAGAAATGGACCGATCTGATGAGCTTATTGGGTGGCTCTAAGCATGCCTTTAATACCTATGTGCAGCGTTTGACCCTTCATAATCTGATTCAGTTAGCTAATGTGCATTTGTTCAAGTTAAACAAGCGTTATTCTCTGAGATTAGATCCCACCTATAAATCAGGCGAGGAGCTATTCTTTAAGTTGATTGACCATTATCAGACTGATGAAGCTCGCTACGTGGATACATCAAGTGGTGGTGAGAAGTTTTTAATCAGTTTGGCTTTAGCACTCGGTTTATCTGATTTGGCCAGTAATAATGTAAGCATAGATTCACTTTTCATTGATGAAGGTTTTGGAACTTTAGATAGCCAAACCTTGGAGACTGTGATCTCAAGCTTAGAAACGCTGCAAGCTCAGGGTAAAATGATTGGAATAATATCTCATGTAGAGAACTTAAAAGAACGTATTCCTGCACAAATAAAAGTGCTGAAAAAGAGTAATGGTGTGAGTGAGGTTGAGTTGGTGTAGCAATTATTCATATGTTCCCAAGGACAAAATCGGACTAATTATTAAGTCTACTTCGCTGACATATCGTGCACAAAATTGAAAATTAATTGGAGTAGCCTCGCATCTTAATAGGTGCGAGGCTTTTTCTTTAATTGTCTTATTTTCTCAATGTCTAATTATTGAATCTATAGGATTTTCCAACTGACTGATTTGAAAGTTGCTATGTTGAATTTGCTTTCTTTCATGCAATTAACTGGTTTTAAGGGTGAAATGAGCTTGCTTTTGTTTGGTTTTAATTTAAATAATAATGCTGTTTAAACTTGACAGATTTGACAGGTTGTAATATAAGTTATGTACTGTAGATTTATACTGAGTATCTACATCATATAATGAAATGTAACTTCTCATGTGTTTTAAATTTAAAATTAGGATATGATTAAACCTTTACTCTCTTTCTTGTGTCTATTTCTGTTGCTTTTGGTACAAAATGTTTCTGCCCAAACGAGTTTGTCTGTTAGCAGTATTGAGGCTTCTCCTGATGATGAAGTTGTCATTTCTGTGAATATTGAGAATGATGAGGTATTCAATGCCTTTCAGTTCGATTTGTGTTTTCCTGACCAATTAAGTTGGAGACAAGAGAGTGGTATACTCAGCAATCGAGCCGATGGGCACACCCTTTCGGTCGATTTAGTGGAACCTGGACGTTTACGTATTATTTCATATTCGATGAGTTTGGCTGAATTTTCAGGAATAACTGGAGAGGTGTTTCAGACTAGCTTTGTGGTGGGTAAGGAACCTGGAACCTGGTCGTTGACTCCCGAGAATGCAACCATTGGCGGGGTATCCGGAAATATTGTAGATCATGTTAATGCAGGTGCTTTTACTCTACTTGCTCCGAACTTAGTTGTAAGTCCGGATGTTATAAATTTTGGAGAAGTACCCATTGGCGAGAATAAAGCAGGGAGTTTGATGCTTCAAAATGCAGGAAATCAGGAACTAAATGTGACGGGCTTTACTTTTGCCGATTCTCGATTTTCCTCTTCTGACGCACAATCTTTTATTATACCGGCTGGAGTAAGCCGTTCCCTGAATCTGAATTTTAAATCTGAAACCATAGGTCAGATAGAATCGAGTATTATAATACATTCCAATCAAGTCAAGGGAGATGTCATCGCGCAACTGCAAGGTCTGGCCTATGCCGTTAATGAAATTCATTTGCTTACCGCATCTGGACATTCCGGCCAAGAAGTCGAAGTGCCAATTACTTTGAACAATATGGAACCCTTTACAGGTTTTCAATTTTCTATTCCCTTGCCTGATGTTGCAACTTTTGTAAAAGGCTCGGCAAAATTGAACTCTGAAAGAATAACAGATCATGTGCTTTCAGCCGATATAACAAACCAGAATTTAACGATTATTGCTTACTCTCCATCTAACGCTGCTTTTATTGGGAATGATGGACAAATCATGACTGTTCGGTTATATTTGGAAGGTCAGGGAGGCAATTATTCACTCACGCCTCAGAAAGCCATTATAGCTGATTCCGAAGGAAAAAATATTATATCTGCTAATTATGGAGCTAATCTTAGAGTAAAAGCGCCTCGTATTTCAGTTGGAACCAGTCTGATTGATTTTGCTAAGGTTTCTTCACTGGAAACCCAATCTCGAGATTTGGTCATTCACAATAATGGTGATGCTGAATTACGTATTGATGAATTGGTGTTTGGAGATAGCCATTTTTCTACTACCAGAGAACTTCCAATCCTGATACCTTCTTATGGTAGCGAAACGATTTCGATTCAGTTCTCTGCTGAGGATGCTTTGCTTCACGAAAGTTTTCTAAGAATTCGATCTAACGATGTGGAACGGGATCCGATGAATATTCAGCTTCGGGCTCAATCCTATTTTCCCAACGAGTTACAAGTTGTGGATGCCTGGTTTCAGGCTGCAAGTCGTGATACTCTATATGTTAATTTGTTTAATCAAGAAGGGGTAAGTGGCTTTCAATTTGATATGGTGTTTCCTTCAGGATTGACACCGGCATCTTCAGAAGTTTTTCTTACTGATCGCAAATCGGATCACGCTCTTGTTGCATCAGAACTTTCTTCCGATAAAATTCGCTTGTTATGCTGGTCTGGTTCACTTAGTGTGTTTTCAGGAACGGATGGTCTTGTTGTAGGTATCCCTGTAGATATCGCAGCAGATGTTACCGGTACTCATAATCTACATCTATCCGATGTGGTGATCAGTAATGAGAAAGGGGCGAGTATTGAATCGGGTTCTAGTGATGGAACTCTCACTATAGGAATGGATTTGTCAAAGGTAGCTTATCACATTGCTGAGGGTAAACTTTTGAATACGACAGCAGCGATGGAATATGCTATGGGAGATGACAATTGGAAAAGCTGTTCCGAAGGGGCAACATCGAATGTGTTGTTTATTGAGGGAGATCTGAAAATAAGAGAGCAAGCAAAACCAGGTAATATCAAGCTGATTGCTTCTCTTGCAAGGCCTGAGGGCCCAATCATTCAAATTGATTTTAAGAACGAAACTACAAGGGAAAGCATTCCGGATAATGTTTCATACGCTATAGATGCCAACATGTCAGAAAATCTGTATTGGGGATCTAATCAGCTTGTGGCACTCACACCGGGACAGAATTTATATTTCCGCATTAAGGCATCATCTCATAAACTGCCTTCTCGTATCGTAAAGCTTACTGTTCCTATACGACCCGATTCCCCAAGGCATACCATTGATTATGAAAGTGAACAAACTTTCGAAATTGTGGGATTAAATGAAGCATACAGCACTGATGGTTTCGTGAATGACAACGGGGAAGGCACAGGTGATCCTTTGGTGCTAAGTCCGGGGGATGATATTTGGTTCTATTACCAGGCAACAGTGAATAGCTTCCGTTCTAATAAAGTGAAACTGGAAGTGAAAGCTCGTCCTAACAAACCTGTATTCACTGTGAATTACAGTATAATGGAAACTTCAGAGCTTATTCCAGACAATGTGGAGTTTGCGACTGATGCTGCGTATTCGATCAACTATGGAGTTGGTGCCAGTCAAGCTATCGCGTTAATAGATGGTAGTTCCTATTGGTTCCGTGTAAAGGCTTCAAATGCCAATGAGTATTTCCGCAGTGAAAGCTCTCAATTGCAAGTCGTTCCAATTCCTGCAGCACCACAATGTTCGATTGATTACTTGAATGAACAGACAGCTGAGGAGATGCCAGAAAATGTGGAGTATGCCGAAGATGATCAGTTCACACAAAATGTACGAAGAGGTACAGAAACAAGGATTGCTGTAGTCCCGGGAACAGATTTGTGGTTTCGTGTGGCTCAAACTGAAAATAGTCCATCGGGAGAGATCAGCCATCTAGTGGTGCCTCAACGTCCTGCTGTTCCTGTTCATACCATCGATTATGAAAGTGAACAAACTTTTGAAATTGTTTCAACAAATGAAGCATACAGTACTGATGCATTTGTTAATGATATTAAGGAAGGTACCGGTGATCGCTTGGTGCTAAGTCCAGGGAATGCTGTTTGGTTCTCTTACCCGGCAACAGTGAATAGCTTCCGTTCTAATAAAGTGAAACTGGCAGTGAAAGCTCGTCCATTAAAACCTGTATTCACAGTGAATTATAGTATAATGGAAACGTCAGAGCTTATTCCTGACAATGTGGAGTTTGCGACTGATGCTGCGTATTCGATCAACTATGGCATTGGTGCCAGTCAATCCATCGCGTTAATAGATGGTAGTTCCTATTGGTTCCGTGTAAAGGCTTCAAATGTCAATGAGCAATTCCGCAGTGAAAGCTCCTTGTTGCAAGTCGCTCCAATTCCTGCTGCACCGCACTATACGATCGATTATCAGAATGAACAGACAGCTGAAGAGATTCCAGAAAATGTGGAGTATGCCGAAGATGATCAGTTTACTCAAAATGTAAGAAGGGGTACAGGAACAAGGATTGCTGTAGTCCCAGGAACAGATTTGTGGTTCCGTGTAGCTCAAACTGAAAATAGTCCATCGGGAGAGATCAGCCATTTATTAGTGTTTCAACGACCTATTGTCCCAGTACATTCCATCGATTATGAAAGCGAACAAACTTCCGAAATTGTAGCTGTAAATGAAGAATACAGTTCTGATGGCTTTGTGAATGATATTAAAGAAGGTACTGGTGATCGCCTGGATTTAAACCCAGGGAATGCTGTTTGGTTCTCTTACCCGGCAACAGGGAGTAGCTTCCGTTCTGATAAGGTGAAACTGGAAGTGAAAGTTCGTCCAGCCACACCGGTGTTTACGGTGGACTATGCACAGATGAAAACTTATGAGATGGTTTTGGAAACAATAGAATATGCAAGCAACTCAATGTTTACACAAAATTATGGAGTCGGTAAAAATGAGGCGATACCAATGACTATTGATCTTAGCTATTGGTTCCGTGTAATGGCTTCTAATACTAATGAGCAATTCCGTAGTGAAAATTACCAGCTGGATGTCTCTACTATCCCTGCTGCACCACAATTTACAATTAATTATCTGAATGAACAGACAGCTCAGGAGATTCCTGAAATTGTGGAATATGCTGAAGATGATCAGTTCACTCAAAATGTGCGAAGGGGCACAGGAGCAATTATTGCTGTATTACCTGGAACTGATTTGTGGTTCCGTGTTGCTCAAACTGAAAATAATCCTTTGGGAGAGATTAGCCATTTAGAGGTGCCTCAACGTCCTACTGTTCCTATTCATACCATCGATTATGAAAGTGAACAAACTTTCGAAGTAGTAGCTACAAATGAAGCATACAGTTCCGATGCATTTGTGACTGAAAGTAAGGAAGGTACCGGTGATCTCCTGGATTTAAGTCCAGGGAATGCTGTTTGGTTCTCTTACCCGGCTACAGATAAAAGCTTTTGTTCCGATAAGGTGAAACTGGAAGTGAAAGCTCGTCCAGCCAAACCCGTTTTTACTGTTGACTATGCTAGGATGGAGACTTCTGGTATTGTTGCAGAAACAATTGAATATGCCAATGATGAAGCCTATACTTATAGATATGGCCTTGGTACTGGTCAAGCCATTTCATTAACAGGGGGTACGAATTATTGGTTTCGTGTAAAGGCTTCTAATGAAAGTGAGCAATTCCGCAGCGAAAGCTCTCAATTGCAAGTGGCTCCAATTCCTGCTGCACCAAACTATACGATTGATTATTTGAACGAACAGACAGCTGAGGAGATTCCGGAAAATGTGGAGTATGCCGAAGATGATCAGTTCACTCAAAATGTGCGAAGGGGCACAGGAGCAATTATTGCTGTATTATCTGGAACTGATTTGTGGTTCCGTGTTGTTCAAACTGAAAATAGCTCATCGGGAGAGATCAGCCATTTAGTAGTGTCTCAGCGACCAACTGTCCCAGTGCATACCATAGATTATGAGAGTGAACAAACTTTTGAAATTATTGTTACAAATGAAGCTTACAGTTCCGATGCATTTGTGAATGAAAGTAAGGAAGGCACCGGTGATCGCTTGGTTTTAAGTCCAGGGAATGATATTTGGTTCTCTTACCCAGCTACAGATAAAAGCTTTTGTTCCGATAAGGTGAAACTGGAAGTGAAAGCTCGACCAGCCAAACCCGTTTTTACTGTTGACTATGCTACGATGAAGACTTCTGAGATTGTATCTGATCGTATAGAATATGCCAATGATGAAGCCTATACTTATAGATATGATGTAGGTACTAGTCAAGCCATTTCATTAACTGGAGGTGCCAGTTATTGGTTCCGTGTTAAGGCTTCTAATGAAAGTAAGCAATTCCGCAGCGAAAGCTCTCAATTGCAAGTCGCTCCAATTCCTGATGCACCAAACTATACGGTTGATTACATGAACGAACAGACAGCTGAGGAGATTCCAGAAAGTGTTGAGTATGCCGAAGATGATCAGTTCACTCAAAATGTGCAGAGGGGTACAGGAACTTTGATTGCTGTAGTACCAGGGACTGATTTGTGGTTCCGTGTGGCTCAAACTGAAACGAGTCCATCGGGAGAGATCAACCATTTAGTGATGCCTCAACGTCCTGCTGTTCCTGTTCATACCATAGATTATGAAATGGAACAAACTCTCGAGCCTATAGCTACCAATGAAGCATATAGTTCCGATGCATTTGTTCATGATATTAACGAAGGCAGAGGTGATCGACTGGAGTTAAGTCCGGGAAATGCTGTTTGGTTTTCTTATCCGGCAACAGAGAGTAGCTTTAGTTCTGAGAAAGTGAAACTGGGAGTGAAAGCTCGTCCAGCCAAACCCGTTTTTACTGTTGATTATGCTACGATGAAGACTTCTGAGATTGTATCTGATCGTATAGAATATGCTAATGATGCAGTTTATAGCCAAAATTATGGCGTAGGTGATGGTCATACTTTATTATTAACATCAAGTAGATCCTATTTCTTTAGAGAAATGGCTTCTAATGGTAATGAGCAATTTAGAAGTGACAGTTACCAATTGATTGTGTCTACGATTCCTGCAGCACCGCAATATATGATCGATTATCTGAATGAATTGACCGTGCAGGAGATTCCTGAAAGTGTAGAGTATGCCGAAGATTTAGAGTTTACTCAAAATATTCAACAGGGAGCTGGCGAAAAGATTGTTCTGGAACCAGGAAATGATCTGTGGTTTAGATTGTCTAAAAGCAATAGTCATGATTCTGGAGAGAAATTTCACCTGATGGTGCCTGAGAGACCTTTGGCTCCTGTTGTTGTCGAAGAAAATGATGAAACCAATGTTTTTGACTGGAATTGGGTGGATGCTTTTGATCAAGCCGAAGATTATGATTTTTCGGTGGACGGAGGAGAAAGCTGGAAGCTTGTTTCAGAAAAACCATTACCCGTTGGTGACCTTTCACTGCCTGCTGGAATGCTACAAGTTCGATTGTCAAGCCATACAGATGGCGATGTACAATGTTTCACCGGAATATCGTTGGTTTCAACAATTGACTTTTCATTGCTTACCGGAATTGAAGATTTGGACATCAATATCTCGGTTTATCCTAACCCTGTTCACGACTATGTTAGAATTAAGCTTCCTGGCTGCCAGGATGGTCGTTTGGTTTTGACCAATCAACAAGGTAAAGTTGTTCTTATTCGAAGACTTCAAGAGGAGAGTCTCACATTAAATCTTTCCCATTTGTCTTCCGGGATTTATTTTCTTGTTATGGAAATTGATGGATCCCGAACTACGAAAAAAATTATCAAATTATAATATTATAAGTCTTTGTTAATACTATAAATACAATACTATGAATCGATTTTACACCTTAATTCTTTTTTTCCTTCTGTTTAGCACAGGGGTCCTAAAAGCTCAGGAAGCTTCTAGTTTTGTAAAAGGAAAAAGTGAGCGATTTGATCCACGTTCAGATCAGAACAATTTTATGCCTAATGAGGTACTTGTGAAATTTAAAGATGAAGTAAAACTGAAATCAGGCAGCTTGAAGTCTTCTTCCATAAATGGCTTGGTAGAAGTACTCAGTAAGCATGGCTTGACTGTTGGAGAAGAGATGTTTCCGGGTGCACGAAAACTGAAAAGTGGGCAACGATTTGTCATTACGCCTACGGGAGAGAAAATGGAACTGCCCAGCATGAAAAATGTTTTCCGCTTAAGCTTGTCGAAAACAAAGTCTGCAAAAACGGAGCCGCTGAACATACACCAAGCCATAGAAGAATTGAAGGCATTATCCGAAGTGGAGTATGTCGAACCCAACTATATTTTTTCGATTGGTGATTTTAAACCAGCTGGACCCGAAATGAGTCAGGAGGAGATTGAAGCAAGCCCAGCTAATGATGAGTTATCTACTGAATCCTCGGGTTTGATTCCTAACGATCCCTTATACAATTCTCAGTGGGGCATTCCTGCTTGTAATATAGATAATGTGTGGGCAGAGCATCCAGGTGATGGTTCTTCTATAATTGCCATTTTGGATACCGGAGTCGATTGGGAACATGCCGATTTAACCGATAACATTTGGGTGAATGAGGACGAATTGAATGGAGCTGAAGGTTACGACGATGATGGTAACGGTTATATTGATGATATCCGTGGTTGGGACTTTATCAATCATGATAACGATCCTAAGGATGACAACTCTCATGGAACCCATTGTGCGGGTATTGCAGCAGCAGTTGGAAATAACGAATTAGGGATTGCCGGTGCAAACTGGAATGCCAAAATCATGCCCATTAAGGTGTTTCAATCTTCAGGACGTGCCGATGCCGCTACCATTGCAAAGGGAATTAGCTATGCAGCTGCTAATGGAGCCCATGTACTCTCCATGAGTTTTGGGAGCTATGCCGAATCCATTACCATGCGTAATGCTTTGGCTAATGCCTATGCAACTGCTGTTTTAGTAGCTGCAGCAGGTAATGATGGCTTGTGTATTGGACCGCAACGTTGCCCTGATAAACGCTTTGGGAAACCAGAATACCCTGGTGCTTTTTCTTTTGTATTGGGAGTTGAGGCCAATAGCCAGACTGCAAAAGCCGGCTTTTCCAATTTTGATCAGGATGGACCAGTGTTCTCAAGATATGATGATTTATGGAATTATGAACTGAAAGCTCCAGGGACCGGGATTTTATCAACAGTCCCAGGAGGAAACTATCGTTCATACAGCGGGACTTCCATGGCGACTCCCTTGGTGGCAGCTGCGGTTTCATTGTATAGGGAACAAAAAACAACGGACAATCAGGAGATTATGTGGGGAAACCTGATAAATACGAGTGGAAATAATGTCAATCTGGATGCAGCGATCAATATTGATCCGGAACCTGTTTTGAATATTGTAAAATACCAACTTTCAGATACATTAACTGATGGGGACAGGGATTGGAAAGCCGATGCAGGAGAAACCATTCAACTGGAGGTATCTGTGAGGAATTCCTGGGGGGCTGCTGATAGTGTGTATGTGGGGATTGAATTTGATGAATTCGAGGATCCTTCAGTAGCGGAGATAGAAAAGGATACTGCTTTATTGGGTGGTATTGGACCATATGCGACTTTGTCTAATTTTAAAAAACTCCTGCAGGTAAAGATAAATCCTGATGTAGCTCATGATCGAGATATAAGATTTCTTTTGAAAACATGGAAAGGAAAACAGAAGGAATACTTGCATGAACGAAAGATAACGCTTAGGGTGGAGCATGGAACTGAATTAAAAGGGGTGCTTGAAGATACATTGCGCTTGAGTGCTGATAAATTCTGGTTGGTTTCAAATAGTTTTAAGATCGGTGCAACAGGAGTTCTTATTATTGAGCCAGGCGCGAACTTAAAGATCGAAAGAAAAATAAGTTCTTATGGAAAAATTATAGGCAAAGGAATGCCTAAAAAACAAATAAAAATTTTCGGACCATTAGGAATTTGGGGAGGAAATGTAGAGTTTGAATATGTACAGTTTAGTGGCTTCCGTGGGCAGGAATATGATATGGATGAGGCTTTCTATGAAATTTCAGGAACAATTAGCAATTGTGTTTTTGAAGATTTTGTCTGTGATTCCCGACCATTTTGGAGATGTTATGTGAACTTTAAGGATTGTGTCTTTAAGGATTTTACTACCTGGAGCGGACGTTGGTGTGCAGTTGTTGAAACTTATGGAAACTTTGAAAATTGTAATTTTATAAACATAAAAGGGAGTAAATGGGAAGATGCGTTAAGGTATAATGGTATTGCAAACTGTAATTTACAAGGGTTTAAGAATTTGAGGTGTGGGGTGGAGAATAGAGAAATGGAGAATTGCAATATCCTATCTGATTTTACAGCAATTGAATCAAAACCTGGAATTTCTATAGCCATTGCTAATACCTATTGGGGAACCAACGATTCGGAGATCATAGACCGTAAGATTAAAGATTTTTGGGATGATTCAGAACTTTCTTTGGTAAAATATGATCCAAAATTGGAGCAACCCTCCTCGATGGCCCATGCTTGTGTTTGGAAAGTGCTTGTGAATGGTAAGGATGCACAAGATGAATTTAAATTAATGGATCCTATTGGGGTGGGGCGACAAAAATTTGAAGTTTATTTTAACAGACCTATGGATATTTCATTTACCCCTTCTGTTTCCATGGGGGTTCGTGAGCCATACAACCAAAGCTTTATTGACGAGGACGCTGTTTGGTCTGCCGATTCCTTAATCTATACAGTTTACAAGACTATCGGGTTGACTGAATCGGATGGTATTCATCGCATAAAGCTTGTTGAGGGGAAGGATATGGAAGGTTTTGATTTGGTACCCGAATATGATCGATTCAATGTAAATATTCAAACAGCCGGTTCGCTTTCAAATGGATTTGCTGCTAGCCCGGGTATGGGGAAAATTGATTTAACCTGGGATGCACCTGACGAATATGTCGATGACCTATTGGGTTATAATATGTATCGTTATAAATACATAAATGATAAAATCACATCAGATAGTGTTTTGATTAATCCACAATTGCTCACAGAACCGGATTATACCGATTTTGAGGTTCAGCCCGCTACTAAGTATTTTTACTCTTATAAGACTGTGCGTACCAATTTTACCGAATCGGATTATTCTAAAGTGGTTGCGGCTACGCCCCTAACAGCAGCCAAAGGGGATGCAAATGGTGATTTGTCTGTAAATGTAGTTGATGTGACCACAACTGTTTCACAAATCCTGCAAAAACAGCCGAAACCCTTTATATTCGATGCAGCTGATATTAATGGAGATAAAAATATCAATGTTTTGGATATTACCGGTATTATCAATTTGGTTCTTCATCCTGCAACTAAAAGTAGCCCATCTTCTTCTCGAGCTATGCTAGCAGAATTCTATATCCGTCAGGATACACTCTTTGCCAATAGCCCAGTTCCTTTGGGAGGCGTTCAGTTTATCCTTCACGATACAGAGAAGGGCGCTTATCAGGTCCTTCCTGCTTTGAAAGATATGGAGCGAGCAGAATTGTTGCAAGGAGACAGTCTATTACTCCTGGCCTATAGTATGAGTGGAAAAACGATAGCAACTGGGGAAGTACCTCTATTGAAACTTGGCAATTTAGAATCATATGTCGATGGTCTAGTGCTTGCCTCATCCAATGGTGATAAGGTAGAAGGTATCGTCAGTAAATCCAAACCAGTCTTCGATGACTTGGACGATAAGGAGCAAGTTGCAAAACTGATTAATAATTTCCCTAATCCAGTTACCGATATAACAACAATTCAGGTGGAAATTAAAGCCCCTGTGGAGAAAGTGGAAATTGAAATTATTGATATTCAAGGTAGAATAGTAGATGTCTTGAAAGATTATAATCTAAGCTCAGGATTGTATCAATTTGTATGGAACCCAGGATCGCATAAAGGCATCTTTATAGCTGTATTAAAAGTCGTAAAGGACGGAGAAACCTTTAAAGGCCAAAATATTCGAATGTTAGTGGAGTAAAAACAGCATGTTTATTCTGAATCGTTAGAAATAACGATTCAGAATAAATAATTGCTTTGACTGAATGTTTTGAAATCACATAAATCAGTCAAAATTAGATACTGTATAGTTCTTACGTAATATCAGGGCAGGTAATCTTACAATTTTAAAAATAGAAATATGAATCGATTTTACACATTAATTCTTTTTTTCCTTCTGTTTAGCACAGGGATCCTAAAAGCTCAGGAAGCTTCTAGTTTTGTAAAGGGAAAAAGTGAGCGATTTGATCCACGTTCAGATCAGAACAATTTTGTACCCAATGAGGTACTGGTGAAATTTAAAGATGAGGTAAAACTGAAATCCGGAAGTTTGAAGTCTTCTTCCATAAATGGTTTGGAAGCAGTGCTTAGCAAGCACGGTTTGACTGTTGGAGAAGAGATGTTCCCGGGTGCACGAAAACTGAAAAGTGGGCAACGCTTTGTCATTACGCCTACGGGAGAGAAAATGGAGCTACCCAGCATGAAAAACGTTTTCCGCTTAAGTTTGTCGAAAACAAAGTCAGCAAAAGCAGAACCGGTGAACGTACACCAGGCCATAGAGGAGTTGAAGGCATTATCTGAAGTGGAGTATGTCGAACCCAACTACATCTTTTCTCTTGGTGATTTTGAACCTGCTGGTCCGGAAATGAGTGATGCAGAATCTATGGAGTTGGCAAGTAATAGTGAACTTTCTACCAAATCATCAGGCCTTATTCCTAATGATCCTTGGTACAACTCCCAGTGGGGTATTCCTGCTTGTCATATCGACAATGTGTGGACAGATCATACCGGTGATGGCTCTTCGATAATTGCTATTTTAGATACCGGAGTCGATTGGGAACATGCCGATTTGACCGACAATATTTGGGTAAATGAAGCTGAATTGAATGGAGCTGAAGGTTACGACGATGATGGTAACGGATTTATCGATGATATACGTGGTTGGGACTTTATCAACCAGGATAACGATCCTAAAGACGATAATTCTCATGGAACTCACTGTGCAGGTATTGCTGCAGGGGTTGGAAATAATGAAATCGGGATTACCGGTGCAAACTGGAATGCTAAAATCATGTCCATTAAGGTGTTTCAATCTTCAGGACGTGCTGATGCCGCTACCATTGCAAAAGGAATAAGCTATGCAGCTGATAATGGAGCCAATGTGCTCTCAATGAGTTTTGGAGGCTATGCAGAATCTATTACCATGCGAAATGCGCTGGCCAATGCTTACGCAACAGCTGTTTTGGTGGCTGCTGCTGGTAATGATGGACTGTGTATCGGACCAGAAAAATGTCCCGATATGCGAGACGGAATGCCATTATATCCTGGAGCCTTTTCTTTTGTTTTGGGAGTTGAAGCCAATTCTGGATCGGGAATGGCTGGTTTTTCTAATTTTGACCAGGATGGTCCTGTCTTTTCAAAATACAGCGATCTGCTGAATTACGAATTGAAAGCACCCGGTGTAGGGATTTTATCTACAGTTCCTGGTGGGAACTATCGTGCCTACAATGGAACCTCAATGGCCACGCCTTTGGTGGCAGGTGCCGTGTCCTTATATCTGGAGCAAAAACCGGCGGATTCACAGGAAATCCTCTTTGGTAATTTGATTAACTCAACCGGAAGCCATTTGAATTTACATGCTGCACTCAATGTTGTTGCAGTGCCTCGTTTGGATATTGTGTCCTTTGAAGTAATCGATACGCTTGATGGTGATAGAGACGGCAGAGCTGATGCAGGAGAAACCATTGAGATGAAAGTGAAAGTTCGAAATACTTGGGCACAGGCTGATGATGTGAAAATAGGTGTGCAATTTCAGGAATTCGAAGATCCAACGGTTGCTGATTTACTATTAACTGAAACTTCAATTGGTAGCGTATCTGCCTATGCCACAAGAGAAAGTGACATTTCCTTGAAACTAAAAATTGCTGATGATGTCATTGACGGACGTGATATTGTACTGGAATTAAAAACCTGGTATGGTGACAAACTCGGAGAGAAGAAGAAAAAGATAATCCTTAAAGTAGAGAATGGGGTTGAATTGAAAGGTATTATTTCAGAAGATATGACACTGACTCCAGATAAGCAATATATTATCATGGATAATATTGCTATTCCGGAAGGAGTCACTCTGACGATTATGCCGGGAACAACGCTTAAATTTGCCAAGGGTAAAAGCATGGTGGTCGCAGGAACACTTAATGCGATTGGGACAAAGGATGATTTGATCACATTTACCAAAAGAGATTTAGGGCTGAATTGGGGAGGGTTAAAAACTGAAAAAAATTCAAATTTGCAAGCAGAATATTGTGTTATCCAAAATGCTGGAAATGGTACGCATGTTTTTAATGAGGGTAATTATTCTAATGTAATTATTAGGGATTGCTTTTTTATATACAATGCTACTGGGGTTTGTAATTTTAAAAAGAATTCAATTGTTGAAAATTCAGTTTTTTATTATAATAAATTTGGGTCTTATGGTATAAATGCTAATGGCTCAGAAAATTTCATGAATAATAATATTGTTCAGAATAATAGTTCGAGGGGTAGTCTTGACGTAGGAGGAGCTGTCGTTAAATATTTTACGCCAATTGTGTTAAAACAGTGTAATATCTTCTCTAATTTAAATACTGCATTTAATAAGGATATTAATATTAGTGTGAAAGGGCCTGAATTTATTATAGAAATATTGGATCCTTCATATTTTGGAACTGTAAATGATAATAAAATAAATGATGCCATTTCTGATTTCCAAGAAAAAGGAGAAGGGGCTTGGTTGGATATATCTAAAAAATTAGATCGTCCTTCAGCTGAAGCCCACGGTATCGTATGGAAAGTCCTCGTAAATGGGATAGATGCTCAGGATGAGTTCGAATTGCTAGACCCTGTAGGTGTAGGTAAACAAAAATATGAGGTATATTTTAACCGTCCTATGGATATTGAATTCACGCCAAATGTTACTATGGGCGTTCGTTATCCTTATTCTCAAACGGCTATTGCCGAGGATGGGGTTTGGAGTACTGATTCTACTATCTATACAGTTTATTCAACTCTTGGTTTGAGTACAGGTGATGGCATCAATACCATTCGTGTAGAAGGTGCTAAGGATACCGATCATTTCGAAATCCCTATTGAGGACAGACGTTTTAGAGTCTTAGTAAGTGCAGCAGGTTCTTTGGCTGATGGCTTTGGCGCGACTCCAGGAATGGGAAAAGTTGAACTGGCTTGGGAAGTGCCAGCAGGTGAAGTTTCCGATCTATTGGGTTACAATATGTATCGTTATACTATTGTTGATGAGGCGAACACCTCTGATACGATCATGATGAACACGCAATTGCTTTCAGATCCGGACTATATCGATTTTGAAGTAGAACCTGAAACCAATTATTTTTACACCTATAAAACGGTGCGTACCAACTTTACCGAGTCGGATTACTCCAAAGTCGTAACAGCTATCCCTCTAACAGCTGAAAAAGGGGATGCCAATGGTGACCAGAAGGTAAATGTAAATGATGTGACTACTGCTGTATCTCAAATCCTACAAAAGCAACCAAAGCCTTTTATTTTCGAAGCAGCTGACATTAATGGAGATGCCAATATCAATGTTTTGGATATTACAGGCATTATCAATTTAGTTCTTCATCCAACAACGAAAAGTAGTCTATCTTCTTCTCGAGCGATGCTTGCAGAATTCTATATCCGACAGGATACCTTATTTGCAAATAGTCCTGTCGCTTTGGGAGGTGTTCAGTTTATTCTTCACGATACAGAGAAAGGCGCTTATCAGGTGCTTCCTGCATTAAAAGATATGGAGCGTGCAGAATTGTTACAGGGAGATAGTCTACTGTTTTTAGCCTATAGTATGAGTGGTAAAGAGTTGGCAACTGGCGAGCTGCCACTATTGAAGCTTGGCAATTCGGAATCCTATGTCGATGGTCTAGTGCTTGCCTCATCCAATGGTGATAAAGTAGAAGGCATCGTTAGTTTAGATAAACCAGTCTTCGAGGACTTGGACGATAAGGAGCAAGTTGCAAAACTGATTAATAATTTCCCTAATCCAGTTACCGATATAACAACAATTCAGGTGGAAATTAAAGCACCTGTGGAGAAAGTGGAAATTGAAATTATTGATATTCAAGGTAGAATAGTAGATGTCTTGAAAGACTATAATCTAAGTCCAGGCTTGTATCAATTTACATGGAATCCAGGATCGCATAAAGGTATCTTTATAGCTGTCTTAAAAGTCGTAAAGGATGGGGAATCCTATAAGGGACAATCGATTAGGATGCTTGTGGAATAAGATAAAACTTATTATTATTCAGATCTAAAATACGAAGGAATGCTCAGTTTGGGCATTCCTTTTTTATGGCATAATAATCTGGATTCTTAAGATTTGGTGCTAAGCTATTCTTTCCTCCGTCCGCTTCAAAAAGCTAGCCTTGGATTCCACGTCGGTCCCCTTGCCCCCAGATATGAGAGTTGTCTATTTAATGTGTTAGGGGGTGAGTTTATTGACTGTGATGCTGTTTGCATCTATTTTACACGTTTGTTGCAATTGTGAGGGAGAAATAATTTGGCGCTATGTTGTTTTAGGTAGGTGAATTGTTTTTTTTAGCATTTTTTTCTCTTAATCTTCCTATTTGAGTAGGTCAAGCACCTTCCTATTGAGATCGACCACTAGTTCGTTATTCTAAACAAAGTAGGAATCTGTTACAGTAATTTTAGCATAACCAAGAGCCTGGGCAAGGATTTCAAAATGTTTAGGCATACCAACTGCACTCATCTCTGAAGGCTTCGGACACACAACTGAACATACAGGTCAAGTTTAACTGGATAGATTTAAAACGAAGTTTTGGATGCTGCAAACAGATTGAATACGCTTTAGCTTTGTCTCAAGTGTTTACCAAATTTGTGACGAAATTAGGAGCTTAACTCTTTCAATACCTTATATAATTGCTGGTAAATATATAAGCTTGCGATAAGCTGTTCTGTTTAATTATCAACGACCTCTAATTCGTAAAATGTCGTTTCAGGATCTATAACCCGTGTGAAATTCATCCCTTTATTATTGAGAAGCACAATCTCTGCAGTTGTATAAATGATATTACCATCTACCAGGTGACCACCGATCGTGTTGCCTGTGCTATCGGATACCGAGATATGAATATGATTGTTTTTACCATTGTCTGCAAATGTGCCAGTAAGGGAAACAATCTCATAATGACCTCGCAAATGTAGAAGCTCTTTTTGATTTGCTGGACGAATAGTGAGTTCTCTCAAACTCCCCACACAAGTAGAAATCGATGCTGATTGCAACTGATTGCTTGCAACGAATTGTGCCATTTCTTTTTTTAAATCCATCCCTGGACGCAATCGCAGAGCATGCATTTCAACACTATTTTGCTGGCAAGAAACCAAACTGATAAAAATTGCAAGAATGAGATAGCTGTTCAATTTCAACATAGATAAATTTTTAGGAAAATGTAAAATTAGAAAATATAAAAACTTTTAGAGCCAACAGAGGACTAAATGTTTTCACGGAAAAAATCCATGCAATTCAAAAGCTTTCCATCGTTCCAGGTCTTGAATCTTATTTGTTTAGAACTTGGCTCTGTACAACAAATAAGAAATATGGCGTTCTCTCCTCGGGCTGCTGCAAAAAAAGGTGTCAGAGATTTTACTTACTCTAAACATTAGAATAAGTAGCACAAATAAGTTGAAAAACAAAAGCATAGAAAGGTAGCCTGGTTTCTGAAAAAATAGAAATTAAGTGGTGATTTTCAGAATGATTTGGGTTTAGTCTGTAATTTCCCACTCATCAAGCGTATAGCCTGCAAAAATGCCTGCACCCCCATTAATATTTGAGTGTAGGTCGATTTTTTTGTAAAAAGGCAAATCTTCACGATTCGAGATCATTTTTTTTGAGCGCTCGTAGGCATAATAATCCTTCGAGATATGTAATAGTTTGACTTTGAAAGTCCGAATCTCGTTAGCAGAAGAATCAATTGGGGCATAAAAACTGATATCGAACTTTTCACCATTGTTATTATAGTCCGAAAAACAAAGACTCCCTTTCAGCAGATTTCGTTCTAAATCAGTCGTGTTTTCTAATAAGTTATCTTCAAAAATAATATCCTCACTATAATAGGACAGTAGGGTATTTTGTTGATAGTTTTCGCCATTTATCACCTCATTTGTTACTGCATATAGCAATATCATATAATAATCTTTACTATAGGATTTGTCTTGAAATTCGAGCTGTAAATGATAAGCAGTTTCACTTTTTGTCATTTTACAATTACTGATTTCAATTTCGGATGGAATTCGAGTTTCGGCGCTGATACTTTCGTATTGAGGATGATTCACTACAACTCGGTAATTCAAATTTGCCTGGAACCTGGATTGTATTTCGTACCAACCATCTTCGGCTGTTTTTAATTTCCCGAGTAGTTTACCTTCTTCATAGATGCTCAATGTGGCATCGTTCAATGTCTTTTGGGCATCATTATTTTGCAATTGTTTGCTCAAAGAAACATGAACACGCACCAAACTGTCATTACCTGCCAATGCATTCACGACCATTACAGGCGAGCCAGGGTTTAAATCCAACTTAATATCATCCTCGCAAGAGTAACTTGCCAATAGAATGATGATGAAATATATGATGTAATTCTTCATAACAGAAACTAAAATTGATAGGAATAAGAAACACTAGGTATAAAACCAAAAAAACTCAATTGCTTGATATTGTATTTTGATTTGCCTTGATCCGTATATTTTTGTTGTAAGTATACGTAGCTGGCATTTTTTCGATTATAGATATTGTAAAAACTCAGATTCCAAACACGTGTACCGCGCTTTTTCTTCTTCTTAAAATTGATAGAAATATCCATTCTATGGTAATTTGGCATGCGAACAGAATTGCGTTCAGAGAAAACAGGCGTTTCGGTAATTTCTATGGGCTGATAGGGCGAAATGGTATTCACCGACATATTGGGGATGGTGAGTGGTAAACCACTACCCAAAATCCAATTGATATTGATATCGATTTTCGAGCTCAGTTTTTGACTCACTTGTATGGAGAGATCATGACGTCTATCGTAAGGAGAGGGATAAGCCTTCCCCTTATTCAAGTATTTATATTCAACCGCCGATTTTGCAAGCGTATAAGCCAAATGCCCTTGAGTGTTCCCTTTGTGTTTTTTGATCAATAATTCGAAGCCGGTACTCCAGCCTTTTCCGGCTTCAACCATACGCGACCATTGGTGTACTCCTTCGTAGAGGTAGGAGTTTTCGCTGAACTCTAAAGTGTTTTTTGTGTACTTGTAGAACAGTTCCGAATTAACTAACCATTGATTGTCGATTTGCCAAATGCTACCCATATTAAACTGATGAGACCTAATGGGTTTGATATTTTCACCCACAGGCAACCACACATCAGTAGGAAGACTTAATGTACTAGATGTAATTAAATGCATATACTGCGACATCATCGAATAGCCCGTGTTTAAGCTCAGTTTAGAATTTAAACGGTATTGTGCCGTTAATCTGGGTTCGAACGAAGCATAATTTTCACCTTTTAGCATAAAGGAGGTAAATCTGAATCCAAAATTTGTAAGCAGTTTTTTATTCCATTGGGTCTGATTTTGAAAATACAGAGCCAATTCTAAGGCATTAATGCTTCTATCCGTTATTGAGCTTTCTTTATCGGCTTGTGCATTTCGGTAGATATTACTTCCGGGTTTGGTTCGATGAAAATTGGCTTCAAGTCCAAACTTGTAATAATATTTGGCTTGAGGGATATAGTCAAATTCTGATTTTATTGAATAGTCGCGTATGCCAGAATAGAATTCATGATAAAAACTCTCCTTATATTCATTGTTTTCGTCTTTATTTTCACGAATATCCTTTACCAAATAGGTGTAACGGCTTAGAATGAGAGACGTATTTCCAAATAGTTTATCGTTATAAACATGATTCCACCGCAGGGAGTTGGTGAAATTACCCCAGCCCACTTTATTGGTGCTTTTTTGTGTTTCATCATCGTAAAGTGAAACGTCTTTTGCTTTTAGTTTTGCTAAATCGCCTCCCCAGTAGGTGCTTAAATACAGTTTGTCTCTGTTCGAGAATTTGTGTGAGAGTTTAAAATTTAAATCCCCAAAGTAGTAGGCAAATTTAACATCAGAATCGGCTAAATTAAGTAGTGATGACGAAATTAGATCTAAATACGATCGACGTAAGGAAAGGTTAAAAGAGGTTTTTTCTTTAATAATAGGCCCTCGAATATTTAGTTTTGTGGTGAGTAGACCTATCGAAAAATTCCCTTCAATTCTCTTATTATTGCCATCTTTCATTCTGATATCCAAAACGGATGAAATACGTCCCCCATATTGTGCTGGGAAACCACCTTTTATCAATCGGGCTTGATGAATGGCATCGGGATTAAATACAGAAAATAGGCCCAAAAGGTGAGATTGATAATATACAGGCACATCATCTAATAGAACTAAATTCTGATCGGGAGAACCACTACGAACAATTAAACCGCTAGAAGCCTCGTTTGCCGATTGCACACCTGGTAAATAGAGTAGATTTCTAAAAAAATCATCTTCACCCATTACCGATTTTTTATTTAAATCCTGAGCGGTGATATTATAGGTGCTTAAAAATAGATGATTAATATTATTGGCATTTTCATCAGCAAGCACTTTTACCTCATTTAGTATCTTCTGGGCTTTTAGTTTGATGTTGACAACAGTGTCGGAACTTTGCGATAGATCAATATTGGTATCCTCGTAACCCACGTATGATATTCTGACTTGGGCATTTAGTTTTTGTTGTTTAAAACTAAAGAATCCAAAGTTATTGCTCACTGTACCTATATGATTATTTGGATTGTAGATATTGGCATTAATCAGACTCTCGCCTGTATCTGCATCATAAATAAAACCGCTGATTCTAATTGTTTGCTCCTCTAAAGGGATGGCGATAATAAAAATCTTATTTTCATCTAATACCCAACGGAATTTTTGAGTGTTGATACATTGTTCAAGGTAATGATCAAGACTGGCAGTCGTTGATTTGATTCTGATTTTTTCATCGGTATTAAATTGGCTGGTGTAGCTCAACTCAGTTCCTGTCTGCTTCTGTATTTCGTTGAAAATTTGCTTGATGATGTAAGTCTGCTTTTGTAGATTAATTTTCTGTTTCAAATTTACTTTTTGAGCAAATGATGAAATAGTTAGCAGGTATATGAAAAGAAGAGTAAGTATAAGTTTCATAGGTGATTGTATATAAATCGATACAGGCGCAAATTTGTATAGAATTTTCAGTTTTCACAATATTATTTAAATGATTCTTCTTTACTCACTTATAATGCCAATTTAATTTCAAAATTATCTTAAAATAAGATGGAATAATTTTTAGCTATATCGAGGCAAAAAAGTAAAAGATAGCCGAGTTACCTTGCATCTTTTTTAACGATGATATAGGTAAAAAGAAACATCTTATAAGATCGGTTTTGATGTTAATCTGGTATGAATACAAGAGCCCCACCGAAATATCGGTGGGGCTCTTGTCGAAAATGACTATGAATACATCATCTATTAAAAAACTTATTTTATTCTCATTTGTGATTCTTCTTTCATGATATCGAAATTGAAATCAATTTCTCTATTATGAAATGGCGTTCCTGTATAGGTGTTTTGCCCCGTGAACTTATTTCTTGAGTGTCGTAAATCGACATGAGTAATTCTCTTATTGGTCATGAAACCTGGAAAATAAGGCGGTTCAATATAAAAAGTATATGAGTCGTGAGAGTTGTACCAAATTTCCACTTTAAACTCATCATTATAATAGTTAGGGTAATACACATAGGTTTTACCCAGTCCACCAAAACTAGCATGCTTCAAATCACAGTCTCTTCCATTTACCGATACACCACCGTTTAGCAAGTCTACATAATTGCCATTTTTATCATTCACCTTAATAATCAATTCTTTATTATTATCGAAATCCTGATAAATATGCGCTGAAATGTACAGACTTGATGGATTGTGAATTTCAACATCTGAAAGAGGTGATTCAGAACAAGAACTGATTCCCATAAGGAGTATCAGACCTATAAATACATTCATTATTTTATCCGAAGTGCGCATAATTCCTTTCTGTTTAGTCCAATTAAGCATCACATATTTGTTATGTACACGGTGCAGTGCTGAATAGTATGGTTTTAAGATAGATTTTCGTAAACTCCAATCTATCCTCAATTCAGTAAATATGGATTTTAATATCATAGTTGTTTATTTAAGATGATGGAGCCCTATCTTATCTTCAGTTCCTTATATCTGCTTTTTAAAGATGTAACGCGTAATAAAAAGACCTTTACCATCGCCCTTACCACTATCCGATTCAACAGCAGAGTTCACAAAAGCTAATTCCCATCCTTCGCTAACAAGTGTGTTAATTTTCGATGATAAAAGAGCATCATTCGAAGCGATATTCTGGAAATTGATACCTGCAATTGAGTAGAAGTTTAAAAGCTTAGTTTCAGCAAATTTATCCACTTTGGCATCCTTACGTTTTACACTTTTTTGCTTACTCTTTTTCCCATCGGTACGTTCTGTCGTAAATTTCTGAGCATCCATAGGATTCTTTTCTTCGATAATTCTAGAACGACCCAATCCCATTGGTACGATAGACTCAACTGAAGTAATTATTTTGTATTTTACTGATTGTGCGTTCGATTCGAATACAAATGCTAAGGCAATAATTGCTAATACTAATACTTTTTTCATTTCGATTTTTATTTTATGATATAGATATTTTTGTGTTTTATAATTTTTACTTGCAGCAATAACTCAAGCTGATGAATAACCTTTTCAATTTCTTCATTATCGAAAGCAAGGGTGATTTCTAAATCCTTTATTTTCTGGTTTCTATTTTCAAATTTCACATGGTAGTGCTTTTCTAAATCTTTTAAAACCAGTGTTAGGGGTGCCTGATGGAATTTAAGTGCCCTGGTTCTCCACGAATCCTGATTCTTAAATTTCGATTTCAGTTTAATCACTTTATGATTTCTAAGTAAACCGACATCACCTTTTACCAATACTAATTCTTGGTCTCTATGTTTTTTCGATTTCAGACTCACTTTACCTGTTCTCACACTTAACTCGGTACTGTTATCAGCTTTGTTATAAACATTAAAGCTGGTGCCTAAAACTTTTATAATAGCCTCGCCCGATTCAATAATAAAGGGCTTGTTAGGGTTCGGTTTCACATCAAAAAATGCTTCGCCTTGTAGTTTTACCAATCGTTTATCAGTACCAAATTCTTTGGGATAAATCAGCTTGCTATTTTTGTTTAAATACACCTTTGTGCCATCAGCAAGTAGGAGTTCGCTCTGCTCTTGCTTTGTTTTAGTTTGAGCAATTTTGCCAAAACCAGCTGTGTTTTCGTGCAGATAAATCAGGCTCACACCCATTGTGATCATTACGGCAGCAGCAGCATATTTTAGCCAGGGGCCTAATCTTTTCTTTTTTGCTCGGCGTTTGGCTTGTATTTTTTTCCAATCGGCTTTTTTATCAATTTCCGAAAATTCATTTAGCTGCTTACTGGCCGACCAAATCTGTTTCATTTTTTCGAAAAGCGCTTTATTGGCATCCGAAGCCTGCAACCATTCGTTTAGCTCTTTTTCCTGGGCTGCACTGGCGCTTCCTTGCAATACGTTTTGCAAAACTACCTCGTTGATATGTTGATTTCGATCTTCCATTTTATGCTTTTCTGTTACTAAGACAAGTTAAGTGCTGATAACACGTACCTCTAATTAAAAAAAAACTCATTTTTTTATTCTATGCTCGATAATAGGAACAAGAAAATAGTTTTAAGTAGGCTAGGAGCTAGTTGATTGCGAAGGGTTTTTAGAGCTTTACTAATTTGTGTCTCTACTGTGCGTTTCGAGATATTCAAATAATCGGCTATTTCCTGATTGCTTAATCCCTCCATACGATTCATCTTAAAAATATCGCGGCATTTTTCGGGCAATTCCTCAATGGCCTTATATAACTCGTATTCTAATTCGCTTTGCCCATACAGCTCATCATTTTCGTAGCTGTAATCCCCATTTAAATACTTAATGTTCTCGTGATGCAAAGCATGTGTCTCTTTTTGTTTAATGCTGTTGAGGCAGGCATTTTTTACCGATTGGTACAGATGAGATTTAGCCGATGTATGTATGCTTAAAGCCTCTTTTTTATCGTAAAGATTTACAAATACATCTTGCACCAACTCGCGCGAAAGATCGAGATCTTTTAAAAATTTATTGGCATAAACACATAGTAAGGAATAGTAGGAATTATACCACTGTTCTATACTTGTTTCGTTTACCAGAACCAATGCTTGGTTTGCTTGCTGATGGGTCATATATGTTTCTCTGTTTACAGATAAGTGCTTTAATATATAGCTAACCGCTTATCTTTTTTTTATTCATTATAAGCGCTAATTCTTCTATGACAATTGAGATTGTAAATACACTTACTCAAAGTGTAATATTTCGATAAGTAATTACAACGAATATAATAAGGCTAATATATTTTCTTGAATTAAATTAAAATTCAACTAGGGGTTTTTTAAAATATTCTGTCTTAATACTGAAAGAAGGGAAATAATAAATTTTATTTTTTTTAAAAAAAAAGTACGTGTTTTTCCCAATTGAAATGTCTCATTAAAGTTACAGATTTTATAATATCAATTTCCCTACATACAATATGAGTAAAGCTGTTTATAGAAAAGGATTTGAAAATTAAAGCGACCTACTCGGATTGAAGTTTATTTTATGGGGCTGGTAGTGGCTACGATTTGGCTAGATGCTATTGCTGTTGTGAAACAGGATAGGTAAACTTGAGTAGAAGGTATTCCAATATAGCCTTTAGTACCATCTACCCGAGTAGAGGCCTCTTTTATTGAGGCTATCCGATCATATTTTTGGGTAAATATTGCTTTTTCCTCCCACACTATCGTGTTGACTTGGGTAAATGAACCTTTTCTTATAATAATTGGGCCATTTACTTAGGTATATGCCTATTTATGGATAATAAAGAAGCGTCCATTTCAATTTTTGTATCCTTTTTTTCCACTGAGTATCAAGCCTAATGGTAGATGGTACTTTGGGCTGTATAAAAGACCCCTTTACTTGAGTAGAAAGCATTTTAAGTTCTGTTTTTAATCCAATGTTAAATGGTTTTGAGGGGCAAACCTCTGTTTTGTATTGATTGTTTGTCAGTTTATGATGTTAATCATATGTTCTTTAACCTGTCATGTATTCCCAAAGCCCTAGTTTTACTGTATAAATGCAAGTGTGTTAAGGTGTTGCACTGTTTTTATTTGTGTATATGCTTGATTGATATTTGAATACGTCGTAACTTCTTGATTGTATTTTAAAAATTTTGGGAGATGAGATGCTCATGAGTCATCCTGAACAATTGGGATTTACTCACAGAATAAAGGCTATACAGGGCGTGTCAGATGACCAATTCAAAAATTATAGACATATGCAAATTGATAGTTTTAATGAAGCCAGGCTAAGAAATGCCGAATTTGTTTCTCTTGGAGACCATGTCCTTAAAATTACAAAGGCTTACGATTGGAGTAAGTTTAATGTATTAGGTTTTTACACTAAAGTTGAAACAACGGTAGGTAATTTAAAGACCCATTTAAACAAGCTGAGCACAGTAAGTGAAACTCATAGTGTTGAAATAGCTGATGCGGCCTTTAATAATGCATGGAGGGCTTTTAAGTTTGTTTGTAAGGCATTAGAGCTGCATCCCGATGCTGACAAGCGTGAGGCAGCTAAGACTCTGATAGAGCTAAGTAAAACACATGGTTACAATTTACACAACGAAGGCTATCCGGTGCAAAATGCCAGTGCCAGAATGTTTCTAAGCGATTGTATGAACAAAGAGGAGGCTAAAGCTGCTATCAAAACTCTGGCTATTCAAGAAAATATTGACCAGATTGAGTCTGCTCTCAATATTTTGGTTTCGGCTATTGAAACCCGTAAGAGTAAATTCGTGAGCGAAAAACGCGATGATAATACCAAGTTCTTGCGTCAGAAACTTTCAGTGAGTTTAGATAGTATGTTTATGTATCTGGTATCTATGTCTGCACTTGAACCGGGGGGCGAACTCGACAAGATCATTAAAGAGATCAACGAAAGTATCCAGAAATTAGAAATCTCAATTAAAATGAGAACGACTCACAAAACTGAAGAAACAGAACAAAATTAAAACCAGATTTTTTTTTAGCTGATCCCCCTGAAGCACGCTTATGCTTTTGGGGGATTTTTTATGGGTGCAAGTTTGATTGGACTTATCTACTTAAATCAGTTTCTCAATTCTGTAGCTGATTCCTTGTTAGTTGAGTGTCACAGTTTGGGGCAGAGTCTATAGTAGGAAGAGCTCATTTAGGGATATAAAAAAAGGAGATACGTTTGTATTTCCTTTTTTTGATCAAGCCAGTATCACCACAATTGTAGTAAAATAAGGTTATATGTCGTATAGGTACTGTGTGGGTACTGCAAATTTGATAATTCAAACAGTTTGCTGGTATATCACTACTTTAGAATTCTGCCTAAATCAGCTTATTAAAGCTAAATTTATTATACTATTAGAAGATAATAGATTAGTTTTCAAATTCATTTAGAATATAATGTTTATTCACTTTTTTAAAAAGTTTTTTAGTCGATTCAAAGCAATAATCCATTTTAAACTGTATTAGCTTTTCAAATGTTTCAAGAAATTGTTGACCAATAGAACCTGAAGTTTTTAAGTTTTGTAATTCTTCATTTAACTCATTTAAATTTATCAAGCTATTTATGATTCTTTTGTTTGAGTTGAGTTTAAAAGTGCTAATTAGTGGTATAATCTTTTCTATTTTCTGACTTAGAGTCAATTCTTCTTCGATTTCTTTCTTGTTTAAGCGCCTACCGTCCAGTTCTATTTCGAAATTATCTTTAATGTTGGAATTTATAAACAATTCTATTGCTGAATGAAGCATAAGTATACTACTAATACTGTATTGTAAAAATTTGTGATAGCTGTCGTCTTGCATCAATAAACCTTCATCTTTAGGAGAATTTGAAACCATTGTGTCTCTATAAGATAAGCTTTTTGTATATAGTTCAACGGAATGATTGAAATACAAACTAATAGGTTCAGGGAATTTTGCTGTAATAATTTTATTGTCGCGAGAAAAGGGTATCATAAAAAATAATTTTTTTTCTTGTTCATCAAGTCCTAAATAGATGGAAGATTTTCTTGATTTTAATTCCTTACGTAAATTTGTGGTTTTAGTTTCTGGTACATCTTGACAGTTGGATGTAGAATTTTTGAAAGCTTGATCAGCCATTTTATACTCGTAAGGCAACACCTGAATATTACGAATTTTTGATTTAGCTTTTGAAATTGGTTTTGGACCTTCTTTAAAACTTGCCAATGTTTTTAACTCAATTGGTTTTTCTATATCAGGAGATGAAATGAAAAATTTCCCTTCATTTTCATCAGTTGGCTTGACGTAGCAAAATTGATGCTTTATTCCTTTAGCTATAAATTCAAGGTCTGAAAATATTGCTAAAGTTGTTTCTTCAGAAAGAGATTGATATTTTTTTATATTGTTTAATTTGAGAGGTTTGTATGAGTATTCAATTTCTAGGGTAAATTGTATTGACTCGACAGGGTAATACTCTCCATTATAATTAGTGTAAATGTTTTCGGCCTTTACGTTTGGATAAATTATTTTTTTATAGTTTAATAAAAGACCTGATCTTGTAAATAAGAAACTCCAAATTTCAGGTAAATCAAGTAGAATTTGATTGAGATCATCATGTTTAAGAGACTCCTTATTTTTATTATAGAATTCTAGTTTTTTGTTTGTGAAGATTTTATCTTGGCGTAGTTTATCACTATTAAACCTAATTCCCAGTATTTTGCATTTTTTTTCTATAATAGAAATATTATCGATGCCTAATTGATTGTCTGAATTAATCGACTCTTTTGTGATTCTATAAAGATCAATATTTCGGGATTTAGCCTTAATTATAGCGCCACTTTGATAGTCACTTGTTGTAAGGAAAATCATTTTATGAATAGATGGTAGCCTTTGACATTTGTCATAAAATGCACTTATCTTATCTATTTCAATCCTAGATCCTTCTTTGTAATTTTTACACTCTATTACTATGTTGAATTTTCTTTTGTTAGCAATAGTTTCAATATAAATGTCAACCTCTCGAACGAGTCCATCTAAATCTTCAATTTTTTTATTTTTGGTAATAACTGTCGATTTACTAGAAAGACTTCTTTCTAGTATTTCAGTAATTGACTCTAGTATATCACCTTTTGATTTTGTTGACATATTAATGCTTATCTATTATAACCACCAGTATTAGTTCTCCCATGCTTCAAATTGCTTCTGAAGGTCATAAAATATTTCTTTCATATTCTTATGATATTCTAAGTAAAGAACACCTGAAATATCTGAAGGAATTTCAATGTCACCTCTTTTTATTATAGCAATTCTTCGATTTTTTTGTCCCTGAAATTTTCCAAGGAAATAGCCTAATTCTAAAATTACATTTTGCCTAGCTCTAAATTTTCCTTCTGAACTATCATCTGGTGTAAAAAGAATTAATGCAGTAGAGCAATCAGCTGCTAATCTTTCAAATTTTGTAATTATAGTTTCTATTGAGACATTAGATTCTTGTTGCAAGACAACAGGTTCCATTCCTAAGTCATCTTTTAATATATTACATAATTCTAATCGGGCTTTGTCGTCATGTCCATGGACTACGAAAACTTTTTTTGGATTAACTTTGATTTTTGGAATCTCATTAGTTTCAAAAATACATTCTTCAATTTTTTCTGGTTTAGAATCTCTGATAATTCTATTTTTTTTTGTGAATTGTAAAAGATCATGTTCATTTACACCTAATTGTTTTAATTTATCATGTAATGAATTGAAATCTAACTTTGTAGAATGCCACTCTGCAAAGCTTAAAAGAAGCATAGCTACATACCCCATAAAATATTCATAGCCTTCATCATACCAGATAGTCATTAGAAAAATAAGAGCTTTTTCTCTATCTTCTGAATCAAGATGTTCTGAGAATACAATATTATGTAGTTGAGAAACTTCTTTCAAGCAAAAATCCCAATCTTCATCTAGGTCATTTTCTATTGCTAATAACTTAAATTCTTTTGTATATAGGTAATCTCCTATCTTTAATCTTTTCAGGTTGGCGTAGAGAGGTTTTAATTTAGGTTCTATTTCCATGATGCTATTTTATCTAGGCTTTAGATTATTTTGATTGTTTGAAGTTGAATAGTTGCAACTGAATACATTTCACCAAACTTCAAACGAAATTAGTACAATAATTATGGAAAACAAAAACCAATATTAAAATTGAATGGCTAGCGATCCTCTGCTGCTCAATATATGTAGATGATATCTCTGAATTACTCGTAAGCTCATTAACATGTTATTTAATCCGAAACAAATAAAAGGCACCTGCTCTTATACAAGCTTTTATCTTTTGATTGTCCTTCATTTAGCTCTTGTGTTTTAGAATTCATGCGAATGTATCGTCATCTGGTAGGGACCACAAGTCGCAGACTTGCGGTATATGGAGTCAAAGGGCATTACTTCATTCTCACTATTTTAGGGTAAAATAGTCCGATGACATCCACCAGACTTTTGTAGTAAGTTCACACCTCAAACCATTTACCCCATTCCGAAAGCTTTCGGAACCCTAAAGGGGCTTCTGTTGGTGTTTTTTTTATTCCTCTTTTCGGGGACTTAGGGGTTCTTTATATTTGAATTTGATTGGGAAATGCAGTTTGGGGAATGGATTTTTGAGATTATCTATAAAGACATGGTAATGTGCCAACAAGCATTTATTTTGAAAGAATAAAGCAAAATTCAATAAAAATAAAGAATGGTCTTCCGATTACATATCAGAAGACCATTTTGCGTTTGTAAGCTAGGTAAGGGTGCTGCGTAGCAGTTATACGAGTAGCCTATGAATGCAATATGAAAATCATTCCTCGTGGAGGATACACTATCATGCTAATCTTTTTTATAGTATCTTGTGTAAAACGAAGAGCACACCTCTGCTACGCGTACTATTAGCCCTTGTGTTTAATGACTAATACCAACAAAACAAATTAGAATAATGACTTTAATAGAATTACTTGACATTGCAACGATTCAACTAAAAGGTTTATCGGCTTTAGAAACTCCGGATTTTCGTCTTGAACAGGCCGAGTATAAAGCAAACGAGAAAATTTGGGAGATTGTGGTATCTTATTTAATTGAGAATACAAATAAAACGGCTATTCCATCAGCTGCTCTTACATCTGAACATCAATTTTATAGAGCCTATAAAAGGATTAAAATAGATAAAGACAAAAATATAGTTGGGTTCTATATATATGATAGCAATAAATGATTTTTCAAAGGAATTAATTCGTATCAGTCTGACATCATTTTGTCTCATATAAAACCTGATTATTCTGGAAATTATGTCATTTTGTTAATTATTTAGCTCCCACATTCAAACAGAAATGTAATTGTAATTTCCTCATGCAATGCCCCCAAGTCGGAGCCTTACGTATGAAGTGAGGCTTACTTCATTCTTGCTATTTTAGGGTAAAACAGTCCGATGATATCCACCAGGCTTTTTTGTTGCTTCATCACTTCAAAAATATCCTTATAAGCCATAGGTGATTCTTCTATACTTCCGCTTAATAGTTCCACGCCTTTTTCCTTTAGCTGTGCGTGCAGGTCTGCTTTATTTCCATTCGTCACAGAATCCATTGATTCATCAAATTGTTACGAAAAGAGTCTTTCCAGTAATTCTAAATTTTCCTTTCTTCATAATAGTTTATATCCTTTTGGTAAGGCATTCTTTTTTTCTTAAAGAGATCTATTCCACTCATTTATTTTCTGTAACTGAAGATGCTTTAGTTACCAATATAATATACAGTAAGGCCGAATTAGATAAAGGATGCGAAGGGTGTCTTTGCTGTCTAAATTGCGTTCGTAAAATACAGAGCAACCTTCACATATGCTTATCGTATAAGTACATGCTCGTGTTGTATACTTGTGTGCTAATCTGTATACTGATGTCTAATATAATACGATTTGATATGAAAGGATTAGGTTTTGACTCCGGCTATGTTTGCTGGATCAAGTGAGTCATGATGAAAGAAAGAAGAGATGAGGCGAATTGGACACATTCAGTTCTCTTGATTAGTTCAAAATTGTCCGTGAAATACATTTTTAGTTTTTTATGTATCGACCTCAAACCACACAAATTTATGAAAAATGAAAGTTTGGAATTACGTCTAATAGCCATGAGTCGCACCTATATTACATCGTGAATTCAAATCATTAACAAACACAAACCTAAAAGAGTATCTGTGCTCCATCCGCCTACCTAAAGCAAGAGAATTACTAATGACATCTGAGCTCAATTCAACGCAAGCTACATACGCAACAGGATTTAAAGATATATTTCATTTCAGCATAGTCTTTACTCAAGAATTCGGCATGAACCCGAGTAAAATTCGCAATTAAGTTCAAATTGCTCTATTTGGAACACCAAGGAAAATCTTTGGGACATTAAGCAAAGAACACAGGGTTTCATTCCTTTATTTTTGTGTACCCTATCGTTTAATGTTTAAAGAAAATCCAAAATCATGAAAACAATCAGAAATTATTTATTCTTAATTGTGGGCATTTGTCTGCTAACGGCATGCTCAGAAACGGATGAGTTACTAAATGAGGATTTGTCTGTGAATTCTCTTAAAAATGGCATAGCGAAAGTTATGCCAAGTATGGCAACAGATGTACTTGTTAAAGCAGAAGAAGACTGGAACAATATTAACGATGCCCTGCAAAATGCCAATCCAGGTGAAGTTGTTCAGCTTGCAGAAGGCCAATTTTATTTACATAAAAGTATAATTCGTTGGGATTTTAACGGAACTCTGAAAGGTTCTGGGATGGATAAAACAACCATACAGACTGTGCCGGGACAGTTGTTTGATGTTAGTGAATGCCCGCCGCTTGAATTTTCATTTAAGACTACAGATGGTTTTTTTATGTTCTGTTTTGCTCATCATTATAACAAAGAAATGCGGACTGTTGCAGTTTCGGATATGACAATTATAGTGGATGAACCAACCACACCATATTATCAATACGTACCAGGTAAAGACCCGGAAGAAGGAAACTCAATGCAAGCTCTTCATGTTCAGTATAAGAAGCTTGATAATGATTTGGTCAATCCGGTTAACTTGAATGTGATATATAAAAATATCGCGGTTATTGGGGAAGAAAATGGGAGGTATTTGAATAAAGGTTATAGTTTGTATGCAGGTTTAGCTGCATTTGGTGCTTCAATCGGCAGTTTTGAAGCTAAAAATGTTAAAGTGGAAAATGCCCATTTAGCTATTTTGCCGCTATTTTTTATTGGTAATAACTCGACAGTAACAGTAAAAAATTGTAAGACTGATAATAATAATAATGCTGTCAGATCAAGCTTATCACATAGTTGGCGTATTGTAAATTGTGATTTTAAGTACAGCAAAAGGGCCAGTCTTTATTTGAATAATAATCCTGATGCAGAATTGCCGGTAGGAAAATCATTCATAAAAAACAACAAGATTAACGTTAGCGGAGGCGTAGCCATGGCGACCTACGATATGGATAATACAGAGCTTAAAAACAATGTATTTTACGGCAGTGGATACACTGGTCTTTACACCGAACGGGGAAATAACTGGAGCATTGTAAATAATGATTTTTGTGGTATTATAGATCCAATATTGGGCGGTACTTTGTTCTTAATAAATCCAATGAATTTTGAAGTTAAGAATAATATTAACCAGGTTGTAGCCGGTGTCGGAGTTGATGACCCATCAAATATTATTGGTGAAGGCAGAGAATGTGATTGAGCCCTGATGCCTGACTGGATGTATCAAAAATCGTTTCTAGCACACGATGTTAAAGGGTAAAAAAAAGTAGTGCCTATTTAATAAGTTATATTTTAATAAAAGATTAAAAACACAAAAGATGAAAATACCAAAATTTAGCTTAGTGTCAATGGGTGTTATTATGGTATTGATCTGTGCTGGGATAATCTCCTTTACTAGTCAAAAAGCGGATCAGAAAGTTTTTGAAGCTTACGAGTTGAGGATAACCGGACATGCCGATTCCGCTAAAGTATTGCTTGAACAAATTACTAATGAAAATCCAAAAGATGCACTTGCCTGGTTTGAATTATGCAGAACCACTCTCCAAATTGGAATGGCCAATCCTAGAGCGATAAAGGAAACATTGGATGAGACTTTGAAACATATCCATTTGGCCGTAGAAAATGACCCGGACAACGCAATGTATCTTTCATATAAAGGTAAAATTGAAGTCCTGCACTTTTATATGGGTATGCAAATGGGCAACAAAAATGCAGCAGAATATCTTGATAAATTTGAGAAAACTTATAACTCAGTTTTTCAATTAGATTCTTCCTATTACGAAAACAAATTAACCCTAGTTGAGTTTTTTGGCGGATTACCAGTTAACATGGGGGGCGATCCTGAAAAAGCAGAGAGATATGCCAAAGAACTTGAAGAAGCAGATATTGTGGCGGGTGCAAAAGCACGGGAAATACTAATGCCTGAAGATGCCGATTATCAAAAATTCTGGAAAGAGATTATAGAAAGGGAGCCAGGAAATGCTGATGTGAATCAAGCATTAGGCCGGGTATATTTGCTCATGCAAAATATTGACGAAGCAAATAAATACTATCAGAAAGCCATCGATCTTGATCCATCAAAAAATGTGCTTTACTTAGATCTGGGCAGGTATTATATGATGAAGGCTATGCGAAACCCTGCCCTAATCGACTCTGTAGCACCTTTGGTTGAGGAGCAGTTTAACAAATTTATTAATTCTACCCCAAAACCAATTAACCCAATGAAAGCATGGGCTTATGGGACACTATCTATGATAAACCGTCGTGGCGGAAATAATGAGCTTGCAGAAAAGTATAAGGAAATGGCTGAGGAACTGGATCCATTTTATTCGCGTGCATCCGCAAAACCCGGTAAAGCGATTTACAGTCCACCGGATGTTGTTGTACATGAGCAGAGTTATTTTCTTTCACCATTTTAATTTATTTAAAATTTGATTATTGACAATACTTGACAACGAGATAATTTTGTTGTCAGTTTATAAGAAATGACATGTGTTCAGTCTAATTCTGTGAATAGAGAATTGCCTTTTAAACGAAAGGTGAGAGACAGAATAAATAATCTAAGCTTAATCTGAAATAGAGGGCGAATTAGGGTACATTGACTCATCGTTAAGACTATAAGTAGCTAATAATCAATACTGAGTGGTTTTGATTTAAGTCCTAATGGGGCTACAAGCACTACCGAAAATCTAGGAGTCGCGGTAAAAACTACCAAGCCCAACACTTAAAAATGTGTTGGGCTTTTGATTGTCCTTAATTTAGCTCTTGTGTTTTAGAATTCATGCGAATGTATCGTCATCTGGTAGGGACCACAAGTCGCAGACTTGCGGTATATGGAGTCAAAGGGCATTACTTCATTCTCACTATTTTAGGGTAAAATAGTCCGATGATATCCACCAGGCTTTTGTAGTAAGTTCACACCTCAAACCATTTACCCCAAAC